>CBDFNO010000011.1:0-325943 GCA_965250265.1 Flavobacteriaceae bacterium | reverse complement strand
GGACGTCTAATTTCAGAAACGGAAATTCGCATAGTTACGAAGTGGTTATTCCATTACGTAGAGAAGTAATTTGTTATTACTTTGTAAGTGGTTCTGTAGATATAGACCGTACAAATTTTAGTGGAGTTTTAGATTATGGAGAAGGAGGTTGCGATAATCAAGCAACGTTTACTAATGATAATGGAAATGTAAGAGATATTATACTTAACTAGTCTTATGAAATCCCATTTCATAAAAAAAGCGACCTTTTAAGGTCGCTTTTTTTATGCTCTTAAAGGTTGATTTAAAATTAAATCGATATATGTATTTATTTTATTTTTTAGATTATTTCTATGGGTGATAAAGTCTAAAAAGCCATGTTCTAAAAGAAACTCTGCTGTTTGAAAACCCTCTGGTAATTCTTTCCCTGTTGTGTCACGTACAACTCGAGGTCCTGCAAATCCAATTAAAGCACCTGGTTCACTTATGTTTACATCTCCTAACATCGCAAAAGAGGCTGTAGTACCTCCTGTAGTTGGATCGGTACATAAAGAAATGTATGGAATTTTTGCTTCAGCTAATTGTGCTAACATTGAGGATGTTTTAGCCAATTGCATTAATGATAGTGCTGCTTCCATCATACGAGCACCACCAGATTTTGAGATTATAATAAAAGGTAATTTATTTTTTAAAGCATATTTAGCAGCACGTGCAATTTTTTCACCTACTACGCTTCCCATTGAACCACCAATAAAACTAAAATCCATACAAGCAATAACAATATCTTTACCTTTTGATTTTCCAACGGCTGTACGTATGGCATCTTTTAAATTGGTTTTTTCTTGTGCATCTTTTAAGCGGTCTTTATATTTTTTTTTGTCCTCGAATTTTAAAGGGTCTTTTGAGCTTAAACTAGCATCAAGCTCTTTATATGTATTATCATCAAAAAGAATTTTAAAATATTCGTTACTTCCAATCCTTACATGATAACCATCTTCGGGACTTACATAAAAATTGTTTTCTAATTCTTCAGTATCTATTATTTTTCCTGTGGGAGATTTATACCACAACCCTATGGGAGTATCTTTTTTCGATTCAGTAGGTGTTTGTATTCCTTTATCAGTTCTTTTAAACCAAGCCATAAGCTAATTTAATTGTTAGTTAGAATACAAAACTACATAAATTTATAATGTATTTACATTATTAAGGTCTTGGAATGCTTTCTTTAATCGTTCAACAAAAGTAATTTCACCTTCGCGAAGCCATTTTCTAGGGTCATAATATTTTTTATTTGGTACATCATTACCATCTGGGTTTCCTATCTGTGATTGTAAATAATCCTCGTTTGTTTTCATATAATCACGTATACCTGTCATAAATGCATATTGCATATCTGTATCGATATTCATTTTTATAACTCCATAGCCAATAGCTTCTCTAATTTCTTCTACTGTAGAGCCTGAGCCACCATGGAATACGAAATCTATATGATTATGCTCAACATTATATTTTTGAGAGATATGTTCTTGAGAGTTTTTAAGAATTTTAGGTGTTAATTTTACATTTCCAGGTTTGTAAACGCCATGCACGTTTCCAAATGCAGCAGCAATTGTAAACTGATCACTTACTTTACTTAATTCTTCGTATGCATAAGCGACTTCTTCAGGTTGTGTATATAATTTGGAATCGTCTACATCAGTATTATCCACGCCATCTTCTTCACCACCAGTAATTCCAAGCTCAATCTCTAAAGTCATTCCCATTTTTGCCATACGCTCTAAATATTGTGTACAAATTTCAATATTTTCTTCAATAGGTTCTTCAGATAAATCTATCATATGTGAACTATAAAGAGGTTTGCCGGTTTCAGCAAAATATTGTTCGCTTGCATCTAATAAACCATCTATCCAAGGCAATAATTTTTTAGCACAGTGATCGGTGTGTAAAATTACAGGAACTCCATATTCTTTTGCCAATAAATTAATGTGTTTAGCGCCAGCTACAGCACCTGCAATTGCAGCTTTTTGATTATCGTTACTTAATCCTTTTCCAGCATTATAAACAGCTCCACCGTTAGAAAATTGAATAATTACTGGAGCATTTAAATCTCGGGCAGTTTCTAAAACTCCATTAATTGAATTTGAACCAATTACATTAACTGCAGGTAATGCGAATCCTTTTTCTTTTGCATGTTTAAAAATGTCTTGAACTTCTTTTCCAGTAGCTACTCCAGCTTTAATATTATGGCTCATTATTCTAATTTTTTTTATGATATTGAGATATCAAAAGTAAACAATTTTTAATAAAATACTTGTTATTTTGGTGTTTGTTGTTTTTAAAAAACCACGAAAACGATATAGCTTAGAAGAAAATAAAAAACATTTAGAATGGGTAATTAATACCAATATTATAAACAGCATTACCAAAGTTAAAATCGTTTAGCCATCTATTTTGATTTCTATAAGATGGGTCATAAGTTTTAAATCCAATATCACTTCTTAATACAAAGAAACCAAAATCATAACGTAAGCCAAAACCGGTGCCAATTGCTATATCTTTTAGAGAACTAAAATTGTTAAAAGTTGCATTATTATCTTCTACATCATCGAGTGCATTCCAAATATTACCAGCATCAATAAAAAAGGCACCTTTAACATTTCCAAATAATCCATAACGATATTCAAGACTAAACGCTAATTTCATATTAGCTTCATTAAATTCGTTATTACTATCTGAGCTTCCAGGTCCTAGATTATAAGCAGTCCATGCTCTATTATCATTAGCTCCACCAGCAAAAAAACTTTTAGAAAAAGGGATATTATTAGAATTGCCATAAGGAATTGCAATACCAAAATAACTGCGCATTGCAAGTACATTGCCTTTGCCTAAATCCCAATGTTTTATATAATCGAATTCAGTTTTAGCATATTGAGAATAGGCTACACCAAATAATTCGTAACGACCATCACTATTTTTTGAAAGACCTAAAATTTTGGAAGTAGATGCAAGTACATTACCAGCTATCTCTAGCTTTACTTTAAAAATAGAGAAGTTTTCATCAAACAAATTTTCGCGCTTATCCTTTACGAAACTAAAATTAGAAGCAAAAATAAGGTTGTTTTCTGTTAACCTATTTTTCCGTTCGCCAATATTATTCACAGTTTGGAATTCGTCTGGATTGGAAGTTTCAAAACCTGAATCTTGCAGTACTAAATCTATAAATTCATCGGCTTTGGTTTCAATTAAATTTTCGTTTCCGTTACCATCAATAAAAATAAATTCTGTTGGCGTATTATATACACCAAGAGCAATGGTTTCAAGGCTTTGAAAAGAGTTTTGATAGACACTAAAATAGTTTGCTGGATTTAGATTTCTAACATATTGAGTATTAAATAAATCAAAACTATTAGTAATTGTTTGTGATGGGTTCCAACGATAATTAAAAATACCATTAACAGTTTGCTTATCCAAACCAATATTGGTCTGGCTAGTAAACCCAAGACTGATTCTTGTGCTAGGAGACATGAATTTAGGGATGATCTTTTCGGTATTAAAAGGAAAAAAGAATCTTGGAAGTGTCAGTTTTAAATCTGCTCCGATCTCATTAATATCAAAAAACTGGTCTTCATTATTTGTACCATCTTTTGATGCAGCAATAGCACCAATAGCTGAAATTTCGAGTGTTTCGGCACCTCTAAAAATATTGCGGATTAATAAGGAAGAGCTAAAAGAAAAACCTATAGACTGGATGTTACTTTGTGAAACATTTATATTAAAACCCAGTCCATATTTTTTACGAGGAGTTAAATAAATATTTGCAGTTAATGTGGTGTCATTTATATTTTCTGGATATTCAATACGAGGATATTTAAAAGTCTTTAATTCATTTAAATGTCGATAGGATCTAGTTCGATCTATATCTTTAAAAATACTTCCTTTAGAAATAAATATAGCATCTGTTATCGCTTTTGGATGGTATTTCATTTTGCCATAACTGTATAAGTTATAACCATCATAATTGACAGAATCTTGAAATGGTTTGTTTCTGTCTTCATAAGTATAATCCGTAATAATGCTTACATTTTTTATTTTATATATTTTAAAAGGGACAAAAGCTGTTGAATCTTCATTTCGAATAATTCTGTCTCGTATTTGAGTAACATTGTTTACTTTCTTTGTGGCTCCATTGGAATCATGTTCGAACCTAATAGCGTCTTGTGTAAAATAATAAACTCCAGAATTTCTAAAGCTATTTGTTAATCTTTCTCGTTCATTTTCAAAATCAATAAATCTCCATTTCTCTCCCTTTTTTATAAAAGAATTTTCTTTTGTCAATTTATAAAGAGAGTCTATAATTGGCGAATCGATATTTATTGTAAGAGAATCTAAAGTATAAGGTTTACCTGTGGTAACATTGTAGTCTATAGTAGCACGTTGATTATCATTTCTTATTATTTTTGAAGTAGTTTCAACATCAAACCATCCATTTGCAAAATGATAACCATCTAATTTATTTTTAGATTTTCTAGTTCTTACAGAGTCAACTATAACTGGCGCTTCTCCTGTTTTTTTCAGCCATTTATTAAAGCCAATAGAAGATTCTTTTAATCTATCTAATTGTTTTTTAGAAAGCTCATTAATAAGACGTTTTTTTCGTTTAGGGTTTTTATTCAACCAAACGTCGAAAAGAGAGTCTTTGTGCTCTCTGGCTAAATTATAGATATGTAAACGTAAAGGAAAGCCTAGTAACTTACTATTTGGTTTTTGGTAAATGAGATTTGTAATCTCTTCAGAAGTAATTTTTTTATCATTTACATAAACTGAAGTTTGTGTTAATAAATGCTCATCTTTTCCAACTCTCTTTACAACATTACAAGAGGTAATAATTAATGTAATTATTATAAATAATGATATTTTTGCCAGAGTTTGTTTCAACTAAAAATAAATAAGTTTAGATTTATAAGTTATAAAACCTATTATAGGTTCAAAAATACATTATTTCCTCTGAAAAAAAAGATTTAAATAATTATGTCAGAGGCAGCATAAATATACGTTAGAATGTTAAGTAAAAGCCAAATAAAACTGATAACGAGTTTAAAACAAAAAAAGTACCGTTTGCAACATCAACTGTTTGTAGCTGAAGGTAAAAAGACAATTTTAGAGCTTTTAAATTCTAAATTCCAATTACATCAACTCTTTACAACTACGTTAAAATTTGATGTTTCAGATGTCTTAAACACAATAATCACACCAAAAGAACTAAGCAAAATAAGTTTTTTAAAAACACCAAATAAGGCTTTGGCTGTATTTAAGATTTCCGAATCAGAAGCTATCGATTTTAGCAAACTCATTATTGCATTGGATAATGTAAGAGACCCTGGAAATTTAGGGACTATTATTAGATTATGTGATTGGTTTGGTATTTCCGATTTGGTATGTAGTTTAGAAACTGTTGATTGTTATAACCCTAAAGTAATACAAGCTACAATGGGCTCGATTACTAGAGTAAATGTATCATATTTAGATTTAGAAAATTTCTTGTCATCACAAAAAGGCACTCAAAAATTTGGAGCATTTATGGATGGCGATAATGTGTTTGAAATGAATTTACCCAGCTCTGGAATTATAGTGTTAGGAAATGAAGCTAACGGAATTTGTAAAGAAGTTGAGTCTCAAATTACAGAGCGGGTTTCTATACCAAAATTTGGAAATATTCAAGTCACCGAAAGTTTAAATGTAGCAAATGCAGCTGCTATTTTGTTAAGTGAGTTTAAAAGAAGAACTATTACTGAAACGTAAAGTTTATAAAAAAGCCTCTTGTTTTCATAGATGTAATATTACTTGTCCAAGGACTATTTGGATCGAAATCTCTAACTAATTCATCATTTATAGCAAATATACCACGAATGGAAGGCGTAAACTTAAACCAAAACAGATAAAGGTCTATACCAAAACCAAGCTCATAAAAGAAGACATTTCTCTTTGATCTAAATTGTCCGACACTATTATCGTCTGGATTTTCTTCATTACTGGATAAATTTAAAGCTGTAGAAAAACCACCAACTATAAAAGGCTTTATATTATTTACACGCTTGGTCGATATTTTTAATAACAAAGGGATATGTACATAAGTCGAGCGTGCTTCTCTTATTAGATCATTTTCGTTAAAACTCATACCTTGAAAATAACTGGAATGGTAATTAAGCTCACGTTTTGTAATAGATAATCCAGGCTCTAATCTTAAATCTAAAAACTCATTAATACGTAAGTTTCCTATTAACCCAACATTAAAGCCAACAGACTTTAATACTTGAATATCTGCTAGATCTTGATTGTAATCAAAATTAAAATCGTAGTTATTAAATCCTAAAAAGTAACCCCAAGACACAAGCGGTTTATCAACATTTTCATTGTTTTTTATCTTCTCTTTGCTAAATAATTGTGCTGAAACAGTTTGAAACACAAAGAAAAAAGATAGTAAGACAAATAATTTTTTCATTCTAATGTTTAGTTGCTTTATAAATTGTAGCCACACCAAATGTTTGAGGTAAAGCTTCCGCTTTAGTAAACCCAGTTTTATGTAAAATATTGTTGAGGGCTTCTCCATAAGGAAAAACAGAAGCAGATTCGCATAAATAAGAATAAGCTACTTTATCTTTTGAAAACAATTTGCCAATAATAGGTAAAATCCCTTTAGTGTAAAACTTATAACCTTGTTTGAAAGGTGTTTTTGTAGGAATAGAAGTTTCTAAAACAACAAAAATCCCATTTGGTTTTAACACCCGCAATATTTCTGAAAGCCCTTTTTCTAAATTTTCAAAATTTCTTATTCCAAATGCTACAGTAATTGCATCGAATGTATTATTGGTAAAAGGTAAATTTTCAGAATCTCCAACTACCATTTCAATGGTCTCTTCTAACTGTTTTTTGATTATTTTTTTACGACCAACATTTAGCATGCCTTCACTAATATCTAATCCAATAATTTTTGAAGCATTGGTTTTTGTAAGATTTATAGCGAGATCTCCTGTTCCTGTTGCAATATCAAGAATGATATCGGGATGTTTTTGAGCGACTATTTCAACTACTTTTTTTCTCCATTTCACATCAATACCAAAAGAAATCACTCTATTAAGACTATCATATTCTTTAGAGATAGTATCAAACATTTGGGTGACTTGCTCCTTTTTACTTAAATTACTGTTTTTGTAAGGTTTTACTTTACTTGACATTACTATTTTCAATAGGTTATAATTTGATGCAAAGAAATACATTTCATATTCAAATCCCTAAAAATAAAGTATATTTGCTATTCTTTATAATTAATAATACAGATGAAGATTATTATTGCTGGCGCTGGAGAAGTCGGATTTCATTTAGCAAAACTATTATCTTATGAATCTCAGGAAATAACTTTAATAGATACCAATAAAGAAAGTCTTACTTATGCAGATAATCGTTTAGATATTAAGGTAATTAAAGGGGATTCCACTTCAATTTCAAATTTAAAAGAAGCAAAAGTTCATATTTCAGATTTAGTAATAGCAGTTACATCTTCTGAAACTACAAATATTACAACATGTGTATTAGCAAAGCAATTAGGAGCTAAAAAAACAATTGCAAGAATTTCTAACACAGAATTTATAGAGCATAAGGAAGAAGTAGGGTTTATTAAATTTGGAATAGACGAACTAATTTCGCCAGAATCTCTAGCAGCAGCAGAGATTGAATTGCTGTTAAGCCAATCTGCTTTTGATGATACCTATGAATTTGAGAGTGGCGAATTAACAATGCTAGGTTTAAACTTATCTAGAACGGCTTTATTTGTTGGTAAATCTGTAAAAGATGCAGCTAATTTATTTCCTGAAATTCACTTTATGCCTATTGCAATTCAGAGATATAGAACACAATACACTATTATTCCGCGTGGAGATACTGTTTTTAAAGAAGGAGATCATGTGGTTTTTATAACTTCAAAAGGGGGAGATGAAGAACTCTGTAAGCTAACAGGGAAAGTTAAAACCGAAATAAAAAATGTTATGATTCTTGGTGGTGGGAGAATTGGTTTTAAAGCAGCAAAGGATTTAACTCAAAATAAATTTAATATAAAGATTATTGAGAAAAATAAAGAAAGAGCTTTCGATCTTTCTGATGAATTGCCAAAAACCTTGGTAATAAGAGGAGATGGTAGAAATGTAGATTTATTAGATGAGGAAAATATTAGTGATATGGATGCTTTTATTTCTGTGACTGGGAATTCAGAAACTAATATCATGTCCTGTTTAGTAGCTAAATCTAAAGGTGTTAGAAAAACAATAGCATTAGTAGAAAACATGAATTATTTTGAATTGTCAAATTCTATTGGCATCGATACCTTAATTAACAAAAAGCTTTTAGCTGCAAATAATATTTTTAGATATATACGTAAAGGAGAAGTTGTTGCTATGACAAAACTTAACAATATGAATGCAGAGTTGTTAGAATTTGTTGTTAAACCAACTTCAAAAATATGTAATAAAATAATTAGAGAATTAAATTTCCCCCGTTCTGCAATAATTGGTGGTGTTATTCGTAATGGTGAAGGGCTTATTGCTTTAGGAGGCTTTAAAGTTGAAGAAGGAGATAGGATAGTGGTTTGTAGTTTACCTCGTTCTCTTAAAAAAGTAGAATCTCTTTTCGATTAAAAACAGTAATGAAGCTTAATTACAAAATCATTATTCACTTTTTAGGATTGCTATTATTATGTAATGGTGGTTTTATGTTACTGGCTTCTTTAGTTAGTGCGATATATAAAGATGGCGTTACCATACAATTATTTTTATCTGGGATGATAGTAATATTGTTGGGTCTTTCTGCAATGATTTTTACTAGAAATCATAAAAAAGAAATGAATAAACGCGAAGGTTATATTGTTGTAACTTTTGGCTGGATTATAATGGCATTATCGGGAACTTTGCCATATATTTTTACAGAAACAATTTCTAGTTTCACTAATGCTTTTTTTGAAACCATGTCTGGATTTACCACGACAGGTGCGTCTATATTAAATGATATTGAAATTGTACCAAAAGGGGTTTTATTTTGGAGAAGTACAACGCATTGGATTGGAGGCATGGGAATTATTGTTCTAGCAATTGCTATTTTACCTTTATTAGGTATTGGAGGTATGCAGCTTTTTGCAGCCGAAACCCCAGGAATTAATGCGGATAAATTGCATCCCAGAATTACAGATACAGCAAAACGTTTATGGCTTATATATTTTGGATATACTGTTGCTGAAACTATTTTGCTTAAGGTAGCTGGAATGTCGTTTTTTGATGCTGTAAACCATTCTATGAGTACTTTATCTACAGGTGGATTTTCAACGAAGAATACAAGTTTAGCACATTGGAACGGACAACCTATAATTCAATATATTGTAATGTTATTTATGTTCTTGGCAG
Organism: Flavobacteriaceae bacterium; assembly: GCA_965250265.1. GTDB lineage: Bacteria > Bacteroidota > Bacteroidia > Flavobacteriales > Flavobacteriaceae > PRS1. The sequence continues at coordinate 316,521 of CBDFNO010000011.1, read as the reverse complement.
GTACAAATTTTGTGTTGAGTTACTTTGCCTTTAAGGGGAAAATAAAAAAGATATTTCAAGACGAAGAGTTTAAATTGTATTTCAAGTTTATTGCAATATTTACAATAATAGTTGCTTTGATAATCTATTTTAGAGTTGACCTTGTATTATCTTCATTGAACCATCCTCAAGTTTTTGGCGAAATTGAAAGTGCAATAAGACATGGATTATTCCAGGTATTAGCAATTTTAACTACAACAGGATTTGTGACTGCAGATTTTACTTTATGGACTCCGTTTTTACTAGTATTTTTCTTTGGTTTAATGTTTTTGGGTGGTTCTGCAGGAAGCACAGCTGGTGGTGTTAAAGTGGTTAGACACTTATTAATGATTAAAAATGGTTTTTTAGAATTTAAAAGAACTTTACACCCAAATGCAATATTGCCAGTACGTTATAATAATAAGGCAATATCTGAGAAAATTATATTTAATATATTGGCATTTTTTATTCTCTATATGCTTTCTTTCATTATTGGCTCGCTTGGTTTTGCAATGTTAGGTTTGGATTTCGAATCTGCTGTTGGAGTTGCAGCTTCCAGTTTAGGAAACGTTGGACCAGCTTTAGGTGAATTTGGACCAGCTGGCAATTATGCAGCATTGCCAAATATTGGAAAATGGTGGTCGTCCTTTTTAATGCTAATAGGCCGTTTAGAACTCTTTACAGTTTTAATATTATTAACGCCATTCTTTTGGCGAAAAAGATAGCTTAAAATACATTTTATAGAATATTTAACAGTTATTGTTTTTATTAGTATTTATAGATGTTGCCGTGATTTTATAGTTGATTTTTAATTGGTTATACATATATGATGTAACATTTTTTAATAATGGACGTCATATATGTATAACCAATTAAAAATTATAAACATGGAATTAGTATTAACACAACAGGATATTGAGCCTTTACCCAAACAGAAAATTAAACCCTTTATTTTTAATAATGAAGGACTATTAAACTCAAATTATAAAGAGGAAACGAAAGAAAATTTTTTTCATTCAAATCCAAAATCTATATTTGGTATTAAGCAATCTGTAAAACACAGACAATACCAATTTACTTCAAATATTGCAACTATTTTAAAACTCTCTGTTTTTGTAGGAGCATTATCAATTATACTTTATTAAAATTTAATTAAGATAAACTTTCTTTAATACGCTTAATGGCTTCAATTAATTGATCTTGGGAAGCTGCATAAGAAATACGTATGCAATCAGGATTTCCAAAGGCATCACCGGTTACTGTTGCTACCAAAGCTTCTTCTAATAAATACATAGAAAAGTCTGTAGCATTATATATGGTTTTGCCTCTTAAAGTTTTTCCGAAGTAATATGTCACATTTGGAAATACATAAAAAGCACCTTCAGGAGTATTAGTTTTAAAACCTTCAATATCATTTAAAAAGCCAAGTACAAGATCACGACGGTTTTTAAATTCGTCTACCATATATTGTACTGTACTCGGTTCAGCTTGCATAGCAGTAATTACAGCACGTTGCGCAATACAATTTGCACCACTTGTTACTTGTCCTTGCATTTTGTTACAAGCTCTGGCTATTTCAGTTGGCGCTCCAATAAAACCAATACGCCAACCAGTCATAGCAAACGCCTTTGAGACACCATTTACTGTGATGGTTCTATGGTACATGTCTTCAAATTGTGCCATGCTTTCATGACCACCTACAAAATTGATATGCTCGTATATTTCATCGGAAACTACATAGATATTTGGATGTTTTTGTAAAACATCAGCTAAATCCCTTAATTCTGTTTTACTAAAAACAGATCCACTTGGATTACATGGCGAACTAAACCAAATCATTTTTGTCTTTGGTGTAATTGCAGCTTCCAATTGTGCAGCAGTCATTTTAAAATCAGTTTCAATAGACGTTTTCACTTCTACAGGAACCCCTTCATTAAGCTTTACAATATCACTGTAACTTACCCAATAAGGACAAGGTAAAATAACTTCATCACCTTTATTCAACATTACTGCAGCAACATTTGCTAATGATTGTTTTGCACCTGTGGATACTACAATTTGAGGAAGTGTATAAGTTAAATTATTATCGCGCTTAAATTTAGTAATAATAGCTTCCTTTAATTCCACATAACCATCAACAGGAGTATAAGAATTGTAATCTTCATTAATAGCTTGTTTAGCAGCATCTTTAATAAAATTAGGTGTATTAAAATCGGGTTCACCAAGACTTAATCCAATAATGTCTTTTCCTTCGGTTCTTAATTCTCTTGCTTTAGCAGCCATTGCTAAAGTTGCAGACGTAGACATGTTTAAAATTCTATCTGAAAGGAGAGTCATTTAATAATATATTTTGTGTTGCAAATAAATAGTTTAGGCAAAACTAGGTTTCTTTCCTAGTACTTTCAATTGATTATAATGTTCTGAAAGTGCTCTCCAAAAGGTATTATATTCATTATAAGGAAGACTAAACTCACTAGCCGTTTTTTTAACGATTTTTGCTAATTTTTTATAATGCACATGGCTAATGTGAGCGAATAAGTGGTGCTCAACTTGTCGGTTTAGTCCGCCAGTATAGAATTCTACCAGCCAGCTTTTAGGCGAAAAGTTTGATGTGGTAAATAATTGGTGAACTGCCCAAGTATTTTTCATGTTGCCATCATTGTCAGGTAAAGGCATTTCGGTGTTAGGCATAACATGTGCTAACTGAAATATCACACTTAGAATCACTCCAGCAGTGTAATGCATAATTAAAAATCCAATTAAAACCTGCCACCATGCAAATCCTAAAAACAAAGGTAAAACTATCCAAACAGCATAATAAACAATTTTACCAATAATTAGTTTCGTCCATTGGGTTGCAGGATTTGGAAATTCACCATAAGACAATTTTCTTTTTAAATACTGGTATGTCTGTTTAAAATCGGTTGTAATTGCCCAATTTACAGTTAACAAACCATATAAAAAGAACGCATAATATTTTTGATATTTATGAATTTTCAACCATTTGGTATGCTTTGAGAACCTAATTATTCTTCCTGCATCAATGTCTTCATCATGACCTTGTATATTGGTATAAGTGTGATGTAAAACATTATGTTGTACTTTCCAATTGTAATCATTTCCAGCTAAAATATAAATACTACTACCCATTAATTTGTTGACCCATTTTTTACTTGAAAAAGAGCCATGATTTGCATCATGCATCACATTCATGCCAACACCAGCCATACCAACACCAACAATCATCATAAATACAATTTGTACCCAAGTTGGTAAATCAATGGTTAAAATTAACATTACAGGAACAATAAGTATTGAAAACATTATAATCGCCTTAGAATAAAGCTTCCAATTTCCTGTACGTTTCACATTATTGTCTTTAAAGTAATCGTTAACACGCTTATTAAGTGTTCTGAAAAACTTTGCAGAATCTTTTCTCGAAAATGATAACAGTTGCTTTGTCATATGTTATGATTTAAATATGATAACGAAACAAATCAAATTATCATATAAGCGGCAAAGATATATAATAAACCGACTTAACTTATAAAGATTTCATAAAATTATAAACATAAAATCTATACTTTTGTTGAAATTTTAAAGCTGAATGGACCTTATTTTAAAGTATTTCCCAAATCTTACTGAAGATCAAATTGATAAATTCGAAAAATTACAGGCTCTATATCAAGATTGGAATGTAAAGATTAATGTGGTCTCTCGTAAAGATATCAATAAGTTATACTTACGTCATGTGCTGCATTCGCTGAGTATTGCCAAATTAATAAGATTTAAAAAAGGCACTAAAATATTAGATGTTGGTACAGGAGGTGGCTTTCCTGGTATACCTTTGTCCATTCTGTTTCCTGAATGCTCTTTCCATTTGGTAGATAGTATTGCTAAAAAGCTAAAAGTGGTAGACGAGGTAATTGAAGGGTTGAGTTTAACTAATGTTAAAACCACACATAGTCGGGTTGAAGACATAAAAGGAAATTACGATTTTATTGTAAGTCGTGCTGTAGCAGCCATGCCAACCTTTGTACATTGGGTAAAAGGGAAAATTACTAAAAAGCAAAAACACGAACTTAAAAACGGTATTCTATATCTAAAAGGAGGTGATTTAACCGAAGAACTTCAACATTATAAAACAGCAACCATTTTTCATTTAAGCGATTATTATACCGAAAACTTCTTCGAAACCAAAAAATTAGTGCATTTGCCTTTGAAGTATAAGGGATGAGAATTTGCTGTAACGGTTTTGTGTATGGTTTCGTTGCGTGAGAACGAATATAGCAAAAAGAGAGAAACCCATTGTTCAGCAGCAAGGAAATTCCTAAGGGAAATTCAGAAGCAATTAATTATACTCGTTGTAGGGCACTTTTAAGCCCTTAATTAGTTTAAATTTGATTTTTTTAAAAGATAATTATAGAAATCTTTATCTCTTTTTCTTTCACTTGATACAGGGAAATCTAATTCCAATCCATCATTGGTTTTTAGCATAATGTAGCTATCTTCATACCAAGAATCGTGATATTCAACTTCAAGGCTTATAATTTCGTTAAAATATATAATAGTTTCAGGCTCTTCCCAATTTTCACTATAGGCTACAAGTTTTTGGTCAGTCACAAAATAAAACCCTTCTTTGATATCATATAAACCATCAGAATAAAAGTATTTTATTTTTTCATTGTTTTCTAAAAGATTCATGGTTCTTATTTCTTTAAGATATTTTTTTGGCATTTGATTTCCTAAATAGACATATGTGTCTGGAGAATCATCACAACCTGAGAATATGGATAGAATGAAAAAGATTGTTAGAATTGAAAGAAAGAGGTTTCTTGGTGTTTTCATAAGCTTTTAATTGAGCCTAACGGTTGGGCTATGATTTCGTTGCGTAATTTAGCAACTAATTTATCAAAAAGGAACGAACCAGAGGAAAATCCATAGGACTTTCCGAGTATACAAGTCCCAAGCAATAAAATATATACGCTGTTGTAGCACGTTTTATTCAAATTTTGAGTTTTTCCAAACTCTCATTAATTCTGTTTTTTCCTTATCGTTTAGGTAATTTAGATTTACTCCAAAATCAAATCCGTTTTTATACCTACAATATAAATCTTGATAAAGAATAATATCGCCTTTTGGACCATAAACTGTTATATGAAATAAATCAAATTCTAAATTATCAATTTTCTCTTTTGAAGAAATTGTGTCTACTTTTATTCCATTACTTGCATAAGTATCATAAAGTATTTCCTTAACCAATTCTTTGTTTTCTTCATATTCTCCATCATATTCAAGTTCAAATTTTTCAGATGTTGATGAAAAAATATGAAATCTATCTTTTTGAAAACTTATAAGTTGTTTTAAACCACTAGCGTCATAGTCAATTCCATTCGCTTCATTTATTGCTTTTAAGCCTTTATCTTCTCTTTCTTGTGCAACTTCTCTTTGAGTTATATTCCAGCCTTTAGGAATTTCCATTGTCCAACCAATTTCTTTGCTATGATATATGTTTTCTTTAACTGTTCCTTCATCAACTTGTTTATTTGGGTCAGTTTTACAAGAAGCAAGAAAGATAAAAGTCAAAATTATTAAAATGTAAATTCTCATATTATGGTTTTTTTCAAATTTGCTACAACAAGTGAATAAACTCCCAAAGGGAGTTTATTTCTATAATATATACCTACAAATCTAATGGATTTATTTTTAGAATAGTTACATAAACAAGGGAAACCTCTTCAAGATATCATCGTGACAAAAGTGATGAACTATACTAATGTATCTTTCGTGTCATTATAAAACTAATAGGCCTTTTCTATTTGTATCTTAATTTTATTTTTAACATCCTCGGTTGCGAATGAATGTTCTATTGCTTCAAGATTGCATTTATTAAAATGAAGTCTATTCCAATTAAAAATTTGCTTCATAAGATCATATTCTCTTGTGAGTGTGACATTAGAAATTGTTCTACAATCGGTATTAATACTCATTGAAACACCCGAATTATAGATTTTGTTTGCAGGATGATTTTCAATTTTATCAAATACATTTACCTGAATATTACTGGTAGGACAAACCTCTAAATGTATATTATTTGTTTTTAAGAATGTTAGTAATTTATCATCTTCAGCACTTCTAACTCCGTGTCCAATTCTGGATGGATGAAAATTTTCCAGAGTCTCCCAAACACTTTCTGGGCCTTTAGCTTCCCCAGCATGTGCTGTACATTTTATGTGATTGTTTTTAGCAAATTGAAATGCTCTTATATGATTATCAATAGGAAAACCTGCCTCATCAGCTGCGATATCAAAACCAACCACATGAGTTCCTTGATAATGCTTCACAAGATTTACAGTTTTTAAGCTTTGCTCTTCGGTGTAATGCCTTAGAGTACAAAGGATAATTCCTGCATGGATGCCATATTTTTTTATGCCTTCATCAGTTGCCATATTAACTGTTTCAACAACCTGTTCGGGAGTAAGTCCTTTCAATAGATGTTGTAATGGAGCAAATCGAATTTCGGCATAGATTACATTGTCGGCTTTAAGTTGTTTAAACAAGTCTAAGGTTACCAGTCTCAATTGTTCTTTGGTTTGCATGAGCTCAATACTTTTTATTGCTGTTTTAATATACTCAGCAAGGTCAGAACATTTTGCAGGCGCAATAAATGATTCCTGATATTCTTTTAATGTAACAGATGGCTTTAGTTGTTTAACAATTTCAAAACTTAAAGAGCAATCTAAGTGCAAATGAATTTCTACTTTTGGTTGTTTGTTGTAATCCACTTTTTTTTATTAATAGGGTTTTTGAAATGGTTTATAGTCTTTGTTAGTTGCTTGCTTCAAGTTTCTTTTCTATTCGTTTGATAGTATTCCAGTTTCTAGTTGTGAGATCCTTTCCAAAATATCTTTCAAAAGCTTCCATTGCTTTTGGGGTTTTGGATACAGAAAGGTCTAAAACACTTAATATGGTTTTATCACTTTTATCCATAATTATGAATGAGTTATCATCACTTGTCCAAGGTAATTGCAAATCGGTTTTAATATCTTTCTGCAAAAATGAAACATACAACCGAATATCTTTTGTTAGTATAACATTTTTGAACGGATTTTTGTTTAGTAATGCATAAATCATTTCAGATTTTCTTAAGATAGTTGGAATTGGAAAGCCAAAAGCTTTTTCCAAATGTTCTGAAATTGTTTTTTCAAGGTGCTCTAAATCATCAGCAATTGCATCAAATATGATATTGCCGGAATTTAAGAGCGTCACTACTTTTTCAAAATTTAATTTTTCCATTTCCTTACGAAGTTCGGCCATTGGAACCTTGTGATGACCACCCACGTTTATTCCTCGTAGAAAAGCAACATATTTTTCTTTAACTTTTTTTGATGTCATTTAAGTTTTTTAAGTCTTATCTCTTATGTTTTAGTAATGAATTATAGTCATTGTTGCAATTAGTACTTTTTTGTTGCTATTATAATTCCAGTTGACCAATTCATTTTCGTCAAATTGAAATCTTCTCGATCTTCTAAATATTCAATTAGTTTATCAACATTCTCTTGATGTCCATCTGGCCAATTTGGTTGAGCTGACATATCGTCTATTATATATAGTCCACCAATTTTTATTAAATCAAGAATTTCGTCTATCTCACTATATTTTCCAGGCCAAGCGTCTGCAAAAATTAAATCGAATTTATTTCCATTGTAATTTTTTATCCATTCCGTTCCGTCCGCACATATTATTTCTACTCTTTTATCTTGCCCGAAATAATTTTTCGCTATCTCAATCAGTTTAGAGTCATTGTCAACACTAATAAGTTTAGATTCAGAATCCATTCCGTCTATCATCCAAGATAATGACAACCCAATACCAGTTCCCAATTCTAATAAGTTTGATTTAGGTTTAGATGTTATTAACGTTTTTAACAGAGTTCCTATGTAAAGGTCAGAAGGCATCGTAAATCCAATTTCTTTAGATTTATTCTCAATTTCTGAATGAATCTTGGGTTTATCAAGAATATTTGAATCATTCATATTTTTTGTCAGTATTAAGCACAACGGTTTCGGCTATGATTTCGTTGTGACGAAAATTTGGTAGAATTTTCAGAGTAGGAATCTTAAGCCGAGCAAATATATACAAAGTTTGGAAAAGTAGAAAACTACGCAATGAATTATAGCCATTGTTGTATACTGGTTTGACTTCTCATTTCCTTAATCTTAACACTTTTTCCCCACTCTCATTATGAGTAAACTGTTTGATTAAGGTGAATCCATATTTGTCATAAAATGCTCTCCCTATTTTGTTTCTTTCAAACACCTCTACTTCGAGTTCATCATGAAGCTCATTGACAAAATTTACCAACTTAGTTCCAATACCTTCTGAATGATTTTTTGGCAAGACAAAAAGCCCTCCAATTTCTTTGTCTATCATACTTATAAACCCAACTACTCCTTCATCATTTTCATACACCCAAGTTTCAGAGTTTGGAATATAAATATTCCTCATATCAGATTTCACCTTATTGACAAATGCTGAATTCAAAAATGGATGTGCCAATGTAGAAGATTCATACCACACTTTCATTATCAGTTCAAGATCTTGTTCTTTATGTTTTCTAATCATGACTAGCGTTTTTTGCTTACGTAACAACGCCTAGCTATGATGAGTGGGGAATAGAAAGCACTGTCCTTTCCGCTACCACCAAGCCACACTGTTATTTAAATTTATTAATAGTGGCAGACTTTCCAAGCGCCACATAAGTTTCGTAATCAACAAAACCCCATTCATTCATAGGTTTTGTTATGTTTAGTTATTGTTTAACCACTCAATTAAAACGGTTGTTAATTCTATTCTATTGCTGATGAAATTATGATCAGATTCAATCATTTTGTGGTCAATATTTTCGAGTAAATTAATCCAGTTTTGATTATTTTCAGTGGCCTCAATAAGCAATACTTTCTTATTCTTCAATTGGTTTTTATAAGTCACCACGTTATACTTTTCTTTATTATCCAACATCTCTTGTAAAAAGGTATTAGGGTTTACGTTTAGCATAATTTGTCTATCTAAATAATTTTTCCATCCCGAAAGTTCGCTTAAATCTTGAATTGGATTGAATCGTGAGCCTGCATTCATAGACGAAATGGCTATAATTTTTTTCACCCTTTCATTTTTGCTGCCTTGAATTAATGCAATTCCACCTCCATAACTACGTCCTAGTATCACAAAAGCATTTGTGTCTATTCTAAGTCTTTTGGAATTTTCAGCATTTGATAAGTATTTTATGACCTCATCGACTTCTTCAAGGCTATTGGAATATAAAAAATCTCCATGGCTTCCCCATGAACCCCTATAATTGAAATGAATCACATTTCTACCTGTTCTTCTTATACATTGAGCGATGTCAAATTGGTTGTCATTTCCAGGTAATCCGTGTAACATTATTACAGTCTCTTTAAGCTGTTCTCCATTCGCAATAAAAGCATAACCCGCAATAGAGTCACCTTTTATATTTAAAATCATTTCTTCATTAAAAGACGGGAATTCTGAGTGGTTAGTAAAATCATTAAAGGCTTCATTGTTGACTGATTGGCCAAAACCATCCAAATTAATTAATAATGCAATTACTGATGTAACTATATATTTTTTCATAGATTTTATTATTTTTAATTAAACGCAACGTTTTTAATAAACTCCTGTTTTAATAGCGTTTATTTTTTGTTGTGTGATATTTATTCATATAGATTTTGTATGTCAGCTTTACTTATTTCATAAAACAAACTTGCCATCTTCTTGGTAACTGTGTTAAAATACTTTTCACCTTTTTCTTTCGTTGCTAATATTGGGTTTCCTACTCCCGTATCTTCACTTATTTTTGACCATTTACGTTCTGTCCATACCCAACCTTCAGAAAATGCTGTGATTTTATTTTTCTTTTCTTTTCCGTTTCCCCATTTTTCTTTTGGTAAAACTAATTGGGGTTTGAGGTAAAGCAATAAACTTGTTTCCATTTCTTCAGCATGGTCTCCTGGGTTTTCAAAAAATAAATTTCTATCAAGAGAATTAAACCAATTTGAAACACAGATAAACATTTTAGGAAATTTTAATCCTAATTCACGCACAATTGATTTAAAATCATTTCCGCCATGACTATTGAAAATTAACAGTTTATATATCCCTTGCCGATTAAGAACTTCGACAACATCACATAAGATGGCAAATTGGGTGCTTGGATTTAAGTTTATATCAAGAAAAATGTCGGTTTGGCCCGTATTGACCCCAAAAGGAATGGTTGGCAGAACTATTAGCTTAGCTCCTTTTTCCCATTCTATTTTAGCCGACTCAGCTGCTATAAAATCTGCTTCAATTATATCAGTAGAATAGGGTAAATGATAGTTATGAGCTTCTGTTGCTCCCCAAGGAAGTACTGCCAATTCAAATGTAGCATCTTTAAGAGTTTCCCAATTCGTTTCTGCTAAAATATATGGTCTCATATTTTGTTGTGCTTAGTTTTTTGGCCATTATAAATTATGGTTAAAATAATGACAATAAACCCGCCTAGAACAGAAGCTATAATATCATAAGTGTCAAATATTTTATTCCCTGTAAATGTTGGAAAATATTCTTCCAAAACTAACAAGGATGTAATCGTTAAAATAATTATGTATTTATAAATTCCAACAACTTTTTTTCGATCAGAAATAAAAATAGATATTACAACTACAGCAATGAAGTTTGGCAGTGAACCTAAAATGATATCGAGTATTTCATTTCTTCCAGTCAAATATTTTCTAAAAAAAGCATTTAATGCAAAACACACAATTAATACATGGGTTATATATTTTAATTGAATATTCTGAATTCCTTGAATTATTGTAATTCGTCTAGTCATTTTTAAATTAAGCACAATGGCTCTATGCAAAAAACAGGTTTAGTGTTTTTTTAATCTTGTTGGCGATAGTTTTTTTAATTTCTTTCATCTTCCCATACCAATGTTTTCTCAATTTGACCCACAAAAGCTGGACAATTTCCGTCACCAGAACCCGTAATTCCTCCATCTGGAGCACAAACAACATTGCAATTGACATCATATAAATAGTTGAACTGGTCGCAACAATCCGAGGTGATATAATAATAGGTTTGTCCATTCACTTCCCACTTCACAACTTTTGCTGGTGGGTTTCTAACTTCTTCATTTTCGATTTGATGAATTATGTCAATAATACATGAAGGAGCATCAATTCCTGTTTGTGATTTATCACAGCTATTTAGAAACAAACTCCATGGGAGAATGACTATTGAGATGAATAATATTTTTTTCATTTTCCTTTTATTGTTGCCAATGGTCTTGGCTATGATTGCGTTGCGGACAAAATCGTTAGATTTTCAAACTAAGAAATCAAGTCGTTTTAAAGTTAGTTATTTTGTTTTATCTTAAAAGTAACAATAAATTATAGCCATTGTTACACATCGTGTTAATTTATTCATTTAGTAAGTGACAATCAAAATCAAAGATATACATTACTTGAATCCAAATTTCTTTAATCCTTCATGACTTACTTTTATGGCTTCCATAGGTTGCATATTGAAAGTCTTGTCCTGCTCAACAAGGTAAAATTCCATTCCTGATAAATCTTTTTTCTCAAGAATTCTAGCAAAATCAATCGTTCCATTGCCAACAGGTGCAAACTTGCCTTGCTCATCCATATCCTTCACATGCCAACTTTTAAATCGTCCAGGATATTTTTCAAAATAGTAGACAGGCTTTGCATCTGCCTTCGTTGCCCAGAATAAATCCATTTGAAAATTCACATAATCTGGGTCAGTATTCTCTAACAGGTAATCTATAGGAATAATACCATCTTCATCTTTTTTAAATTCAAAATCATGGTTGTGATATAATAATTTTAATCCTACTTTATTACATTTTTCGCCAAGGGTATTTAATATATCAGCAAGATTGGCAGCGCCACCAGTCATGCCCAAGCTTTGGGTCTCTGGATCATATTTAAAAAGCCCCATGGGAGGTACCGGTACCACAAAATATTTAAATCCAGCTGCCTTTACATCGGCAATCATTTTATCTGCGTTTTCTAATGTCACCGTTCCTTGATGAGCACTCATAGGAGTTAATCCAATCTCATTCAGGTAATTTTTGAATTCTTGAGGGCTCATGCCGTAAAATTTACCATTGTTATATCCAGCAGATTCAATGTATTTATAACCAATATCGGCCACCTCTTTTAGAACCTCTTTTGGGTTCGCTTTCATCTCATCACGAACCGTATAGAGTGCAAGACCTCCAAATTTGTCCTGCGCTAGACTATTAAGCGAGATTAAGGATAAAAGAGTAATAGCTAGAAATTGTAATCGCGAAGTATTTTTCATTTTAGTTATTTTTTTAATGGTTTATAATGTTTGTGTATGGTTTCGTTGAGATTAAGAACGAAGATAGCAAAAAGGAAAAGACGTTCAAGGATTTCGGAAGAAATCCTTGAATAGTTCATTAAGTGACTAAGCAATGAACTATACACGTTGTTAGCAGCTGAATATTATTTCACCAAGTTTCAATCAATTGGACGAAATATGGATCAACTTCGCTTGCGAGCTTCTTTATAAATTCCTCTTCAGTTAATTTATTCTTCCATGATTCATCATATTTTATAATAAAATCATTGAGCGGTTTTAATATTGCATTCCCTAAAGAGTCAATTACCTTTTGCCCAGCTTTTGTAAATTTCATTTGGTAAAAACCGTAATTTCCAGGATCCATTTCATAGTAATGTACATCAAAATCTGAAAGACTGTGGTATTTAATATTTGGTGGTGGGTTGTCAATACTAAAATCAACCAAAGTGTTTATATATTTTAATTCTCTCGGGCGCTTGGACTTATAAAAAGCATATAATCCCATATTTGCATGCAATTCCTCTAGCCACCTGCTCATTGAGTAACCTTCTTGATTTTTTGGATCCTGAAAATTATGAATAAGTTCATGAATTGAAAGTTTATCAAAAAAGAGGCGCATGTCAAATTCTTCTAATTCATTTGTGTATGTTTCTATCAAATCAACTGTTATTGATTCTGGGAAACTCCTAATCATTTCTTCATAACCTGAAGCCATATCATTTTGACCTGCACCAATTATAAGATTTCCTTTATAATATTCGGGCATTCCTATCACTGGTGAATAAGCATTTTTATCCCAGTCTTTACCAGAAACCACTAATAAATAAAAGTCTTTTTTAGGACCCATTATTCTTGATAAAAACAGGTATGCTTCATCTATTAATTCTGCCTGTTTTTTAGCGAATTCTATTTGTTCATTACTGTGCAGTATGTTGTATGGACGATCCGTTTCCAGTTCAGTCAGGCCTAGATGCTTGGATTGATCAACTTCAATTTTCTTTTCAGAATAATTGCATGAAAGCATAATTAGGCAAAAAAGTAGTAGATATATCTGTTTCATATTGGGTGATTTCATTTTACTGTTAACGTTTAGTATATGGCAAATAGGCAGTATAAAGCAATAATCTTTCAAGTTTGCACTGAGCCAAAACGTTGTATTTTATTTTTTTCATTTTAAAGACCAAATCAACGATTTGGTGGTGTTTGTAAATAGCACTTACCTTTCTAAAACCACTATGCGTCCTATTTGCTATATACATTGTTAACACTAGTTATTTTTTAAATAGTTCTAACTAATCATGTTATTGTGGTTTCCAAGTTGACAATCAGAATATATAAAGAACACTCATTAAGATGGCTGTAATAGTTCTATTAGATTTCCTGATGGGTCGATACAGAGAATCTGTTTGCGTCCCTGATTTTCTATTATATGGTTTCTGAACTCAACGCCATTTTCTTTAAGTCGTGCAACTTCAAATTCAATATCGGCAACATCAATCATAATTCTAGCCCAACCTCCTCCTGGTGTGGGTTTAGTTCCGTCAGGCATTGGTTTTGTTGCTGAAGTCATTGGACCGGCAACCAGTAGAGTTAATCCATCTCGTTCCAGCATAGCTATTGCTGACCCAAATTGTTGTTTTAAATTAAAATCAAAGTTTGATATATAAAACTGAACTGATTCGTTCACGTCATTTACGAGATATCTTATTCTTACCATTTTTTTTCATAATTGTGGGCAACGGCTGGTATATAGTTTGTTGCGTGTTTAAACAACTAATTTAGCAAAAGAAAACAAACCAGATGAAAATCCGAGAGGATTTTCGTAAATAGGCTTGCACTAGCAATTAATTTTATACGTTGTTGTAGCCAGTTTTTTAGTTCTTCTTTGCCATAGCTCTAATTTTCAGGGCTTCTGCATTCTTTTTTTTCGCTGGATGTCTTAGCGCATGTCTTACAACCCATTTAAGTTCGTTAGAGGATTTAGGTAGCCAGCTTTGACATAATTTTAAAGCAATTTCTAAATTGTCCTTTGCAATATCCCCAACATGATTTGCAACACTTCTTCTAACGTATAGATTAGAATCGTCCTTTAGTTTTTCGAGAATAATGAAAGAAGGGCTTGGATCAATCACCAATGACGAAATTTTTTGAGCCCAAGGCAACCTTGGTCTGGTTCCTTCGGAACATAGCCGGCGTACATGTGGGTCTGGATCATTCATCCATTTGTATAAAGTTTCAAAAGTTCTCTTAGGTTGATCGATAAGAAATGTACGGATAGAGAATTCAGATGTAAACCTCTTTGTCAGTTCATATTGAGCTTTCATAGAAGTGTCGAAAGGGTCTATATTATTATTGTATTTTTTGTCGAGACCATAGAGTGCCACAAAGGACACATGAGGCATATAGAACAATCCAGAAAGTCCAAGGTTGTCCGTCTCCTTGAGCGGTGGAGTTAACGAGTTGAGTAAAATTGCAATTGCCTTGGAATAGTCGTTTGGTAAATACTCGCGTAAAACGTTCGCGATTAAAATTCCTCGATCCTTAAGAGCAAGAGGCTCAATGTCCTGCATAACTCTTTCCACAAACTCAGTAGCGTTGAAACCACTATTCACAATCTTTAAATTCTTCCCAATTTGGACAACAGCCGGTTTGTCTAAAACTAGCTTTAAGGGGACTCCTTTTTGAATGGAATGTGGAGCTTTTGGTAATTCTACTTCTGTCATATTTGTAATTGTACGGTTGGTGTATGGTTATTTGCGTTGGCAAGAACTAAATTAGTAAAAGAAAACGAACCAGAGAAAAATCCGCTAGGATTTTCCTAGTACACACAGACTTAGCAATGAACTATATACGTTGTTAGCAACTGTTGTTAATCGCTTAACATTTTGTAAGCCAAAAAGAATAGGAATATTCCAATTGTAGAATAAAAAATGCGTGAACCATTACGTCCAATTATATTAACAATAAACTTTGCCTTTCTATTTTCAAAGAAAAAATCCCAATTAAATATACTAGCTAAAATTGCAAATGCACCAGCACCAATTGAAATGATTAATGCAAATATTTCTTTATTTTCTTCCATATTATGTAAAATTGTTGCAACGGTTGGTGTAAGGATAGTTATTTGATTAAGCAACTAACTTACTAAAAATGGAACGAACCAGAGGAAAATCCACGAGGATTTTCGTAAGTAGACTTACACTAGCAATTAATTTTATACGGTGTTGTAGCCAGTTTTTATTCGGATTTCTGCTTTATTAAATAATCTTTTTCATACAAAAACAATAATGCTGTTACCACTTGTTTAGAACTATTTTCAGTCGTATTTACGTTAAAACTTGTTTCAAATTGATGAACAAAATCTCCTGTATTTAAATCATAAAATCTAAAAGTAGCACTCCCGAAAGTTCTTCCCACAGATTGATTGATATTGAATTTGATTGGGAATAATAGTAAGTCTGCATTTTGTAAATTTTCTTTCAAGTTTTTCAAATCCGAAGTGTTTATTAACGTATTCAGATTCGGATATTTTTTGAGGTCTCTCTTTTTATATTTTTCAGAAGCGATTCTTTTTAGAATATCTGTTGATTCAACATTTAATTCTGTTCTTAATTCTTCTACATTTAAAAATTTTAATGACAATGTATCTTTAAAAATGTCATTTGAAATAGAATCATTAAACTTTGTCAATTCGTTAGTCAAAGGAATGATTGCTACTTTTAATTCTTTGTTCAAGAACTTATAATCTTTATTCAATACTTTTTGTCCAAAGGATAAATTTACGAATAAGAACAAGGTTAAAATCAAAAATTTTGTTTTCATAAGTATGTTTGTTTAAACTGGCTACAACGGTTTGTGTATGGTTAGTTGCGTTGGCTAGAACTAAGTTAGCAAAAGAAAACGAATCAGAAGAAAATCCGAAGGAATTTCCAAGTAGGAGAGGACTAAGCAATTGATTATACACGGTGTTGTGCTTTCGTTAATTATCTATTTAGTAATTCTGTATCTATAAGTTGTTGAATATTCACCATATAGTTTTTGAAGGTTTCATAAAAACCATTGAGATAATATGTACCACCCATGTAATACACTAAATGATTTTCATATTCTTTTGATTGAATTAAGTGTTTATTACTTGTGTTTTTAAACTTGTTTTGACCGAGCATAGCATACCAAGTATTTTTGTCTTTTTCAGTGATTTCTCTCATTCTTCTAAAATCACCATGGTTCAATGCGTAGTCAAAACATAATTCGTGCTTTCTAATTATTAATTGCTCTTGTTGCCGTAGTGGCACTAATTTAGACTCCCAAAGAGATAATTGGCCTCTCAGTTTTGAGTTTTTTATTAGGCTCAACTTTCCAGAGTTCATCATTTCTTTTATTACGCCTTCAGCTGGTTGAAAATAAGGATTACTTAAAAGTGCACTTCTCAATTTTACAGCAATTTCTTCTTCTGTAACCAATCCATTTTCTGGAGTGAAAAGTTTTATAAATTCAGCAATCTGCTCAACTTTAATTGAGTTAGATTCTATTTCAGAATGAACATAAGCAATGTTATTATTAATTTCTTCTTTAAGTGCAATCAATAAATTATGCTCTTCATTATCTAATTTACGCACCTCATTCCAATTATTAATGCTTAACGCAATGAGGATTCCAAAAACCACAAGAATTATTTCACCAATGGCGTATTTTAAATACTTTCCAGTTTTGTTTTTCTCCATAAGATTATAGCGTATTTTTCTAAAGAATTTTATCATTGTTTAATGGTTTGTAATAATGAAGCACAACATGTGAATAAACTCCCTTAGGGAGTTTATTTCTATAATATATACCTACAAATCTAACGGATTTTAATTAAGTATTGTAGTTATAAAAAAGAAAACCTACTATAAATATAGCAGGTTTTAGTCATTTAAATATATGTAAAAATGTCTATTCTTCTAAAAAAGGATAACGATAATCGGTTGGAGTTACAAAGGTTTCTTTAATCATCCTTGGAGACACCCAACGTAATAAGTTTTGAGCACTACCTGCTTTGTCGTTAGTTCCAGAAGCTCTTGCACCTCCAAAGGGTTGTTGCCCAACAACTGCTCCTGTTGGTTTATCGTTAATATAAAAGTTTCCAGCACAATTTTGTAAAGCTTTTGTGGCTTCTTCAATAGCATATCTATCTGTTGCAAGAATAGCTCCTGTTAAAGCATAATCACTTGTTTGGTCAACTAGTTTTAAGGTTTCAGAATAATCGTCCTCATGATAAACATAAATAGTAATTACAGGGCCAAAAAGTTCTGTACACATGGTTGTGTATTTCGGGTCTTTAGCAAGAATAACAGTTGGTTCAATAAAATAACCTTTGCTTTTATCATGATTTCCACCTACAATAATTTCTGCATCGTTATCAGCTTTAGCTTGGTCAATGAATGTTGCCAACTTATCGAAAGAACCTTCGTGTATTACAGCTGTAACAAAGTTGCTCATATCTTCAGGAGAACCCATTTTAATAGAGTTTACATCATCTATAAGTTGTGTTTTTACATCTTGCCATAAATTACTTGGTATATATGCTCTAGATGCAGCAGAACATTTTTGTCCTTGGAACTCAAAAGCACCACGAATAATGGCTGTGGAAACTTGTTTTGAATTTGCGCTTTTATGTGCAACGATAAAATCTTTTCCACCTGTTTCACCTACAATTCTTGGGTAGGTTTTGTAATTATGGATATTGTTTCCAATCTTTTTCCAAAGCTCTTTAAAAATAAATGTAGAACCTGTAAAGTGTAAACCTGAAAAATCTGGACTAGCCATTACAGTGTCAGTAATCATCACAGGATCTCCAAAAACCACATTAATAACACCAGGAGGAACACCAGCTTCGTTAAAAACATCCATCAGTATTTTTGCAGAATATATTTGACTATCGCTAGGTTTCCAAACTACCACATTTCCCATCATTGCCATACAAGTAGGTAAATTTCCAGCTATTGCAGTAAAATTAAATGGAGTTATAGCGTACACAAAACCTTCAAGAGGTCTGTATTCAACTCTGTTCCATGCATCACTTGTACTTTCTGGCTGTTCGTGATAAATGTCTGTCATAAACTGAACATTAAAACGCAGGAAATCTATCAACTCACAAGCTGCATCAATTTCAGCTTGATGAATTGTTTTAGATTGGGCTATCATAGTTGCTGCATTTATTTTTGCTCTGTAAGGACCAGCAATAAGTTCGGCAGCCTTTAAAAAGATTCCTGCACGTTGTTCCCAAGGTAATTGCGACCACGATTTTCTAGCTTCTAATGCTGTAGAAATAGCGTCTTCAATATGTGTTTTTTCTGCTAAATGATAAGTGCCAACAATATGTTGATGATCATGAGGAGGAGACATTGTTCTGGTGTTGCCAGTTGTAATATCTTTTCCGTTTATATAAAAAGGCACATCAATTTTGCTGTTAAACATTTCTTTATATGTTTTAAGTACAGCTTCACGTTCTGGAGAACCAGGAGCATACGATTTTATAGGTTCGTTTACAGCTATTGGCACGTTAAAAAATCCTTTTCCCATTATTTATTTTGGTTTAATGATTTACTAAATTTTGAAGTGCAAAGTTACAACTTTTTTGATGACTTTTTATTTGAAGGATTACAAAAATGGCGTTGAAATATTGGTAATTTTTTGTAAGTTGCTAAACGGTTTTTTGACTATTGCTTTTATGTGTACAGTTACATTAATTCCGAAAGGAAAAAACGATTTTATATTAACTTCTAATAGAGATGAAGCTCCAAACAGAAAGTCACTTTCGCCAGATATTTATTCAATTAAGAATACCAAAATGATGTTTCCTAAAGATGAACTTGCTGGTGGTACTTGGATTGGAGTGAGCGAAAAAAACAGATTAATTTGCTTATTAAATGGAGGATTTACTTTTCATGAGCGAAAAGCAGCCTACAGAATGAGTCGTGGCGTGGTTGTTAACGATTTTTTAGCTTCTGATGATGTAATTGCTTCAATTGATAATTATGATCTTGATGATGTAGAACCTTTTACATTAGTAATAGTCGATTGGAATACTCATTTAAAGTTTTTTGAACTAGTTTGGGATGGCACTCAAAAACATTTTACTGAATTGCCAATAGAACCAAAAATCTGGTCATCTTCATCATTATATTCCGTAGAGATGAAAAAAGAACGATTACAATGGTTTGAAGATTTTAAAACAGAAAATAAATTAGATTCAAAATCGATGTTGAATTTTCATAATAAAGCAGGACATGATAATAAAGATTATGGCGTTATAATGGATAGGCACTATGTAAAAACAACAAGTATTACACAAGTAGAAAAATTTGAAGATGTTGTAGAAATGCGATTTAAAGATCTTCAAAATAATACGATTTCAGAAAAAACTTTTAAACTTAAGCAAACAGTAAATGAATAATACTGGATTTATAATTCCTTTGGCTTATCCAGATACTATTGTTAAAATATCTGACGAAAAATTGGTGCCTTATTTACGATTTCTAGGTATTGGTAAAAAAAATTATGTAAGAGCAGGACATGCTGCTTTGGTGTTAATTAAAAAAGATTCTGGAATTTTAGAATATCATGATTTTGGGCGCTATATAAGCCCTCAAGGATATGGAAGAGTAAGAGGCAAAGAGACAGATAATGAATTAGATTTTTCTCTTAAAGCAGAAATTAAAGATGGAAAAATTCAAAATTTAAAAGAGTTGCTAAAATTCTTTGCTACCAATCCGAAATTAATTCATGGTGAAGGAAAATTAATTGCTTCGGTTTGCGAAGAAATTGATTATGAAAAGGCAAGAAACTATATTACATCTATGCAGGAGCGTTATTTTATTCGTTATGGCGCTTTTATAAAGAATGCTACTAATTGCTCTCGTTTTATAACCACAACTTTAATTGCTTCAGTAACTAATAAAAGTATAGCGAAAAGACTAATTAAATCTAAACGATTTACACCAAGTACAGTTGCTAATGTTGTTATTGCAGATACTGGAAATTGTGTTTATGAAGTTTCTGAACAAGGCGAAATATCTGAATTTAAATCTTCGGTTAAAAAAGAAAATCTACGATGTTTTTTAGATAGATTAAAAACCTATGAACCAACTTTAATTGGAAATCAAAAGCCTTTAGCAGTTGATGATTTGCATGAAAATGCTCAATGGCTTGGAGGCGTTGGAGCAGGAGCTTGGTTCGAATTACATAAAACCGACAATAATATTGAATATAATTATAGAAGAATTGCGCCTTGTGGTAATGTAAATGTAAATGATGTCTTTGTGGTAAATGATTCAGCATTTAATTACGCTAAAGCGTTTAATTTTGAACAGAATTCAAATTGTAAATTCTTTCATATAAAACAGAATGATAAGGTGTTCAGATTCGACAGGAAAACCCTCGTCAGTTAGAGTGTCACACTTAACGTGAAGTATCGAAAACAAGAGGATTTGATTTTTTAGCATTTCTCGATATAATTTTCTTCAAAAAATCACTCGAAAAGACAACCATTAATTCATTGCAAAAGCAGCACTTAATTTAAATGTAGGAATAGATACTTTAAACTTTTTTGTAGTAGTAAAATTAACCATATTGTAATGACCTTGCATAGCTCCAAAAGGGGAAGACAACAAACAACCCGAAGTGTAAGTGTGAGATTCTCCAGGTTTTAATACTGGTTTTTTACCAATAACACCTTCGCCTTCTACTATTTCAATATTGTTTAGAGCGTCGAGTATTTCCCAATGTCTCGAGTTTAATTGAACAGAATCTTTACTTTGGTTTTCAATAGTAACTTTGTAACCAAATGCAAAATTCACTTTATAGTTTTTATAAAATGTACCTTCAAAATTTGTTTCCACAGAAATCTTTATGCCTTGTGTTACTTGTTGAACCATTGTTGTTTATTGATAGTCAGTGAATTTAAAACGCTAAAATAGTAAAAATTAGACGCTTACTATAAATTTATAAGACCTTTGACGTAAAAAATCGTTAAAAATTTCAATTAATTAGAAATATTAACAGAAGTCCCTTCTCCAAATCCAATAATTTTATCGTAACGCGCTCCTAAATCTCTGTAATAAACTAGCACTTTGTAATTATTTTCGGTTTGGTCAAAATTTCCACTAATAGCACCTTCATCTATATTTCCGTGTCCATCAACTACTACATATTTATAATTGTAAAATCCTTGTTTCAATGTTAATGAAGTTTCGTAGTAACCCGATTTTGAATTAAGAGCCATTTTAGTAGTTTCGTCAACGGCATAATTATTAAAATTTCCATAAACATGAATACTTTTGCTATTTAATAGTTCAGAATGTTGTACTGAAAAATGTATGACTGTATAATCAGCTTCAATATCTACATTATCAGTATCCAAAGCTGTGATTAGAAAATTACCATTAATATCTGGATTATAAGTATAAGGTCGATTGGCTCTGATAATATCTGTAAATAAATAGTTATGATAAATATCTTGTAAATCGGTAAACTGGACACCTATATTAGCACCTCTCACATCTTTGTTTTCAAAATATAAAAACTCATTGCCTCCCCAAAAACTAGATTCTGTATCATATTTGTAAATGAGTTCACGACCAATAGTATAAACAGGTTTTAAATTAATGATAGCTGTATTTAAATTATTATTTTGGATAACAGCAACTTTAATTGTTTGGTTTGGATTATTAAAATGCATTGAAGGTGAAGACACTTTAAAATCTACAGATTGTTTTTGTTGTATATATTTTACATCACGAGAGCGTTTTATAGCGACACCAACGTTGGCAATATTTTCATAAATCATAAATTTTCGACTGAACATTAATTCTTCATAATCGTTATAAATATGAATCATATAATTTCCAGAGAGTTTTAATTGAGTTTGCTGATTAGGAATTTGCAACCTATAATGCGAGTAGATTTGATAGGTATTAAACGAGTTCTCATAATCGGTAATACGTAAATTATCAAATCCTTGAAGATATTCAGATTTCATCAATTTTGATGGTGTCCAATCAAAATTGTAATGTGTAATGGTATAGTAAAAATCGGCTTCATCTCCATTTAAAACATCAAATTCTAAACGCAAACGTTCGTTTAACTTTAAAATTGGTAATTGGCTTTGGTTAGTATTGCTTTTGAAGATTATGGTTTTTATATATTCAGGTGGATTAACTTCACTTACTTGACCAAAAGTTAGCGTTGTAAAACACAAGAATAAAAAGAATAGTTGATGCTTAAATATCATTTAAATGTATTTGTGCGTAAAGGTAAACAAATTTTGTGCCTAAAATTATGCTTCTATAATGAAGAATTTAATCATGGGTAGTAATTATTTTTTAATAGTCTTTACAAACTCAATTGCCAATTTAGTGAAATCCACCCACTTGTTGGAATGCTTAAATGGAATTGAAATCCAGCCTTTCATTGGTTTTTCAGTATCGTAAAGATGCGAAGCAATTTTTGAACCATTTAAGTTAAGTGCTTCTATCTGTGCTTTGTCATTAAGTTTAAAGAGCATACAATCCTTCCAGAAGATGGCAACTGTTTTTCTGTTTTTTAATTTAATACACAATGCACCAAACATCTTACCTTCAATAGCATCTGGAACTTTATCAATAATTTTGTGAAATAATTCTTCAGCTTTAGGCATTATTTGTTCTTAATCTCATTCAAAATATCTCTTATTTCTATAAGGGTTTTATTAATTTGTGTGTTGGTAGTTTCGGTTTGAATATTACCAATTCTATCTTTTTGTTTTAATAACTCTCTTTGGTGTAACACACTTTTTTTAAATTCGGCAGCTCCAATGATACCAACCAATTGCATATCACTACCTTTTGGATTGCTATGTCCAGCTGTTTCAATTTTTAAAATTCGCAAGTCCAGATATTTTAATAAAGGATTTTCTACAAAGGTTAGATCTTGTATATTCTCTAATGGAATGGTTTTTTCAACCTTAAAGAATACTCCTTTTTTAAATTCTAAATGTTTTGTAGTTAATTCACAAGACATGTTTTCGTAATAGCGTTTACTTATATATTGTCCAAACCCAAGAAGCCAAATAATAAGTATAGGTATGCCTACTATAGTAATAAGCATAACAAAAGCAATTGTTAAAAAAATATAGCTTTTAATCTTTGGATTAAATTCTGCTTTTTGAATAAGTTGAGTTTCTAGATTCATAATTAAGATTTAATTTTATGGTGCTTAAAAGTAACGAAATAATTAATAAACTTTGAGTATTTTTATGGCTATAATAAATAGAATTTCAAGCATAAAAACCATTGAAAATTTGTGAATTGAATTTCTTTTAAATAATTACAACATCTGTGTTTTAAATTCGTAAATTTGCATCGATTTTTAGATAATTAAATTCAATAATTATAATATGTCCAACGACATTCGTATTAAAAAGGGTCTAGACATTAAACTTAAAGGTGAAGCTGAAAAAGCGATTGAAAAAGCAATAGTAAGCAATTTTTATACCATTAGACCTGAAGATTTCCACGGTGTTATTCCAAAACTTATTGCAAAAGAAGGAGCTAAATTAAAAGCTGGTGAAACAGTGTTTCATAATAAAGCCAAAGAAGCTGTTAAGTTTGTTTCGCCTGTATCTGGTGAGATATTAGAGGTTACTCGTGGAGAAAAGCGTAAAATATTAGCTATAAAAATTCAGGCAGATAAAGAACAAAGTTATCAGGATAATGAAATTTTTAATCTTGATACTTCAAATGTTAAAGCACACTTATTAGCAACAGGATGTTGGCCGTTTATTAAACAACGTCCTTACGACGTGATTGCAAATCCTGATAAAACGCCAAAAGCTATTTTTATTTCTGGATATGCTAGTGCACCTCTTGTAGCAGATTACGATTTTGCACTTCAAGGTAAAGAAGCAGAACTTCAAGCTGCAGTTACAGCTTTAAGTAAATTAACAGAAGGTAAAGTGCATGTTTCTGTTGGTAAAAATGCAAACTCACCTTTAGCTGGTTTATCCGGAATTACGTTGCATAAAGTTTCTGGCCCACATCCTTCAGGAAATGTTGGGACACAAATTAATAAGATTGACCCAATAAATAAAGGCGAAGTCGTCTGGACAGTTAACCCACAGGATTTAGTAATAATTGGGGAGTTGTTGCTTACTGGGAAGTTTAATGCAGAGCGAATAGTTGCACTTAGTGGTTCCTCAGTAGAAAAGCCAAGATATTTTGTTACTAAATTAGGAAGTGAAATAGCAACTATGATCTATGATTATGGCATTTCTAAAGATGCAAATGTTCGTATTATTTCTGGAAATGTTTTAAGCGGAAAACATATAAACCCAGATGGATATCTTGACTATTATAGCAATACAATTACCGTAATTCCAGAAGGGAATGATTATGAATTCTTTGGATGGACAAAGCTAGTTTTTAACAAAGTATCTGTGTCCAGAGCTTTGACATTTTCTTGGTTGTTTCCAAAGAAAAAATTCGATTTAACTACAAATACAAACGGAGAACATCGTGCTTTTGTAACCACAGGCACTTATGAAAATGTATTCCCGTTAGATATTTTTCCAATGCAAATTTTAAAAGCTTGTATGTATCAGGATTTAGATGAAATGGAAGCATTAGGAATGTACGAAGTAGCACCAGAAGACTTTGCACTTACTGAATTTGTATGCGTGTCTAAACAGCCACATCAGGAAATTATTAGGAAAGGATTAGACTTAATGATAAAAGAGATAGGATAATGGGTTTGAAAAGTAGTTTACACAATTTAAAAATAAAGTTTAGAGGTAGTAAAATGGCACCTGCATTCAATGCATTGCATACCTTTTTATACTTGCCCAATGATACCACTCATGGTGGAACTCATATAAAAGCAGCCGACGATTTAAAGCGAACCATGAACACAGTGATTATGGCATTGGTTCCTTGTTTAATTTTTGGGATGTTTAATGCTGGTTATCAACATCATTTAGCTATTGGTGATATTCAAACAGTTTCAGAAGGATTTTTTAGGGGTGAATTCTGGACGATGGAAAATTTCTTGGTAGGATTCTGGAAAATTTTACCACTGGTAATTATATCTTATGGTGTAGGTTTAGGAGTTGAATTCTTATTTGCCATTATAAAAAAACACGAAGTAGAAGAAGGTTATTTAGTAACAGGAATGTTAGTGCCTTTAATTGTACCTGTAGATATCCCGCTTTGGATGTTGGCAGTAGCAGTAATATTTGGAGTAGTTATTGGTAAAGAAGTATTTGGAGGTACAGGAATGAATATTTTAAATCCTGCTTTAACAATTCGCGCATTTTTATTCTTTGCATATCCTACATGGATGAGTGGAGATAAAGTTTGGGTTCATGGTGCCGTAGAAAGAGATAATTTAATTGCAGCAGGACAAAGTGTCGATGCTATTTCCGGTGAAACCATACTCGGTGGTCTCGCACAAAATCAAGATATGTTAGGCCAAACTGCAAATGTCTGGGATGCCTTTATGGGATTTATTCCGGGCTCGGTAGGTGAAACATCAACATTACTCATAATACTAGGAGGCTTATTTTTAATTTTCGCCAAAATAGGAAGCTGGAGAATTATGCTTTCATCTGTTGTAGGTGCATTAGCGATGGGACTTATTTTCAATCAAATAGTAGATGCAGGAATAATTTCGGAAGGAAGTAAATTCTATGGTTTAATGACTACAACGTTCTGGCATCACTTACTTATTGGTGGATTTGCTTTTGGTGTTGTATTTATGGCTACAGACCCAGTAACAGCATCACAAACCAATAGAGGAAAATGGATTTACGGATTTTTAATTGGTTTTATTTCTATCATGATTCGTGTGTTTAATCCAGCATATCCAGAAGGTGTAATGCTTGCCATATTATTAATGAATGTGTTTGCACCAACGATAGATCATTATGTGGTTCAAGGAAATGTGAAGAAAAGATTAAAACGCATCAAAGTAAAAAACGCTTAAGGATGGAAAAAAGAACAGATAAAAATTCATATACACTACTATTTGCTGTTGGAATGGTAATAATTGTTGGTTCTGTATTAGCATTTGCAGCATCAGGATTAAAAGATAGAATAGATGAAAATAAGCGTATAGAAAAGCAACAAAATATTCTATATGCAATGGGAGTTAATGAAAACGAAGGTAAGAGTATGAGTTTCGTTTCTAAAGATGTTATAGCTGATGAGTTTTCAAAATATATCACTTTACAACTTGTAGTAGATGAACATGGGAACTCTATTGAAAATGGCGAAGCTTATTTAATAGATATTAAAAAAGAGCAATCGGCTGCTAAAGACGGAAACCAAAGAAGATTACCATTATTTGTTGGTGAAAAAGATGGAAAAACAATTTACATAGCGCCAATTAGAGGTAAAGGACTTTGGGATGCTATTTGGGCTTATGTTGGTATGGATGAAAATATGATAGTTCAAGGTGCATTTTTTGATCATAAAGGAGAAACTGCTGGTTTGGGAGCAAATATTAATCAGCGTTTCTTTATGGACGATTTTATTGGTGAACCTTTAATGAGTAACGGTAGCTTTAAAGGGATTAGAATAGCTAAAGGGAATGCAGATCCAAAAAATAATGATAAAACAGATAATGAAGTCGATGCAATTGCAGGTGCAACAATAACAGGAGATGGTGTTTCCGCTATGCTTAAATCAGAATTAAAGCTGTATGTACCTTTCTTTAAAAATTTAAAAAATAATTAATTTATGGGCTTACTTTCAAAAAAAGACGCAGCATTAATTAAAGATCCATTATTAGATAATAACCCAATCACTATTCAGGTTCTTGGGATTTGTTCGGCTTTAGCAATTACAGCAGAGTTAGAAGCATCCATTGTAATGGCAGTTTCTGTATTATTTGTTTTAGGAATAGGAAACGTAGTTATTTCTTTAATGCGAAATATTATCCCTTCAAAAATCAGGATTATTGTGCAATTGGTTGTTGTGGCTGCTTTAGTAATTATTGTTGATTTAGTTCTAAAAGCTTTTGCATACGAGTTAAGTAAAACACTTTCGGTTTTTGTTGGATTAATCATTACCAACTGTATTATAATGGGACGTTTTGAAGCCTTTGCTCTAGCAAATGGACCTTGGCAATCTTTTCTTGACGGAATAGGAAACTCATTTGGATATGGTTTAATATTAATAATAGTAGGATTCTTTAGAGAATTATTAGGTTCTGGAACCTTATTAGGAATTCCAGTATTAGGAGATCCCATAGAAAAAACGGGATTATATGCAATGGGTTACGAAAATAACGGATTTATGTTATTAGCTCCAATGGCATTAATTGTTGTAGGAATTATTATTTGGGTACAACGTAGTAAAAACCCAGCATTAGTAGAAGATCATTAAAATTTGTAAGCAGTATCAGAACACTGAACACTTAAACAATGGAATATTTAGAATTATTTTTCAAATCAATATTTATAGATAACATGGTATTTGCTACATTCCTTGGGATGTGTTCTTACCTTGCTGTTTCTAAAAAGGTAACAACTGCTGTTGGGCTTGGTGCTGCAGTTATTTTTGTATTAGCAATTACAGTTCCTTTAAACTGGTTGTTAGATCAGTACATTTTACAACCAGGTGCTTTAAAATGGTTGGGTGCAGAATATGCAGACTACGATTTAAGTTTCTTATCATTTATTTTATTTATTGCAACTATTGCAACAATGGTTCAATTGGTAGAAATTGTTGTAGAAAAATTTTCACCTGCATTATATAATTCATTGGGTATTTTCTTGCCACTTATTGCTGTAAACTGCGCCATTTTAGGAGGCTCTTTATTTATGCAATCTCGAGAAATTCCAACATTAGGATTAGCAACTGTTTACGGAGTAGGTTCAGGGATTGGATGGTTTTTAGCCATTCTTTCTATAGCAGCTATACGTGAAAAAATTAGATATTCAAATGTTCCTCCAGCTTTAAGAGGATTAGGAATTACATTCATCATTACAGGATTAATGGCAATAGGTTTTATGAGTTTTGGTGGTATGTTAACTGGTGGAGATGAAGAAGAAGCAAAAGAAGAAAAGACTGCTGTTATTGAGTCTAATCGAGATGAAATTGATTCTGAAGAAGAAAAAGAAGAAACAAAAGCATTAGCTGATAACACAAAAAAAGTAACCGAGTAGTATGATATTAGCAGCAGGAACATTAGGAACAATTATAGCAACTGTAATCTCTTTTTTGATTATTACATTGTTGTTAGTTGGATTGTTATTAGTTGTGAAACAAAAATTATCGCCATCTGGTCCAGTAACAATTACTATTAATGGCGAACGCAAAATAGAAGTAGCATCTGGAGACAGTTTATTAACTACTTTAGGAGCACAAAAAATATTTTTACCATCTGCTTGTGGTGGTGGTGGAACTTGTATTCAGTGTGAGTGTCATGTAAATTCTGGAGGTGGAGAAGCATTACCTACCGAAACACCACACTTTTCACGTAAAGAACTAAAAGAAGGTGTTCGATTATCTTGCCAAGTGAAAGTAAAACAAGATATGGATATTACAATTCCGGAAGAAATCTTCGGAATCAAGAAATGGGAAGCTACTGTAGTTTCTAACTATAATGTAGCCACATTTATTAAAGAATTTGTAGTCGAAATCCCTGAAGATATGGATTATAAAGCTGGCGGTTATATACAAATTGAAATTCCAAATACTGAAATTAAATATTCAGAAATGGATGTCGCTGCACATCCTGAAGATCATCCAGGAGAACCTGATAAATTTAAATCAGATTGGGAAAAATTTGGATTGTGGCCTTTAGTAATGAAGAATCAAGAAACTGTGGAAAGAGCTTACTCTATGGCTTCTTATCCTGCCGAAGGCAGAAAAATTATGCTCAATGTACGTATAGCAACACCTCCTTTTGATCGTGATAAAGGTGGCTGGATGGATGTTAATCCAGGAATAGCTTCGTCGTATATATTCAATCAAAAACCAGGAGATAAAGTAACTATTTCAGGACCTTATGGAGAGTTCTTTATAAATGATTCTGAAGCTGAAATGTTATATGTTGGTGGAGGAGCAGGAATGGCACCAATGCGTTCACATTTATATCAATTGTTTAGAACCTTAAAAACAGGTCGTAAAGTAACTTATTGGTATGGAGGACGCTCTAAAGCTGAATTATTTTATATAGATCACTTTAGAGCATTAGAAAAAGATTTTCCTAATTTTAAATTTTATATCGCATTGTCTGATCCTGCTGAAGCTGATAACTGGACAGTTAAAACAGACACTAATGATGAAGTAGGTGACGGTTTTGTTGGCTTTATTCACCAAGTGGTAATCGACAAATACTTATCTAAACACGACGCTCCAGAAGATATTGAACTATATTTTTGTGGACCTCCTTTAATGAATCAAGCTGTACAGAAAATGGGAGAGGACTTTGGTCTTGCTGATGAAAATATTCGTTTTGACGATTTTGGAGGTTAATTGTAAAGTAATCATAAATTATATATAAAAAAGCTCGATACTAGGTGTTGAGTTTTTTTATTTTCTTTTCTCAAATTTTCTTATTTCATTCAAGAATTTTCTCATAGCTTTTGGCACACTAGTAACATGATTACCTAATAATTTTCGTAATCTCATTTGGGTTACTTTTTTTGCATATAAACTATCTACTAATTTTTGATAGAAATTATAATTGTCATCAGAACCGATATATGTAAAATGGGCTCTAGTCATTTTATCCAAATTATATAATGGAAGCCTAAAATAATTTTCATCCTCATTTTTATAGTCATACGGAAATTTGATCATATCGTCTTCGGTGGCCCATGATTTAATAAGACCCAAGTCATATATTCCTGCACTGCTACTACTAAATTGAATCGGAAGATCATCATGTAGTGAAAGGTTTAAAGCTATACCTCCACCAACACTCCAGCCAAAAACATATATTCTTTCTTTGTCAACATATGTTTGTTGCGATATCCAGTTTATAGCAGCTTTCGCATCGCCTACTTCACCCATAAATAACTCGAAATTGCCTGCATTTCCATTTTCACCTCTGTAAGTTGGTGCAAATACTATAAATCCGGCATCAGTAAATCGTTGTGTTTGTAGAACCTCATTATAACCCAATGCAAATCCTCCATGTAAATAAACAATCACTGGGCTTTGGTTTAATGAATCAATATTTTTGGTATTCAACAAGGCTTTTAATAGTGCTCCGTTTGATTCATAGTGAATTAACTCGAAATCACCTTCTTGCTCCTTAAATTCATCGTAATTTTGAAACGATTTTTCTTTCTTTATTAGAATAGTTTCAAAATCATTCCATTCTTCGACATAAGATTTTCTACATCCTATAATTAAAAGACACACAGTTAGTAAAAGTAAAGTTTGTTTCATACCCTTTATATATATAAAAGGATAAAGAATTTATAAAACTGTTACAATACTGTTAATAGATTATATGGTTTTCCATAATGAGTGATTTTCTAATATGACGAAAGTGTTGGATTTTTAATTTTAACAATTCTATAAGTAAATCTAAAAATTTTGATAGTAGATTTGATTCATTGGTATAATTAAAATTTGCAATTATGAAATTTCCTCTGTTATTAATGTTATCTATTATTTTTATTTCTTGTAATTCATCATCAAATGGCGATAGTAGTATTGCTCCTCCTATAGTGGATGGAAAGTATAGTGATTATATAAAATTGGGAGTAAAGCCAATGGCATTGTCTGACGATGTTAATTTATACATATACCAAAACGAACACTATGTTTGGTTAGCTTATAATTATCCAGAAGGTAGCTATGGTACATTAGATTTAGAAATAGATACAGACAGTTTGGAAAAACCATTGAATTTACATGTTTCGGCTCAAATGGGAGAGTGGGAAGTTGGTAATGAATTACAAGAACCAAAGGTCTCTGACAGTGATTTATGGTGGGAAACCGAAGGTTGGATATCTAATGTAGTTTGGTTGAATGGTATGGATCGATCTGGTGACGAACCTCAAATTAATTTTAAAAATGCTGAATGTAGAGAACTACAAATAAGTAAAACGAAGTTTGGAAAAGGAACTTGGAAGCTTAAGTTTAATATTAGAGCGATTGTAGGTGCTGACGGTGAACGATATGAAATCAACTACCCAGAAAACGATTATTATAGTTTAATAGTTAACTAGATCTATAATATTTAAAGCAATTAAAATACCTATAACAACAAGTGTAATTTCACCAATAGCATATTTAAAGTATTTACCTGTTTTGTTTTGCTCCATTAGCTTATAATCTTATATGACGAAAGAATTTAATCATTTCTAATTGGTTTTATTAAGCTTTTTTTCAATGAGCTTTAATAGTTTGTTGCATTCTGTTTGTGTGTTTTCTGCAGGCTTATTTATAAGCCAACCAATTAAATTTAATTGTGTCCTCAACAGGTATTTGTATTCATCATCATTCTTTAATTTTTCGTAATCAATAGGAATCATTTCACCAATAACATTTTGATCTTTATAATCACCATTCCAAAAATCTTTAAATCTTGTATTGTAGATGTTTTTTTGAGCATCGAAAATGACGTTTATGTATCGTTCTTCCCAACTTTTCATCCAAGGATGATGTTCGTCGTACACCAATATAATCATGCTTCTAATTTCTTTATTGGATATAAGATCGAAGCCTGATGATTTTAAATTTTCGAATACACCACTAGTAAGTCCGCCAGAATCATATATAAGTGTCGTATTAAAAAATTGTTTGTTTAACGAATCTGTATGTGGCAAATCATTTTCGAGATAATTTAACACGGTATTTATAGAATTCTTGGCTCTTTTGTAGTGAACAATAATAGAATCTAACTGTGCAATATCGAAATCGAGATTTGTTTTAAAATCTTTGAGTATTTCAATTTCTTTATTTTTTGTAATTCTATTCTGGTTCCAATTATTTACTTGTAATGCCAGTAAAATGCCTATCATTACTAATACAATTTCTCCAATAGCGTATTTAAAGTATTTTCCAGTTTTGTTCTCACTCATAAGCTTGTAGCGTATTTTTCTAAAAAATTTAATCATTGGTTGAGATAAGTGGTTAATTTGGATTTAAATTTTTTTACTTTTTCTAAAGTTATATTATATGTATTACTCAAGTTACCACTATAATTTGTATTGAGAGCATTAATAAATCTACGGTTTGTTTTTATTTGCTTTAAAACTTGATCTTTGTCTTGAATATCACCTACTCCAATCCTAGATAGGGAACCTGTTGAAAAATCTTCTATTCTTATATTACGTGATATTGATTGTAAATCGATATATGTTTTTTCGGCATCTTCAACTCTTTCATATTGTCTATATAAAATGGCAATTTCCCTTCGTATTTCTTTGCTACCAATAACTTTAAAAGCATCTGAATTCTTCATTTCATCATAGGTAATCTTGGTAGAATTAAAGAGACTTGTTGGTCCAGTTCGCGAGAGGTAATAAAAAATGCTGTCTTCTGGAATTTCTTCTCCTTTAATATGGAATAATAACCTATTCTTGGAAAGTAAAGCCAATGCTAAAACACTATCCTGATACTTCAAATTTTGTATGTCAGCTTCTACATCATTCAATAAATTGCTTAACAACTCATGTTCTAATATTTTATTTAATCGATTTTGATTCCATGTATTAATACTTAAAGCAATTAAAATACCAATAACCACCAGTATAATTTCGCCAATGGCATATTTTAGGTATTTGCCTGTTTTTCCTGTTTCCATAAGATTGTAGCGTATTTTTCTAAAGAATTTAATCATTACTGTTTAGATAAAAAAGATGAAATTATTGAATCTATTTTTTGCTGTTGCTTAATAGTTTGGTTAAATTGATTTCCAACTTCTTTTTCAATAATGGACAGCATAATAATCTTATTTCTAAATTCAAAAGATTTTAATACATCAAAAGATTTTATTTCAAAAGTCTGAAAATCTAGATCTTTAACTAATACATCATAAAAATTCTCAAATCTACTTTCTAGCGATTTTTCAGAAATGTAGGTTAAATCATTTTGGTTAGATAGAAGCTCTATTAGTTCCTTGGTTAATATAGAATGTTCTTGCTCGTTCGAGTTTATATAACGTTTCAAATAGTTTTCAGAAAACGTGTAAGAAGTAGATTGAAAAAGAGGCAATAGGTGAAACTTTAATTTGTTTTCGTTTTTCACAATATCGTTTTCTTTAATAAATGTGACAAGACGATTAAGTTTTGTTTCCAGAGAATCGCGATAATCTTGATCTTCTTTAAGTTCTAAATAGTTAGCTTCATTTTCTTCTAATAGTTGTTGTAACATTAACGTATTGTTCTTGTTATATTGGAGAGCCTGATTCCAATTATTAATACTTAAAGCAATTAATATACCTATTACAACTAATACAATCTCACCAATTGCATATTTTAGATATATACCTGTTTTGTTTTTCTCCATATTGTCGTATCTTATTTTTCTAAAAAAATTTATCATGTGCTTTTAAGTTACCTTATTCTTTATTTTTTACCATAGCACGTATATCTTCTCTTAGCTTAACTGCATCATAAATAATTCCGTCTTTTATGGTGTATTTTACGCCTCCAACGCGTTCCATTTTACCGGTTTCATCGTTTAACTTTAAAAATCCTGTACCATACAAAACTTTGAGATTCTCAATTGGGTTTTCATCAACAATTACTAGATCTGCTAATAGTCCTGGACGAATTACACCAAACTCAATAGGTATTCCTTTGGGTTCAAATATGGCTTGAGCAGCATGAAGCGTTGCTCCTCTGATTACTTCCAGTGGGTGGAAGCCAGCTTCTTGTAGTAATTCCATTTCTTCAACGTATCCAAATCCCCATAGGTTATAAATAAAAGAGGCATCATCACTAACCGTCACTCGTCCTCCTGCATTTTTATAATCATTAAGAAAAGACATCCACACTTTATAAAAGTTTTTCCAAGCTATTTCGTCCCAAGACGTCCAATTAAAGAAATAAGATCCATGATTTTCTCTATTTGGTGTGTAGAAATCCCATAAGGTCGGTATGGTATATTCTTTGTGCCATTCGGCATCACGCTCCCTCATTACATCTCTTCCTGCTAGATATGCAGTCATTGTAGGATCAATAATGAAATCTCGTTCTAGAAGTTCATCAATTAATTTTTGCCACTTTTTGCTGCCTCTGGGATGAATTTTGTCCCATTGATAAGCCACTTGACTGAAACGGTCTTGTTCATCATTATAATTAAAATTTGGAGGCCAATGTTGAACATCCTCATTTTTATATAAAGCTTCAAACAAACCATAATAATGTGTCATATTATCTAGACCCATTCTCGCAGCATCCAAAACATTAGTTTGTGCCACCATAGGTTGTGAAATATGAGCAACAGTACCCATTTTAAATTTGTGTGCTTCATTAATTGCTGCTTCTAAAACATCTGGATCATGATTAAAAAACTTTAATCCTTCAACACCTTGCTTGGCAGCCCATTGAACCCATTCGATTGCTTTCTTTGGAGTATAAACATCGCCACCCTTCCAATCTTCTCCTGAACCAAGTGTGTGAAAAGGGATTATTCTAGGAGCGACAATTCTATTTTCAGCACTTCGCTTTTTTTCACTTTGTGTCCAAGCCACATTTGCCGCTGGTACACCTCTTATTGTTGTTATACCATGAGCCATCCATAATTTATAAGGATATTCGGCATTTGGAGATTTGGCAGCTCCACCAACATGAGCATGTAAATTGATAAAGCCAGGTAAAACATACGAACCTGTGGCATCAATTTCTTTAGTAGCACCTCGAGGACGATTTGCAGCATTAATCTCAACATGAGGAACGCCAACGCTTACAACTTTTACTATTTTGTTGCCTTCAATAACAATGTCCATTGGACCCCTTGGAGGAGCACCTGTGCCATCAATGACGGTTACTCCACGAATAATAAGTCTATCAAAAGGGCCTTCTCCTTCGCTCGGTTTTCTATCAGGAGCTGGATTTAGAATGTTTTGAGAATAGCCAAATGTACTTGCCAATAATACAAGAACACAAAAAGTAAATAACTGCTTCATAATACAGAAGAATAATTGGTTAGTATAAAATAGTTTAGAACAACTATTAGAAGTTGATCTATGGTTTGTTTTAAAGTTAGGTATAATTTTAAAAACTTAATCATTAAAGACTGATGTTAAGTGGTTGTTTTCTCCTGTCATTTGCCAATGACCAAGTGAAATTGGGATATTTCCAATACTGTTTAGTGTATCAAAAAAATCTTTGGTTATAAAAGGTTTATTATTTAGTTCTTGAATTCTTGCATAATCAGCCAAAGCATTTTCAAGTAAATATTTTCCTGTAATATAACTGGTACCATATCCTGGTTGGCGTAAATACAAATGCTGCTCAAAAATGAGGAGTTCTTTTTCAGTTTTCATCCAGCCACGAGGTGTATATTCTGAGTGTATACTACCACCTTCTTCCATAGTCATTTCATTAGCATGTGCGTAAAGAGAGCCTAAACCTCTTGCTGCACGTTGTGCAATCATGATATAAACGATCTCTTTACTTCTTGGACTATCATCGTATAAACCTGCTTGCATGAACATTTCCTCTACAGCTGTGGCAGTGCCCTCATTTCGAGAATCAAAAATATTGTAGAGTAAAGGTCCTTTACGTATCTCACTTTCATGTGGTTCGTTATCCATTCGGGCTAATTCAAACCAATGATAAAAATGAGAATATAGCGGTCTTGGATCATAATGTTCGCCTATAACAAAAAAATTGCGTTTGTCTTTTGGTACAAATTCGCCTAAATGTTCTCGTAATGCAGGTTCAAAATAGGGTTTTACTGTAACGATATCTTGATGATCCAGAAAGGTCATCAAGCTTTGTGCTGAAGCTTCCGCTAACTTATTATAAGCTTCGGGTGAATCGGCATCAATAAGCTCAGGAAGGTTTCTATTTCGATGTTCTTCTAATTTTAAAGAAGACCAAGCTCGTGCCAATTCGCGTTTCAAAATCATCACTTCATCATCCCAAGATAAAGGCACTAAATGCACATTTTGCAAATACCATGTATAATTTTCTTTACCAATACCTGAAGGACCAGTTTTAGATTTGGATTTCTCCTGTAACCAAGACACCAAATCATTAGTTGAGGTAATGGCGTCATCAATAACTGATACAATTTCTGCATCTTCTTTTATATGTGACTTGGCTTTTAGATTGTTAAGTACTATGCTTTGGTATTGAATGTCTCTAATTCCAGTAATCCATAAATCCTTTGCATTTCCAGTTAAGTTTTGTTTTGCTTGTTTGTAAAAAGGCGGAATCACTTTTAAATCGTTAATAAGTCGTGTTCGCTCTTCTGGAGATAAAGGAAACTCATAGGTCCATAATTCGGTAGTACCATGATTTGTTGGTCCTTCATGTGCTGGCACATCACTTTTGTAACTCCAAATTACTTTATAATATGCAGGATCGCGAACCCAAGGTTTTAGTATACGATGGTTAAAATCAAAACCATTCATTTCGGCCCAGACAATCATCCAGTCAACTTGATTTTCTACAGACCAATTGCTTGTGTCAATAGCTTTTAGTTGGTTTTGAAGTTCCTTAAATTTTGGCCAGCGTTTTTCAAAAGTTTCTGCTGTATAATCTGGAGTACCATTACTAAGTGGTGGTGTTTCAAAAGCTCGCCAATCATAGAACAGGTTTACCAAATCTTGATAATCTGTGGTAGCAATTATTTCTACTTCTGAATTGTTTGATGTTATTGCTTGATTACCTTTTTTATCTTCTTTACAGCTTATAAAAAATAGGGCTAAAAATGTGAAAGTGAAAATTGTAGTTCTATTCATAAGGTTATATCTTTTTTTTCTAAAGAATTTAATCATTGCTTAAATCTTTTTCTATGAGTTGAACAACATTGGTCATATAATCTCTCATGTTTTTATATTGACTATTACTAAGATAAAAGATACTTCCCATATATATAATCATATGATTTTCTAATTCTTTTGATTGAAGCAAATGCTTATTGGTTGTGTTTGTGAATTTGTTTTCTTTAAGAATATTGAACCAAGAATTTTTGCCTTTTTCGGTGATTTCTCTCATTTTTCTAAAATCGCCATGTGTAAGAATATAATTAAAACATATAGCTTGCTCTTCGTTAACAAGAATTTCTTGATTTCTTAGAGGCATTAATTTAGATTCCCATAATGATATTTGGTTTTTAAGTTGGAAGTTTTTAACTAAGCTCAATTTACCAGAATTTATAGCTTCATTAATAACACCTGTAGCAGGTTTATAAACAAATTCTGAACCAATTGCATCTTTAAAGAGAGTAGCAATTTGGTCTTCTGAAGCCTCAATTGTGCCTTCTGAGAAAAGGTCAATAAATTTTGCAATCCTATTAATAATATTAGTATTGATATTTATCTCATCATTAATAATATTGATATTGTGGTTAAACTCCTCTTTTAAGTCAGCAATGAGCTCTTTTTCATCGGTTTCTAATTTTCTAGACTCGTTCCAATTATTAATTGAAAGCGCAATTAAAATACCTATCACAACTAGAATGATTTCGCCAATGGCATATTTAAGGTATTTTCCTGTTTTGTTTTTTTCCATAAGGTCGTAGCGTATTTTTCGAAAGAATTTAATCATTATTGATTTTTTTAGCCGCTTATTTTGTCTTTAATTGCTTTAATTTTGATGCTATATCCTTAAATTTTTCTTTCAATGGTTCTAATCGTTCTCTTATTAAAATTGCATTAAGTACAAATAGTTCTTTCAAAGGACCTGTAAGCTCACCATTAATTGATAAAATATGTTTTACTTCATTTTCATCTAACATTATTTCTCCATTTAAGTCAAGCGTTATGAGTTTAGATTTCATGATTAGTGGTCTTATACGTGAAGAGATTAATGTGTTCCTGTCATTATAAGATTCTTGGTTAATTTTGTAAGCCGAATTATAAAGTGATTGGACATCGGTAGAAATTTCCTTTATTTTTAATAAATTGGATGAACCATAATTTTCTAATATTTTAAAAGAAGTTGTATTAGGGGTAAAGGATTCTGGACTAAAACATAGTTGTTTTATATAAGCTCTTATATTATCTATAGTAGTTTCTTTATTGTTGAGTGTTTTAATTATAATTATATTTTGTTTTTTAGAAATTGAAACAAGGTTGTCAAGCTCATTAATATCATTTTCAAGATCTGCAATTAAACTTGTAAGTACATTGTTATAAGAATTAGTATTTATTCTATTGATATTCCAATTATTGACTTGCAATGCCAACAAGATACCAATAACAACAAGCACAATTTCGCCAATAGCGTATTTAAGGTATTTGCCTGTTTTATTTTTTTCCATAAGGTCGTAGCGTATTTTTCTAAAAAATTTAATCATAATGATTATCTTGTTATTTTGAATAAAGTATTTCCATGGTATCTAGTAGCTTTGTGGTCTTTTCTTCGAGTATTTCAGAACGCCTTAAAATACTGTGATACATACCTCTTTTAAACCAAATTAAATTCGAGAATGCGCTAATTCGTTGTGCATTTGAAAACTCATTATATACCTTCTGTTTGAGTTCTTTATTTATGGTGTTTCCGGGGAAATACTTTAAGAATTCAAGAATTGTAGAGGAATAATCATTGGTAACAAATTCATTAGTTTCATATAGGTCGTTTTGAATAAAATTTATTTGTTGCAATTCTTCCTGCAACCATGTATCGATAAATTGTATATGTCCAGTATTTTGTAAAGTTTGATATGTATTTTCATTTAATTTAGTATAAGAGTTTGCCCTCAAATCTAATTCTTCTGTTGCTATTTTAATTAACGTGTCCATAGTTGTCGCATCATTGGTAAGTTTATGACTAATGGCTTCCAATAATTTCAAATCATTGTTTATAGCGGTATTTTTAGTTTTTATGAATGCAACATTACTTTCAAGATCCTTGACTATAGATACTAAATAATACGCTGCTTTATGTTGTTGTATTCTTTGTTCATTCCAATTATTAATGCTAATAGCAATAAGAATACCTATTACCACAAGTACAATTTCACCAATAGCGTAAAGCACATATTTGCTTACTTTGTTTTCTTTTATCATGTTTTGACGTATTTTACGAAAGAATTTGATCATTTATTATTACATTTTTCGCTTAAAATATTTTGCATGTTGTTAATTTCTTTGGCCACAATTAAATACAAATCTTTTTTTCTAGAAGAAGTTCCCAAAAACATCACTGCATCACTAATTAATTGTTTTTTTAATTCTTTTGTAGGATAATCAATTGGAGTGAGAGCCTTTACATTTACAATAGTTGTATCGATTTCTGAATTTACAAATGGAAGATGTTGCCATCCAATTTCACTAAAATCTTTTTGATAATTAAAAAAGGCATTAATACTACTGTCTGAATTGGCATCAATAACGTCAATTAAACCTTCTAGATTAGTGTAATAAGCTATTAATTTATTTTTTATAGTTAAATCTTTAAGTAATCCTAAATTTCCACTCGATTTTAAATCTTCAAAAGCTGCTTTGCTTGGCTGAAAAGTATAAGTGGTTTTAGCAACTGCACCTAACATGGCTTGCATAACATCAAATTGAGTGAAGCTAGACTTTTGTAATAAAGCAATAAATTCATTACTGCTCTTTATGCGAAGTTCATTAGTTTCAAGTTGTTTTTTAATTTCTAAAACGTCCTGATTTAAATCTTCCAAAAGTGTACAATAGTAGTCGGCTTCTAAAATACGATTTTTGCGTTCTTCGTTTAAATTGTTAAGCTGTAAAGCAATAAGAATACCAATAACCACAAGCAAGATTTCGCCAATGGCGTATTTTAAGTACTTGGCTGTTTTGTTTTGTTCCATTAACTTATATCTTATTTGTCTAAAAAACTTTATCATAGGTTCTGTTTGAGGTTTTAGTAAGTCCGCAAGCGGCTATCTTCACCAAATGTCCACTAGACATTTGATTTTGCAAATGCAAAATTGTGTTTCGATAACGTATTTTTCTAAAAAATTTAATCATAAAACTGAATTAAATTATCCCATTTTACCATCACCATCTATATCTTTTACCAAATGTGTTTCTAAAGCTACCAAGGTTTTCTTTAATAATGCTTTTGTGTTTTCAAGTTCGGTTTCTATATACTCTACCCGATCTT
The DNA here is from genome assembly GCA_965250265.1 of Flavobacteriaceae bacterium. Taxonomy (GTDB): domain Bacteria; phylum Bacteroidota; class Bacteroidia; order Flavobacteriales; family Flavobacteriaceae; genus PRS1. The sequence continues at coordinate 275,858 of CBDFNO010000011.1, read as the reverse complement.
CTAAACTATTGGCCTGTTTTTGTTGTTTTTCCAGCTCGTCTTGTTGTAATAAATCCCAGAATATTCCCATGTTTTTATGTTTTAGTTTGTATTTAGTTCTTTGTCTATTAATGTAATGACGTATTTTAGGTATTTACCTGTTTTGTTTTTCCCCATAAGGTTGTAAAGTATTTTACGAAAGAATTTGATCATTAAGCAGTAATAAATAGTTAGTTAGTGTTTATAAAATTAAACAAATTTTATTCAAAAAGATATTAGTAGTAATTTTACGTTCTAATTAAAGTTATGTCTTAATTAAGATAAATGAAAAAATCACTACCTTTTATAATCACTTTGTTATTTATAACTTCCTGTAAACAAGAGATTAAAAACACAAAGATTTTAGGAAATGTATTTGGCACTTCGTATGCAGTTACATATTATTCTGAGGCTAATCTCAATTTCGAAAATCAGTTTGATAGTTTGTTTTATGTCATTAATAAATCAATGTCTACCTATCAATTAAATTCAGATATTTCAAAATTAAATAGGAATGAAGCTGTACTTATAGACAAACATTTTATTAAAGTTTTAGAAACTTCGCATGAGATTTATGAAGAAACTAAGGGTGCTTTCGACCCTACCATTGGTGTTTTAGTTAATGCTTGGGATTTTGGACTAGAAGGGAAAATAGAACGTCTCGATAGCTTAAAGGTTGATAGTTTAATGCAGTATGTAGGATTTAATAAAATAAACCGAATTAATAATTCAATACTTAAACCTAAAGGTGCTTTTTTAGATTTTAATGCCATTGCTAAAGGTTATGGAGTAGATGTAATAGCCAACTTTTTAGAAAGCCAACATATAGAAAATTATTTGGTGGAAATAGGAGGAGAGATAAGAGTGAAAGGCAAAAACATCGAAAAGCAAAGTGTTTGGAAAGTAGGAATTGACACGCCAAATTATGAAGATGTACAAATGCCGTTAAAAGCAATTTCGTTACACGATGAATCTATGGCAACATCAGGAACTTACAGAAAGTTTAAAGTAGACGAAAACGGAAATAAATATTCTCATATTATCGATACTAGAACTGGCTATCCAAGTAAAACCAATTTATTAAGTATATCTGTAATTGCAAAAGATTGTATGTCAGCTGATGCCTATGCAACAGCGTTTAAAACTATGGGAATAGAAAAAGTGACAACTTTTTTAATAGACCATCCTGAATTAAAAGTCTTTTTAATTTTTGAAAATGATGGGAAAGAATTGGAAACACTTGCATTAAATGGTTTTCCTGAAAATTAGTTATCTACTAACCACAGGAATAATCTCACCTTTTGCTAAACAATATCTTTTAATTTCATCTTCCGAGAGTTTAGAAGTATAATCAACTTCATCTACTTTAAAGCCTATACTACGAAGCTTATCAAAATAGTCGCGACCATAAACACGTACATGATCGTATTGTCCAAAGATTTTAGCACGTTCTTTTTTTTCAGTTATCGAATCGTCTTCAAAAGTAGTTTCACGAGACAAGTCTTGTGGAATTTGAAAAATTCCCATGCCATTTGGTTTTAAAACGCGATATAATTCTTGTATTGCTTTTGTGTCATCAGGAATATGTTCTAATACGTGATTGCACAGTATCACATCAAATTCATTATCATTAAATGGAAGATTACAAATATCAGCTTTTACATCTGCAAGTGGAGAGTTTAAATCTGAAGTAGTATAATTCAAATTATTCATGCTTCTAAATCGTTTGTAAAATGCTTGTTCTGGTGCAAAGTGAAGTACTTTTTTTTCTGCTGTAAAGAAATCTGTTTCATTTTTTAAATACAACCATAAAAGTCTATGTCGTTCTAAAGATAGTGTTGAAGGTGATAAGGCGTTATCTCGTTGTTTGCCATAACCATAAGGCAAAAAGCTTCTAAAAGATTTTCCGTCAATTGGATCAGTAAATGTGTTTCCTTTTAAAAAGAAAGCTAAAAATGGACGTGCAGTATAACTTAACCTAATTAAGAAAGGTCTTGGTAAAAAATTTAATATGAATTTAAATAGTTGTTTCACTATTTATAATCCTCTCTTACAGGACAAAAAGTATCTGTTACTTTACAGTCAGTTAATGCTACAGCACTATGAGGTACATTGGAAGGGATTATAGTAAACATACCTGGCTCCAGAATTTTAGTTTCACTACCAATAACCATTTCTAACTTACCTTCAATTATTTGTGTGGTTTGTTCATGATAATGCGAATGTATTGGTAAAATTGCACCTTTTTCAATTTCTACAAAACCAATAGTGCTATTTTTAGTATGAACGTAACGACCTTTTATACCTTTTACAAGAAGTCTTTCATGAATTTCAGAAATATTTGTAGTCATAATTATAGTATTAATTCATGTTGTCTAAATTCAACTTCTTCATCACTTTCAATTCCTAAAGCTTCATAGATATAAGCAAAAGTTGAAAGTATTTCTGGTTTGCCATTTACAATAGCAACATCATGTTCAAAATGAGCAGATGGTTTATTGTCTTGAGTCGTTATTGTCCAACCGTCTTTATGTTGTTTAATACGATGTGTTCCCATATTTATCATAGGCTCTATTGCCACTACCTGACCTTCAATAAATTTTTTGCCTCGTCCACGTTTTCCATAATTTGGCATTTCGGGATCTTCATGCATTTTACGTCCTAATCCATGACCAACCAATTCACGAACCACGCCATATCCATGAGACTCGCAATATTGTTGTATGGCATAACCAACATCACCAACACGATTATTTAATTTAAATTCTCTAATACCAACATAAAGAGATTCTTTTGTTACTTGCAATAATTTTTCAGTTTCAGGATCTATTTCACCTACTGCAAAAGTAAATGCATGATCTCCATAAAAACCGTTTTTAATGGCACCACAATCTATGGAGATTATATCGCCTTCAACCAATGGTTCTTTGTTTGGAATGCCATGAACTACTTGAGAGTTTGGACTCATACAAAGTGTATTTGGAAAATCGTATAAGCCTAAAAAGCCAGGAACAGCACCATGATCTCTAATACATTCTTCAGCTATTTTATCTAATTGTAACGTTGTAACTCCAGGTTTTACTTCACTTGCAATAACTCCTAAAGTTTTGGAAACTATTAATGCACTTTCGCGCATTAATTCTATTTCCTCTTTATTTTTTACTATAATCATAATTTAAAATAATGGCAAAGGTACTTAAAATAAGTGTTTAAGACTTTTAGTGACTATGTGAATTTATAAGTAGATTTGAACTATTTAAACAAACCGAAGAATCCTTTTTTCTTTTTTGGAATTTTAATATTAGGAATTTCGTTAGTTATCATTTGATAAACTTCTCCCCAGCCTAAAACGCCACCAATATTTCTGTCGTCTATAAACAAATCGGCATAAATTTTTCGACTTTTAGTATCATCTAAAACTTCTTCTGCATAGCTTTTATTTACAGCATAAAACTCAATACCATTTTCTTTGCAAAAGGCTACAGCTTCATCCAATGTTTTTCCACTTCTATAGGTCCATAAAATTAATCGATGTCCATTTTCCTGAAGTTTCCTTAAAGTTTCAAAAGCAAACAATCTAGGCTTACCAATATCAGGATATCTATCTTCTACAATGGTTCCATCAAAATCGATGGCAATAATTAATTTATCGTGAAAATTCATTAGTATCTGTTATGTACGTTATAAATGTACAATAAATATGTATTCATTAACCTAACAATGAATGTTGAGTCATGGATTTAGGTTTTTCGATTCCGACAAGCTCAAGAATAGTAGGAGCAATATCTCCTAAAACACCATCGTTTATAGATTTTAAGTCTTTATCAATTAAAATAATTGGTACTGGATTAGTAGTGTGAGCTGTATGTGGAGTTCCATCTGGATTTAACATGGTTTCACAATTGCCATGATCTGCAATTAGAATCGTTGTATAATTGTTTTCTAGTGCTGTTTTTATTACTTCCTTAACACATTCATCAACAAACTCACAGGCTTTTATGGCAGCTTCCATAACTCCAGTATGACCAACCATATCACCATTTGCGAAATTAAGGCACACAAAGTCTACCTCGCCTTTTTTGAGTTCAGGAATAAGAGCATCACGTAATTCATAGGCACTCATTTCTGGCTTCAGATCGTAAGTTGCAACTTTAGGTGAGTTTCTTAAAATTCTTGTTTCACCTTCAAAAGGTTTTTCTCTTCCTCCTGAAAAGAAAAAAGTAACATGTGGGTATTTTTCTGTTTCTGCAATTCGAATTTGTTTTTTACCATATCTTTCTAAAACTTCTCCTAGCGTTTCAGTAAGATTTTCTTTATTGAATATGGTTTTGATACCATTAAACGAATTGTCATAATTAGTCATGGTTACATAATACAAATTAAGCTTGTGCATATTTTGTTCATGAAAATCATTTTGTGATAATGCTTGTGTAAGTTGTCTGCCACGATCTGTTCTGAAATTAAAAAAGATAATTACATCTTGGTCTTTAATAGTAGTTACAGGCTGTTGATTGCCATCAACCATAACAATAGGTTTTATAAACTCATCTGTAATGTCATTGTCATAACTTTTTTGAATAGATTTTTGAGCATTTGTTGATTTTTCACCTATACCATTTACTATTGTATTATATGCCAATTTAATTCGTTCCCAACGATTATCTCTATCCATAGCGTAGTAACGACCAGTAATTGATGCCAATTTACAATTGGTGTTTTCTACATGTTGTTCAAGTTCAGTTATAAAACCAAATCCAGATTTTGGATCCACATCACGACCATCGGTAAAGGCATGAATAAATGAATTTTGTATACCAAATTCTTCAGCAGCATTTATTAATCCAAATAGATGGTTAATGTGTGAATGAACACCACCATCACTCAAGAGTCCTAAAAAATGAACATTTTTGTTATTATTTTTCGCGTAGTTGAAAGCATCTACTAAAACCTTTTCATGTTTTAATGTATTATTTGCAACAGCCAGATTAACTTTTACCAAGTCCTGATAAACAATTCTTCCTGCACCAAGATTCATGTGTCCTACTTCGCTGTTTCCCATTTGACCTTCTGGTAAACCTACATGCAGCCCATCGGTTCGTAAGCTTGCATTAGGGTATTTTGTATAAAGGGAGTCTATAAATGGTGTACTAGCGTGATCTATTGCGGAGACTTCAGGATCAGGAGATTTACCCCAACCATCAAGAATCATTAAGATAACTTTTTTATTCATTTTTGGTTTTTTAGACACACAAAGATAAAAACAAAATCCTGCTAAACAGTAGAATAATAAATGAAAACATATTCAATTGTTTTTAATTAACACTATTACCTTTATTAGTTGCTTTTTGTAGTAATTTGCAGTTATTAAACTTTATTATTTTACAGATGTCTTTTATTTTTAAAATCATTGAAACAAGTAATATTAATAGTATTATTCCATTAGTTCAAAAGTTAAACAATAACAAACAATCAGAAGCTATTTTAAAACAGCGTTTTGCTGAAATGGTAACTCAAAACTATGAATGTGCTGGTATTTTTGATGGTGAAAAATTAATAGGTATTTCCGGAATGTGGTTTTGTACGCGACATTATTCGGGAAAAAGTATGGAAATTGATCATGTTTATATTGATGATGATTATAGAGGAAAAGGTTTAGGTAAACAGTTTTTAAAATGGATTTATAATTATGTGAAACAAAAAGGGTATGAATTTGTAGAACTGAATACTTATGTGCAAAATTACCCTTCACATAAATTTTATTACAACGAAGGCTTTGAGATTTTAGGGTATCACTTTTTTTAAAAACTTTAAATTTTATGTTAGATTAGTTAAAGTTGAATTTGGTTCAACTTCATAAGGTGTTTTATTATGTTCAAAAATCCGTGCTGAGAGCGCTCCTTTAAGAACAATTTCATTATTAGAAACATGTAAATAGCTTCCTTCTCTTAATCCAACTACAGGTTGGGTATTAAATTTATGAAATTCTTGTATCCTAGTTCCTCTGGTTTCTCCCATATGTTTACTTGTTGGGTCTGGATCTAAATAATGAGGGTTTATATTAAATGGTACAAAAGCAAGTGTTTTAAAACTAGGAGGATACACGATAGGCATGTCATTAGTAGTGCATAAAGTAAGACCACAAAGATTACTTCCTGCACTTGTGCCTAGATATGGTGTTCCAGTGTTTACTGCTTCTTGAAGCGTCGTGATTAGATTATTTTTGTACAATTGATTTACCAAAACAAACGTATTCCCACCACCAACAAAAATACCTTCAGCTTCTTTAATAGCTTTTATAGGATTATTAAACTCATGTATTCCATTTATAGTTTTTCCGATATTAGAAAATACATCTTTAACTTTTTCAGTATAAATCTTATGTGATATGCCACTTGGCCTTGCGTAAGGAATAAATAGAATAGTGTTTGTGTCTTTAAAATGTCGTTTTAAATCATCTAAAAGATATTCTAAAAACCCACTACTATGAATTGTAGATGTACTTGCAATTATTATATTTTGCATCTTCATTTGTTTGTTGTAAATTTAAGTAATCGTTCCTTTTAACAAAAGTTTAAAGGCCTTTTACATTTTATTAAGACAAGTAATAACTTTCTTTATCCTATGAAAAACAACTACTTTTTATCAATTATCTTTGGTTTTATAATCTCTCTTGGTTTTTCTCAGGACATTAATCGTATTGAAGTATTTGGTAAAATTATTGTAGATAGTGTAGATGTAGAAGGTGTTACAATTTATAATACTTCTTCAAATAAAGGGACAGTAACAGATATCGAAGGGCAGTTTTCTATAGAGGTTGCTCTTAATGATAGAGTAGAAGTCTCGGCATTGCAGTTTGAAAAATTTATAATTGTAATTAGTGAAGATATTTTGTCTTCAAAGATAATGACTGTCTTTTTGATTGAAAAAGTTAACAAACTTGACGAAGTTATTATTCTACCTTATGGACTTTCGGGTAATCTTATTGTAGATATGGAAAGTGTAAAAACATTTAATCCTGATTTAGATGCTATTTATTTTGGAATCCAAAATAGTGATAAATTCGAATTTTCAGATGATTATAAATCTGAAGTTATAAATATGGCAATGGTTGAAGGAAACTATTATAATGGAGTGGATTTTGTTAAAGTAGCAGCGCTTTTATTAAAACCAATCTTTAAACCGAAAAAGAAAGACATTCCTAATGTTTCAAATTTATATCAGGATTTAACTACAAAATATTCGCTATCATATTTAGCCAACAACCTTAATATTCCTAAAGATAGTGTCAATGAGTTTGTATATTTTGTTGAAGACAATGGATTTGATAAGAGTTTTATGGAAGATGGGAATGAATTACAATTTTTAGAATTTTTAATCAAAAAAAGTATAGAGTTTAAAAAATAATAATATTCACAGATTTATAAATTATAACTTTAATAGCGAATTTGTAATCTTATTAAACTTACTTACTATATTTGTAAAGTGATACAAGAAGCAACATTTTTATTTATTAGCGGAGCAGAAATAGCAATAATCCTTTTTATTGTTGTTATGGTTTTTGGTGCAGACAAAATTCCTGAAGTAGCTCGAGGACTTGGTAAGGGTATGCGTACACTAAAAAATGCCACTAACGATATTAAACACGAAATTGCCAAAACCGCAGATAAACAAGGTGTCGATACTGATGTTGCCAAGAATATTAATGAAGAAATAAGTAAAGTAAAAGACGACCTTGAAGATTTTACAGGCTCTGTAAGGCGTAAGTTATAAAAGCTATTTCTTTCTACTAATTGTCAACCCATCGCGAATTGGCAACAATACAGTTTCAACTCTATCATCATCTTTTAACAGTGCATTATATGTTATTAATGCTTTTGTTGATGTGTCATCAGGTTGTAAAGCTTCAATTACTTTTCCACTCCAAAGCACATTATCGGAAAGTATTATACCTCCAGAATTTAATTTATCGATTACACAATTAAAGTAGTTCGTGTAATTTTCTTTATCAGCATCAATAAATACGAGATCGAAGGTTAGGTCTAAATTTTGAATTATCTCTAATGCATTCCCTAAATGCTGATGAATTTGATGACCATATTCAGACTTATCAAAATATTTGCGTTGGAAAGCATATAATTCTTCATCAATATCTATAGTGTGTAATTCGCCTTTTACTTTTATTCCTTCAGCTAAGCATAAGGCGGAATAACCTGTATAAGTTCCAATTTCTAAAATGTTTTTAGGATTCACCAACTTTGAAATCATACTCAATACTCTACCTTGAAAGTGTCCACTTAACATACGTGGTTGCAATATTTTTTGATAGGTTTCTCTGTTAAGCTGTTGTAATAATTCTGGTTCGGCTTGGCTATGTTTTACAACATAATCGTCTAATTCTTCTGGTAAAAATTGCATCAAGATATAATTCTATCGATTAACTTTTGTTTAGCAGTTTCATCATCTCCACACAACCATTGTATCACATTATCTTCCCAAATTGCATCATAGTCATTTTGTCTAATAATGTCACGCTCCATAGCTAGATCTAATATTTTACCGGGATAAGATGATTGGGCATCACTTTCCATTTCTCCCAATGGATATGGGTCATCTAATCCCATTAGTACTTGTTTTGACCCTTGATTCTCTACTAATAATTTTAAAGAACCAGTATCATGAACCAAAGTATCAAAGAAAATATTTTTGTGTCCTACCGCTTTCCTTGGGTGATGTTGTCCTTCAAACAAATCGGGTCTGCCGTCAAATCCTTGAATGCGACGCCCAAGATTAATTTGAGCTAATTGCCCACCATGAGCAAAACAAGTTCTCATATTTGGAAATTTTTCTTGGTAACCATTCAAAGTTAAAAAGTGATATGCATCAGCACATTGCGCAAGCATCCAAATTAAATGAAAACGCCATGAGGTGTTTTCCAGTTTTATAAATTTTTCACCATCGTAAGGATGAATCTCTACAGCCAAATTATATTTACTGGCCAACTCAAAAATAGGCTCATTTTCTTCGTCAAAAATACAACGCCAAGTACCAATGGTGTCCATATAATGAGTAGGTAAACATAAAAGCTGTAATCCTAATTTCTCAACACAACGCTCTATTTCCCATAGTGCGCCTTGTACAAAACCAGGATGCACTACAAACCCACAAGTAAACTTACTTGGATTATCATTCTGTACTTTGGCATTAAAATCATTTTGAAAACGTAAGGCTTGCTTCATTTCTTCAACACGTAAGCCATTACCATAGAGTTGAGAGAGATTTAAAACAACAGCATGATCTATATTGAATCGCTCCATCCAATCTAGTTTTTCATTCAAGAAAAAACTAGAATCTGTAACAGGTCGACTCCAATCTTTTTGAAGCATGAATTTCCGATCTTTATCTACCCAAAAAATCCCCTTATCCTTCATAAATGGAGGAATTTCTTCAGGATAGGGTAACAGGTGAGAATGACCGTTTATGCGTAGTTTTCTTTTCATATTTAATTCCTTCAAAAATGGGAATTCAACTAATCTATTTTCACTTTTTCAGGTGGTTGCATCACTTCGCCACAATTAGGACAACTTCGCTTCTCTGAATCACTATAATATTTATCGAAAATTCCTGGCATATCAGTTTCAATATTATTTAAAGTAAAGTCTTCTTCATAAAGTTTAGTTACACAATTTTCACAAAACCAAAGTATTGCGTCACGCATCCCTTCTGGGCGTTTATATTCAATTACCAACCCAACCGTATTGGCTCCACGTTGTGGAGAATGCGGTACCTTTGGAGGTAATAAATAAATATCACCTTCCTTAATATGCACATCTTTTGGAGTACCGTTATCAATAATTTTTAAGACGATATCTCCTTCAACCTGATAGAAAAATTCAGGCGTTTCGTTATAATGATAATCCTTTCTACTATTTGGACCTCCAACAACCATAACGATAAAATCGCCATCTTTCCAAATACATTTATTTCCAACCGGAGGTTTTAACAAATGTCTGTTTTCATCAATCCAATCTTTAAAATTTAAAGGAGAAACTAAATTGCTCATAGTTTTATGTTTTAGTGATATTTGTTATTCTATAAAGTTACAAAGATTTTGTTCGTCCACCATCAACAGGTAAATTAATTCCGTTAATATAACTAGCAGCTTCGCTTGCTAAAAACGTAATTGCACAAGCAGTTTCTTCAGGTTTTGCGAAACGTTTTGCTGGTACAGTATTTTTCATTGCATTAGCTACATCTTCTTCTGAAGCTCCAATTTTAGACGATTTATTTTTTATAATTTCAGCTAAACGCTCTGTTTCTGTAGCTCCCGGAAGCACATTATTTACTGTAATCCCAAAACTTCCTAATTCGTTTGCCAATGTTTTACTCCAATTTGCTACAGCTCCACGAATGGTATTACTTACACCAAGACCATCTAAAGGTTGTTTTACTGAAGTGGAAATAATATTTATAATTCGCCCAAATCTTTCAGTTTTCATATAAGGAACAACTGCTTGTACTAAAACATGATTACATTTTAAATGTTGTGTAAAAGCGCTTTCAAAATCTTCAATAGCAGCGGAAAATACTGGACCTCCTTTTGGACCTCCAGTATTATTTACCAGAATATGAAATCCGTTATTTGCTTTAATGAAATTTTCAATTTTCTCTTTTAAATTATTGGGGTTTGAAAAATCGGCAACAATGTAATTATGATTTTGATGCGAAGATAATTTGGAAATGACTTGTTTTAATTTGTCTTCATTCCTAGCGACAAGAGTGACATTAACACCTTCTGCTGCAAGAGCCATTGCTGTTGCTTTACCAATACCTTGTGTACTTCCACACACTAGAGCGTTTTTGTTATTTAAGTTAAAATCCATATTTAATATTTTATACACACATTCTTTGTTTCAGTAAAAAAGCGTAAAGCTTCAAATCCTCCTTCTCTACCAACACCAGAATCTTTTACACCACCAAAAGGCGTACGTAAATCTCGCATTAACCAAGTGTTAACCCAAACAATTCCTGCTTGTAATTGGTTACTCATTTTCATGCTACGTTTAAGATTGTTAGTCCATAATGTGGCTGATAATCCATATTTTACTTTGTTTGCCATTTCGAGCACCTCATCTTCTGTATTAAAAGGCATAATGGTAACAACTGGACCAAATATTTCTTCCTGATTGACGCGACATTCGTCACTTTCTACTTCAATAACTGTTGGTTCTAAATAATAACCGTTTTCAAAACCTTCAACAATCACTTTATTTCCTCCACAAAGGATTGTACCGTTTTCTTCTTTGGCAATGTCTATGTAGCTCATCACTTTTTCTAAATGTGGTTTAGAAACTAATGCGCCAATATTAGTGTCCTTTTCAGAAGGATGACCAACTTTTAAGGCTTTTACTTTTTCAACAAAATCTTTTTTAAATGAATCATAAAAAGAAGCTTCCACAAAAATGCGACTACCACACAAACAAATCTGACCTTGATTAGCAAACGATGACTGAACTGTTGTTTCAAGCATATCATCATAATCACAATCGGCAAAAATGATATTTGGATTTTTCCCACCAAGTTCTAAAGATAATTTTTTAAACATTGGAGCAGCAACTCTTGCAATGTGAGCTCCTGTTGCAGTACCTCCTGTAAATGATATGGCTTTAATATCAGGATGCTCAACAATGGCTTGTCCTGTTGTGGTTCCAAGTCCGTGAACAATATTTAATACACCTTTTGGTAAACCTGCTTCAGTGCAAATTTTGCCTAAAAGAAAAGCCGTCATAGGAGTCACTTCGCTTGGTTTAGCAACTACGCAGTTTCCAGCTGCAATTGCTGGAGCAATTTTCCAGGTAAAAAGGTAGAGTGGAAGGTTCCAAGGTGAAATACATCCAACAACTCCAATGGGTTGACGTAACGTATAATTGATAGCGTTTTGACCAACACTTTCGTGACTTTCACTGGCGAATTGCGTAATAGCATTTCCAAAAAAGCGAAAGTTACTTGCAGCTCTTGGTATATCTATAGCTTTTGCAAAAGAAATTGGTTTACCATTGTCTTTGCTTTCGGCTTCTGCAAAACGTTGTAAGTTGGCTTCTAATAATTCTGAAATCTTGATAAGTATTCTGTTTCGGTCTTCAAATGTAGTTTGCGACCACGAAGAAAAAGCTGTTTTTGCAGCTATATATGCAACTTCTACATCTTCGTTTGACGAGTTTGGGGTTTGTCCATAAACTTCTCCATTAGCAGGACAATAGTTCTCTATCCAATTATTTTGGATTGGATTTACAAATTGTCCGTTTATGTAGTTTTGGATGCTAATCATTACTTTTCTTATAAGCCATCACTTTAATTTCCACTACCAAATCTGGATGAGGTAATTGGTGTACAGCAACTGTAGTTCGTGTTGGTCCAGTTTCTGCATTAAAAAATTCTGCATATGCTTTATTGTAATCTGCAAAATCATTCATATTTACTAAAAACGAAGACACATCAACTACATCTTTTAAACTCACTCCATACTTTTGTAAATTTGCATCTATGTTATTTAAAACAGCTTTTGTTTGATCATAAGCATTTAAACGTTTTGTTCCCATTTTGTCAATAATTTCTACTCCAGCAATAGTATTGTCTGGTCGTCGTGAACTGGTTCCTGATACGAATATGAAATCACCAACACGTTTTGTGTGTGGATATGCTCCTCTTGGTGTTACTTTGTCACTCATAGTTAATTGTTTTTAATGATGCATAGTTTTAGCTACTTTATCTTCATCAAGAATATCTTCAGTTTCTCTAATCACACGAGATAAAATTTCTTTTAAATCTCCATTTAAATCTAATTCCTTATCAGCAATCATATTTAAAATAGCCTTGTCTTGCGCTCTTCCTCTTGTCATAGCTTCGTTGTAGCCTATATTTTCATTAAAAGTTACCAACGAATATTTTGAGGAATATTCTTCTGGAAAATGCTTTTCTAAATCCATTTCCAATTTACGCTTTTCTTGGAATATAGGATTTGCTACATGGTCGCTCATTTCGTAATAATTTTCTACTGCCAAATCGCCAATGGCATCTGCATCTGCTTTTCGAGCGTTTTGATAGGCTTTAAAAATGTTTTCCCAACCTGCTTTGTTGTTAGGTAGGTCTCTTTCGTACTTGTCTATAATAGCATCAAGAACTGTAACATCTTCGAAAGATGCATTCATGCCTTGTCCATAAAATGGTACGACAGCATGAGCTGCATCTCCCATTAACAAAGTGTTTCCTTTATAATGCCAAGGCGAACATTTTACAGTTCCTAATGCTGATGTTGGATTCTCGAAGAAGTCTTCAATCAAGTTCGGCATTATTTCCAATACATCAGGAAATTCTTTTTTAAAGAATTCTGTGACTCTTTCAGGAGTAGTAAGGTTGCTGAAATTATACTCACTTTCATCATGATTTAAAAATAGTGTTACTGTAAAACTGCCATCTAAATTAGGTAATGCAATGAGCATAAAGTCACTTCGAGGCCAAATATGTAATGCATTTTTATAGGTTTTATAGTCTCCAGTTTCAGTTGGAAGAATACTTAATTCTTTATAGCCATGTGTTAAGAAATTTTGTGAAAAGCTAAACAAGAATTTCTTTTCCAGATAATAGCTTTGTCTCAAAACAGAACCTGCACCATCTGTTCCAATAATAATATCGGCATCTTCAATAAATTCTGATTTAGTTTCAAAATCATAAAAATTTGCTGTCGTTTTTTCAAAATCTACTGATGTACAGTCTTTATTGAAAAATAGTTTCACATTTTCTAATGCTTCAGCTTCATCCATTAACAAGGCATTTAATCCACCTCGCGAAATAGAATTGATGTATTCATGATCACGACCACTATAATTTGAGAGTTTAGTGTTGCCTTCTTTATCGTGCAACATACGACCATTCATAGGAATACAAAGTGGTTCAACTTTATCTTGTATTCCAACTAATCTCATTGCTTTAATTCCACGATCGGAAAAAGCAAGATTGATGGATTTCCCTGCACTAATATCAACTTTTCGTAAATCAGGACGTTTCTCGTAAACAGAAACATTATATCCTCTTTGTCCTAATCGTAATGAGAGAAGCGAACCGCAAAGTCCTGCTCCTATAATAAGTATACTTTCTTTTTTAGTCATTTAAAATATCTTTCAATTTTTCTACCATAAAATAAACATCCTGATAAGTATTATATAAAGGGACTGGAGCACATCGAATAACGTCAGGTTCTCGCCAATCGCTAATTACTCCAGCTTTAGTTAATTTATCATGTAAACTTTTGTTTGCATTTTTTACTTGAATTGATAGTTGGCAACCACGTTTTTTAAGATTGTTTGGTGTAATAATTTTTATGGCTGAATTGTTTAGCTCATTAATTAAGAACTCAAAATATCCAGTTAGTTTTTTAGATTTTTCAGTAAGCTTTTTAATACCAACTTCATTAAATATATCTAATGACGCTTTTATGGCTGCCATAGATAGAATAGGAGGATTGCTTAATTGCCAGCCTTCGGCTCCCGGAAGCACATCAAACTCTTTTCGCATATTAAAACGTGTTTGTTTATTATGGCTCCACCAACCTGTAAAACGGTTTAGGTTTTTGTCATGGGCATGACGCTCATGAACAAAACAACCAGCCATACTTCCTGGTCCAGAATTTAAATACTTATAAGTACACCAAACAGCAAAATCAGCTCCAGAATCGTGTAAGTTCAATTCTACGTTTCCTGCACCATGAGCACAATCGAAACCAACAATACAACCATGTTTGTGTCCGAGTTGTGTAATGCGTTTTAGGTCGAAAAATTGTCCAGTGTAATAATTTACGCCTCCAATCATTATTAAAGCTATCTCATCGCCTTGAGATTCTAAAATAGTTTCTAAATCTTCGTAGTGTAATAATTCTTCATTCTCTCTAGGTTTCCAAAGAATTAATCCTTCTTTATCGTCAAAACCATGATGACGTAATTGAGACTCTACAGCATATTTATCTGATGGAAAAGCGTCACTTTCAATGACTATTTTATAACGTGTTTTGGTTGGTTGGTAGAAAGAAACCATCATAAAATGAAGGTTAGCAGTAAGAGTATTCATTACTACGACTTCAATAGGTTTTGCTCCAACTAAATTAGCCATACTATCAGTTAAAAATTCGTGGTAAGGTAACCAAGGATTTTTTGCTTCTGTATGACCTTCAACACCAAGATTAGCCCAATCTTCAAGCTCTTGATTAATGTAGTCTTTTGTAGATTTTGGCTGTAAACCAAGTGAATTTCCAGTCATATAAATCAATTCGTCTCCACTGTTGTTTTTAGGAATATGAAATTGATTTCTGTAATCTGATAATTCATCTAATTGGTCTTGTTGTTTTGCAAAATCAAGACCATGTTGATATATGGACAAAGTTTTGAGTTTAGATTTTACTCAAAAATATGAAAAAATTGAAAGATTTTAAGTTAGTTGATACATTAAATTATTTTTCAAATTCCACCTTAATATTTCTTACTAGAAGATTCCAGTCGCTTTCAGCTTTTTTATGATGTTCGGCAATTTTTATGCCATTAAAATCCTTATAATTTTCAAATGTATTTGATAATGATGGTTTACCAGCATTACCTTTTCTATAACTCCATTCTCTAATTATATATTCATTATCATAATATATATCGTAAGCATCTCCAGGAGTGTAACCGCCTTCACTAGAGTAGATTATGGTTATTTTAAATAATATTTCTTGTTTAACTGGAGAGCTAACAGATACTGGTTCTGAAATTTTCAATCCTTCATCCCAAATTAATTGAAATGGAATTAAAGCCCAAAACTTATCATTAATAAAAGCTCTATCTGTTTTTAATACGATAGAATCCATATTATTTCTATTATATTTAGTGATATCGCCATTTCGAACAAGTTTAACATCATTTGTTTTTGGTTTCCAAACCCAAGCACGACCACTAGAAGAATCCTCTATTTTACCACCAAAAGTAAATTCAAAAGTTTTAACGTTCTCCCAGTTTTGGAAACCATGAGCATTGGCAATTTTTTCTGCAATTGATAGTGATTTTTCTTCAACAACTGCTCTATTATCTTGCTTGCATGAAAAAAAAGCAAAAGTTATTAAAAGTGTAAAAATAGAATATTTCATAAGTTTGATTTTTATCAAAGATAATAAAGATTAAAATAGATGCTTTATATTAGATTTTTAAATGAAGCTTATGAACGAAAACGAAAAGTATTATAAAACCAACAAAGCAACTTGGAATGAAAAGGTAAAAGTGCATTCTAAAAGTGAAATATATAATATGAAGGCTTTTAAAGATGGAAAATCATCTTTAATGAAGTATGAACTTGACGCACTTAATGATGTTAAAGGAAAGTCGATACTTCATTTGCAATGTCATTTTGGACAAGATACATTAAGTTGGAGTAGGTTAGGAGCAAAATGTGTAGGTGTAGATTTTAGTGACAAAGGCATAAAATTAGCTCAAAAGTTAAATGAAGAATTAAAGCTTGACACAAAATTTGTATGTTGTAATGTTTTAGATACTTCGGAATTTATTACAACTACTTTTGATATTGTTTTTACTAGTTATGGTGTGATTGGTTGGTTTCCAGATTTAAAACCTTGGGCAAAAATGATAGCAGAACGATTAAATGAAGGAGGTACATTTTATATGGTTGAATTTCACCCAATAGTTTGGATGTTTGATTATATAGAAAACAAACCAAAAATGAAGTATGGTTATATGCAAAATGACGTTATTTATGAAGAATACGAAGGAACTTATGCAAATCAAGATTCAAAAATGATAAGTAAAGAATATGGTTGGAATCATGGTTTAGGTGAAGTAATTACTGCATTAACAGAAGCAGGTTTACATATAGATTATTTAAAAGAGCATAATGAAAGTCCATATAATGTTTTACCAGAATTGGTAAAAACCAAATCAGGAATGTATGTTACAGAAGATAAATTATATCCTTTAATATTTGAATTAAAAGCAACGAAAACTTAATGTCGATTTTCTTTTAATAAATGAGGAAATTTATTTTTAAAACGATTTAGTCTAGGTATGGATATTCTTTGAATATATCCACTTTCAGGATGTAAACGTTCGTAATTTTGATGGTAATCTTCACCAATCCAAAATTTTAGAAAAGGATAAACTTCTGCTGCAATAGTAGCATTGAGTTTTTTTGCAAGTGCTTCTTTTTTTTCTAATATAATTTGTTTTTGTTCATCATTTTGATAAAAAATAATTGAACGGTATTGTGAACCTCCATCAGGATCTTGACCATTAACCTGGGTAGGGTTTTGAGAACCAAAATACACATCAACTAAAGTTGCAAAATCAACAACAGTTGGATCGTAGATCACTTCAACAGCTTCAGCATGTCCAGTTCTTCCAGTATTACTTGCCTGATAAGTTGGATTTAAAGTGTGTCCGCCAGCATAACCATTAATAACTTCGTCTACACCTTTTACACTTTCGTAGATAGCTTCAACACACCAAAAGCAACCACTTGAAAAATATGCTCTTGCTTTACCATTTTGAAGTCCTACTTCAACTGGTTCTGCTTGTATTAAACCTAATTCTATGTTACTTTTTTTAGTTTGATTTGAAATTTTTACCTGTGCATTGTTTTGGCAACTAAAAGTAAATATTAAAATAAAGGCAATTGCTAAAGTTTTTAGATTCATCATAACAATATTTTTTTTACATTATGTCGTATGAAATTAAGAAAACTTAAATGGAGGACTAAAATTTTAGTAAATAAAAAAGCCTTTACAAGTTTGTAAAGGCTTTAAATCTATTATAAATATTAACGTTTTAACGTTTTGCAAGTAGTTTTTTCATTTTTGCTTTTTGCTCGGTAGCAAGAACTTCATCAACTAAAATACGTCCACTATGCTCATCTGTGATAATTTTTTTACGAGAAGCAATTTCTACGATCACTTGTGGAGGAATAGTAAAGTAGGATCCACCTGCAGCTCCTCTTTCAACTGGAACAACTGCTAATCCATTTTTTACATTTTTTCTAATTCTTGTATAAGCGACAACTAGACGTTCTTCAATTAATTGCTTATATTTTTCTGATTTTTTATTTAAAGTATCTTCCTCCTTTTCGGTTTCTGCAAGAATTACATCTAATTCTGATTTTTTATGTTTTAAGTGATTGTTACGTTCTTTTAAACGCTCTTTAGTGGTATTAATCACCTCATTTTTCTGTTCAATTTGAACATGAAATTCTTTAATGTGCTTTTCCGCAAGTTGAATTTCTAATTCTTGAAACTCTACCTCTTTAGTAAGTGAATTAAATTCTCTGTTATTTCTAACATTTTTTTGTTGCTCACTATATTTTTTAATTAAAGCTTTGGCCTCCTCCATAAGATTCTTTTTTGCTTTAATTTGTTCGTCAACATCGGCAAGGTTTTCGTCTAATTTTTGAAGTCTTGTGCTTAAACCTTCAACTTCGTCTTCTAAATCGCGTACTTCTAATGGAAGTTCTCCTCTTACATTTCTGATCTCGTCAATACGAGAATCAATTAATTGTAAATCATATAGTGCTCTTAATCTTTCTTCAACACTAACTTCTTTCTTTTTAGCCATGTTTATAAATACTTTACAGGATTGGTATTTGTCTTTGATAAAACGACTGCAAAATTAGGTATTTTTTTTGTAAGAAATGCAACTAAACCATTTTTTGTGTATTGTTCACTTTCGTAGTGTCCAACATCAACAAGAATGATATCATCTTCAGCAGAAAAATAGTCATGATATTTAAGGTCTGCAGTAATAAAAGCATCTGCATTAGCGGCTTTTGCTTCACTTATTGCAAAACTTCCTGAACCACCTACTACAGCAACTTTTTGTATTGGTTTACCTAACAAAGTAGAATGCCTGATGCTTTTAGTACTCATTTTTGATTTTATATAGTCTAAAAATGGTTTTTCCTCCATTGGCTTATTAAATTCACCTATCATTCCCATTCCGATATGCTGATTTTTATTTTCTAAAGTTGTAACCTCGTATGCCACTTCATCATAAGAATGAACTTTGAAAAGCGCTTGAAGGATTTTTGATTCTAAATGTTTTGCATAGGTTACAGAAATTTGAATTTCTGGTTCAAAGTGTAAATTTTCTTTTTTTCCTTTGGAAGGGTTTGAATCCATATTTCCATTAAACGTTCCAATACCTTCTGTATTAAAACTGCATTCATCATAATTACCAATGGTTCCTGCTCCAGCATTAAATAATGCTACTCTAAGCTTATCTGCTTCTTCTTTAGGAGCATAAGTAGTGAGCTTTTTTATAGTTCCCCTTTGTGGTATTAAAATTCGTCTATTAATAAGTCCAATTTTTTCACAAATCATATCATTTACACCTTGTAATGCATTGTCTAAAGCTGTATGCATAGCAAATATGGCAATGTCATGTTTAATAGCTTTCATCACAACTCGCTCAACATAATTTTTCCCAGTTAGTTTTTTTAGTCCTTTAAAAATAATGGGGTGGAAGCTAATTATAAGATTGCAATTGTTTTCTATGGCTTCATCTACAATGGCTTCCAGTGTATCTAAAGTGACAAGAATACCAGTAATTTGCGTATTTTTATGACCAACAAGAAGACCTACATTATCAAAGTCTTCAGCATATGCTAAAGGTGATAACTCTTCGAGATAATTTATAACGTCTTGAACAATCATAGATATATGTTTTACTTCAAATATAAATAATTACTTTCATCTGATAATTTTTATTTTTTTTTAAGTTGACAGATGAAACGTTTGATGAATAAAATAATTATTAAATTGGACACTTATTAATTGTTCTATTCAATTTGGTTTAGTTGCTATGAATTTTGTTCGAAAAATATTGTTTCCAATCGTTCCCATTTATTATTTGGTTACGTGGCTACGTAATTTGTGTTATGATATTAGCATTTTTAAATCGAAATCATATAATTTCCCTATTATTTGTGTTGGTAATTTAAGTACTGGAGGAACTGGTAAAACACCGTTAATTGAATATTTGATTCGATTACTCAAAGGTAATTATAAAGTTGCAACATTAAATAGAGGTTATAAACGAAACACAAAAGGGTTTTATATTGCTGATGCAAATTCTTCAGCACAAACAATAGGAGATGAACCTTTTCAATTTCATCAAAAATTTGATAATATTGTTGTTAGTGTTGATGAAAACAGACAAAATGGAATTTCGCAATTACGGCAATTATCAAATATACCAGATATTATATTATTAGATGATGCATTTCAGCATCGGAAAGTAAAAGCTGGATTAAATATATTGCTTACTAGTTATGATAAGCTATATGTAGATGATTTTATGTTGCCAACTGGAAATTTGCGTGAGTCAAAAGCGGGAGCAAAAAGAGCGCAAATAATTGTAGTGACTAAATGTCCTGATAATTTAACTGACAGCAAAAAACAAGCTATTACAAAAAGGATTAATCCTGAAACTTTTCAACATGTATTTTTTAGTGCTATTTCTTATGGAAAAGAAGTGCTTTCTGAAAACAACTCACTTGAATTATATAAATTACAAAACTTTACACTTGTAACTGGAATTGCAAACCCAATACCATTATTATATTTTTTGAAAAGTAAATCATTGAAATTTGAACATTTAAATTTTAAAGATCATCATGAGTTTTCTATTCAGGACATCCAAAATTTTGAACGTAAAGAATTAATAATTACTACTGAAAAAGATTTTGTAAGATTAAAACAGTATCAATCTTTAAAGGATAAATTGTATCATTTACCAATTGAGATTATAATTGAAAAAGATAAAATTTTTGATGCTTTAATCAACAATTATATCAATAATCGTTAAGCTGAAGCTGAAGACTTGTTTTCAAATAATGCAGTGAATAGTTTCTTTTCGAAATCTTCTAGTTTAAATGGTTTAGAGATAATATCATCAAAACCAGCATCTTCAAATTCCTGCATTTTATCCTCAAGTGTTACTGCAGTAAGTGCAAATATTGTAAGTTCTTTGTTAAATCTCCTGATTCTTTTAGTAGCTTCAATACCACTTATTCCTGGCATATGAATATCCATAAGCACTATATTGTAATTGTTTTCTTTAATTTTATCTACTGCTTCTTCACCATTATCCACGACTTCACAATTAAGATTCATTTTAGACAATATTTTTTTAGTTATCATTTGATTTATTTTATTGTCTTCAACAACTAAAATATTAACCTTTTCTAAATCTAAATCATTTGCATCTTTAAATAATTCGGTCTTTTTAACTTTAATGATTTCTTTAGATTCTTTTAAAGGTAACTCAATACTAAAAGTAGTGCCTTGTCCTAATTCGCTTTTTAAATAAACTTTACCCTTAAGAATATCTACTAAACCTTTTACAATAGATAAACCTAAACCTGTTCCGCCGTATTTACGATTAATTTGTATAGATCCTTGAGAAAAGCTTTCAAACATATTCTCTTGCTTTTCTTTAGTAATTCCTATACCATTATCTTGAACTTCAAATCTTAAAAAATAGAGTCCTTTATTTTGACTTACTTTTAGAATTCTAACCCAAATATCACCATCTTTGGTAAACTTGATTGAGTTACCTATTAAATTAATTAATATTTGAGATATTTTTAATTGGTCTCCATGAAATACTTCTGGAAGCGATTTTTCGTATTCTACATGAATACTAATATTGTTATCTAAAGCAGAATTATTTAAAGCTGCCGCAACATTTTCTACTTTATGTTTTAAATTAAAAATTTCTGGATCAAGTTCTACTTTGTTAGCTTCAATTTTATTGATCTGCAAAATATCATTAATGAAGGTCAATAAATAGTCTCCAGAAAATTTAAGTGATTTCAGATGTTGTATTTGATCAGCCTTTGGATTTTCTTCTAAAAGCATATTTGTTAAACCAGTTACTGCATACAGAGGAGTTCTTAATTCATGTGTTACTGTAGATAAGAAATTTGACTTTGCCGTTGCAGCAATTTCAGCTCTTTCTTTTTCGGTTAATAGTTCTGTATTTTTTTTGAACAACATATTATTGGTTTTTAGCCTAATATTGTTGTTTTTGTATAAGGATAATGTTAATAAAGAAAGTATAGTTATTAGACCAATACTTAAAATTGTAGTTAATTTGCCTAAGCTATTGGCCTCATCTTTTTCACTTATTTCATCTTGCTGAAGTTTTATTACAGCATCTTTATCGTCTATAATAAATTGTGCTCTTTTTTCTGGAGATAATTTATCTTGTTTACTTTTTAAAATGGAGTCATTAAGGTCAATAAATAATCTTAAATTTTTATTTGCTAATTCATACCTCTTTGTTTGAGAATAAATGTTACTTAAAACATAGTAGCTTTCATTTAAAATCTCTAAATCTCCGTTACTTTTAGCTAATTCAGAACCTTTTAGAGTTTGAGTTAATGCGTTTTGGTATTTTTTTTGCTTTGAAGCAATAATTCCACTTTTTATAAGTGCAGAGCTATGTAAAGATGTTAAATTGTGTTTTTTTGATAAAATAATAGTCTTCTCTATAAGAGTATTAGCTTGGCTCAAATTATTCAGACTAATATACACTCTAGCTTCGTTTAAAGTAACTTCAGTGATAAGTTTATTTAGATTTTCTTCTTCAAAAATTGTTCTTGCTGATTTAAATAATTCTATAGCTTTTTTATAATCTTTTTGTCCTAAATTTATAAGCCCATAGGTATATCTAGATTTAGCTAAGTTTAATTTGTCATCAATACTACTTTGTATAGCTATAGCCTGGTTTATTGAATATTTGGCATCTTTAGGTTCGTCAATATTATATTGGAGTTTTGCAATTTGAGAAAGAATTATACCTTGCAATTTTTTGTCCTCAATATTTTCTGAAATAAGAAGTGCTTGCTTAAGTATTTTTATGGCTTTGTAGTAATTGCCATTTTGTATTTCTGTTTCAGCGTTATTTACAGCAACTTCAACCTTGTTTTTTTCCAAAACAGGATCCTCCTCAATTTTATTTTGAGAGTAATTTAGCGATCCAATTAAGACTAAAAAAACAAATATGTAATATTTGATTTGGGACATTTTAAGTCAACTTTATCGACAAATATAACTATTTATTCGATAAAATACACTTTTTTTCATTTTTTCTAACTTTTTTTCAATTTCTTATTTTCGATAAATTATTGATCAAATCAATAATTCTGCTCGAATATCCAGTTTCATTATCGTACCATCCAATAATTTTTACCATATTCCCAATTACAGAAGTCATTTGAGAATCGAAAATGCAAGAATGAGAATTTCCAACGATGTCAATAGATACTATTGGATCTTCGGTGTATTCTAAAACACTTTTATACTTTGTTTCTGAAGCCAATTTAAAGGCGACATTAATTTCATTAACAGTAACGATCTTCTTAACATTTAAAGTAATATCCGTAAGAGATCCATTAGCAACAGGGACTCTAATACCACAACCACCTATAACATTGGACAATTCTGGAAATATTTTTGTTAATGCTTTTGCAGCTCCTGTTGTTGTTGGTACGATAGACTGTCCAGCAGCTCTTGCACGACGTAAATCACGATGAGGCTGATCGTGTAAACTTTGATCCGTTGTATAAGAATGTATCGTTGTTATGTAGGCTTGTTCTATACCACAAAGGTTTTGTGTAATATCAATCATTGGCGCAGCATTATTGGTTGTACATGATGCGTTTGATATTATAATGTCTTTACTGTCTAAAATATGGTCGTTAACTCCTAATACTATTGTTTTAATTGAGTCGTCTATTGGAGGCGCAGAAAGAATCACACGTGATGCTCCATTGGTAATATGATGCTTTAATAATTCAGTTGTTCTAAACTTTCCAGTTGCTTCAATAACAAAATCCACATTGTAAGGGCACCAATTAATAGATTCAATTTTGCTTTCATTTTGAAGTGCAATATTTTTATTATTTACAATAATGCAATTTGAATCATAACTTATTTCACCATGAAAAACACCATGAATACTATCATATTTTAATAAATGACTTAAAGTTTTAGCATCGGCCAAATCGTTAATAGCTACAATTTGAATGTTTTTGTGGTTTTGAAGTAACCGAAAAACACGTCGGCCTATTCGCCCAAAACCATTTATGGCAACATTAATCATATTAATTAATATGTTTTTGGGCTTTATAAGAAGACCTTACTAGAGCACTGCTTTCTACATGTCTGAATCCTAAATCTAATCCTATTGATCTGTATTCGTCAAACTCATCTGGAGTAATAAACTGTTTAACAGGTAAATGTTTTTTACTAGGTTGTAAATATTGACCTATTGTAACCACATCTACATTAGCATTCTTAAGATCATGTAAAGTTTCAATAACTTCTTCACGTATTTCTCCTAAACCAAGCATTATGCCACTTTTTGTACGTCTTTGCCCTTGGGTTTTTAAATATTTTAGAACACAAAGACTTCTATCGTATTTTGCTTGGATGCGTACTTCGCGTGTTAAACGTCGAACGGTTTCTATATTGTGAGATATTACTTCGGGTGTGACTTCAAGAATTCTGTTTAAATGTTGTTCTACACCTTGAAAATCCGGAATAAGGGTTTCCATAGTTATTTCAGGATTCATTCTTCGAACAGCTTTAACTGTTTCCGCCCACATAATACTTCCCTTGTCCTTTAAATCATCTCGATCTACACTGGTTAACACAGCGTGTTTAATTTTCATGAGTTTTATTGAACGTGCAACTTTCTCTGGTTCGTCCCAATCTAAACTTTCCGGGCGACCAGTTTTAACACCACAAAACCCACATGATCTTGTGCAAATGTTACCAAGAATCATAAATGTAGCTGTTCCTTCTCCCCAACATTCCCCCATATTTGGACAACTTCCTGAGACACAAATAGTATTCAAACCGTATTTGTCAACTAACCCACGAAGTTCAGTGTATTTTTTTCCTGTAGGTAGTTTTACACGTAACCATTTTGGTTTTGACTGTCTTTCATGTACTGTATGTGGTAAAGATTCTATACTCATTAATTGTTGAATTTAATAAAGGCAAATATACGAAGTATCTCTTAAATAATCCTTATAAAGTAGTAAGGTACCATATACTAAAACCTAATAAGAAGACTATTCCGGACCAGCTTAATATATGAAGTTTTAAAGTTGGACGCCAAACTTTAGGAGTATGCTTACTACTAATTAATTTATAATTTATTATAGCAAAGAAAGGTGCTGTTAAAAATGATAAAATAGTTGCAATTTTTACAAGTAGTCCCATTTCTGAAGCAAAAGCAAAAAAGATAATTATAGTACCTATAACTAAAGTAAGTATCCAAAATAAATATCCCTTCTTAAAATTGTTTTTAAATAATAATTGTGTGGTTTTGTGCATTGCCCTTGGAGATGCATCTAAAATGGTTAATGTTGTGCTAAACATTGTAGTAAATGCAGCTATGCCAATAATTATATAAGCCCAATTACCTAAACTTATGGTATACATTTCTAAAAGTTGATTGGAAAACATTCCAGCGTTACTACTAAACGTTTCTCCACTATTAAACATAATTAAGTAACCTAAAAAAACAAAACCTATACCTAAAAATATTGTGCTTAAATATCCAACATTAAAATCGAAAAGTGCCGACTTAGTTTTAAATTCACGATCTTCTTTTCTTTTTTCAATTGTCCAAAGAGAGTGAAATACAGAAATATCTAGAGGTGCTGGCATCCAGCCCATAAAAGCAATTAAAAATGCGATTTCAAAACTATTATCTGGGAGAATCTGCTTAAATGAAATTGGCTGGGTATTATTTAGCAAAGCAACACTAACTGCTGCAAGCGTACTAATTGTTAAAACAATTATAATAATCTTCATTAATTTGTCTAACAATTTGTATTTGCCTATAATTAATAGGCTCAAACAAATAAAAAGTATAATAATGGTCCAAACTTCGATACTTACAAAATCTCCAAATAATGAAGACGCTAAACCTGCAGTAACTATGGTAATTGCCGTTTGAATTGTGAACATAGTTGCTAATGACAACACGAAATATGCAATTAAAACACCTTTACCTAGTTTTTTATAGCCGTCTAATAAACTTTCTCCTGTAGCTGAAGCGTAACGTGGGCCATATTGAAAAAAAGGATATTTAAATAAATTCACCAATAGTAAAGCCCAAAGCAATCCTAATCCAAAATCAGCTCCAGCTCTAGTAGATTGAACGAGATGTGATACACCAATTGCTGCACCGGCAAAAAGTAGTCCTGGACCGAGTTTTTTGAGATTTATCTTCATTATTTCTTTTGAATAATTTCAGCTAACAATTTTTTAGCACGAAGTAATTTTATTTTCACATTGCTCATTGGCTCGTTTAACTTATTTGAAATTTCCAAGTAAGTAAGTTCTTGGAAATACCTTAAATTTATCACTTCTTGATAATGTGGTTTTAGTTTCTTAATATCACGTAGTAATTTTGTTAAATTCTGTTCTGTTATAATTTTATCTTCTGGAGTTGGTGATTCATCAATAATATTATAAAAATGTTCAGTAGAACTATCAGCTTCTTCATGGGATATTGTGATTTTCTTTTTACGAAGAAAATCAACATGAATATTTTTAGAGATAGTAAAAAGCCAAGTTTTAAATTTATAGCTCTCATCAAAAGAGTTAATTTTATCAAATGCTCTGGAAAAAGTTTGAATGGTAATATCTTCTGCATCGTTTTCGTTTTCGGTGCGTTTTAATTGAAACCCATAAACATCATTCCAAAAAGTGTCTAACAAAAAGTTAAATGCTATTTGATTATTTTCTTTAGCTTTTTTAATGGCTTGTTTTATCTCCAATTACTAGGTTTTGAAGTGAGATTTGAGATAAAGATAAAGAATTGTGAGAAAATTAAAAATAATTCTAATAAAGGTAGTAAAATTAATGTATCCTGTTCGTTTAGTTTTTTTGCAGAAAACCCAATGCTAATGTATTGTACTATAAACCTTAAGAGAACTAAAATAAGTACAGCTTTCCACCTAAAAATAAATGATAATAGGATAATGCTTAATACCCAAAACATAAGTTGAGATAGGTAAAACAATCCTAACATGAGTTTGTGTTTTGACTTGTAATATGCCGAAGTTGATATATGTCGTTTTTTTTGTTTAACCCAATTCTTTAAAGATGTTTCTGGTAAAGATTCGGTAAAACTATTTTTAGAAAAGCAAAGTGTAGTATTAACCGAATTAGCAACTTGATTTACAAAGAGGTCGTCATCACCAGAACGAATATTCATATGACTCATAAAACCTTTAGCTTTAAAAAATTCTTCTCTTCTATAAGCTAGATTACGACCAACTGCCATATAAGGCATTCCTAATTTAGCATAGGAAAAATATTGAATTGCAGTTAGTAAGGTTTCATAACGAATTAAGGAGTTTAAAAATGAAACCTTACTTTTTTTATAAGATCCATAACCAATAACAATGGATTTAGTATTGCTAAAATGACGACTCATTGCTGTAATCCAATGTTTAGAAACGGGCACGCAATCGGCATCTGTAAATAGTAAAAAATCGTTTGTAGCTGCCTTTATACCAAGAGTTAAAGCGTATTTTTTATTTCCCCAAAACACTTCGATATTTTCAACATTTACAACTTTTATTTTGTTGTGTAATTTTGCAAAAGCTTCTATGACTTCTAATGTTTTATCATGCGAAGCATCATTAATTAAAACAATTTCAAAATCTGGATAATCTTGTTCTACTATCGAAGGGATGAACTGCTGTAAATTTTCGACTTCATTTTTTGCACAAATAATTACAGAAATTGCAATGTTTTTTTTTGAAGGCGATTTAGATTTTGCAAAAGCGAATCTTGAAAAAATAAAACCATAATAAATTAATTGGATGATAACTATAATAATAAATGTGTAAAAGAGGATATCTAACACAATCATTATTTATTTAAGAATGAGTAGGTTCGTTACAATCTATAAATTGATCTGGGGTTTTTCCACAAAACCCACAAACGTCACCATCTTTATTCAGCATTGGGTTTTGACTAGCACATGTTCCCGCAAATTTACCGTCTTTTTTTGTCCAGATTTTTATAGCTATTCCAGCAATAGCTAAACCTAAAAGTAGTAGTGTAATTAAAAGAAGTTTCATCTGTAAAAAAGATTTTTACAAAGGTAAGTCTTTTATGCTAAAATTTATGAATTTACTAATTATCCTTAATAAGTAAAATTTCTGCAACTGTATTTTCTAAAGATCCTTTGTTATTACCTCCTTTAGGTTCGATGGTAATACTTAAACTTAAAGCATCTTCAATATATGGTACTGATTGTAGTTTACGATCGTTAATGTCTAATATGCCAAGATTAACCATTCTATCTTGTAAATTCGCCCACATTTGGTAACATTGTTCTTCTGTAAGTTCTGGTAATGATACTACATCTATTAATGAGGACTTTTCAATAGGATTAATATAAGCTACTGTTTTTAAATCTTTAGCCCTATCATTACCTCGAAGTACATACTTTTGGGTTTCGGGATTGTTAAGTTTCATGAGCTGTCGCATCACTTTATCAAGCTTATCGTTATTTTTTTCTATATCACTTCGTAAATCAAAAACTTCTTCTACAATAGTGTTGTTTTCATTTAAAAGGCTCTTATTTTGATTATAATACATATAAGAGCTTCCAGCAAAAATAAGAGCAGCAACACTAGCTGCAATACTAAACCAAAAAGGAATTTTACGCCTTGGATGCATTTGAACAACAGATTGATTTATAGCTTCTAAAATAGCATCCAGAGTGCCAGAAGGAGGATTAATTGTATTAGATCTTGCTGCTAACTCTAATTGAACTTGCAAAATTTCGTATTCTTCTTTTACATCTGGGTATTTAGCAATGTAAGCTTCTACTTTATTGGTTTCACTAGTTGTTGTGGCGCCAATTAAGTACTTATCTAATAAACCTAATTCTAAAAAATCGTGTACTTCTTTTTCCATGATTTTACTTTTTAAGGATTATAGATCTTTTTAAGTTCTCGTAATCCAATTTTTAACCTAGACTTAACTGTACCCAAAGGAATATTTAATTCTTCGCTGGCTTCTTGTTGCGTCATGCCTTCAAAAAACAAAGCCTTTAATACAATTTGATATTTAGATTCAAGGCTGGCAACATGCTTTTTTAAATCTATTGTGTCTTGATTTAATCCAGATGTTGATAATTTATATACGTTAGAGTCGGCTATATGGATTTCTTTGGTAAACTTTATATTATGGCTTCTTAACTTATCAATGGCAGTATTACGAGCAATTCTGTAAAGCCAGGTAAATAGTTTAGCTTTAGAAGCGTCGTATTTTTGAGCGTTTTTCCAAACTTTAATGAAGCTTTCCTGTAAGGCATCTTCAGCTAAAGCACTATCTATTGTTATTTTTTGTATTACACCTAGTAGTGACCCAGAATAATTCTCATAAATTAACGGAATTGCTCTTTTATCACCTTCTTTTAGTAAGCTTACTATATGTTGTTCTAATTTTGAAACCAAATTATTATTTTGTTAAATAACGTACAAGTTTAAATAATATTTACTTCTACTTCTAAATTAATATCAAAAATTCGTTTAACTATAGATTGAATAAGTTGCGATAATTTAAAAATATCCTCTCCCTTAGCGTCATCATAATTAACTAATACCAATGCTTGTTTTTTATGTACACCATAATTTCCAAAACGTTTTCCTTTAAAACCAATGTGTTCTATAAGCCAACCTGCAGGGACTTTAATTTCATTTTCTGAAACTAAATAGCTAGGCATTTCAGGAAAATTAATTTTTAATGTATTAAAATGAGATTTAGAAACAATGGGGTTTTTAAAAAAACTTCCACTATTTCCTATAACTTTTGGATTGGGTAATTTAGATTCTCTAATTGTAATCACAGCATTTGAAACATCTTGAATTGTAGGGTTTTTAATATTCATTTTGTCTAGTTCTTCTGTAATTACTCCATAAGATGTTTTTAATTGATGCTCTTTGGTTGTGAGGCTTAGAGAGACGTTTAATATAATATATTTACCCTTTAAGTCTTGCTTGAAAATTGAATTACGATAATCGAAATTACAATCTTTTTTAGTAAAGGTTTTAATTTTATTTGTCTCTATATGTAACGCTTCACAAGAGACAAACACGTCTTTTAGTTCTACTCCATAAGCACCTATATTTTGTATTGGAGTAGCTCCAACATTACCTGGGATGAGAGAAAGATTCTCAATACCACCAAAATCATACTTTATGCACCATAGTACAAATTCATGCCAATTTTCTCCTGCACCAGCTTTAATAGTTACAGTGTTTTCAGTTTTTGAAACTATTTCAATATGTTTTAAGTCTAAATGAATTACAAGTGCTTCAACATCTTTTGTGAGAAGCATATTACTGCCACCACCAAGAATAAATTTTATAGGGTAATCTGCAAGTTTTAAAACAGATTTTAATTCTTCAACACTTTTAACCGAAATAAAATGTTTCGCTTTAACATCAATACCAAAAGTATTGTATGGTTTTAACGATATGTTTTCTAAAATGGGACTAAGCATTATATTGTATAAGAGCCTCCTTTAAAATATTAACCGAAGCCATTAAGTCTTCTTTTTTAAGAACATATGCAATTCTTACTTGATTTAAGCCTAATCCTTTGGTTGAATAAAATCCAGCAGCGGGAGCTACCATAATCGTTTCTCCATTTAGTTCAAAATCTTCTAAAAGCCATTGTGCAAAATTATCAGCATTATCTACAGGTAATTCCACAATGCAATAAAAAGCACCCTTAGGCTTACCAACTTTAACACCTTGAATTTTTTGTAATTCTTCAATAATCATATTTCGTCTAGCAACATATTCATTTATTACATCATCAAAATAACTTTGTGGAGTATCTAAAGCAGCTTCACTAGCAATTTGTGCATAAGTTGGTGGCGATAAACGTGCTTGAGCAAATTTTAAGGCAGTCCCTATTACAGCTGAATTTCTTGAAACAATACAACCAATTCTTGCTCCGCACATACTATATCGTTTAGAAACTGAATCTATCATAATAGCATTTTCTTCTAACCCTTCTTCTTGCATAACGGAATAATGCTCGGTATTATCATAAGCAAATTCACGATATACTTCATCGGCAATTAAAAATAAGTCGTGTGCCTTAACAATTTCAGCTAGTTTTTTAATTTCTTGCTTGCTATAGAGATATCCTGTTGGATTTCCAGGATTACAAATAAGTATAGCTTTTGTCTTTGGAGTGATTAGTTTTTCGAATTCTTCAATTGGTGGTAATGCAAAATTATCTTCAATTTTAGAAATTACAGGGACTACTTTTACACCTGAAGCAGTAGAAAACCCATTATAATTAGCATAAAAAGGTTCTGGAATTATAACTTCATCATCAGCATCCATTATACTGCCAAAAGTAAAGAGCAGGGCTTCACTACCACCTGTTGTTACTAATATATTGTCTGCATTTACCGATATATCATTTTTAGCATAATAATCGGCAATTTTTGTTCTATATACTTCCGAACCTTCCGAACGACTATATTCTATAACTTCTAGCGTATTATTCTTTACTGCATCAAGAGCAACTTGAGGCGTTTTAATATCTGGTTGCCCTATATTTAAATGAAATACTTTTATACCTCTCTTTTTTGCATTTTCAGCAAATGGCACCAATTTACGTATTGGCGATTCAGGCATTATCATTCCTTTATTAGAAATTGTTGGCATTAGTTTTATTATTTGACAAATGCAAAGTTGCGAAATATATCTTAAAGTTTATTTAAAATAATGTCCTTAATAAACTATTTTCTTAAAAGATTTGTAAATTGTAAGGAGTATTGTTTTAGAAAATGATTCATATGATTAAACCTTATTTTATTTTTGTCCTTTGTTGCATAATCAGTTTACAAAGTTTAGCGCAAGGAAAATTTGTATTGCAAAATAAGGACAAGGATAGAATTAATTTTAAACTTATTAATAATCTTATTGTTATTCCAGTAAAAATAAATGGAGTTGAGTTATCATTTTTATTGGATACTGGAATAAGTAAGCCTATAATTTTTAATTTTTTAAATCTAACTGAAGAGCTTCAAATTAATCAAGCGGAACGCATTTATTTAAGAGGTTTAGGAGAAGGGGAGTCTGTAGAAGCTCTAAAATCTAGAAACAATGTTTTTAAAGTTGGAGAAGCTGTTAATTTTAACCAAGATTTATATGCAATTTTCGATCCAGCATTAAATTTCGCACCACGGCTTGGTGTTCCTATTCATGGTATAATTGGATACGACCTTTTAAAGGATTTTGTTGTTGAAGTTAATTACACTGGTAAATATATAAGATTGCACGATCCAGAAAGCTATAACCCAAAAAAGTGTAATAAATGTAAATCACTTAATCTGGAGTTTTATAATAATAAACCATATGTATATGGTTCAATTAATGTGGATGGAAATATTAAGCGAGTAAAGTTATTAATAGATTCAGGTGGGAGCGATTCAATATGGTTATTTGAAGATGAAGAAATAACAATACCAGATAAATGTTTTGAAGATTTTTTAGGAAGAGGTCTAAGCGGAAGTGTTTATGGTAAACGGTCCAAGCTGGATAAATTTTATATAGCTGGTTTCGAATTAAAAAAAATAAATGTAGCTTTCCCAGATTCTACATCTGTAGCGCTTGCGAAAAAAATTAAAGGTCGTAATGGGAGTCTTTCAGGTGAAATTTTAAAACGCTTTAATATCATTTTTGATTATCAAAAAGCAAAAATCACTTTAAAGAAAAATAACAATTTTAAGCATCCATTTTATTATAATAAAAGCGGTATAACGTTAGAACATAATGGCGTTAGAGTTGTTAAAGAAGTTGATAGAAATTCTGGTATAACTCGATTCAACAGTGATTCTGAATCTGTAGGTAGTGTGAATGTATTTGTAGCTAACTCTTACAAATATACGTTAGCATCAGCCTTTACAATTGTAGAGATAAGAGAAGGGTCTACTGCAAAAAAGGCAGGTTTGCAACTTGGAGATGTGGTTTTGGTGGTAAATAATAAAGAAGCACATTTATATTCTTTACACGATATAATTCAAATGTTCTATGGAGATGATGGTAAGCGTATTAACTTATTGATTGATAGAAATGGAGTACAAATAAGAATTAATTTTAGGCTAGAAGATTTATTATAAAAAAACCCACAATATTGCGGGTTTTTTTATAATAAATCTAAAGCAATATTAA
This sequence comes from Flavobacteriaceae bacterium, assembly GCA_965250265.1. Taxonomy (GTDB): domain Bacteria; phylum Bacteroidota; class Bacteroidia; order Flavobacteriales; family Flavobacteriaceae; genus PRS1. Next base: position 242,516 of record CBDFNO010000011.1, on the reverse strand, counting down.
TTTTTTTCTAATACACTTTTATTTTTCTTTTCTAAAACGCTATTCTTTTTCGAATCAACAACCAACCCTTTAATTTTTAATGCAATAGTTGGTTTGTCTGAAGCATTTGAGGTAACGGTTATAGTCTTTCTAATAGGCATTACTCTATTGGTGTCATATTTAACCGAAATCTTACCTGTTTCACCTGGAAGGATAGGATCTTCAGGTTTTGAAGGGATGGTACAACCACAACTTGATTTAACTTTAGTAATAATAAGAGGAGCATCACCTGTATTAGTAAATTCAAAAACTCTTACACCATCTGCACCTTTTTCAATGGTTCCGTAATCAATTACATCAGTTTTAAATTCAATTTTCGCTACTTTTTCTTGAGCAATTACTGAAAAACTAATTAAACCAATAAATAAAATTGTCATTAAATTTTTCATCATTTTAATTTTAAATTTGAGTAAACATACTTACTTTTTGTTCATTGTGCAAAAATATTAGACGTAATACACTTACATAAGTACATTAATCCTATTTAATTGCATGTTATAATTTTACAGAAAAAGAAATATAAGTACTTTTGCACATTAATGTTCAAAAACTATTCCAAAGTATGGTAATTCCATCACAATATGATGCAAATAGTGTAGAAAGCAAATGGTATGATTACTGGATGACCAATAATTATTTTCATTCAGTACCAGATCAAAGAAAGCCTTATACAATAGTTATTCCGCCGCCTAACGTGACTGGAGTCTTGCATATGGGACATATGCTTAACAATACTATTCAAGATGTATTAATTCGTCGCGCACGATTAAAAGGGCTTAATGCCTGTTGGGTTCCTGGAACAGATCATGCATCTATTGCAACTGAAGCTAAAGTAGTATCAAAGCTAAAAGAGCAGGGAATTGATAAGAATGATCTAACCAGAGATGAGTTTTTAGCACATGCATGGGAATGGACACATGAATATGGAGGTGTTATTCTAGAGCAATTAAAAAAGTTAGGTTGTTCTTGTGATTGGGATAGAACAAAGTTTACGATGGACAATGAGATGAATGAGGCTGTTATTAAAGTTTTTGTGGATTTATTCAATAAAGGCTTGATTTATCGTGGTTACCGTATGATAAACTGGGATCCAGAAGCAAAAACCACATTGTCTGATGAAGAAGTAATACATATAGAGCGTACTGACAAATTGTACTTTGTAAAATATAAGATTGAAGGTGAAAACGATTTTGTAACTATCGCTACCACTCGTCCAGAAACAATTTTAGGTGATACTGCTGTTTGTATTAACCCAAATGATGAACGTTTTACTAATCTAAGAGGGAAGAAGGCTATTGTGCCAATTTGTAATAGAGTAGTGCCTATTATTGAAGATGATTATGTTGATATTGAGTTTGGTACAGGTTGTTTAAAAGTAACACCTGCACATGATGTAAATGATAAAGAAATAGGAGATAGACATAATCTTGAAATTGTTGATATACTTAATGATGACGCCAGTTTAAACAGTTACGGTTTGCATCATGAAGGTAAAGATAGAGTAGTGGCTCGTAAAGATGTAGCCAAGGAACTTGAGGATTTAGGAATTTTAATTAAGATTGAAGATATTACTCATAAAGTAGGTACTAGTGAGCGAACTCATGCTGTAATTGAACCGAGATTGAGTGATCAATGGTTCTTAAAAATGAAAGATCTGGTAAAGCCAGCAATACAGTCGGTTTTAGTAGATAATGATATTAAGTTATTCCCTAAAAAGTTTGAAAACACCTATCGTCATTGGATGGAAAACATTCGTGATTGGAATATTTCGCGTCAATTACTTTGGGGACAACAAATTCCTGCTTATTTCTATGGCGATGGGAAAGATGATTTTGTAGTAGCTGAAACTATCGAAGAGGCGTTGCAATTTGCTCAAGCAAAGACTTTGAATGAAAAGCTAACGACCAACGACCTAAAACAAGAATCAGACGTAGTAGATACCTGGTTTTCGTCTTGGTTATGGCCAATGACAGTATTTGATGGTATCCTTAATCCTGAAAACGAAGACATAAACTACTATTATCCTACAAACGATTTAGTAACAGGGCCAGATATTTTATTCTTTTGGGTAGCACGTATGATCATTGCAGGTTATGAATATAAAGGAGAAAAGCCGTTCAATAATGTGTATTTAACAGGATTGGTTCGCGACAAACAACGTCGTAAAATGAGCAAATCTTTAGGAAATTCTCCCGATGCTTTAAAACTAATTGAAGAGTTTGGAGCAGACGGCGTTCGAGTTGGTTTATTGTTGAGTTCGGCAGCTGGAAACGATTTAATGTTTGAAGAAGCCTTGTGCCAACAAGGAAAAGGTTTCGCCAATAAAGTATGGAATGCCTTTAGATTAATAAAAGGCTGGGAAGTTGCAGATATCGAACAACCTGAATCATCACAAATAGCCATAGAGTGGTTTGAAAGCAAATTTCAGCAGACTTTAATAGAATTAGAAAATCATTACAGCAAATACAGATTAAGTGATGCTTTAATGGGAACTTATAAGTTAATTTGGGACGATTTCTGCTCGTGGTTATTGGAAATGGTAAAACCAGCTTATCAGCAACCAATCGACAGAAAAACCTACGATTCCATTATTACTATTCTTGAGAACAATTTAAAAACATTACATCCTTTTATGCCCTTTTTAACCGAAGAAATCTGGCAGCATATTACAGATAGAACTCCAGAAGAAGCTTTAATTATTTCAAAATGGCCAGAAAGTAAACCTGTAAATAAAAATTTAATTTCTGAATTTGATTTTGCTGCTGAAGTTGTTTCTGGGATTAGAACTATTAGAAAGCAAAAGAACATTGCGTTTAAAGATGCTATTGAACTTCACGTTTTAAATAATGAGAATGTCGAAACTACCTTTGATGTAGTAATTAGTAAACTGGGGAATATCTCTACTTTAAATTATACAGATGAAAAGGTAGAAGGAGCTTTAACATTTAGAGTAAAATCTAACGAGTATTTTGTGCCAATGCAAGGTGCAATTAACGTGGAAGAAGAAATTGCAAAACTTACCGAAGAGTTAAACTACACCCAAGGCTTTTTAAAATCGGTACAAAAGAAACTATCTAACGAGCGTTTTGTTGCAGGAGCACCAGAACAAGTTGTAGCAAGTGAAAAGAAAAAAGAAGCCGATGCTTTAGCAAAAATAAAAACACTTAAAGCAAGTTTAGCTAGTTTAGAATAATTTTTTTGAAGTTTCGTTTAACGGTCTTGTATAACCGTCAGTTACGTTTTTAAATTTACGTTTTTTTTCGCTGTAATTAGTTTTATTAATTTGTAAGAAGATTCATCATTTTAACCAGCTATCGCCGTAATTGCGGTTATACATTGTTGGCAACTGGCTTTTATTCATTAATGGCTTGTTCTTTATATTTTTCTATAAACTCTTTTGCGTCTTTCATAGATTCAGGGTATTTAGCATAATTCTGATATCCGTATATTTTTCCGCTCTCATCTTTCAAAGTTTGTTCCCAAATATGATAATATCTAAATCCATTTTCCACTAAAAATTTAACAACATTCCATTTCTTAATATCAGTTTGTTTTGGTGGTTGAAACAAATGATATAATTCAGTCATTGGTTTTTCGCATTGAGGACAAATCGAGGTGTGAACCTTTTCCAAATCTGCGGGTCTGTTGAAAGCTTTTCGACAATCTAAACACACTTTTTTATATCCCATTCTCAATAATGTTTTTTAGTTTGTCAAACTTTTTCTCTCCGAGTTCATTTATTATTAATTCAGAATTCAATTCTACAAGCTTTTTAAACTTCTGAAATTCGGATTGATTTTCATTCCAAAATTCAGTCGGTAAATTTGAAACAGCGACAAGTAAATCGCCTTCGTAAAAGTCACATTCGGTCAAAATATTCTGTTCGAGTTTTTCGAGAGCGATTCCGATTAGATGTTCAGTTCCGATTTGTTGGGAAATCAGAAGTCTTATTTGCTCGTCAGTCAATTCCGCGATACTTATTTTCCGATAACGATAGCATTTCTCAACCATATCAGTCGGAAATTCGGATGGGTTTTCCCAAATATCTTTTTCTAATTGTTCGATTGATTTCGTTTCCACCTCCGGTTTTTTTAGCTTGTTGCCAATGTTATGATATGGTCAGTTTTAATTGATTATATCAGTAGTTAAACGAAGTTAGCTCTTTTTATTGACAAAGTCAAGGTTATTTCGAGCAGAGAGTTTCACTTTTTATCCAAAAAGTAATCATTTACCAAATCTATATAAATACGTTTAGCTTCGTCTTCGGTGATATCTTCGGCTTGAAATAATGCATTGGTTTTAAATGCATTTATAATAGGTGTTCTACTACTTGGTCTGCCATAATCGTTGGTTGCTTTTTTATAGTAGGCGTACATGCGCAATAAGGTGTCGGCAGGAAAAGGTTCCAAATGCGCATTTACACGTTTTACAGCGTCTTTAAATTCAATATCTAAGGCTTCACTTGTCATTACATTTGTGCAATAATACTTTCGCCACCACGAACTTTTTGGTTGAGCTTCGCTTTAATAGTTGTGTCTAAAGGTAAAAATAAATCTACCCTCGAACCAAATTTAATAAAACCAGAATCTTCACCTTGAGTAATTTTTTCATTTTCTTTGGCATAGTTTACTATACGTCTGGCCATAGCACCTGCAATTTGTCGATACAACACCTTGCCGTAAGTTTCATTTTCTACTACAACTGTTGTGCGTTCATTTTCTTCACTTGATTTTGGATGCCATGCTACCAAATATTTACCAGGATGATACTTACTAAATACCACATTACCTCCAACAGGATAACGCGTTACATGCACATTTATGGGAGACATAAACACACTTATTTGAAGGCGTCTGTCGTTAAAATATTCGTTTTCAAAAACTTCTTCAATCACGACAACTTTACCATCTACAGGAGCCAGTACTTGATTATCATTTAACTTGGTGTGACGTTTAGGGTTTCTAAAGAACTGAAGAATTAAAATTAACAAAAGAAGAAAACCAATCTCTAGTGCAAGTTGTAACCAAGTTATAGTAATAAAACGGTCAACTAATAATACAGTGATGACAATAAAAGCAAATATTATTAATATGATTTTATGTCCTTCTTTATGAAACATATTTTAATAGTCTTAAAAACAAATAAATAAATGGGGCGGCAAAAATAATACTATCTAATCGATCTAGTAATCCACCATGTCCAGGCATAATAACACCACTATCCTTAACACCTGCCTGACGCTTATATTTGGATTCAATTAAGTCACCCAAAGTGCCAAAGACACTAATAATGATACTCATAATCAACCAATTTGTAGAATCTAGTGTTCCAGTAAATTTAGCTATAAAATAACTGGCGATGCATGAAAATAATAAGCCTCCTAAAAAGCCTTCAACCGTTTTTTTTGGTGAGATACTTACAAATAGTTTCTGCTTCCCAAAATTCTTTCCAATTATATATGCAAAGGAATCGTTAACCCAAACCAAAATAAATGCACCTAACAGTATATTAGGATTAAAGGTTTCATAATAATTCGCAATGAGTATAATAAAAATAAAAGCACTCGATAAATAGAAGGTAGTATTAATGTAACGTTTGGTTATAAAAAGCGGTAGTGTTTTTTCTGAAAATAAATCTTTAATTAAAAATAATTGTACAAAAATAGTAAGCACATGTAATATTTGTATCGCTTCTCTAAAGCCTTCGCTGGAATCTAAAGCCAACTGCCAATAAGCAAAAGTGATATATAAAACAATAAATATGATATAGGAAATAACACCTTTTAGATTTATAAGTTTATTAAATTCAGCAATGCAAATTAAGCCGAAAACAAAAAATAAGGCAATTAAAGCGTGTTGTGAGTTTAGTGCAAGTAAAAATAAGGAGACATATAAAATACCTGATACTGCTCTAATAAATAATTCCTTCATTTATAAGTCTTCTAATAAGAGCAAATATAAGTTTTTTGAACTACTTCCATAGCTGAGAAAATCTTTATCGTCACAAGCTTTAAAGTGTTTAATTGTAGTAATATTGGTTGGTATTTTATTGCGATTTTTATCCTTAATACCTTTTAATCCTTCACTTATAGTTTCAACAAACTGGCTTGTTGTAGCATAAATTATAAAGTTAGGAGGCAATTCTTTAAGCCGCTTTTCGGCAATTTGATTAGAGGAGATTAACAAAGAACCATCGTTAGAAATTAAAAATTCGCAAGTTGTCAAAAAGAATGTACAGTCACTTATATTTTTGCTAATTTCAAAATCAAAGTCTCTAAATTTTTTAGCTAATCGATCATCTAAAAGCAGTACTTTTTTATCTTCCCAATCATTTTCTTGAAGAATAGAGTTTAAATTTTGATTCACTTCATCTAAATCTTCACAATACAAGAACTTTCCACCATTTGCTTTAAAATTTATAGTAAAACGCTCATCAATTGGAAGTTTAATTTCTGGCATATATTTGCTTCTCTCTTGATTTTGAATTTTATCTTGAGATTCTTTAGATGAACCAAAAATTTTACGAAATAGACTCATTTAGAATTTTGCTATTAATCAGTTTTTATTCGTGTATTATATCAAAGATATAAAAACTTAAATAAACCAATTAGAAATTTAATAATTTCTTGTGATTCTATTCTTCTTCTGTTGTACCTTTTTCTTTCTTATCGAAAGGCCTTTTACCAAAAATCTTTTCTAAATTGTTTTTAAATATTACTTCTTTATCGAGTAATACTTCGGCAAGTTGTGTAAGCTTATCTTTATTAGCTTTTAATATTTTTATGGCTCGCAGATACTGTTCTTCAATAATTCTAGATATTTCTTTATCTATCAATTCAGCTGTTTGTTCGCTATATGGTTTAGTGAAACCATATTCATTCTGTCCTGAAGAATCGTAATAGGTTAAGTTTCCTATTTTATCACTTAAGCCATAAATGGTTACCATGGCTCTTGCTTGTTTTGTTACTTTTTCTAGATCACTTAACGCTCCTGTGGAGATTTGATTAAAAATTACTTTTTCGGCAGCGCGACCACCTAAAGCAGCACACATTTCGTCTAGCATTTGTTCAGGTCTCACAATAAGTCGTTCCTCTGGTAAATACCAGGCAGCTCCTAACGATCTTCCTCGTGGAACTATGGTTACTTTTACTAGAGGAGCAGCGTGCTCTAGCATCCAGCTAACAGTAGCATGACCTGCTTCATGAAAAGCAACCGCTTTTTTCTCTCCTGGAGTTATTATTTTATTTTTCTTTTCTAGACCACCAACTATTCTATCTACTGCATCAAGAAAATCTTGCTTACCTACAGATTTTTTTCCTTTTCGTGCAGCTATTAATGCAGCCTCATTACAAACATTAGCAATATCTGCCCCAGAAAATCCAGGGGTTTGTTTAGATAAAAAATCAATATCTAAATTTTTTGCTTTTTTAAGAGGTCTTAAGTGGACAGCAAATATTTCTTTACGCTCTCTTACATCTGGTAAATCAACAAATATCTGCCTATCAAAACGTCCCGCTCGCATTAGGGCTTTGTCTAAAATATCTGCTCTATTTGTAGCCGCAATAACTATAACATTAGTATTTGTTCCAAAACCATCCATTTCGGTTAACAATTGGTTTAATGTATTTTCACGCTCATCATTACTGCCAGACATTGCATTTCTTCCTCTGGCTCTACCAATCGCATCTATTTCGTCTATAAATACAATTGAAGGTGATTTTTCTTTTGCTTGTTTAAATAAATCTCTAACCCTTGATGCACCTACACCTACAAACATTTCAACAAAATCTGATCCTGAAAGTGAAAAGAAAGGAACTTTAGCTTCACCAGCAACTGCTTTGGCTAACAAAGTTTTTCCTGTTCCAGGAGCTCCTATAAGTAATGCGCCTTTTGGAATTTTACCACCTAATGAAGTATATTTTTCTGGGTTTTTAAGAAAATCAACAATTTCCTGTACTTCTTCTTTTGCACCTTCTAAGCCTGCAACATCTTTAAATGAGGTTTTAACATCTGAATTTTGATCGAAAAGTTTTGCTTTCGATTTTCCAATATTAAAAATTTGTCCAGCGCCTCCGCCTCCGCTGCTGCCACCAGACATACGTCTCATTATAAAAATCCAAACACCAATAATTAATATAAACGGAAGTAGTGTTAAAAGGAAATCTCCCCAAACATTTTGCTCAGTTTCATAATTAATAACTGTTGTGAGATTGTTCGTGCTTACAGCTTCACTTAGTTGATTTTCAAAATTTTGAAGGTCTCCAAATTCAAATTGATAATTTGGAGATTTTCCTGCAATAGGTAATATTTGTTGTTTAACAGCATTTTTATGAACCTCTTTTCTTAAGGCTTCATCAGTTAAATAAATTTTAGCTTCGCGTCTATTTACAATTTGAACTTTATCTACATCACCATTTTTTAAGTATTCAAAAAATTGAGCGGGAGTTGTTGGATTTCCCGTAGAAGAACCCATTCCGCCAGAAAATAGACTTATAGCGAAAAATATAGCAATTATTCCATAAATCCAATACGGACTAAACTTTGGCTTTTTATTAGATGTTTTTTTATCGTTTGACATTAAATATGTTTTAGTAAGCGGTTTTTATTTCTGTTGTTCTTGCGTCTCCCCAAAGGCTTTCAATATCGTAATACTCTCTAATATGCTTTTGAAACACATGAACAACTACATTCACATAATCCATTAAAACCCATTCGGCATTATTACTACCTTCTATATGCCAAGGTTTGTCTTTAATCTCTTTACTCACCTTTTTTTGAATGGAATTTACTATAGCGTTTACTTGTGTGTTTGAGGTACCTTCGCAAATAATAAAATAATCGCAAACGGTGTTTTCTAGTTCTCTTAAATCTAAAATATTTGTGTTTTGCCCTTTTACATCTTCAATTCCATCTAATATTACCGCAATTAGTTGGTCTGCGTTACTATTTTCTTTCGTCATTAAATTGTTTTAATTTTGCACAAAGTTATCATATTTTTAGCTTATAATAGCTTTATAAATCTTAAGAAAATTATAATTTAAAAATTCTTATTCTTTATGCATATAATCAAACTTAATGCCACCGATTCTACAAACTCTTATTTAAAGCAAATAAGTAGTAAAGGTGTGATTAAGGATTATACAACAGTTACTGCCAATTACCAAACGCATGGTAGAGGACAAATGGGAACCATTTGGAATTCTGAGAAGTCTAAAAACCTGGTGTGTAGCGTGTTTAAAGATTGTTCTAAAGTTTCAATCAAAAACCAGTTCTATATTAGTATGGTTACTTCTTTAGCAATTGTTAGAACATTGAGCAGTTTTTCTTTATCAAAATTAAGTGTAAAATGGCCAAACGACATTTTGTCAGAAAATAAAAAGGTTTGTGGTATTTTAATTGAAAATGTCATAAAAAACAAGAAACTCGAAGCGTCTGTTATTGGTATTGGTTTAAACGTTAATCAAACGGAATTTAAGAATCTACCACATGCATCGTCTTTAAAGATTATCACAGGAACTGTTTTTAATTTAGATGAACTTCTTCAACTGATATTAAAAAATTTAAAATTTTATTTTGCAATTTTAGAAAAAGGGAATTTGAAAGTTTTAAAAACCGAATACGAGAACCTTCTTTTCAGAAAAAATAAACCTTCAACATTTAAGGACCAACATGGAAATAATTTTGCGGGTTTTATTAAAGGGATTTCAAATTCTGGAAAACTTCAAGTGATTCTTGAAGATGACATTTTAAAAGAATTTGATCTAAAAGAAGTTCAGCTTTTATATTAAAAAAGCCTAAAATGAATCTGGTATTTTTGTTGCTAAAGTTTCAATAAATTTACCAATTGGTCCTTTAATCATCATTGCCATCATAGGGTTAAAATCACCTTCAAAAGATAATTGCACTTCACTATTATCTGCATCAATTTCCGAAATATTTCCCGTTAATGAAAAATCAAGCTTTCCGCCATCTGCACCTAAAACAATTTTGTTTGGGGCAATTGCTTCTTTCTTTTTTAACACAATTTCCGGCATACCTTTTAAAGCAAATAAAAAAGTATCGCCTTCTAACATTTCAAATTTGCTAATATTTTCCGGCATTAAAGATTCAAAATTCTTTACATCAGATAAAAAATCAAACACTTCTTGAGCAGATTTTTGGACACTTACTTTTGGAGATTCTAAATTCATAATAATTTATTATTTGAAACTATACATCAATTAACATTCCATTCACTTGGATTTGCATTCCAATCTGACAAAGTTTCTAATTCTTTTTTAGAAATATATTTGGTATCTAATGCTTCTTCAATCAAAACATTATAATTGCTTAAAGTATGTAAGCGTACCTTATCTTTTTTAAAATTATCTGTAGCAATTTTAAAACCATAAGAGAAAATAGCAACCATGCCTTTTACATTTACTTTGGCTTCTTTTAAGGCTTTTACGGCATTCAAACTGCTTTTTCCTGTACTAATAAGATCTTCGACTACAACCACATTTTGACCTTTTTGTATAAACCCTTCTATTTGATTTTGGCGTCCATGCTTTTTTGCTTCGGGTCTTACATATACAAAAGGTAAGTCTAAAACCTGTGCAACCAGAATTCCAATCCCGATGGCGCCAGTTGCAACTCCAGCAATAAGGTCTGGTTTGCCATATTCTTTTTCAATAAAATTTGCCATCTCTTCACGAACATAATTTCTAATTGGTGGAAAAGACAATACAACTCTGTTATCACAATAGATAGGAGATTTCCATCCCGATGCCCAAGTAAAGGGGTCTTGTGGGTTTAATTTTATTGCATTAATTTGCAAGAGTATTTCGGCAGTTTTTTTTGCTGTATTTTTATTAAAAGTCATAGCTGCAAAACTACATAAAAATTAATATTTTTCACCTGATAATATTTTTTGTTTTAGATAATAATGTACCAAATTTTTGTAAACGATAAACCCATAATTTTAACTACTATAGTTGAGCAAGAAACCAATTTTAAAAACTACAAGTTAAAGACAGTAGATATAGAAAAGGTAATAAAAAAGTTACAACAAAAGGATATACAATTTATAAGGTTGATTGGCAAAAACAAAAACAAACTTCTGAAACGATTTTTAAAACTCTTACCCAATGTTATCGCTGGTGGCGGAAAGGTTTTTAATGATGCTGGAGATGTTTTGTTTATCTACCGAAACGATAAATGGGATTTACCTAAAGGAAAAGCCGAAAGCAAAGAAACCATCGATAAAACAGCCATACGAGAAGTAGAAGAAGAAACAGGAGTTAAAGGTCTAGAAATAACCAAACCTCTAGAAATGACCTACCATATTTTTAAGCGCAATGGTAAATATAGAATTAAAATAACTTATTGGTTTGAAATGAAAACAAGTTATAGCGGAAAACTCAAACCTCAAAAAAACGAAGGGATTACCAAAGTAAAATGGTTAAACCAAAAACAAATTACTAAAGCCATGGAAAACTCTTATGCTAATATTAAAGTGTTGATTTAAATTTTGGAATTTCGTCTAACGGTTCAGCTACCCGCTCGGATGACCGAATGGGAAGCTGGACGGGTAGCTGGTTGTTGCAAACAGTTTGAACTTTTAGAAATTGCAATTTTACTAAATCGAATTCAACCTATTGTTTATATAATGAAAGTGTTTCTTTACTAACCAAATATGAGCTTTACCTGTTGGAACGAACTTGTTATCTTCATTTTCCAATATTTCTTTTAATCTTTCTTCAGTAAAATGAACCTGCCTTAATCCGGCTCCTTCAGTTTCCCAAGAAGGATTATTTCCTAAGAAAGAGTCTGCATATCCTTCATGAAGTAATAATACAGTAATTATCTCTGGCTTTAAATTTATTGGATCGATAACAGTTCCTAAATATAATAATTCAAAATTATTTGACTTAATTATTTTATCTCGAAATTTCTTTCCCAGTCCTTCACCATATAGTTTTTCATAGTCAAATGCCAACAGATAGTTCTGTCTAATATGAATATCTTCGATTAGTTCTTCTATAAATTCTCTAAAAATATTTTCAGAAAACGAAAATTCTACTTTGTGAAATATATTTCCTTGTGCAATCGGTTGAAAAGTTCCTGCTGGGATTACATGTAAAAGGCCAGGAGTCTCAGTTAATTGATTAGATCTTACATTAAGGATAAAAATACTTTCTTTATTGGTACGTTTGAGTACGACTAAAGTACATGTCCCAAAAGCAGAATACCTAGATGTAAAATCAAAAGGATTAGTACTTGTTCTTAATTTAATGGAATCAGGATTTTCAATAAGAAAACCTGCTATTTTATTAATTCCCTTTACTCCGTAATTAACAAGTAAGTCTTTAAAATAATCATTGTCATGAATAAACTCAGCAAGTTCATATGATAGATACTCACATGTATTCAAGAAATCGAAATACCTTCCCTTAGTAAATATTAGGTTTGAATTATTTATTTCTAAAATCCTGTATATGAATCCATTATATAACTGTCTGCCTGAGGCAGATTTTTTAATAATAGAAGAAAAGTTACTATATTTTTTAACTTTTGGGCCTTCCTCTTCCCATTTTAACATTTTATCTAAATCCGATATCAAGACAGGATTTTCAGGTAGATATTCTTTTTTTGTCAATACTTGGACTTGAGGGATATGATATATACTATCAGAATCGAGTGTTTTTTCATAGTAAATGGAAATTAATTGAGTCAATTTCACTCTATATTTATTTCTCAATTCTAATATTTGATTTATGTAACTAATTTCCAATTCTGACTCTTCTTTTCGTTTTTTTCTATAGGCTCTCCAAGCATAGGTAAATACACCTACTATCATTGAGGCTAATATTAATGCTAATACTCTTGAAGCTGTATCTGGAAGGAATGTATTTAAGTCCATTTAACAAAATTTATTTTTTTCTAAGCATGTCAAGATATTATCCTTGGTAATACAAAATAGTGTAATTCTTGCATTCAGAAAGCGTACTCTTTGTTTTTCTGTATCTAAATTATCTGCAATATTTTGATATGGTCAGTTTTAATTGATTATATCAGTCTTTAAACGAAGTTAGTTTAAATTTTTTACAAAATCAAGTGTATTTATATTAGTAATCAAATTAAAACATTAAGTCCTTGTCAGGCTTAATATTAGACGTATTTTTGCAACTTCTTAATTTAGCTATGACAGAATTTATTAGAAAACGTACAGCAAACGTTAAAAACGATATTTTAAGTGGAGTTACAGTAGCTTTAGCTTTAGTACCAGAAGCTGTTGCCTTTGCATTTGTTGCTGGAGTTGATCCTTTAGTGGGCTTGTATGCAGCATTTTGGGCTTATTACAGCTATTTTTGGAGGTCGCCCGGGAATGATAAGTGGTGCAACAGGAGCATTAGCTGTTGTTATGGTAAGTTTAGTTGCCGAAGGTAATGCTATGGGAGTAGAAGGCGAAAGCCTCGGTTTATACTACTTGTTTGCAACCGTTATTTTAATGGGAATTATCCAAATGTTTGCTGGTATTTTAAAACTTGGGAAGTTTGTACGTTTAATTCCGCATTCTGTAATGATGGGATTTGTTAACGGATTAGCCATCGTTATATTCATTTCGCAATTAGGCATGTTCATGACTGTTGAAAATGGAGAAGAAGTTTGGATGTATGGAACGCAACTTATGGTTATGATTGGTCTTGTAGCTTTAACTATGGCAATTATGTTTGGGTTGCCAAAGCTTACAAAAAAAGTTCCTGAAGCACTAATCGCAATTTTAGTAGTTTCTGCCATTGTCATTTTCGGACAACTGGATGTTGCAACGGTTGGTAGTTTTATTCAGGAAGGTGGAGGAGAAGGACTTAAAGGAGGTTTGCCACAATTTCAATTTGATATATTTAATAAGCTTCCGTTTAATTTAGAAACCCTAAAATTCATCTTTCCTTATGCATTAATTCTTGCAGCTATTGGGTTGATAGAATCTTTGATGACACTAAATTTAATAGACGAATTAACTGAAACAAGAGGTAATGCTAACAAAGAATGTTTGGCTCAAGGAGGTGCAAATATTGTGACCGGATTCTTTGGTGGAATGGGTGGATGTGCAATGATTGGTCAATCGCTTATTAATATAAAAGGCGGAGGACGTGGGCGACTGTCAGGAATAGTAGCAGCCTTAACACTACTTGTATTTATTTTGTTTGCGTCAGGTTTTATTGAACGAGTGCCAATTGCAGCGTTGGTTGGCGTTATGTTTATGGTTGTTGTTGGTACCTTTGCCTGGAGTAGTTTCAGGATATTAAATAAAATTCCGTTTAGCGATGTTATCGTGTTAGTTTCAGTATCTGCTTTAACGGTTATTTTCGATTTGGCTATTGCCGTAATAGCTGGAGTTATCATAAGTGCTTTGGTGTTTTCCTGGGAAAATGCAAAACGTATTAGAGCCCGCAAACGTACCAAAGTAGACGGAACGTTAGTATATGAAATTTGGGGACCTTTGTTTTTTGGAAGTATAATTGCTTTTAACGAAAAGTTTGATATAAAAAATGATCCTGAAAAAGTTGAAATAGATTTTGTAGAATCTCGTGTTAGTGATCATTCGGCAATTGAAGCCATTTTTAATTTGGTAAACAAATATGAGGCAGCTGGAAAAGCTGTAAAGTTAAAGCACTTGAGTGAAGATTGTAAAGTACTCTTATATAAATCAAGTCCTAAATTTCGAGATGTTATAGTTGAAGATATTGACGATCCACGCTATCATTTAGTCGAAAATCCTGAAGCATTTACAAAAGGGTTGTCTGAATATAATTTGTAACTACTTGAAGAATTCTTCTTCATCAACCAATAATGTGGTTAATTCTACAGTATGATTATCAGGATCTTTTAAGTAGATAGAATGTAAATAATGATGATCTTGAAACTGGAAAGGTTCATTAATAGCATTGAAATAATCTTGAGCCTTTTTAAAATCTTCATTGGAGACATTAAAAGCAAAGTGGTCTATTTTTACATTTCGAGATTCTTGATTGCATTTTTCATCATCAAGATTTGAAGGAAAAATAGCAATTCCTGTTTTCCCGAAAAGCATAAATACAGGAAATTCTCCCCATTCATCGAGCTTATACTTTTTTAAACCCATAACTCTGCTGTACCATTCAATAGATGTTTCCATGTCTTTAACACGAATCGCTACATGATCCAGAAAGCTGATATTAAAAGAGTTCATATTTTATTTTATTATTCTTAAAAATAAGAAATAATAAAAAACTATTTGTTTGTAGCAGATAGATTTTTTCTATCCAACAATTGTCCTCTTACAATTATTTTATCAATAGTGTTATAAGCTTCAATAGTTTCTAAAGGATTTTTGTATAATAAAATAAGGTTAGCAATTTTATTGTTTTCTATAGAACCATATTTATTTTCCAAATTAAAAGCTTTGGCATTATTTATAGTTGCTGATAATAAAATTTGTTCAAGAGAAACACCTATTTGAAACCATTTCAGCATTTCTAGATAACCATTTAAACCTGGAGGCATTGTATGAGTATTTGCTGCTGGAGTATCTGTTCCGAATATTAAATTAGCATTATTATCAGCAAGTGTTTTAGTAACGATTTCTACTTTATCGAT
The DNA here is from genome assembly GCA_965250265.1 of Flavobacteriaceae bacterium. GTDB lineage: Bacteria > Bacteroidota > Bacteroidia > Flavobacteriales > Flavobacteriaceae > PRS1. The sequence continues at coordinate 226,860 of CBDFNO010000011.1, read as the reverse complement.
AACTTTTTGCATTAACGTCATGATTTCTTCATTGCTCAATCCATCAAAAAAGGCTTTTGCATATTTTTTTATGTTTTGCTCTTGCCAGTGACCTTCACTAGTGTGTAACCAGTCTAACAACTCTGTAGGATAAACATGTTTTAAATCTTCATTGTTTAAAAAGGTGCTATCAAAAACATCTTTTTGTCCACCTACCACTCTAATGGTTGGTTGGTAACCAATTTTTCTATTTGCTATTTCAATAAGCAACTCTTTATGTGTTTCTGGTAATTCGTTTACATTTAGGTATTCGATTAAATCTCCCCAATGCCACATTCCATGAGCAAGAATATCTATACCTGTTTCTAATCCAAATTTCTGTGCTTCGTAAGCATTTGCATGTAAAAGGACTGGAATGTTTTGTTCATGTGCTTCTTTTACAATTTCCTTTATTATTCCTTGGCTTGGTAATTCCCAAGTTAATTCTTCAGTACCACCAAAACCATCTTCGTATAAAGTTTTAACACAAATGCCGTCATTTTCATCTACAATTCTTGAAACTATAGCTTTAGGAGTATGTTGATTGGCATCAATTGAATCAGGTATTTTAGCATTTTTATTAAATGAATCATGTAAAAAATTCGGATAGTCATTAAAACGGTCTTTATCTGCAGATTCATTCATCATTAAATCATGATCTATTACTACTTGATCTCCGCAGGTATAAATATCAGGACGAATCTCTTTTTCTAAAAGATTATTTATGACTTTTGGACTGTAATTATTAACGTCTATTAGTGTTGTATACCCAAAGTATAAGTAACTTTTTGGCAATTGAATATAATAAGATTTAGCAAAATCAGGATATTGTTGTTTGTGTTTCCAATTCATACCAGCAATACTTGCTAAATGCACATGGCTATCAATGAGACCAGGAATAATAAATTTTCCTGTACCATCTATAGTTTTAAAAGTTCCTTTAATTGTTTTTAGATCTTCTGAAATATTAATAATCTTATCATTATCAATAATAATATTTCCTTTGAAAGAATTGTAATTACCATTTTTTGGAGTGAGAATAGTTACGTTCTCAATTAGTAATCCGTTTTCAATGGTAATTGGAGTTTCGCTTTTACAGGATACAAATAGTACTGCCAAAAGGAAGCTTAACTTTAATATTCGCATGATTGGTTGGTTTGATTGATATAAGTAAGACGCTCAAGTCGATAAAATGTTACTTTACTCTTACTGTTTTTGGGACTAACTTGGTATAATCGCCATTATTCCTAATGACATCACGAACAATTGAAGAAGATATAAAAGACGTTTTTGCAGCAGTTAATAAAAAGACGGTTTCTATTTCGGAGAGTTTACGATTGGTATGAGCTATAGCCTTTTCGAATTCAAAATCGGCAGGATTACGGAGCCCACGTAAAATAAAACCAACACCTATTTCTTTACAGAATTCAACTGTAAGTCCTTTATAAGTTACAACTCTAATTCTTGGTTCGTCTGCAAAAGCATCTTCAATAAATTGTTTACGTTCTTCTAAAGAGAACATATATTTTTTTTCAGAATTCACACCAATAGCAACAATAACTTCATCAAAAAGTGTGACACCACGTTTAATAATATCGTAGTGACCTAAAGTTAAAGGATCAAATGATCCTGGGAATAATGCTTGTTTCATAATTATTTCCTGCGAAGGCAAGAATCTTATTAAATTAATTCAATATTTTCTTTCCCGTTCATTTTGTCTTGATACAAAAAGAACCAAAAAATCAAGTTAAAATTAGGAATTTTTCTTTTGAAAACCGAAAATGAAACCTAAATTTCTTCCAAGGCTTCAGAAATTCTTAACGATTTAATTTCCATATTCTGAATTTTAACGGTTTCAATGTTTCACATTGATAAGGAAGTTTATGCAAAAGCATTGCTGCCTATTTTTTAATAAAATCTTTGATTCAAATCAATAAATGATATTTGTTTGACTAATCACTAATCACTAATCACTAATCACTAATCACTAATCACTAATCACTATTTAAGGCTTTCTTCAATAGCATTTCCAAATAATTCTTCTAAACTAATTCCAGCAGCTAAAGCTTGTTGAGGTAAAATACTTTCTTTGGTTAGCCCAGGAACAGTATTCACTTCTAAAAGATGAGGTTCTCCATTTTTAAAAATAAATTCACTTCGTGAAAAACCTTTCATTTTTAAGATTTCGTAAACTTGTTTTGCAACAACACGAACTTTTTCTTCTTGAACTTCAGTAATCCGAGCAGGCGTAATTTCTTTGGATTTACCTAAATACTTTGCTTCATAATCAAAAAAATCGTTTTCGGTTATAATCTCTGTAATAGGTAATACTTTGGTTTTACCTTTATATGTTATAACGCCTACTGAAACTTCAATTCCATCCAAAAAAGTCTCAATAATTATTTCATCATCTTCTTTAAAAGCTATACTAATTGCATCTTTAAGATGCTCTTTTTTATAAACTTTAGAAATACCAAAACTACTTCCGGATTTGTTAGCCTTTACAAAGCATGGTAAACCAACTTTGCTAACTATGTCGTCCTCATTTATTACATCACCAAGGTTTAAATAATAAGACTCTGCAGTTTTAATTCCGTAAGGTTTTAAGGTAGAAAGTAAATCACGTTTATTAAAAGTTAAAGCGGCTTGATACATATCGCAGCTTGTGTGTGGTAAATCAATCAAATCAAAATAAGATTGCATAAAACCATCTTCTCCAGGCGAACCATGAATAGCATTAAATACACAATCGAAAGTAATTTTATTGTTATTTACAGTTACAGAAAAATCGTTTTTATCGATAGGATGTTCATTTTCATTTTCTTCAACATAAACCCATTTATCTTTGAAAATATGAACTCTAAAAGCATTGTATGATTCTTTATCTAGAGTTTGATAAACCACATTTCCACTTTTCAGTGAGATTTTATATTCACTTGAATATCCTCCCATTATGATGGCAATATTTTTTTTCATCAATAAAACTTATATTAATTCGTTTTGTAAAAATATCATTTATTTAATGTAAACGAAAAACCTTTTTGTTTTAATATATCGTATATAAAACTAAAGTTAGGATAATTAAAATCTAAACATATAAATTTATGTAGTTTTGTTAAATATTATTTGAATCGATGAGTATCATAAAATTTATTACAAGTAAAATGTTTTTAAAGCAAATTGCACTGGCAATCATTGCTATTATTGTGTTGAGCTTTGTTGTTTTAAAATGGCTAAAATATTCTACTAACCATGGTCAATTTGTTGAAGTTCCAACATTAAAGGGAAAAACTTTAGATGTAGTACAGATAGAATTAGATGATAATGATTTACAAATGATGGTTCAAGATTCTGCCAATTACAATCCAAATTATCCAAAATATTCTGTAATTGAACAACAACCAGAGGCAGGCTCTTTAGTAAAAGAAAATAGAAAAATATATTTAACCATAAATCCTTCAGGTTATAGGAAAGCTGCCATACCTGATATTATTCGAAGTACTATTCGTCAAGCAAAACCTACCTTAGAAGCTTTGGGTTTTGTAGTAGGCAATTTAACTTATATTGATGATATTGGCGAGAATGAAGTTATTGCTATAAAATATAAAGGACAGACAATTAATCCAGGTAAATTGTTAGAAAAGACTTCAAGAATAGATTTGGTACTTGGTAATGGTAAACGTTCTTCAAATTAAATGGATGAGCTTAACAATTTGCCTGAACAAGACAACGATTTATACGAACACTATTCTTTTATAGTAGAAAAAGGGCAGCAAGCCTTACGGATTGATAAATATTTAATGAATTTTATTGAGAATGTAACACGTAATAAAATTCAGTCTGCCGCAAAAGACGGAAGTATTTTTGTAAACGGAACTCCGGTAAAATCTAATTATAAAGTAAGACCATTAGATGAAATACGTGTTTTACTCTCTCATCCTCCACACGAACATTTATTGGTTGGTGAAAACATACCAATTGATATAGTTTTTGAAGATGACGAACTATTAGTTGTAAATAAACCAGCCGGAATAGTAGTACACCCAGGACACGGAAATTATTCGGGAACCTTAATAAATGCACTGATTTATCATTTTGAAAATTTACCAAAAAACTCTAACGACAGACCTGGTTTAGTACATCGTATTGATAAAGATACCAGCGGGCTTTTAGTAGTTGCCAAAACCGAAAACGCGATGGCACATTTGTCTAACCAGTTTGCCGAAAAAACAAGTGAACGTGAATATTTAGCAATTGTTTGGGGAAATATAGAAGACGATGAAGGCACTATTGAAGGGAATATTGGTCGTCATCCTAAAAACAGATTACAGAATACTGTATTCTTTGGAGATGAAGAAGATAAAGGGAAACCAGCTGTAACTCATTTTAAAGTTTTAGAACGTTTGGGTTATGTTACATTGGTCTCATGCAAATTAGAAACCGGACGCACGCATCAAATACGTGTACATATGAAATATATTGGTCACACACTTTTTAATGACGAACGTTATGGAGGCGAACGTATTTTAAAAGGTACTACGTTTACCAAATACAAACAGTTTGTAGATAATTGTTTTAAAATCTTACCGCGACAAGCTTTACATGCAAAAACGCTTGGATTTGAGCATCCTAAAACTGGAAAATGGATGTCTTTTACATCTGAAACTCCAGATGATATGCAACAATGTATTGAGAAATGGCGTGGCTATTCGAAGCACTAGGAATAAAAATATAACACCAAATTCCACAATAATTCTTGTGTCATTTTATGTTAGTTTAAGTGAGTTGTCTTATTTTTCTTTATTAACAAAACCTGTTTCGGTTAGTATTTCTATTCTTACGGTATTGGCTTTTACATCATCTTCTGTAAACCATGCATCACGAAGTTCTTTTTTAGAAAACAACTCTAATTGGTCTCCATTGTGAGGAGAATCTGCTTGTGTAGAGTTTCCATAACTTAAGAGTACTTTTGCTCTAACTTGATCATCGAATTCTATAACACCTACCCAAGAATCACCACCACCAACGTACATATTATTTTCATCTGCTCTTGCTGGCCAGGCAACTCTAAAAACTCCCATTGAGCCATCTATACCGTTTGCAGGAAGATTTTTACCATTATAAACAATTCTGTAATAATCTCCCCAAGGCACGTCTAACTTACCAAATTTAGTTTCAATTTCGATAGCAGTTTGTTCCAAAAGGCTCACTGCTCTTTCTGGGTCTGCAATTCCGTCAGGCGTTGTATTAGGTTTTTCTAAACTCCAAGGCTCTGTATAATTCGAAGTATTCCTAACATTAAATTTCCGTGCCCAGCTGTAAAATAAAAGCATTCCTTTACTATCAGCATTTGCTTCTCTGTCCCAATTTTCTAAAACAGTTTTCGCTGCTTTTGCTTTTTCTGAATCTGAAGCATCCACTGCTGCAAACAAATCATCTAAAATTCTATCTGCAAATTCTAATCGTGTAGAAAGTTTATAATCAACAAGTTCGTCAAATGTAATCGACTCATCTTCAAGCATCATTCTAGCCGAACGTTGAGGTCTAAACGGCATATATCTAGGTGCCATATAGGAAGGATAATCATCTGGATTTAATGTTAAAGGGATGGTGCTAGTCCATGGAGGATCATTGGCATTTTGCAACCAACCATTTTCAGGATTTTTTACTTTAGGCAAATCGGCATATGGATGTACTTCTGTCCACACATCGGCTGACTTTCCACCAGGAATAATTCTATTCCAATACGCCCAATCACCTTGACTTCGTTTTGGTACTAATCCATTAAACAAATAAAAGATCTCACCTTCTTTATCGGCATACATAACATTCCAGAACGGAATTTGTGCCATTTTTAAGGCATCTTCAAACTCATTAAACGAGGTGCTATTTATCATTCGCCACCACTGTAAAAACATATCAGGTTTGTCTAAACCAACCATGCGTAAGGCTAATACTTTATTTTCGGTTTTATTTACAACAGGACCATGAACCGTTTTTAAAAGTGGAATTTCTTGCTCGATTAATGTGCCATCCTCTTGCTTTATTTTTATAGTTTTTGCAGAACTTTCAAACTCTTTGCGGACTCCATCAAGCAAGTAACCTCCGTCTTTAAGTTCTAATTCGTAAGTATCGGCATTGTCAATTGTATTATCGGTATGACTCCAACCTAAATGCTCATTAAACCCAATGGCAATTCCAGGAAATCCAACTAAAGTTGCGCCATACATGCTCTTACCACTTAAATTAAGATGTGATTCGAAAAATAAGAATTCCTGCCACCATGGCAAATGCGGATTTTGGACCAACATTGCATTCCCTGATGCAGATCGTTTTGGAGCAATAGCCAGTGTGTTTGATCCCATGTCGGGCCATTGTTGTACACGACCAAGATCTTGACCGGCAATAAAACGAGTAAAGATAACATACATACTATGCATATTCATGTCTTTTGTGGTTACCGGTAAAACGACTTTATTTTTATCATCTATGGCTTCAGGATGCGCTTCTGCACAAGCATTCATACCTTTTATAAATGAGTCATAAATTGTTTTAATTTCTTTGTCTTGATTACTTTCCCATTCATCAGCCAATTCACTAAAACCAAGTGTATGTATAAGCATATCGTTCTGTTGTTTAGCTTGCCCCCAATATTCGGCGCCTTTTCCTCTTGAGCTACCATACAGGCCTAAAATAGTATTGGCGTGATTATGCATTTGTGCCCAACCTTGAGCAAAGAACAAATCTTCAATATTATCAGCAGATATATGCGGAACACCCCAAGTATCCCAAGCAATTTGTGTGTCTTGAGCTTTTTGAGATTCACAAGACGTATTGATAAATAAGATGATAGCAATAAAAAGTAAGAATGATTTTTTCATTTAGAATGATTTAGTGAATTTTTGGTAAGATAGTAAATTATGAGATTACATTTTTCATGTATTTATATTCAATTATGAGGACCATAGTTATACCAACTATGTAGGCAATGAGATCGTTAAAGTGAAAGGTATTTCCTAAAACCAGCTTTGCTACTTTGCTTTCACCAAGGCGAAGCCATTGTAATAGATTGGTTAGCTGTAAAAACTCGACACAAAAGGCAATGATAAGTACTAATATGGCAACATAAATAGGTTTTGTTTTCACAAAACTCTTAATAAAACAGTATACCAAAATTACTACAAGAACATCTCCAAAAGTATGGCGTATAAATCCGTCTTTAACAAATAGCGCGATACATACTTCAAAACCTAACAAAATAAGGAAGCATAAAAAGTAAGCTTTATTGAATGTCATGGAATTAGTTTTGGTTTATGGATAAAAATAAGAATTTCATTTTCAAATATTATGAACTGAATGTTTTTCCTTAAACAAGTAGAATCCTATACTTAAAAATGTTCCAAAACTGAAGCTAAATAACAAGGCATTTAAATGATGATTTGGTTGATAGATTATCTGTAAAATGTCTTTTAGTAATGCGAATGGATGTTGTAAAATATCCCAACTGTTAAATCTTAAAAACCTTCCAAGATAGATTCCAAATCCGACTAGGAAAAAGATTGCTATAACAATAAATATTACTTTTTTACTGCTGAAATATTTTCTCAACAATAATTCCATATCTAAAATTGATAGGAAACAAAGTACTAAACCATTCATAGCAAAAGAAATAACTATAAGCACGTCCAGCCATAAAATATCTAAAGGGCTTAGCCGCAAGTGTAATAAATCTGTAATTATGTAAGGCGAGTTAGGTAAAAATAAAAGCCAAATAGTAAACATTAAAGCAAATAAAAATTTATTGAGTTTAGGTTTGCTAATAAGATAGGTTGTTATTACGTAAGGGATAATTGCCAAAAACAAATTCCAAACAAGAAATAGATAGAAGAATGAATGTGTGATTTTCATTCTAATCATGAGTAATACTATACAGAATATCATTGAAATTATGAGTAATAATACAATTCTATAACGTTGAAAAAGAAGTGTTTTTAGGTTGTTCATTGTTGTTATTTTTTATCCTTTATTTGGAAATACAATACTGATGACTAAAAAGAAATAGGCAATTGCTATTGGAATGTTTATGAGCATAATTCCGCTGGTTTTAAAAAGTTCATAACGATGTGTTTTGTTAAAACCTGCTGAAACAATAAGTATTAAGAAGACAATAATATTAATAATAAGAGCAATAAAGATAAAACAAAAACCAATAATTGGGAATAAATAAGATTCTCTAAAGTATAAGAATAGTGATAATAAAACGGTTCCTATTATAAAACTTATTATTGCAGTTATTTTTCCTGTAAATATTAGATTATTTATAATTTTTGTTTTTTTGCGTTAGCGATTAAAATGGTGTCCTTTTTTGAAACAAAAAAGATATAATGGTAAGCGCGACCTCGCTTTCGTCAAGAACTTTAACAAAAATGCGAGGAAACGCCCAACACAACTAACTAATAAAATTAACCATTGCTCCAATCTATTTTTCGGGATGCATACATGACGCTTGCAAGTATTATGAAAAGTCCAATACTGCCAACAAGAAGTGCATAATTTTCCAGTTGAATAATGACATAAATAAACGTGTATAATGTGGTTAATGAAACACAGATAAATAGTGGGAATTTGAGAGTTTTTAATATAGATTTAGAATATAAAGTAATTAAAACTATAACCGAAATTCCTGCAATTAAATAGGCTTTTAGGAAATTACTGTGTTCGGAAATTGAAACCAGCAATGTGTAAAACATAGTTAATGCAATTCCTATCATTAAATATTGAAAAGGATGAATTGAAATTTTACTCAAAGTTTGTATTAAAAAGAAAATTAGAAAAGTGAGACCGATTACTAAAAAACCATATTTTGCTGAACGTTCGCTCTTTTGAAACTCGTCAACCATTACAATGAATTTTGTTCCAAATGCGAATTCACTTAAGTTTGGTATTTTGTTTAAATAACTTTGAGAAAAAGGTCTGTTAATGTGCAATACTTTCCAGTCGGCTTTAAAGCCTTCTTCTGTGATTTCTTTGGTTTCATCGTCTGGTAAAAAATTGCCAATAAAACTTGGATCTGCCCAATTAGAAGTCATTTTCATAGTGGTAGTTTTACCAGTTGGAATAAGCTGTATGAGTTTACTTCCGTTAAAAGCAATGTTGAAATTAAAGCTGATTAACTCGCTTTTTTGTAGTCCATCTTCATTTATATAACTTGTTTCAAGCTCGTCTAAATAACCATTATAGGTTTTTGAATCGTCATTAAAATTTGTTTCAAACACATAAGAATCATTATTTAGCTTGAGTAACACTTCATTTTTTATGCCTTTTAGATTTGAAGTTTTTATGACAACTGTTGCTTTGTCCCAAATAATGTCTTCGTCTTTTATTCCTTTTGAATCCAATTTTGGTTTAATATAATTTCCAGAAAAATTCATTTTTGTAGTAAATACTGCGGATTCATAATTGCCTCGTTTTAAAGTTTTAGAATCTACATCTACTTTGCTTTCTAATGTTTCAGGAAAGATATAAGCATAATTTATATGCGTTTTAGTTTCCTTTATATAGTCTTTGGTTTTTTCGTTATACTTTGAGGTTACGGAATATGTTTTATAGGGTAATTTTAATGTTGGACCATAAACCATTACTTCATTTCCCCATTTTTGATTTATTTCGTTAACAACATCTTGTTGTCTAAAAGAGCGTTCCTTTATTAAGCTCTCTATAAATGATAATGGGATTAATAATATTAATGTAAGAAAGCCAACCATTAGCATTCTTGCTGTTATTGATGTTTTTACCCATTGTCCGAATTTGTTTTTGTTTGTTTGTTCCATACTGTTAAATTTAAAGTACTTTGAAACACAAAGTAAGTTGATAAAAAAATAGTTGTTATTGTGTATTAATTAATTTTTCTAATGCGTTAATATGTTTTTTAAATGCAGCTCTACCTAATTTAGTAGTTCTATAACGTGTATTTGGTTTTCTGCCAATAAATTGTTTTTCGACAGTTATATATTCAGCAGCTTCAAGCGCTTTTGTATGGCTTGCTAAATTACCGTCAGTTACATCAAGTAGTTCTTTGAGCATATTAAAATCGGCATATTCATTCACCATGAGTATAGACATGATTCCTAACCTAATACGATTATCGAAAACTTTATTTATGTTTGTAATTAAGCTCATTAATATTTAACTACCTGCTAATGGAGTTCCAAAAATACCAACGGCAAGTTCTGCACAAACCAAAAATAGCACTATGATTATGGTGACACAGATCGCAATTCGGGATTTGGATTGACTAAATTTCCTAAGTACAAGTTCAAGCAGGAGTCCAGTTCCTAGTAATAGTCCGCCACCAATTACAAAATCTGATAGTGTCCAGTTTACTTCATCGGTAAATTGCATCGCTAGAAATGGTATTAACAAAATAAGTGCAACGACAGATATAATAAGTATGAGTCTTTTGTTTTTCATGATTCCGTTTTGTTATAATTATTTGTAAAATTATTCCTGTCGTATTTAAAATACATTAATGTGCCATAGATAATATGACAAACCCCAAATCCTGCTGCCCAAAAAAATAATCCATAGCCTAGAAACCAAGCAGAAGCAAGCCCCAAAACTATTAAAGTTAAGCCTAAATAGCGAACATCACCTAACGTATATTTGCTTGAGTTAACTAGGGCAAGACCATAAAATATCAAAGTTAGAGCTGCAACGTATAGATATACCTCTTTTTCAATCATAAATACAATTATGAAACCTCCGGTTATTAATGGTATTAAAAAGTTTATTAAAAGACGTTTGGATGTAGCATTCCAAAAACGTTCGTTGTGTTTTTTTGCTTTTTTCCAGCTCAAAACTATTCCAGTTGTAATTGACAAGATTACAACTATTAAAGCAATTGCAAACAGTTGTATCATTTCTAATTCATAAAGAACTATTGATCTATAGTTATCTGATGGAGTTTGAGTTACATAAATAACAGTATAGGCAAAGTATGCACCAATCAAGGCATAAACTCCAGCCAAAACTCCAGACAATCCGCTTAACGAAATAAATCGCGATGATTTATTCATTAACTCTTTAATCTCGCTTATGTCTTTTAAATAATTTTTATCACTCATAATAAAAGTACTTTGAATTACAAAGTAAATTAATATTATTCATTTTAACAAATATTTTTTTATTAAATTTCGGATTTTAGCTTAAACTTTCATGAACCCAGCAGAAAATTATATACTCAACCAACCAGAACCTTATCAATCTATAATGTTGCATGTACGCAATACGATATTCAGAACTTTGCCAAATGTTGAAGAGAAATATAATTACAGCATTCCGTTTTATCACTACAATAAAAAACCTTTTTGCTACTTAAACATATTAAAGGGAACCAATTGTGTAGATGTTGCTTTTGTTAAAGGCTCAATTTTACAGGAACAATTTCCAGAACTTAAAGATTATAATAATAGAAAATTTGTACGCTCGCTACAATACAACAGCTTGGAAATCATCGATGAATTATTACTTATTACAGTTATAATTGCCGCCGCCGAAATAACCGATAATAGCAGGAAAGCCTGGAAAGAATTATAAATTATTCACTGTTTTTCTTATAGCAACCAGATTAGTCAACAGCTTTTCTAAATAGTCTAAATGCAACATATTCGCACCATCACTTTTTGCATTTGCAGGATCAAAATGAGTTTCAATAAATAAACCATCAACATTGTTAACTATGCCAGCACGAGCAATGGTTTCAATCATATCTGGACGTCCACCTGTAACACCACTTGTTTGATTTGGTTGCTGTAAAGAATGCGTCACATCAAGAACAACAGGAGCAAAGTTTTTCATAGTTGGAATTCCCCTAAAATCTACAATCATGTCTTGATAGCCAAACATAGTACCTCGATCTGTAATCCAAGCGTTATTGTTTCCAGCATCTTTCACTTTTTGTACTGCATGTTGCATCGCTTCAGGACTCATAAATTGTCCTTTTTTTAGGTTGACTACTTTTCCTGTTTTAGCAGCTGCAACAACTAAATCGGTTTGACGAACTAAAAAAGCTGGAATTTGTAAAACATCAACAAATTGAGCAGCCATTTCAGCATCAGAAACTTGATGAATGTCTGTAACAGTTGGAACATCAAAAGTTTCAGAAACTTTCTTTAATATTTTCAATGCTTTTTCGTCACCAATTCCCGAAAAACTATCAATTCTACTTCGGTTAGCTTTTTTGAAACTTCCTTTAAACACATAAGGAATTTTAAGTGAATTTGTGATTTCAACAATTCTTTCAGCAATACGAAGTGCCATATCTTCACTTTCAATAGCGCAAGGACCAGCTAATAAAAAAAAGTTATTTGAATTTGTATGTTTTATCTTCGGAATGTCTTGAAGGTTCATCGATTTATTATTTAAGTAACAAAGTTAAGCAAATGTATGTCATTATTCAGCGTTTTTTTATTAGTTGCAAGTGAAGTAATTAATCATAAAATATAATGTATCTTTGCCCGCTCAAAATAAGGTGTCATTATGGCTAATATAAAAAACATTGCAATTATTGCTCATGTAGATCATGGTAAAACTACTTTGGTAGATAAGATCATGTATCATTGTCAGTTATTTCGTGAAAATCAAAATACTGGAGATCTAATTCTGGATAGTAATGATTTGGAGCGTGAAAGAGGTATTACTATTACTTCTAAAAATGTTTCAGTAGTTTATAAAAACACAAAGATCAATATCATTGACACACCTGGGCATGCCGATTTTGGTGGAGAAGTAGAGCGTGTTCTTAATATGGCAGATGGTGTTTTATTACTGGTAGATGCTTTTGAAGGTCCTATGCCGCAAACCAGATTTGTATTACAGAAAGCTCTAGACCTTGGTTTAAAACCTTGTGTTGTTATTAATAAAGTAGATAAAGAAAATTGTACTCCGGAAGAAGTGCACGAAGCCGTGTTTGATTTAATGTTTGAACTTGGTGCAGAAGAATGGCAATTGGATTTTCCAACTGTTTATGGATCAGCAAAACACAATTGGATGAGTGAAGATTGGCAAAATCCAACCACAAATATTGAACCTTTGTTAGATATGGTTATTGAGCACGTACCATCTCCTACAATTGAAGATGGGAATACTCAAATGTTAATTACATCTTTAGACTTTTCTTCATTTGTGGGACGTATCGCGATTGGTCGTTTACAAAGAGGAATGTTAAAAACAGGGATGAATATATCGCTTTGTAAAAGAAATGGAAGCGTAGTAAAATCTAAAATAAAAGAACTCCATACATTTGAAGGTTTAGGGCGTAAAAAAGTAAATGAAGTACAGGCTGGTGATATTTGTGCGATTGTTGGATTAGAAGGTTTCGAAATAGGAGATACTATTGCAGATTTTGAAAACCCCGTTGCTCTTAAAACTATAACAATAGATGAGCCTACTATGAGTATGCTGTTTACCATAAACGATTCACCTTTTTTTGGTAAAGATGGTAAATATGTAACATCACGACACATAAAAGACCGTCTTAATAAGGAGCTTGAAAAGAATTTAGCGCTTCGAGTAAATGAAACTGATAGTGCAGATAAATTTTTAGTTTTTGGTCGTGGAGTTTTGCATCTGTCTGTATTAATAGAAACGATGCGCCGCGAAGGTTACGAATTACAAATTGGGCAACCACAAGTTATTATAAAAGAGATTGATGGTGTTAAATGTGAACCTTTTGAAGATATGACCATAGATTTACCTGAAGAAGTTTCTGGTAAAGCTATAGAAATGATTAGTATGCGAAAAGGGGAAATGCTAAGTATGGAAGCTAAAGGAGATAGAATGGTTTGTCAGTTTATAGTGCCTTCAAGAGGAATTATAGGATTACGTAATCAATTACTAACAGCAACTGCAGGTGAGACTATAATGGCACATCGATTTAAAGAATATCAACCTATAAAAGGAGGAATCCCAGAACGTCAAAATGGATCGTTAGTTTCTATGGAAAAAGGAAAAGCAATTCCTTATTCTATAGATAAATTACAAGATCGTGGAAAGTTTTTTGTAGACCCTGGCGAAGATATTTATGAAGGACAAGTTATTGGAGAAAATTCTCGTGGTGATGATATGGTCATAAATATTACTAAAACTAAAAAGATGTCGAATGTGCGCTCATCAGGTGCAGATGATAAAGCCAAAATTGTTCCTGCTATTAAGTTTTCATTAGAAGAAGCTTTAGAATACATACAAAAGGATGAATACGTTGAGGTTACGCCTAATCATTTAAGATTACGTAAAGTTTTATTGACCGAAGTTGAACGTAAAAGATCAAAAGCAATCTAATTTGTAATTCTGATAGCTTAATTTCTCAATGATAAGGTGAAATGATTTTGTATCTTTGAAACAGCTTAAGTAGAATATTTCATTATGCTTTAGCGAATCAAATTTCAAATAAAAAAAGACAGTAGTTTCAGCTACAACAAATAAATTCATTTTTATTGAAGAGATTATTCGATTATATAAATAGCAAAGTTTTAGTAAATGTAGCTGGATTAAATTCAGCAAATATAATTACCAAAATTGTTGCGGGACTTTTAACTACTAAATTTATTGCTGTTTTTGTTGGAGCCGAAGGGTTAGCACTTATAGGTAATCTTAAAAACTTTTTAAATGGCATTCAATCTTTTGCAACAGTTGGACTCTATAAAGGTATTGTTAAGTATATAGGAGAATTTAAAGACGATTCTTTAAAATTAAGTAAAACCATTTCTACATCTTATTATTTAGGTTTTCTAACTACTATTTTCATTAGTTTTTTATGCTATTATAACGCAAAAGCTATTAGTGATTTGATTTTTTCTACTCAATATGAATATGCATATGTGGTAAAAGTTATGGCTTTAGCGCTTCCATTTTATACACTAAATGTATTTTGTTTTTCTATAATGAATGGGTTTAGTAAATACAAAATCTTATTGATTATCAATATTATAGGGCAAATAATGGGGCTGTGTGTAACGCTTATTTTAATTTATCAGAATAATATTGATGGAGCATTAATTTCGGTAGTTATTGCACCTTCATTAATTTTCTTAATCACATTGGTTGGTATTTTAAATAGAAGGAGTTTAACAACATCCATTAAAGTAAGCAATGTAGATTTTAAATGGATTAAAAAGTTTAGCCCATTTGTTTTAATGGTATTAGTTTCAGGAATAGCACTACCACTCGTTTTTATTATAATTCGTAATTATATTATATCTTCTGAAGGGATGAAAGATGCAGGTTTTTGGGAAGCTATGAATAGAATTTCATCGTATTATTTAATGTTTATTAATTCTTTAATGGCATTATATTTTTTACCTCGTTTTGCAGAAATTGAAAGCAAAAAAGAATTTAGAAAAGAAGTATTTAGTTTCTACAAAAAGATAATGCCAATAATTGGTTTAGGATTAATTGTAATTTATTTTTTAAGACCATTTTTTGTTGCTTTGTTCTTAACAAAAGAATTTGATGCTGTACAAGACCTTTTTGGTTGGCAATTATTAGGTGATTTTGTTAAAGTCTTATCTGTAGTAATAGCCTATCAATTTATTGCTAAAAAAATGCTTTTACACTACATTTTTATGGAAATATTTTTAGTTATCATTTTATATTTAACAAGTATTTATTTTGTTGATATGTACGGTGTAAAAGGAGCTAATATAGCTCATTTTGTTACCTATTTGTTGTATTTTGGAATGATATTATTAATATTCAGAAGTTCTCTTTTTGGAAAAGTTTCTAAAAAAAGTCAATTGGATTAGACTAAAAAATGTTAACCAGAATAAAGAATTATTTTAAAACAAATATGCTATTAAAGATAGCATCCTATAATTCTGTAAGTGTTTTTGTAAGACTAATAACTGGCTTTGTAACATCTAAAGCTATGGCTTTTTTTTTAGGGCCTTCAGGAATGGCAATAGTGGGAAACTTATCAAACTTTATGCAATCGGTAGAGAGTTTGTCTTCTTTAGGAATTAAAAAATGGAGTTATAAAATATGTTGCTAATAGTAAAGCTGATAAACTTCAATTAAAAAAAGTTATTTCTTCTTCCTTTTTGCTTGTGCTATGTGTCACAATTGTTTTGTCTATCATACTTTTCCTATTTTCAGATTTTATTAGTCAGTTTGTTTTTAATAATAATGATTACTCTTTTTTATTTAAAATAGCAGCTTTAGTTGTTCCTTTTTACTCATCGCAAATGTTTTTTTTATCAATAATAAATGGTTTGCAAAAAATTAAGGTTTTAGTCCAAATTAATATTATTGGATATATAGTTGCTACATTATTGATTGTCTTTTTAATGAGTAGGCAACAATTGCAAGGCGCCCTTTTATCAATAGTATTAACACCAATATTATTATTTTTCTCCCTTTTTTATAAATATGGATTATTGAAACAAATAATTTCAAACATTGATTTTTCAACAATTTCTAATGGATATTTTAAAAAAGTAGCTTCTTTTTTTTCGATGACACTTTTTTCAGGGATAATGATTCCTATCGTATTCTTATTAATAAGAAATCATATTATCGAAAATATTGGAGCAACAGATGCAGGTTATTGGGAAGCAATGCGAAAAATTTCTAATTATTATATGATATTTGTCTATACTCTATTTAGTATGTACTTATTGCCAATGTTATCTGAAGCAAAAACTGATAGTAAATTTAGAGATATTATTTTTAATTTTTATAAATCGTTATTGCCAGTAATTATTGTTGGCTTTGTATTTATATATGTGTTTAGAGTTTTACTAATAAAAATAGTGCTTACTGACGATTTTTTACCAATGCAACAATTGTTTTTATGGCAACTGGTTGGAGATTTTTTTAAGATTGTATCGTTTACAATAGCTTTTCAATTGCAAGCTAAAAGAATGATTAAATTATATTTGCTCTGCGAATTATTTTATATTTCGGTTATTTATTTCACAAGTATATATTTAATTGATACTTTAGGAATATTAGGAGTTGTAAAAGCACATACTATTACTTTTGTTTTATATACATTATTGATGTTATTTGTTTTTAAGGATAAAATTTTTGTTAAGAAACATGCCGAACAAAGTATTAAATAAATTTCAAAAAGTAGAATTATTATTCTTTACAATAATTATTATTTCATTCATTTTTGAAGTGCTTTTTGCAAAATTTAGAGTTGAAAGATTTTACAATCTTTTAGAAAACAGTTTACTCGCTATTTTATTAATTCTGCCATTTTATTATCTAACTTTAAATAAATTTAAAACGCTTTATTTTAAAAGTTTCTTTTGTGTTTATGCTGTTTTTCTTGCTATAGAAACTTCATATTATTATATTTTTAAAACCAATATAAGTGCTTCAGCTATATATATTGCTTTTGAATCTAATTATGAAGAAACGAATGAGTTTTTATCGTTTTATGTTGATTTTAAACTAATTGTATTTCTTATATTAATTTTAGCATTTATTGTAGCTGTCCTTTTTATAAAGAGTTTTGAGTATTTTAATTTTAACAACAGATTAAACAAAACTACAGCAATTTTAACAACAGTTGCGATTGTAGTTTCATTAAATTTTTCAATTATAAAACATCAAAATTTTCCGTATTTAATACTTAAATCATTTTATGTAGTTTATTTTGAATCTGATATTTTAAAGCCTTCTTCCTTTGAAAGCAAAAAAGGAATTTTTAATGATGCCCAAATTTTGAAAGAAGACGAAGGGAAATTATACGTCATTATTATTGGCGAATCTACAACAAGCCAAAATATGTCTTTGTATGGTTACAATAGAAAGACTAATCCATTATTATCAACTCAAACAGATTTACAAGTATATTCCAATGTAATTAGTCCACATGCTTGGACAACAGAATCGATTAGTAAGGCTCTAAGTTTAAGAAATTATGAAAATCGCAATAATGCTAAACAAGGTTCTATCGTACAGCTTTTAAACGCTTCTGGATTTGAAACTTATTGGATTTCTAACCAACAACCTGTAGGTTTTGCCGAAACCGAAATCACCAAAATTGCTACAGCTACTAAAAAACAAATTTATCTATCAACAGATAGTTCAGAAGACACAAGAATTTATGACGAAGCAATATTTAGTAAAATAGATACTATTATTAAAGATTTGAGCAACAATAAAGTCTTATTTGTTCACTTGTTAGGCACACATTTATATTACAAAAACAGGTATCCTGAAAAATTTAATATTTTTAAGGAAAATCCTTCAAATATATTATTCAATACAAAAAAAGTAAAAACTATTATTAACGAATATGATAATGCAGTTTTGTATAATGATTATGTAATTAATGAAATAATTAATAAGGCTAAAAATGCTGATACAGAAAGCTTTGTGCTTTATTTTTCAGATCATGGCGACGAAGTTTACCATACAATCGATTTTGTTGGACATAATGACGATATAGGAACTTTACCTATGTATCAAATTCCATTTATTTTATGGCAATCTAAATTGTTTAAACAACAAAATAATATTGATATTAATTTAAACAGAGCTTATATGATTGATGATTTATTTCATTCCATTGCTGATTTAACTTCAGTTAAAGGTGACGAAGTAGATTTGTCGAGAAGCATATTTAGTAAAGCTTTTAAAGAACGAAAAAGAAAGATTTTAGGTAATAAAGATTATGATTCGTTATTAATAGAAACTGATTTAAATAAATAATGCTAGATTTTAAAAAAATAGCAATCATTACCACATCTTTAGGAACTGGTGGTGCCGAAAAAAATGCTGCATTACAATCGTTAATGCATACATCTTTAGGTCACAAAGTTACTATTATATCAATGCACAATGATATTGTTTACAATTATAAAGGGTCTTTGGAAGTTTTAGCAAAAGATAATTCTTTTAAAGAAAATTTATTTATAAAATTTAACAAAGCAATTAAACTAAAACAAATATTAAAAAAGGGTAAATTTGATTTAGTTGTTGATAATAGAATGCGTTCAAATTCTATTCGTGTTGAATTTCTTTTCACCAAATATATTTATAATAAGTTTCCTGTAGTCTATGTATTAAACCTTAATGATTTTTCAAAAAAACTAAAAAAATACCCTATACTTTTAAGAAGTTTATATAAAAAAGCATATAAAATTATTGCAGTATGTAATGAAGCAAAAAATCATATAATTAAAGCATATGGTTTTAACAATGTAAAAACAATATATAATACTTTTGATGGATCTTTGATTAAACAAGATTTTGAGCTACCAAAATTACCATATAGCTATATATTATATTTTGGAAGGATGTTAGAATCTCATAAAAATTTAAAATTCCTTATTAAATCGTATCAGCAATCATTATTACCACAAAAAGGAATAAAATTGGTTTTGTTGGGAGAAGGTGAGGACTTAATTGAATTGAAAAATTTAGCTGTACTACTTAATTTAGAAAGCGACATTGTCTTTATTCCATTTGTAGAAAACCCTTATAATTATGTCAAAGGAGCTTTATTTACAGTATTAACAAGTCATTTTGAAGGATTCCCTTTAACACTCGTCGAGTCGCTTGCGTGTGGTACACCAATAGTTGCTGTTGATTGTAAAACTGGACCTTCAGAAATTGTTATTGATAATTATAATGGTTTATTAGTAAAACCTAATGTCATTCAAATTTTTACAGAGGCATTAAATGATATGGTTACTAATGTGTCTTTGGAAACGTTAAGTGAAAATGCCTTAAAAAGTTCATTAAAATTTTCAGAAAAAGAAATATCAAAACAATGGCAAAATATAATTGAAGAGATTGAAAATTAGCAAACCTATCTCAAGTTCTACCTAAAACTACTTAAGTTAATTCTATATTGTTGTAATTTAAGTTTAAATCCTAATAATAATTTTAAAACAGAAGAGTTACATTGAAGTAAAAATCGTTGTTTATAATTCAAATTTTTAAAATCAATACCACTTTTATATTGGTCAGCATTTAGCTTATTGCCAACTAATTTATATTGAATAGCAATAGAGTACCTATTTAAATCTAAATACTTTTTTAATGATTTATTTTGTTTAGTGACACTTTCAAATTTATCTAAATTGATAAACTTACGAAGATTTGTGTTCGAGTTAGATATTCTATTTTCAGCATGTATATTATGAACTGCAGTTACAGTATTGCTAAACGCAACAGGATGCTTTAAGGCAATTCTAATCCAAAGGTCTGTATCTTCACCTGCACCAAGTGTTATGCTTTCATCAAAACCACCAATCTCATTAATTATTTTTTTAGGTATCATAACCGCAGAAGTCCAAGCTATGCAATTAATTAGGCTAGACTCAAAGAAGTTATCTACAATTCCCATCCAATTGTATTGTTCAGGGATGTTTTTATAAACTGAAGGAATTTTTATTATATTAATTTGTTTAGTGTAAGCTGTAGCATATAAACCACAGTTTGGAAATTTTTCAAATAATGTTTTTAAATGTTCTAAATGGATTACTTCCCAAGTATCATCAGCATCCATAAAAACAATTAATGAGGCATTTGCTTTATCGATTCCGTAATTTCTTGCTTTAGAAACACCTTGATTTTCAATAGAAAATAATTGTATTCTCTCATCTTTAATTGAAACTGCTTTTTCAACACTTTTATCTGTCGAGCCGTCATTAATGAGAATAATTTCAAAATCTGTAAACGATTGATTTAGTACACTAATTAAAGTGTCTTTAATATGATTTTCTTTATTATAAAGAGGAATTATTATTGAAAAAAATGGCTGCATTATAAGTGATTAATTTTACAAAAATAACCTAATCTATATAAATCAAATAAAAATATGTTAGGTTGCTTACTCATCAAGTTTTTTTCAATTCTTAAATTAAATTTCAAAATCACCTTTCCGAAAATTTTTGTTAAACCTAAATTACGTAAAATTCTAAATGCTTTAAGTAAACTAATTTTATTTGATTGTATTTTCTTTAAACCATATAAATATGATAAAGTTTCTACAGCTTTTCTTGTTTTTTCTAAATAGGCTAAATTGTCATCAATTCCTAAATGATAAACTTCATTATCAATGTGATTTACTACTATTTTATTAAACTTTAATAAAGCTCCAAACAAATAATCTAGACCATAAAGATTTAATAAATATTTATGGTTAATTTTTAAATACAATTTTTTCTTGATTAAAAAATTTGCAGAAATAATAACCTTATATGGATTTTTATTTCTTATTAAGGCAAATACCTCTTCTCGACGTTTACCAAATGTATAACGTAATCTTTTATCTTTATTAGGTTTGGTGTCATAATATGCAAAACCACCAAAAATAGCTTCAGCTTTGTTGTTAAATTCTTTTAAGTAAGTCTCAATAAAGTTATCGTGTTTTGGAATAACGTCAGCATCTAAAAACAACAACCAATCATAATGTGATTTTTGTGCAAGAAGCTGCCTGTTAGCCTTACTTCCAATATTTTTTATGTTCTCAATGAATTTGCAGTTGGTTAAATAGTTTATTTTTTGGTTTTCAATATTAAGAGGAGAGAAAGAACCATCATCAATACAGATAATCTCAAAAACTATCCCTAGTTTTAAAGCTTGCCGTTCTATGGTTTCAGCAAGAGGGAAGGCATTATAGTTATATGTTGGTATTAATATTGAAAGCATCTAGACGCCAAATCTAATCAATATTTTTATTTAAGCATTGAATTTTTATAATGGTACAGTAATTGTAATTTTACAAATATGAAGCTTAATAATTATATCTTATTATTTCTATTTGTTCATTTATCAATTAGCTCTCAACAAGAATTCCATGTGTTTCCAAATATAAATTCTTCTGGAAATGGAAGTCTTAAAAATCCTTGGGATTTGCAAACAGCTTTAAGTCAATCAACAAAAAGTGTCGATGGAGGAGACATTATTTGGATACATAAAGGTGTTTATAATGGAAGATATATAAGTATGCTAAAAAGCAATAAGCCGAACAAGTTTATTACTGTTTCAGCTTATAAAAACGATAAAGTCATTCTAAACGGAAACATTACATCTAACAAAAAATTTGTTTTAGAAGTAAAAGGTAAAAATGTAATATATAAAGATTTTGAAGTCACTTGGTTAGGTGAATTTACAAGAAACCAAAAAGACGCGAATTTCGAATTAGTTGGTGGTGTGAGTCATACTTCAGGTATTGATTGTAAATTTATTAATCTTGTAATCCATAATAATCCCGGATCTGGCTTTGGTTCATGGAAACGTACGGGGGGATCAGTTATTGATGGCTGTCTGATTTACAATAATGGATATATGTCCAAAAAAAGAGGAAGTGGAGTTGGAATTTATATTCAAAATGAAAGTAATAAAATAAGGTTAATTACTAATAACATAATTTTTAACAATTATTACAAAGGCATCGAGGTTTGGTCAGATAATGGAAAAGCAACCAGCGAATATGTAAAAAATGTAACTTTAGATAATAATGTACTTTTTAATAGTGGTTTGGTTTCAGGAACTTTTAGAGATAATTTAATTATTGCAACTAACGATAAAAATGGAATTAACATCGCTAAAAATATTACAGTTGAAAACAATATCTTTTACCATAATACTTCACTTTCTAACACTATTGAAAACAACAATGCCTCATCACTTACATTAGGATTTAATAACAAGGCTCCAATAGAAAATATTAAAGTGTTAAATAATATTATTATTGGTAGAAAAGATGCTATTAGAATTTTAGATGTCAAGTCGATAACCTTTAAAGGCAATATAGTTTATAGCGGTTATGTGCGTTTTCGACAATCGGCAATAAAACACATAAATAATAAGGATTGGAATTTTTCTAATAATACCTACTATACAAGGAATAATAAACCTATACGTATTCAGGGAGTTCAAGATTATACCATTTCACAATGGAATGCCAAATATGGATTAGAAATAAAAACTAAATACAAGAACTTTAAAGAGTTTAATTTAAATAACGTTTTAAATATAACTAAAAATGAGTATAAAGAAAATTCATTTAGAGTAGTACTTTTTAGCAAAGAAGGCAAAGATGTAAAAGTTGACTTCTCAAATTATAACCTAAAAAAAGGAATGTCTTTTACAATTAAAGATGTTGAAAATTACGACACAATTTTAAAGTCAGGAACTTTAAATGAAGATTTACAAATCGAATTCCCAATGCAAATTAAAAGACATTCAAATAAAACGTTTGATAATTTTGGCGTTTATGTTGTAGAATTCAAAATAAAAAAAAGATCTTTTTTTGAAAGGTTGTTTAAATGGTTATAGTCGAAAAAAATTATTTTGTTAAGACTAAAACAGATTCGGGAGATTTAAATCCAAAATATAAATCATTATCTGTGGAGTGAAAAGATTTAACCATAACTTTAAAGCCTGATTTTTTTAACCTATTTTTTAGACCCTCAATTGAGTATACTCTTACGTGGTCATCCTGACCAAAATGTTTTTCTCTTTCTATTGGAGAAGTGATGGAATAATCTTCATAAATATCACCATCTTTAAAAGGTGTTTGCAGGTAAACTGTACCTTTTGCATTTAAAACCCTGTAAAGTTCTGAAATAGCTTCAATATCATCAGTGATGTGTTCCAAAATGTGGTAGCAGATTATAAGGTCAAATTTTCCATTTGGTTGATTGATTTCGGTTATATCAAACTTGTAATCTGCTAAAAATTCATCTTCATAATCTGAACTGTAATATTCTATACTGCCATGCTTTTTTAATTTTCTATATAAATTCCTTGAAGGCGAAAAATGTAAAATATTTCCTTTAAGACAATTGCCATTATTTATAAGTTGCCATAACCTTCGTGTTCGAGGCAAACTACCGCAAAAAGGACAAATTTGTTTTTTGCTATCTATAAAAGATCTTAAACTGTGCCTGCAAATATTACATTGATGCATTTTGCCAATGTATAGAATACCATAAAAATACCGTAGAAATAATTCGTTCTTGAATAGAACCGATTTAGGTAAAATGGATTTTATATTTTTCTTTAAAAAACTATACACGTTTTTGAACTACTTCAAACACTTTATTTTCATCACACTTTAAAGTTTTACTTGGGTATTTTAAGAGCAATGCATAGTCGTGAGTAGCCATTAAAATAGTATGTCCTTTTTTGTTTAATTCTTGTAATACTTCCATCACTTCAATACTCGTTTGAGGATCAATGTTTCCAGTAGGTTCGTCGGCTAGAATAAGTTCAGGATCGTTTAACAATGCTCTTGCAATTGCTATTCGTTGTTGTTCACCTCCTGAAAGTTCGTAAGGGAATTTAAACCCTTTGGTTTTCATGCCTACTTTATCGAGAACATCTTCAATTTTATCACTAATTTTTTGTTTGTCTGTCCAGCCAGTTGCCTTTAAAACAAATTCTAAATTAGCATTAACTGTTCTGTCGTTTAATAATTTAAAATCCTGAAAAACAATACCAAGTTTTCGTCTTAAATATGGAATATCTTTTTCTTGAAGCATTTTTAAATCAAAACCAACTATAGAGCCTTCGCCTTCAGTGAGATCTAAATCAGCATAAAGTGTTTTCATAAAACTACTTTTACCTGTTCCCGTTTTACCAATAAGATACACGAAATCACCTTTTTCCATGTCCACATTAACATCAGACAACACCAAACTATCACCTTGATATATAGAAACATTTTTTAATTGTAAAACAGGATTAGACATATTTTTATGAAATTTTGGAATTGTAAATGTATTATTAAAAATTTCAAAACCCAAACGGAAACAGTTAATCTCAAAGATTAAAAATTTTACTTTAGAGCTTTGTTTTTCTACCTTTTTTAATGTTTAATAACTCGGTTTATAATTATAACAAATTTATAACGTTATAAAAACGATATAATGATACTTTTGGAGGATAAAATCAACAATCATTGATTTTTTGTCAATTTTAAAAGAAGTGGCGTTTAGTAAATAGCAAATCAACAAAAAACGAAGTTAATGACTAATAAAAGGGGGTTAGTATTTGCATTAGTAATTCTATGTAACTACTATGTTTTTTCACAACAATCGGCTGCTTATACAAGCGAATTAGTAGAATATCAAAAGGCACTTTCTTTATATAATAGTAAGCAATATCTCGCGGCACAATCTTTATTCGACAAGGTGGAAAATACTGCAAAAGACGAGGTGCTAAAATCGGACTGTGCATATTATATTGCAAATTGTGCAGTACGATTAAATCAGCAGAATGCTGATGATTTAATTGAACAATTTGTAGAAGAATACCCAACAAGCACAAAACGTAATACT
Source organism: Flavobacteriaceae bacterium (assembly GCA_965250265.1). Lineage (GTDB taxonomy): Bacteria > Bacteroidota > Bacteroidia > Flavobacteriales > Flavobacteriaceae > PRS1. The sequence goes on along the minus strand of CBDFNO010000011.1, from coordinate 201,535 downwards.
GCGTTTATGGACGTAGCTGATTACTATTTTGAAAATTCGAAATTTTCTTATGCGAGAAAATGGTACGATAAAGTAGATGAAGATGCTTTGGCAAGAAAAGAACGCGAAACATTTAACTTTAATTATGGATACAGCTTTTATGCAACGAATAATAATCAAGGCGCCAAAAAATATTTATCTCGCGTAGAGAATTCTGAAAAGTATGGCTCACAAGCCAAATATTATATTGGTTTTATGGCTTATGAAGGCGATGATTACGATGAAGCTTCGGAGTATTTTGACCAGATTTCAGATAACGAAAAATACAAAGAAGGGTTATCATATTATCAAGCCGATTTAAATTTTAAGCTTGGCAACTTTGAAAAAGCTATTGAACTCGCCAAAGAACAATTGCCTACAAGTGATGATAATGAAGTATCAGAATTATCGAAGATTATCGGAGAAAGTTTTTTTAACCTGGAGCAATATGCAGAAGCAATTCCATTTTTAGCCGAATACAAAGGAAAAAGAGGACGGTGGAATAACACAGACTATTATCAATTAGGCTATGCATATTATAAACAAAAAGAGTATGATAAAGCTATATCAGAATTCAATAAAATTTTAGATGGTAATAATTCGGTTGCTCAAAATGCCTATTATCATTTAGGAGAAAGTTATATTAATGTAGATAAGAAACAAGAAGCATTAAATGCATTTCGCAATGCTTCACAAATGGATTACGATTTAAAAATTCAAGAAGATGCTTGGTTAAATTATGCAAAAATAAGTTACGAAATAGGAAATCCTTATCAGTCAGTGCCCCAAGTATTAGCTACATATCTCGATAAATATCCTAAAACAAGCTATAAAGAAGAAATTGAAACCTTGTTGATTGACTCTTATATTACTTCGAAAAACTATAAAGAAGCTTTAAAATTATTAGAAGGAAGAAAGAGCTTTGAGAATAAAGTAGCGTATCAAAAAGTAGCTTTTTATAGAGGAATAGAATTATATAACGAGAGCAAATATCTTGAATCAGAATCGTATTTTGATAAATCATTAAAAGAACCAAGAGACGATAAATATACAGCAAGAGCAACATTTTGGAAAGCAGAAACCGATTATAATCTTGCAAATTATGATGATGCTCTAGTTGGTTTTAAACAGTTTCAAGGATTTAGCCAAGCTACTTCAACCAAAGAAATTAATAATATAGATTATAATCTAGGTTACACGTATTTTAAACAAAAAAACTATTCTAAGTCTAAAGAGTATTTTCAAAACTATATCTCTAACACTTCGGAAGATAAGGTAAGATTAAACGATGCCTATTTGCGTTTGGGAGATGGATATTTTGTATCTAGTGATTACAATAATGCAATAAATGCATATGAAAAAGCAATTAAAATTAATGAGATTGAACCTGATTATGCTTTTTTTCAAAAGGCAATAAGCTACGGTTACATTGGTCAAGGTGCAACAAAAATTGATGGGCTTAATGAATTTATTGAAACCTATACAAGATCTTCGTTAAGAGATGACGCTTTATATGAACTTGGTAATTCTTATGTTAAGAATGGCGAAGTTGATAAAGCGATGCAAATGTATAATCGTTTAAATGCAGAATATAAATCGAGTCAATACATTTCAAAATCGTTGTTAAGGCAAGGACTTGTGCATTATAATGCTGGTAAAGATAATCAAGCTTTAAGTAAATTTAAAAGACTAGCTAATAATTATCCAGGCTCACCAGAAGCTGTTCAAGCAGTAACTTCAGCACGTTTAATTTATATAGATTTAGGACGTGTAGATGAATATGCATCTTGGGTGAGAACTTTAGACTATATCGATGTTTCTGATGTAGATTTAGATAATGCTTCCTATGAAGCTGCCGAAAAACAATATTTATTAAGTAACAATAAAGCTATTAAATTGTTTAATGCCTATTTAAACGAATTCCCAAATGGCTTACATGCTTTAAAATCACATTTTTATCTTGCACAATTATATTATAAAGAAGATTTAAAAGCAAATGCTGCTCCTCATTATGATTATGTTGTTAAAAAACCAAATGGTGAATATACCGAGTTAGCTCTAACTCGTTTGGCTGAAATTTATTTAAATGATGGAGATTGGTCTGCAGCGATTCCAATTTTAGAACGCTTAGAAGTTGAAGCAGATTTCACTCAAAGTATCATTTTTGCTCAATCTAATTTAATGAAGGCAAATTACCAGTTAGAACGCTATCAACTCGCTGTAGCTTATGCCGAAAAAGTACTATCGAGCTCGAGAGTAGATAATAATATAAAAAGTGATGCATTTATAATTATAGCACGTTCTGCAATGAAAACTGGAGATGAGGATAAGGCTAAAACAGCTTATGCGCAAGTAGAGCGTATAGCTTCAGGTGAATTGGCTGCCGAAGCCTTATACTTTAATGCCTACTTTAAGAATAAGGAGGGCAACTATAAATCTTCTAATACAAGTGCGCAAAAATTAGCAAAGGATTATTCAGGCTACAAATATTATGGAGCTAAAGGATTAGTTATTATGGCAAAGAATTTTTATGCCTTAGACGATGCTTTTCAAGCGACTTATATATTAGAAAGTGTGATTCAAAATTTTACAGAGTTTAAAGATGTAGTTACTGAAGCTCAAACTGAATTAATCGTAATAAAAGCAGAACAAGCCAAAACTAATTCTTCAGTAGAAACAAATGACGGCAATTAATATCAAATCAAAAAGCGTTAAATCATAAATCATTCGAATGCTAAAACAAATTCAAAATATAATCATAGCAATACTCGTGTTTAGTGTAACACAAACGTTTGCCCAAAACAAGAGACAGACAAGTGATACCATAAATACAGAAGTTGTAAATGTGGTAAAACCCTATACTCCTAAAATATCAGATGCTTTTAAATTAAAGGAAATTCCATCTTTGGATGACGAAATTACTGCCACTAAAAAAGAAATTAAGTACAATATATTTTCTATTCCAGTAGCTTCAACTTTTACACCTTCAAAAGGGAAAGCAGCTGATGTTGATAAGGCAAAGAAGGCAAAATTATACGACAATTATGCTTCTGTTGGAGTTGGAAGTTATACAAGTATTTTAGGTGAGGTATACTTAAATCACGCCATAAACAGAAGCGAAAGTGTTGGAGGTTATGTAAGTTATCATTCATCACAAGGAGAAATAGATGATTTGTTGTTAGACGATGATTTTTCAAACACAAAGATCAATGTAAATTATGCCAGAATGTTAAGTGATTATTCTTGGAATGTCGATGCTGGCTACCAACATCAGGTTTTTAATTGGTATGGATTACCACAACCATTGTTTGATCAAGTTTTGGCTGACGATATTAATCCCCAACATAAGTTTTTTACCTTCGATTTTGGTGGAGAAATTAAGTTTGATAATAAAATAATTAATAGTGGGAGTATGCGTTTTAGACGTTTTGCCGACGATTTAGAGTCTGGAGAGAACAGATTTGTAATGAAAACAAATTTCGATATTCCTTTAAGAAACGGAAAATTGAATACAAGTGTTAAATTAGATTATCTAGGCGGCACTTTTGATAGAAGTTACTTTAGTGATAGCGAATTTAAATATAATAATTTTCAAATAGGTGTTATGCCAAGCTATCAGATAATTGAAGATGACCTCACAATAAATTTAGGAGTTTCTGCCTATTATATGAATGATACCGAAGCTGGGAAAAACAAATTCTTTATTTACCCAAAAATTACTGCTTCTTATAGAATGGTTGATGAGGTGTTAATTGCGTATGGAGGTATTGAAGGCGATCTCATTCAAAATTCATATTATAATTTTGCTAGAGAAAATCCATTTGTATCACCTACTTTATTCATAATGCCTACAGACCAACAGTATGACGCTTATATTGGTTTAAAAGGAAAGTTGTCTAATAATATGAGTTATAATATTAGAGGAAATTATTATGCTGATAGAAATAAAGCATTATTAAAGGCTAATCCAGTTATGGTAGTTGAAGAAGAACCTTATCAAAATGGAAATTCTTATGGTGTGGTTTATGATGACGTGACAACCTTTAGCATTTTTGGAGAAATTAATGTAGATGTAAACCGAAATTTTAATTTAGGTATTAAAGCTGAATATTTTACGCATAGTGCAGATGACGAGGAAGAAGTATGGAATTTACCAGATTTTAAAGCATCATTATTTATGGATTTTCAATTGGACGAGCACTGGTTCGCAGGAGCTAATTTGTATTATACAGGAGAGCGTAAAGACCAGTTAGATATTATTGATCCTTTTATTCCTATTACACCAACCACAATAATTTTAGAAAGCTATTTTGATGCTAATGCACATTTAGGGTATCGTATTAACGACAGATGGTCTGCTTATATCAAGGCTAATAATATTGCCAATCAAGATTACCAACGTTGGTTAAATTATCCTGTTCAAGGTATTCAATTTTTAGCAGGAACAACATATAAGTTTGATTTTTAGTAAATACAAAAATTAATATTAAAGTAAAAGCGTTCTATTAGAACGCTTTTTTTATTTTTATAGAAAATAACTAATCATGCAAAAATTAACCATTCTTTTAATTGCTTTAACAGTTGTAAGCTGTTCAACTAAAGAACAAGCCGATTTGATTGTAACCAACGCCAATATTTATACTGTAAATGAGAACTTTGAAACAGCTCAATCTTTTGCAGTTAAAGACGGAAAGTTTTTAGAAGTAGGCTCATCTAAAGATATTTTGGCTAAATATGAAGCTGCAATTATTGAAGATGCAGATGGTCAAACCATTGTGCCAGGATTTATTGATGCGCATTGCCATTTTTTAGGATTAGGACTTAATCAACTAGCAGTCGATTTGGTTGGTACTACAAGTTTTGATGAGGTTGTGAAACGTGTTATTGACTTTCAAAACCAGAACCAAGGAGATTATATTATTGGTAGAGGTTGGGATCAAAACGATTGGGAAGAGAAGGAATTTCCAAATAATGCTTTGTTAAATCAATTATTTCCAAATACACCTATTGCCTTAACAAGAATTGACGGACATGCCATTCTTTGCAATCAAGCGGCTTTAAATTTAGGAAGTGTTACAACTAATAGTAAGGTTGATGGAGGAGAAGTTGTTATTAAGGATGGTAAACTCACAGGGATATTAGTTGATAATGCTGAATCTTTAGTAATGAATTTCTGGCCAAAATATTCAAGAAATGATAAGGTTAAAGCTTTATTGAATGCACAGAAAATTTGTTTTAATTTAGGTTTAACAACGGTTAATGATGCAGGACTAGGTATTAACGATATTGAAGTTATTGATAGTTTACAACAAACTGGAGATTTACAAATGCGAGTATATGCAATGGCTTCTGCGACAAAGCAAAATTTAGATTATTATTTAGACAAAGGCATAATTAAAACGGATAGATTAAATGTACGTTCCTTTAAATTTTATGCAGATGGCGCGTTAGGTTCAAGAGGAGCTATGTTAAGAGTTCCCTATAGTGATAAACCTGGACATTTGGGATTAATGGTAAATAGCTTGGAAACTCTAAATGAAACGGCTTCACGCATTGCAAATTCAGAATACCAAATGAATACTCATGCTATTGGTGATTCTGCAAATCATGCAGTCTTACAAACCTATAAAAGAGTATTGGAAGGAAAACAAGATAGACGCTGGAAAATAGAACACGCTCAAGTTATATCACCAGAAGATTTTGAGTTATTTAATGATATTATTCCATCGGTACAACCAACGCATAGCACAAGTGATATGTACTGGGCAGAAGATAGATTGGGAGCAGAACGTGTAAAAGGAGCGTATGCCTTTAAAGATTTATTAAAACAATATGGAAAAGTAGCTTTAGGAACCGATTTTCCCGTGGAGCATGTGAGTCCATTTTATACATTTTATGCAGCTGTCGCAAGACAAGATTTAAAAGGTTATCCAGAAGATGGTTACCAAATGGAAAATGCATTGAGTAGAGAAGAAACCTTAAAAGGCATGACCATTTGGGCAGCCTTTTCTAATTTTGAAGAGGACCAAAAAGGAAGTATAGAAGTTGGTAAATTTGCCGATTTCATTATCCTGGACAAAAACATTATGGAGGTTGAAGCCTCTGAAATCCCAAACATTAAAGTGGTGAATACTTTTATTGATGGAGTGGCACAGGAATAACAAAAAGGTGTCATTTCGAGCGCAGTCGAGAAATCTCACAAGTTGATTTTAGGAATAGTATTTGATATAATTCTAATATGAAACATTTAATTTTAATAGTACTATTTCTTTTTTCCGTTTCTCTTTTTTCTCAAAATCAAAATGTGTATAAAAGGATAACTTGTGAAGATGGAATTGAACAAGCAATTTTAGATGCTTCAAAAGGCGAATACAAACTTATATCATATGGTCTTATGATTTCTTTTGAAGATTATGGTTTTGGAGAATTTTACAGTGATTTTGTTTACAAGAAATTTGAAATTCTGTTAAGTAATGGTGGATGTGTTATAATGCCAGATACTAAATGCTATAGAGAAAAGATTGAAGAATTGATTTTTGAGAAATATGGAAAAGATATATTTGTAAATGCAAAAGAAGCTGCCCGAATTGCTTTTAAGAATACATTTCAATATAAAGATATTGTTAAAAAGAAAATAGATTCAGGCTTTGTCTTTCCTTCTACGTTAGTTCATAAGAAACCAAAATTTATAGGTGGTGAAAAGGAATTAGAAATTTTCTTGAGTAGAAGTGTTAATCCAGAAGATTGGTTTGAATTTGATAATTACCTAAGAGCTTTCTTTATAGTTGAGAAAGACGGTAGAGTCAGCAATATAGAGTTAGTAAACGCTGATGATAATCAAGAAATCGATAATGCCCAAAGTAAAGAGATTCTAGAAATACTTAAGGAGATGCCAAAATGGGAACCAGGCAAATACTTTAATGAGTTAGTTAGAACCAGAGAGTCATTGAAAATTGTTATTAAGTGATTAACTCAACCTTCGCCAAATAATCAAAATGTTCACCTTCCAAAATCAGTTCACATTGTAAACCAACTGTTTCACAAGCCGTTTTAAGGCTGTCAAAATCAAGATACATCCAAATAAAAGATTCTTGTTCACCTTTATAACTCGTGTGATATTCTAATTCTCCATAATAATTGGCGTTGGTATTGATCCAAAAACCTCCATCATCATCTTCATACATATATTTAATATCGGATGAATCAATCAATATTTGTCCATTCGCATTTAATAAGGATTTTAAATGCTTTAAAACTTTAGGTGTGTTTTCTAAACTCTGAAAAAACCCAGAACCATTCATCAACATTAAAATAGTATCAAAAGTTTTAGATTCATCTACAATATTAATAACATGAGTATCTATTAATCCACGTTTTTTACAAACTTCTATCGCGCCTTTTGAAACATCAATAGATTTTACATCAAATCCTTTGTCTTTTAAATAAAGGCTATGATTTCCGGCACCACAACCAACATCTAATACTTTTCCTATGGCAAGTTGCAAAGCTTTTTGTTCCATTTCTGGCATTTCGGAATAGTTCCTAAATAAATAGGGAAGTGGTAATATATCTTCCTCTGAAATACTAGTTGAAGTGATAATGTCTACTGTGTAATTTCCGTTTTGGTAATCTAATAATGCCTGTCCGAATAAGTCTTTCATCAATAATGTTTTGTCATTCGCTCGAAGGAGGGAATCTATTTGTTATTGCGAGACTTTTAGTCGTGGCAATCTGTTGATTTTAGTTTCAATTTTAAAGATTACTTCAGTCATACTTCCTTCGTAATGACAGGATTCTTTATTTTTACACTATGCAAGACATCATTAATAATCTTCCAAAGCTCGCCAAAGATAAGTATATCGAAAACAAAAAGTTCTTTGTTAAGCTAAAAAAGAAGGCACCAAAGCAATTGGATTATTTAATGCAAGAATTGCATGAAGATGAATTCTCAAGAACCGATTGCCTACAATGTGCAAATTGCTGCAAGACAACAGGACCTTTATTTACTGATAAAGATATTCAACGTATTGCTAAACATTTAAAGTTGAAGGTTTGGCAATTTACAGAACAATATTTGCGTTTGGATGAAGATAAAGATTTTGTTTTACAGAGTGTGCCTTGTACGTTTTTGGGAACAGATAAATATTGTTCAATTTATGATGTAAGACCTAAAGCATGCAGAGAGTTTCCACATACAAACAGAAAAAAGTTTCAACAGATTACTAATTTAACATTAAAAAATGTTGCTATTTGTCCGGCTGCTTTTAATATTGTGGAAGAAATGAAAAAGAGAATACAAACATCTAAATGAGAAATTTGAAGTCTTCCTCAAAATAGCCAACTAATGAAAAAAGCGGTATTACTTTTTGTATTTGTTTTAGCTTCATTTAATTTTTGCCAAGCTCAAGAGTGGTTTACATCTTTAGAAGTAGCCAAAAAATTAGCAATAGTCCAAAACAAAATGCTATTTGTTATGTGGGAAGACACGTTTAATTATGAATATCCCATAGTATTGAATAATGATAAAGGAGATAAGATAATTACCGATTTATTTGAGGATGATAGTATAAATAGAATAATTTGGGAATATTTTATTCCTGTAAAGCTTTATGAATCAAATTATGCCGATTTATCTAACCAAATTAAGGAAACAAGAGGAACAAGATATTTTAATAAGCTTATTGATGATAGTATTAAAATTATGGATGTAAATGGAAATATTTTAAACATTAATGCTTCTAATGAGTATATTGAAAATTTATCTTTATTAATTGAAGATTATGCTTTAAATACTTCTTTTGTGAAGCAAGAATTGGTTAATTATTCTAAAGAGAAAAACGTAACGACTTCATTTAGTTTAGCTTCAAAATATCTAGATTTTGCAACACTTGCAGAAAAAGACATCAAAGTTGAAATAATCCAATTAGCAAACATTTACTTTGATGAGGCAAAAAGGCATTTACCAAAAAGTGGTTTAAATAATAAAATGGCTTTTTTACAAAATTGTGATTTGCAAGTAATAAAAGAATACTTAATTTTAAATAAGCCTAGAAAAGTCATTAGACATTTAAGAAAAATAAGTGTGACAGAAATTTACAAAAGAAATCAATCTTTATTTTCTTTCTTACATTATACGTCATACAAGCTTTTAAAAGATGAAGAGAATGCTGTAATATGGAAAAGTAAAATTTCTTTAGTAGATTTGAAAAAAGCAAAATTAATTATAAATAATAACTATTAAGAATATTGGAAACTCTTATTAATTACTTTGAAAATATTCCTTCTTTGCATAGAAGCATCATTCTTGTTGGAGGTATTACACTATTTTGGCTAATCGAAGGAGTAATACCATTATTTAAATTCAACTACAAAAAATGGAGACACGCAATTCCTAATTTCTTTTTTACACTAACAACAATTGTAATTAATTTTGGTTTAGCTTTTATGTTTTTAAGTTCTGCTGACTGGGTTGTGGCCAACAATTTTGGGATTATTAATTGGTTGCCAGAAATGCCTCTTTTGTTGTATGTTGTTTTAGGGTTTTTACTATTAGATTTTATTGGAGCATATTTAGCACATTATGTAGAGCATAAAGTAAAACCTTTGTGGATGATTCATTTGGTGCACCACACCGATCATAAGGTTGATACAACAACAGCTAATAGACATCATCCTTTAGAGAGTATCATTCGATTTGTATTTACACTTTCGGGTATTTTTATTATTGGTACACCTATAGGAATCGTTATGCTTTACCAATCATTATCTATAGTAGCTACACAATTTAGTCATGCAAATATGAGATTACCTAAAAAGGTGGATCATGTAATTAGCTATATTTTAGTATCTCCAGACATGCATAAAATTCATCATCATCACGTCTTACCTTATACAGATTCTAATTATGGAAATATTTTTTCTATTTGGGACAGGATTTTTGGAACGTATATGAAAATGGATAGAGAAAAATTAGTGTATGGTGTTGATGTTTTTCCGGATGAAATTGAAAACAGTAACATTATAGATTTATTGAAGCAACCTTTTCAGAAGTATCAAAAACCAACAACTATTGTCGAAGATTAAACAAATACTTTTAGGTTTGTTTTTTAGTAGTTCATCGAAGAAATCACCAAAAAAGATTATTTTCCCTACTGAAAACACACGTTCTTCCGATTTATTATACAGTTTGTAGATTATATTTTTTTAAGATAGTTGATTCTATTTAGATTTAAGGTTCGGGATTATTAATTACTGTTGAGTTCAATTATAAGTAGAACTTAATAGCATTTCATTTGAAAAATTATATTTTAGTACTTACCGTAATGTGTTCTGGTCTTTTCTTTCAGAATACTTTCTCACAAGAGCCTTATGCCATCTTGAAAAAAAATATCAATCTTGATGCGAATGGCTTGTACCATGAATTGAATAAAACCAAAGACACCTTATTGCTAAAAAGCGATAAGAAAATCACTTATGTATATTCTATTAATAAAGACTACAAAAGAGAACTTAATTATTATCTAAATAAAAACACCTGTAAATTACCTCTTAACAACTTAAGCAAAGGCAGACATACTATTGTTGTTGGACAATCGTCTTTAAAAATTGTTTTTGTAGTTCGAGTTTTTGGAGATTCTAAGGTAGTTGCATTAATTGATGACGAGTAAATATAAATAATATTTAATCCACAAAAACAGCTTCAAGGTCTTCACCTAAATTTCTAATTGGTAATCGCGATAAGTTTGTTAAAATTGAAATGACAATATTTTCGGTTGGATACATAAGTAATAAAGTTGTTGCTCCAATGCCTCCTCCTGAGTGACCGTATTTAGGAGTATCATTTTTTGATTTTCCAATTCCAATTCCAACACCATAATCTGTGCTTTTACCATTCGAAGTTTGCTGTGGTTTTAGTAATTCGTTTAAAGATTCTCTAGAAAGTATTTTTGGCGAAATAATTTCGTTACCAAATTTCACTAAATCTTCTGATGTTGAAATAAATCCTCCTCCAGCAACTTTATGTTCATTACTTACCTTTGATCCTAAAACAATCTTTCCAGCATTTGTCTTACTATAAAACTGTGTTCTATTTGGCATTATTACATCTGAAAGCCCCAAAGTTGTATTAAACATTTGTAAACGCTCAAAAATTTCATTATTCATATATTCATTGAATTCAGTTTCAGCAGTATTTTGGATTACAACACTTAATAGATTCCAACCATAAGTGCTGTAACTGTATTGAGTTCCAGGCTCAAACTTTAGTGGTGAATCTTTAAAGATATCCAATCCTTCAACAATACTCATTTTTTTGTTTAAAATGAATTCGTTACCATTATAATGTCTGATTCCTGCTATATGCCCTCCAACTTGACGTACTGTAAAATCGTATTTCTTTTTAGGAAAATCTGGTATATATGTATAAATGCTTTCATCTAATTTTAGTTTACCATCATCCATTAATTTAGCTAAAGCAGTTGCAGTAATAGATTTAGAGATACTTGCAATTCTGAATTGTGTTGTACTTGGTGATACTTTTGTTTTTGTTTCTAAATTATAATAACCAAATCCTTCAGACCATATAAGTTTTCCATTTATAGAGGTAGAAATAGACATTCCAGGAATTTGTTTAGTTTTTAAAAACTCGTTAGCTATTTCTTGAGCTTTCTCAATTTTATTAGAGTATGTTTTGTCGAAAGTTTGACTAAATGTCAAACCAGTAAATAGAAATAGTAGTAGTGCTAAATTTTTCATTAGTTATATATTAAATAGTTTTTTCTTGTTTTTTTAAATGCTTCTAGGCCATCAAGCCAAGTTGCCTTAATTTCTTCCTCAGTAAGTTTGTTTTCAATTTGTTGTTGCAGTTTTTTCGTTCCAGCAAGTTTTGTAAAGAAGGGAATAAAGAATTCATCTTTATTTTGAGTGTAATTATAGGCATTAATTAACCAATTTAGATTTATTTCACTTAAAATTGTTTCACGAGCTAGATTCATTCCAAAACATTTTTCCCCTTTATGTTTTGGGTGTTTAGCGCCATTATTTGGTTGAGGTGTAAATTGATAAGTGTAAACCTCACTAGTTAAAAAAGGACTTCCAAATATTTGAAATTGTCTGTCTGTTCCTCGCCCAGCACTAACGTTTGTCCCTTCAAATAAACACAAGCTAGGATATAGGTTTATAGCTTTATCATTTGGTAAATTAGGAGACGGCTTTATAGGTAAACTATAAGTTGTATTATGCGTATAATTTTTAACTGGAATAATTGTTATGTCGCACTTAATTCCATTTTCTAACCAACTTTCCCCATTTATCATTTGTGCATATTCACCAATGGTCATTCCGTGCACAATAGGTGCAGGATGCATCCCGACAAAACTTTGATGTTCTAATTCTAAAACTGGGCCATCAACATAATGTCCATTTGGATTTGGTCTGTCTAATATAATCAGCGGAATATTTTGTTCTGCACATGCTTCCATCACATAATGCAGCGAGGAAATATAAGTGTAAAAACGAGCGCCTACATCTTGAATATCGAAGACAACAATATCCAAATCTTGTAATTGAGCAACAGATGGTTTTTTATTTTTACCATAAAGCGATATAATGGGTAAACCAGTTCTTGTATCAATTCCATCCTTAACTTTTTCTCCTGCATCAGCAGTTCCTCTAAAACCATGTTCTGGGGCAAACACTTTAGTGATATTAACTTCTAATGAAAGTAAAGAATCAACTAAATGAGTAAATTCACTTTTACCATTTTTCTTTTGAGTTTCATCTTTAAATATAACACTCGTCTGATTTGCAACAATACCAACGCGCTTTCCGTTTAGTAATGATAAATAGCGTTCAATTTGATTTGCGGCAACTATAATAGTACTATCAATCGAATTATTAGTGTTATGCTTTGTTTGTTGTAGTAACTCATTTTTGTTAGAATTATTCCCGCAAGAAATCATTATTAAAAGAAATAATAAAACAGTATTTTTGAAAACATTAAAACTCATTTTATAATTTGAATTACGAATATTTTATAGCAAAACGCATAATTGGCAGTAAAGCGTATAAAAGTAGTATTTCGGCACCAATAATAAAAATTGGTATTGCCGCAATAGCTATCGGAATTATTGTAATGATGATTGCCATTGCAACTGGAATTGGCTTACAGCAAAAAATTAGAGATAAAGCTGTAGCGTTTAATGGTCATATAACCATTTCTAAATTTGTTAATAATGCTTCCGATGAATCTAAAAATCCAATTTCAATTCAGCAAGAGTTTTATCCAGATTTAGATTCTGTAGATGGAATTTCTCATATTCAAGCTGTGGCTACCAAATTTGGTGTTATTCGTACTGAAACCGATTTTGAAGGTATGATCCTTAAAGGGGTTGGAAAAGATTATGATTGGACTTATTTTGAAGCATTTCTAATAGAAGGAAAGCTTCCAGATTACTCCGATAAAATTAATAATGATGTTCTCATTTCTCAATACCTCGCAAACCGATTAGAATTTAAAGTAGGAGATAGTTTTGAAATATTTTTCATGAAAGAAGATGTGAATAAATTACCGTTTATAAGAAAATTTAATGTGGTTGGAATATACAATTCAGGTTTTCAAGAATTGGATAAAACTTTTTTTTTAGGAGATATTAAACATGTACAACGTTTAAATAAATGGAAACCTGATCAAATAGGAAATTTTGAAGTTTTTATAGATGATTATAACCAATTAGAAGCCAAAAAGGATGAGATTGACAACTACAAAACACCAACTTTAAATACCCAAACGGTAAGTCAAAAATATGCTACCATTTTTGAATGGATAGGCATTTTCGATAAAAATATTTATGGTATTATTGGCATTATGATTATTGTTGCTGGCATTAATATGATTACTGCATTATTGGTTTTGATTTTGGAACGTACACAAATGATAGGTGTTTTAAAGGCATTAGGCAGCAATAATTTAAGTATAAGAAAATTATTTTTATATAATGCTTCATACTTAATTGTACTCGGTTTATTTTGGGGAAATCTTATTGGTTTAATATTGTTATATGTACAAAAAATATTTAAATTATTTCCATTGGACCCAAGTGTGTATTATGTTACCGAAGTCCCGGTTTATATTAATTTTGGTTACATTATCGCTTTAAATATAGGTACATTTATATTATGTTTAATTATGCTTTTGGTGCCATCGTATGTTATTACCAAAATTACTCCTGTAAAAGCCATTCGGTTTGAATGAAAGTAATTAGGCGGCTTCAGTATAAATAAAAACTAACTTTTAACTTTCAACTTTTAATTTTAAACTTAAATTTGCACCAGTAAAAAATTAAATGGATTACGCAAAAAACATATTAGAAACTATTGGTAATACACCTTTGGTAAAACTCAATAAATTAACTCAAGAATTACCATGTTTAGTACTTGCTAAATACGAAACCTTTAATCCAGGAAATTCTGTAAAAGATAGGATGGCACTTACAATGATTGAAGATGCCGAAGCTGATGGACATTTAAAACCAGGAGGAACAATTATAGAAGGCACATCGGGAAATACTGGAATGGGTTTAGCATTAGTTGCCATAGTAAAAGGATATAAATGCATATTTGTAATAAGTGATAAGCAATCGAAAGAAAAAATGGATATTCTTAAAGCTGTTGGCGCCGAAGTTATTGTTTGCCCAACTAATGTTGAACCAACCGATCCAAGATCTTATTATTCAGTATCTAAACGATTAGCCGAAGAAACTCCAAACTCGTGGTATGTGAACCAATATGACAATCCAAGTAATGCAAAAGCACATTACCAGAGTACAGGGCCTGAGATCTGGAAACAAACCGAAGGTAAGATCACACATTTTGTAGTTGGTGTTGGTACTGGAGGAACAGTCTCAGGTGTTGGCAAATATTTAAAAGAACAAAATCCGGATATTAAAATTTGGGGAATTGATACCTACGGAAGTGTATTTAAAAAATATCATGAAACAGGAATTTTCGACGAGAACGAAATTTATCCTTATGTCACCGAAGGTATAGGTGAAGATATCCTACCGGAAAATGTAGATTTTTCTATTATTGACGGATTTACCAAAGTTACCGATAAAGATGCTGCAGTGTATACCCAGCGTCTTGCAAAGGAGGAGGGAATGTTTCTTGGCAATTCTGCCGGAGCTGCTGTAAAAGGTTTGTTACAACTTAAAAAGCATTTTAAAAAAGATGATGTGGTTGTAATTTTATTTCATGATCATGGTAGTCGTTATGTAGGTAAAATGTTTAATAACGATTGGATGAAAAAAATGGGTTATTTAGATTGACGCCATTTATTAAAATAAAAAGCCTCACTATTTAAATTGTGAGGCTTTTTTATTGAAAAATTTGAGTTTCGTTTATACATGGTTGATTGCTTTTTTAGCAATCATAATGTTCATTTAAAATCACTTTCGTTGCCTGAATAACCATTCAATCATCATTGTATCACTATAAGCAGCAATCCAGGAAAAGTGCCCAACTTCAGGATATTGAGTAAATCCAGGATGAGCTCCTGCTTTAGTTAAGGCTTCAACCATATTTTGCGAAAGAACAGGATTTACAGCTCCATCTAGTGCTCCATGAAAAATCCAAATAGGAATATGTGAGATTGACTGTGCTTTAGACACATCACCTCCGCCGCAAACAGGTACGGCTGCAGCAAATAAATCTGGGTATCGTGAAATTGCATCAAATGTGCCAAAACCTCCCATCGAAAGCCCAGTTATATAGATTCGATTGGTATCAACAGGCAATTTTTGGATAGTCTGGTTAATCAGTTCCATTAATAGTTTCATTGGTTTGGTTGGTGATGGCTGAAGCGACATATCGTCGTAAGAAAAATTTCCCCAGCTCATATTTTTAGGACATTGAGGTGCAATAACTATGGAAGGATGTAATTTCATATTTTGATCTGATGCAAAATTCATAACTCCCCATTTTAATTGGGATTCATTGTCACTACCACGCTCCCCCGAACCGTGTAAAAAAATAACTAGTGGGTATTTACTAACAGGGTCATAATCAGATATAAGTTGTCTGTAATTTAATGTATCGCCTTTAGCATTAGCATATTTTTCATAACTGAAAAGTGACGATTGTGAAAATGAGATAGTTATACTTCCTAAACAAAAAAACACTAACAACAAAGCTGACAAATTAGATTTTAATAATTTCATTTTTTATGTTATAATTTAGAGTTTTAAAAATAGCTGCTAATATTTTTCTATCGTCAATTTTAAATGGCTATAAAAGTAGTTAAACGAAGGTAGCTGTTTTTATTTACAAAATCTAGTAAGTAGTTTGTTATAGTTTTTTAATTTAGAAGGATGCAAGAAGACTTTCTACATTACATCTGGAAATACAAAAAGTTTAAGGATCTTGATTTAAAAACTACCACCGGAAAGTGTATTTCTATGGTTTCTGGAGGACAACATAATCATAATGCTGGGCCAGATTTTTTTGCTGCACAATTAAAGATTGATAATCAGCTTTGGGCTGGAAATGTTGAAATTCATGTAAAGGCAAGCGATTGGTTTGTACATAATCATGAAATAGATATAGCTTACGATAATGTAATTCTTCATGTAGTTTGGGAACATGATACAGATATATTCAGAAAAGATAATACTATTATTCCCACTTTAGAATTAAAGCAGTACGTTTCAAAAGAGGCATTGTATAATTACCAAAGGCTGTTTTCTAAAACCCAAAAGTGGATCAATTGTGAAAACGATTTTGAAAGCGTTGATGATTTTGTAATTCAAAATTGGTTAGAAAGATTATATTTTGAACGTTTGGAGCGTAAATCTATAGACATTGAAAAATTGTTGGAAGCATCTTCTAATAATTGGGAAGAAGTATTGTTTAAAATGTTGACTAAAAATTTTGGGCTAAAAGTAAATGGCGATGCTTTTTTAAGTATCTCTAATTCTTTCGATTTTTCAGTTGTTAGAAAACAACAATCTAAAGTTATAAACTTGGAAGCACTGTTTTTTGGACAAGCAGGTTTATTGGAAGAAGATATCCAAGACATTTACTATTTAGAATTAGCTAAAGAATATAGATTTTTAAAGCAAAAGTTTAATTTATCAAATCAAAACGTAACGCCTATACAATTTTTTAGGTTGCGACCACCAAATTTTCCAACCATTAGGTTGTCTCAATTAGCTATGTTGTATCATAAACAACAAAATTTATTTTCTAAAATAATGGATGAAAAATCTATAGATGAATTATACAAACTGTTTACTGTTGAAACTTCTACATTTTGGAAAACCCATTTTACGTTTAACAAAACCTCTAAACAGTCTAAAAAAATAATAACCAAATCATTTATTGATTTGTTGCTCATCAATACGATTATTCCGCTTAAATTTTGTTATGCAAAACATCAAGGAAAAGTAATAGATGATGTTATAGTTGAGATAATTCAGAATATAAATTCAGAAAAAAATAGCATTGTCGATAAATTTAATACATTCAAATCGGTTTCAACCTCAGCTTTACAATCTCAAGCCTTATTACAACTTAAAAGCGACTATTGCGATAAAAATAAATGTTTACAATGTGCTGTTGGTAATGTGTTATTAAACTGAAATATGTAACTTGCAGCATGAATGTTTTTTACAAAATCTTACTCTATTTTCAAAAACATGGTTATTATGTGTGTCAGCGTATAGCAGATCGTTTAGGCATGAGAGCTAAAGTTGTAAGAACGTCCTTTATTTATCTCACATTTGTAACTTTAGGGTTTGGATTTGCCTTATATTTATTCATAGCATTTTGGATGGGAATTAAAGATTTAGTATACACAAAACGCTCCTCAGTATTTGATTTATAGTTTATGAACCCACTAGTTAAATTTTTTAGATCACGAATTTATATAGCAATAATTTTATTAATTATGTTGCTTGCAATAGGAGTTCTTGGATTTAAACTCATTTCAAATTACTCATGGGTAGATGCTATTTACATGACTGTTATTACTATTACTACAGTAGGTTTTGGAGAGGTCCAACCGTTAGATGATTTCTCCAAAATTTTTACCATATTTTTAATTTTAACAAGTGTTGTAATTGTAGGGTATGCTTTAAGTATTATTACCGAGTACATTTTAAGTAGAAATAATATTGAAGAATTAAAACAAAAAAAGATGCAAAAGAAGATCGATAGTTTAAAAAATCACATTATTATTTGTGGTTATGGAAGAAACGGAAAACAAGCAGCTACAAAATTATTGGCCCATAAAAAACCATTTGTGGTTATTGAAAAGAATAAAGAGCTTATTGATAAATTTCAGAGTGAGTTAGTATCTTTTGTTTACGGAAATGCCAATGAAGATGATATACTTATGCAAGCTGGAATAGATCGTGCAAATACATTAATTTCAGCTTTACCTAGTGATGCAGATAATTTGTTTGTAGTATTGACGGCAAGACAAATTAATAAGACAATGCGCATTATTAGTCGTGCATCTGAAGAAGCAACCTATAAAAAATTAAAATTAGCTGGAGCGAACAATGTTATTTTGCCAGATATGATTGGTGGAGATCACATGGCATCTTTAGTGGTAGTTCCAGATTTAATAGAATTTATTGATAATCTTCATATAGTAGGGGAAACAAATATAAATATAGAGGAAGTTGAAGTAGAAAAGCTCTACGACACTTCTAATGTGAAAACCATTAAAGATTTAGATCTTCGAAGAAAAACAGGATGTACTGTTATAGGTTTTAAAGATGTTTCTGGAGAATATATGGTTAATCCAGAAGCCGAATTAAGGTTAACAGCGAACTCAAAAGTTATTGTTTTAGGACGACCAGAACAAATTCAAAAGCTAAATTCTGTTTATAATATAGATTTATAAAAGTCCTTTTTCAGTTAAAAAACTTTATTCACTTTAAAAACTCATTTATTTTTAGCATCTTGCTGTCTTTAAAATAAAATACTAACTAATATTTTTAATTATGAAGAAATATCTTCTATCAATTTTGACATTAATTTTACCATTACTATCATTCGCTCAAGAAGCCGAAAAAGGGGTCGATCAAATCATCGATGAAAAATTTGGAAACGCTACAGGATGGTTTGTGAATTTTATATTTTATCAAATTGATTTTGGAGGAGGTGTTACTGTATATTGGGTTTTATTCCCACTTATTATTGGAGCTACATATTTCACTTTTTATTTTAACCTTATAAATTTCAGAGGCTTTTTTACTTCAATCAATATTGTTAGAGGGAAATATGATGATATTGACCATCATGAGTCTCTTGAAGGAGCTGGTGACTCAACACCAGGTGGAGATGCTATTGAAACCATAGCAATTGAAGGACATGAAGGAGAGGTATCACATTTCCAAGCCTTAACAGCAGCACTATCTGCTACTGTTGGATTAGGAAACATTGCTGGTGTCGCAATTGCTGTATCTATTGGTGGAGCTGGTGCGACATTTTGGATGATTGTAGCTGGTTTATTAGGTATGGCTTCAAAATTTGTGGAGTGTACACTTGGTGTAAAGTATAGAGATATAGCTGAAGATGGAACTGTTTATGGTGGACCAATGTACTACTTAACTAAAGGATTGAAATCTAAAGGTCTAGCAGGTTTAGGTAAAGTTTTAGCAGTCTTATTCGCCATTTTTGTTATCGGTGGATCATTTGGTGGAGGAAATATGTTCCAAGTAAATCAGGCATTTCAATTGGTTGAGAGTATTACTGGAGGAGAAGCTTCTTTTTTTCACGGTAGAGGATGGCTATTTGGTTTGGTAATGGCAGTATTTGTTGGTATCGTCATCATTGGAGGGATTAAAAAAATTGCGAAAGTTACAGATAAGATTGTACCTTTTATGGTTGTTATTTATGTTGCTGCGTCTTTGTTTGTGATTATTGCAAAATATGATATGATAGGTAATGCATTTGCTGCAATCTGGAATGGAGCATTTAGCCCAGAAGGAATTGCTGGTGGAGCTATTGGTGTTTTAGTACAAGGGTTTAGAAGAGCTGCATTTTCTAACGAGGCTGGTGTAGGCTCTGCTTCTATTGCACATTCAGCAGTAAAAACAAAATATGCCGCTAGTGAAGGTCTAGTTGCTTTATTAGAGCCTTTTATTGATACGGTTGTTGTTTGTACAATGACTGCTCTTGTTTTAATTATTACTGGTTTTGTTGATCCATTAAATCCCCCAGCGAATGACGCTCAAGCTATTTTGTTAACCTCTGGGGCTTTTGAATCTTCGATTTCTTGGTTCCCATACGTTCTAACTGTTGCTGTTGTTTTATTTGCATTTAGCACAATGATTTCTTGGTCGTATTATGGATTTCAAGGATGGGCTTATTTATTTGGAAGAACTAAAAAAATGGAGTACACGTATAAATTAATGTTTTGTGTATTTGTTGTAATTGGAGCAGCTGCCAGTTTAGGTTCTGTAATTGGATTCTCGGACGCCATGATTTTTGCAATGATGGTACCAAATATGATTGGTTTAGTCATTCTTGCTCCAAAAGTTAAAGAAGAACTTGTAAAATATATGAAGGCAATAAAAACTAAAAAGGAATAATTTAATATTATATTATATGAAATCCTATTTCAAGTTTTCTAATAAACAACGAAATGGGATTTTTTTATTGTTATTTCTAATCATCATTTTTCAATGTGTTTATTTTTTTGTTGATTTTTCTTCTGAAAACATTTCGGTTAATGAAACTGAATTGAAACAGTTTCAAAATGAAATTGATTCATTGCGTTCGGTTGAAATTGAAAATAATAAGCCAATAATCTATCCTTTCAATCCAAATTATATTACAGATTACAAAGGTTATACATTAGGAATGACCAATGAAGAGATTGATAGATTGCTAAAGTTTCGAGAGCAAAATAAATGGGTTAATTCTGTAAAAGAATTTCAAAATGTTACTAAAGTTTCAGACTCGTTATTAAATGTTATTTCTCCACATTTTAAGTTTCCAGATTGGGTAACAAACCCAAAGCCTGAAAAAGAGTTTACATATTATAACAACAGTTCTCCAAAAAGCTATGACGAAAAAATTGATTTGAACACAGCTACTATAAGTCAATTACGAAAAGTAAATGGCATTGGTGAAAAGCTTTCAGAACGTATTATTAAATATAGAAGCAAATTTGATGGAGGATTTATTGCAGACGTTCAACTTAATGATATTTATGGTTTAACACCTGAAGTTATTGAACGTGTTTTAAATGATTTTACAGTAAAAACACCAAGGCAAATTGTAAAGTTCAATCTTAATTCGGTAACAATCGATGAACTTGTTACAATTCAACATATAGATTATGAAATAGCCTATGAAATTGTTGAGCAAAGAACATTACGAGAAGGATATAATTCTTTAGATGAATTAACAAAAGTAAAAGGCTTTCCAATAAATAAAATTGAGATAATTAAATTATATTTGACCCTTGATTAAATGATACAAATATGAATAGTATGTACTTCACCGAAGAACATCAACTTTTTAGAAAAAGTCTTCAAGATTTCTTAAAAAAAGAAGTAGTCCCACATATTGAAAAATGGGAAGAAACAGGAATAATAGAACGTTTTATTTGGAAGAAATTTGGAAACATGGGATACTTTGGGCTTGCCTACCCGGAAGCTTATGGTGGTTTAGGTCTTGATCTTTTTTATACAGTTATTCTTTTAGAAGAACTCCAAAAAATAAATTCAGGAGGTTTTGCAGCTGCCATTTGGGCACATTGTTATTTAGCAATGACTCATGTTAATAAAGAGGCAAATCATAATATTAAAGAACGTTATTTAGCACCAAGTATTTCAGGAGAAAAAATAGGATGTCTTTGTGTTACCGAACCTTTTGGAGGAAGTGATGTCGCAGGTATGCGAACTACAGCAATTAAGCAAGGAGAAGATTATATTCTAAATGGTTCAAAAACGTTTATTACAAATGGTCTGTATTGTGATTATATGGTAGTAGCGGCAAAAACGAACCCTGAACTTGGTAATAAAGGAATTAGTATGTTCATTGTAGATAAAGATACTCAAGGAGTTTCTGCTACAAAATTAGATAAATTGGGTTGGAGAGCTTCAGATACTGCCGAAATAGCTTTCGATAATGTAAAAATTCCTGCATCGAATTTAATGGGAGAAGAAGGCAAAGGATTTCCTTATATTATGCAGCATTTTGCAATGGAACGTTTGGTAATGGGTGTAAATGCACATGCAAGAGCTGAGTATGCTTTAGAATATGCTTTGAAATATATGTCAGAAAGAAAAACTTTTGGAAAAAGTATTGACCAATACCAAGCTTTAAGACATAATTATTCTGATTTGTACAGCGAAATGGAAATGTGTAAAGAATACAACTATACTGTAGCTCATAGATTAAATAAAGGGGAATATGTTGTAAAAGAAGCGACCATTTCGAAGCTTCAATCAACAAAAATGGCAGATAAAGTGGTTTATCAATGTCTACAGTTTTTAGGAGGTTATGGTTATATGGAAGATTATCCTTTGGCACGTCTTTTCCGTGATAGCCGTTTAGGTCCAATAGGAGGAGGAACATCTGAAATCCTTCGCGAGATTCTTGCCAAAATAATAATTGACAAGAAGGAATACAAGCCAGCTACATAAATTATTCGTTATTCATTGTTAATTATAAATTAGTTTATATCTTTGCAGTCCGAAATTCTAAAAGAGAGGAGGTTAAGACACTATGTTAATAATACCAATAAAAGAAGGAGAAAATATAGATAGAGCGTTAAAACGTTTTAAAAGAAAGTTTGATAAAACTGGAACAAAGAGATCTTTGCAAACACGTAAGCAGTTTAATAAACCTTCAGTAGTACGTAGAGCTCAAATTCAAAAAGCTCAATACATACAGCGATTAAGAGATGCAGAAGAAATCTAAAAGCTGTTAAAATATAGTTTAAATCCCACAAGTAATTGTGGGATTTTTTTTGCTCTTTACTCAATTAAAGTTTTGTATTTTTATATCATATAATTGCAACATATGTTTTTTAAAGCATTTACAGATTATCTTTTATTAGAAAAGAAATATTCTCCTCTTACAATAAATGCTTATCAAAAAGATTTAGAAAGTTTTCAGGAGTTTAATAAAGATGAATTCAATGAAGATAATATTAGTGCTGTTAATTATTCCCAAATTAGAAGTTGGATTATATATCTTGTTGAAACAGGAATAATTAATAGAAGTATTAATAGAAAAATATCTTCACTGAATGCCTACTACAAATTTTTACTGAAAACCGATGTCTTAAAAGTAAACCCGTTAGCAAAACACAGAGCCTTAAAAACAAGTAAAAAAGTGCAAATACCTTTTTCAGAAAACGAGATTAAAGTAGTCTTAGACGATTTTAATTTCGATGATTCTTTTGAAGGTGTTAGAGATAAACTTATTATCGAGTTATTTTATTCAACAGGAATGAGACGCATAGAATTAGTAAAATTAAAACTCACAGATATTGATTTATCTAATCGAACACTAAAGGTTTTAGGGAAAAGAAATAAAGAACGGCTTCTACCGTTATTAAATGCAGTTATCGAAACTATTAAAAGTTATTTAATTAAAAGACAAGAGCTTCTAATTATAAATGATAAAACCTATTTGTTTTTAACTAAAAAGGGAATTAAAATTTATGAAACTCTTGTGTACCGAATAATAAATGATTATTTTAGTAGGGCATCTACAAAAGTAAAAAAGAGTCCACATATATTAAGGCACTCATTTGCGACTCACTTACTTAATCAAGGTGCCAATTTAAATGCTGTTAAAGAATTACTTGGTCATTCCAGTTTAGCTGCAACTCAAATTTATACTCATAATAGTATTGCAGAACTCAAAAAAGTGTATGCTAAAACACATCCAAGAAATAAATAATTGACAGAGAATTATTATCTAACCCAAAAAAATAGAAGATGAAAGTAAACACACAATCCGTTAACTTTAATGCAGACCAAAATTTAATTGATTTTATCCAGGAAAGAATGAATAAATTAGATCAGTACTATGACAAAGTCATAAAATCTGACGTGTTTTTAAAAGTAGAAAATACAAGTGGTAAACAAAATAAAATATTCGAAGCAAAAATAAGTGTGCCAGGCGACAGTTTCATTGTAAAAAAAATTTGTAAAACTTTTGAAGAAGGCGCTGATTCTGCTGTTAATTCATTACAAAGACAACTAAAAAAACGTAAAGATAAATTTAGAGCATATTAATAGAGAAAATTTTTTAAAAAATCTTTTGTTTAAAACAAAAAATATCTACATTTGCAGTCCGTTAGAAATAGCGGACTTTTTTATTCCTAAAAGTCAAGAAAAGCCGATGTAGCTCAGCTGGCTAGAGCAGCTGATTTGTAATCAGCAGGTCGTGGGTTCGAGTCCCTCCATCGGCTCTTAATAGAGCAGCTGTTTTTAGATGGTTTATTAAGAAAAAAAGGATGAGTTGAAATGCTTGTCAAGTTCTTTAAAAGTGTGGATTTTTATTGGGGAGATACTCAAGCGGCCAACGAGGACAGACTGTAAATCTGTTGGTTTTCACCTTCGCAGGTTCGAATCCTGCTCTCCCCACATGAAATTTACAGACTGGATTATAAAAATTAATGCGAGAGTAGCTCAGTTGGTAGAGCGTCAGCCTTCCAAGCTGAATGTCGCCGGTTCGAACCCGGTCTCTCGCTCTGTTTTTAGCCGGTGTAGCTCAGGGGTAGAGCGTTTCCTTGGTAAGGAAGAGGTCACGGGTTCAAATCCCGTCATTGGCTCTTTTTAGAAACTAAAAATTTTGAACACTAATATTATATATAACTAAGATAAAATTTTAAATCATGGCAAAGGAAAAATTCGATCGTTCCAAACCGCACTTAAATATAGGTACAATTGGACATGTGGATCACGGTAAAACAACTTTAACAGCTGCAATTACAACAGTATTAGCAAAAGCTGGATTGTCTGAAGCAACATCATTTGATCAAATTGATAATGCACCAGAAGAAAAAGAGAGAGGTATTACAATTAATACTGCACACGTAGAGTATTCTACAGCTAACCGTCACTATGCTCACGTAGACTGTCCAGGTCATGCGGATTATGTAAAGAACATGGTAACTGGTGCAGCTCAAATGGATGGAGCTATTATCGTTGTAGCTGCAACTGATGGACCAATGCCCCAAACTCGTGAGCACATCTTATTAGGTCGTCAGGTAGGTATTCCTAGATTAGTTGTATTCATGAACAAAGTGGATATGGTTGATGACGACGAGTTATTAGAACTTGTTGAAATGGAAATTAGAGATTTATTATCATTCTATGAATATGATGGTGATAATACTCCAGTTATTCAAGGTTCTGCTTTAGGTGGATTAAACGGTGATGATAAATGGACCCCTTCAATTATGGAATTAATGGAGGCTGTTGATACCTGGATTGAGTTACCTAAACGTGATGTTGATAAAGATTTCTTAATGCCTGTAGAGGATGTATTCTCAATTACAGGTCGTGGTACTGTAGCAACAGGTCGTATAGAAACTGGTGTTTCAAACACAGGAGATGCTGTAGATATTATTGGTATGGGAGCAGAAAAATTAACTTCTGTAGTTACAGGAGTTGAGATGTTCCGTAAAATATTAGATAGAGGTGAAGCTGGAGATAACGTTGGGATATTATTAAGAGGTATTGAGAAAACTGATATTAAAAGAGGTATGGTAATCTGTAAACCTGGTTCTGTAACTCCTCATGATAAATTTAAAGCTGAAGTTTATATCCTTAAAAAAGAAGAGGGTGGACGTCATACACCA
The DNA here is from genome assembly GCA_965250265.1 of Flavobacteriaceae bacterium. Taxonomy (GTDB): domain Bacteria; phylum Bacteroidota; class Bacteroidia; order Flavobacteriales; family Flavobacteriaceae; genus PRS1. The sequence goes on along the minus strand of CBDFNO010000011.1, from coordinate 175,680 downwards.
TTCCATAATAACTATCGTCCACAGTTTTATGTGCGTACGACAGATGTAACAGGAAATATTGCTTTACCTGATGGAGTTGAGATGGTTATGCCAGGAGACAACTTGACAATTACTGTAGAATTACACCAAGCAATTGCAATGAACGTTGGTTTACGTTTTGCAATTAGAGAAGGTGGAAGAACAGTTGGAGCAGGTCAAGTGACTGAGATCTTATAGTAAATTAGAATTTGTAATATAGAGTGAAGGTGTTTCGATTTTTCCGGAATACCTTGACTTATATTTACGGGTTTAGCTCAGTTGGTAGAGCACTGGTCTCCAAAACCAGGTGTCGGGAGTTCGAGTCTCTCAACCCGTGCTTGGAATGAAAAATTATAATAAATGTAATTTTTCAATTTATAATAATGAGATGAGAAACCTGTATTGGATGAATTAAACATACGTATCTCAATCCATGAAAATAAAAAATAGATGGCAGGAATGATAGATTATATTAAAGGATCTTTTGAAGAATTAAAAAATCATGTGAGTTGGACTCCTTTGGCAGAAGCTCAAAGTTTAACAGTTCTAGTGGCTGTGTTTTCGATTATTTTTTCTCTGGCTATTTGGGGTGTAGATACTGTTTTCAGTAGCATTATTAAAGAATATTTTAACTTAATTAAATAGCTTTCTAATAATGTCAGAAAATAGTAGTGAAAAGAAATGGTATGTTGTTAGAGCTGTAAGTGGGCAAGAAAACAAAATTAAAACCTATATAGAAAATGAAATTTCTAGATTAGGATTAGGAGATTTTGTCGAACAAGTTTTAGTCCCGACAGAAAGGGTAATACAGATTCGTAACGGAAAAAAAGTTCATAAGGAAAAAGTTTTTTTCCCAGGATATATAATGATTCAAGCGAACTTAAGTGGCGAGATACCTCATATTATTAAATCTATTACAAATGTAATTGGTTTTTTAGGAGAAACAAAAGGTGGAGATCCAGTACCATTAAGACAATCTGAAGTTAACAGAATGTTAGGTAAGGTTGATGAATTGGCTGTTCAAGCCGATTCAAATGTTGCTATTCCTTTTATAAAAGGAGAAACTGTTAAAGTTATTGATGGACCATTTAATGGATTTGATGGTACCATCGAAAAGATAAATGAAGAAAAGCGTAAACTTGAAGTAATGGTTAAGATTTTCGGAAGAAAAACACCATTAGAATTAAGTTATATGCAAGTAGAAAAAGTATAATAATTGTTACATATATAGATGTGTTTTTAAAGCTTCCAATTTTAAATCATATCAAACTAAATTATTAAAATGGCAAAAGAAGTAAGTAAAGTAGTTAAACTACAAGTAAGGGGAGGTACAGCGAATCCGTCGCCACCAGTTGGACCCGCTTTAGGTGCTGCTGGAGTTAATATTATGGAGTTCTGTAAGCAATTTAACGCTAGAACTCAAGATAAAATGGGTAAAATATTACCGGTTGCTATTACTGTTTACAAAGACAAATCTTTTGATTTTGTAATCAAAACTCCACCTGCAGCTGTACAATTATTAGAAGCGGCCAAAACAAAGAAAGGTTCTGGTGAACCTAATAGAGTAAAAGTTGCAAAAGTATCTTGGGATCAAGTAAGAACTATAGCAGAAGATAAAATGGTAGACTTAAATGCATTTACCGTTGAATCTGCAATGAAAATGGTAGCAGGAACTGCAAGGTCTATGGGTATTAACGTTAAAGGCGGTCAAGCCCCTAATTAATCTAAAAATTTTAGAAAATGGCAAGATTAACAAAAAAGCAAAAAGAAGCAGTAGCAAAGATCGATAAGACTAAATTTTACAGTGTTGAAGAAGCTTCGGCATTGGTAAAGGAAGTTAGTAATTCTAAATTTGATGCATCTGTAGATTTAGCTGTTCGTTTAGGAGTAGATCCAAAAAAAGCAAATCAAATGGTAAGAGGAGTTGTTTCTCTTCCTCATGGTACAGGTAAAGACCTAAAAGTTTTAGCATTAGTAACTCCAGATAAAGAAGCAGAAGCTAAAGAAGCTGGAGCAGATTACGTTGGTTTAGACGAATATCTTGACAAGATCAAGAGCGGTTGGACTGACGTTGATGTTATTATAACCATGCCGAGTGTAATGGGTAAATTAGGCCCTTTAGGGAGAATATTAGGTCCTCGAGGCTTAATGCCAAATCCTAAAACCGGTACGGTTACAATGGATGTGGCTAAAGCAGTGACTGAAGTTAAGGCTGGTAAAATTGATTTTAAAGTAGATAAAACAGGTATTGTTCATGCAGCAGTTGGTAAAGTATCATTTACTGCAGATAAACTTACTGGTAATATTAATGAGTTACTTTCTACTTTAATTAAAATGAAACCAACATCGGCAAAAGGAACTTATGTAAAGAGTATTTTTATCTCTAGTACAATGAGCCCTAGTGTCGCAATTGATCCTAATATATAATTAGTAGTTAAAGATTTTATTATGACAAGAGAAGAAAAATCAATAGTAATTGAAGAGTTAACTGCTCAATTAACCGAGAATAAAAATATCTATTTAGCAGATATTTCAGGATTAAATGCAGGAGCTACTTCAAACTTACGTCGTGCTTGTTTTAAAGCAAATGTGAGTTTAGCAGTAGTTAAAAACACCTTGCTTGAAAAAGCTATGGTGGCATCAGATAAAGAATTTGGAGATTTACCTTCTATTTTAAAAGGTAATACTTCGATTATGTATTCCGAGACAGGTAACGCACCAGCAAAAGTAATTAAAGCTTTTAGAAAAAAATCTGATAGACCTCTTTTAAAAGGAGCGTTTATTGAAGAAGCAATTTACTTGGGTGATGATCAATTGGATATATTGGTAGACATTAAATCTAGAGAAGAGTTAATTGGAGATATTATTGGATTATTACAATCTCCAGCTAAGAATGTAATTTCAGCACTTCAATCTGGAGGAGGTAAATTATCAGGTATCCTAAAAACTTTATCTCAAAAAGAGGGATAAAATAATAAGTACGCACTTTTTACAAAATATAAATTAAATTAAAATTATTAAAACGATAGAAAATGGCAGATTTAAAAGATTTCGCAGAACAGTTAGTAAACTTAACAGTAAAAGAGGTTAACGAATTAGCTGGGATATTAAAAGAAGAATATGGTATTGAGCCAGCTGCTGCTGCAGTAGCTGTTGCTGGAGGACCAGCTGCAGGTGATGGAGAAGCCGCTGAAGAGCAAACAGAATTTGATGTAATCCTTAAAGCAGCTGGAGGTTCTAAACTTGCAGTTGTAAAATTAGTTAAAGAATTAACTGGTTTAGGATTAAAAGATGCTAAAGGATTAGTTGATAGCGCACCAAGTGCTATAAAAGAAGGAGTATCTAAAGATGAAGCCGAAGGGCTTAAATCTTCTTTAGAAGAAGCAGGAGCTGAAGTTGAGCTTAAATAAGCTTAACTAAACTACTACATATGGTTTAGGTCTGGAGTTTTATCTCAGGACCTAGACCCTTTTGTGTATATACAAGTAATATACACGCAAAAATATTTTTTAATCAAAATTTCGTCCGTCGATGTTAGCAACACAAGCTGAAAGATTAAATTTCTCATCTATTAAAAATAGAACAGAATATCCAGATTTCTTGGATATTCAGATTAAATCCTTTCAGGATTTTTTCCAGTTAGAGACAAAATCAGAAGAAAGAGGTTCTGAAGGGTTATACAATACCTTCATGGAAAACTTCCCAATTACAGATACACGTAATCAATTTGTCTTGGAATTTTTGGATTATTTTATAGATCCACCAAGATATAATATAGAAGAGTGTATTGAAAGAGGTCTTACATATAGTGTACCATTAAAGGCTAGGCTTAAATTGTACTGTACAGACCCAGAACATGAGGATTTCGAGACCATTGTTCAAGATGTATATTTAGGCACAATTCCTTATATGACTCCTAGAGGTACGTTTTGTATCAATGGAGCGGAACGTGTTGTAGTATCGCAATTACACCGTTCACCCGGAGTTTTCTTTGGACAATCATTCCATGCTAATGGTACAAAATTATATTCTGCTAGAGTTATTCCATTTAAAGGCTCATGGATAGAATTTGCTACAGACATTAACAGTGTGATGTATGCATATATTGACAGAAAGAAGAAACTGCCTGTTACAACTCTTTTTAGAGCTATCGGTTTTGAAAGAGATAAAGATATTCTTGAAATATTTGATCTTGCAGAAGAAATAAAAGTATCTAAATCTGGTTTAAAAAAAGTGATTGGTCGTAGGCTAGCTGCTCGCGTGCTTAACACCTGGCATGAGGATTTTGTTGACGAGGATACTGGAGAAGTTGTATCAATTGAAAGGAACGAAATTGTTCTAGACAGAGATACAATATTAGACAAAGAAAATATTGAAGAAATAATTGGAGCTAAAGTAAAAACTATTCTTTTACACAAAGAAAGTGCAGAACAAGGAGATTATGCAATTATTCATAATACCTTACAAAAAGACCCTACAAACTCCGAAAAAGAAGCTGTAGAGCATATTTATCGTCAATTACGTAATGCTGAACCACCAGATGAGGAAACAGCTCGTGGTATTATAGACAAGCTTTTCTTTAGCGATCAACGCTATAATTTGGGAGAAGTTGGTCGTTATAGAATGAATAAAAAGTTAGGACTTGATATCGATATGGATAAAAAAGTTCTTACTAAAGAAGATATCATTACTATAGTAAAATATTTAATTGAATTAATAAACGCTAAAGCCGAAATTGACGATATAGATCACTTATCAAATCGTCGTGTTAGAACTGTTGGAGAACAATTGTCTTCACAATTTGGTGTTGGTTTAGCAAGAATGGCACGTACTATTCGTGAGCGTATGAACGTTCGTGATAATGAAGTGTTTACACCAATCGATTTAATTAATGCAAAAACATTATCATCAGTAATTAATTCATTTTTTGGAACAAACCAATTATCTCAGTTTATGGATCAAACAAATCCATTAGCTGAGTTAACACATAAACGTCGTTTATCGGCATTAGGACCTGGAGGATTATCAAGAGAGAGAGCAGGATTTGAGGTTCGTGATGTTCACTATACACATTATGGACGTTTATGCCCAATTGAAACACCTGAAGGGCCTAATATTGGTTTAATCTCATCTCTTTCAGTTTATGCTAAAGTAAATTCAATGGGTTTCATTGAAACACCTTATAGAAAAGTTGATAACGGCGTTGTAGATATTAAAGGAGATCCAATTTATTTGAGTGCAGAAGAAGAAGAAGAAAAATTAATTGCTCAAGCCAATATTCCTGTTGATGAAAACGGTAAAATTTTAGACGATAAAGTAATTGCACGTATGGAAGGTGATTTTCCTGTTATTGAACCAAATCAAGTTCATTTTACAGATGTTGCACCAAACCAAATTTCTTCTATTTCTGCGTCGCTGATTCCTTTTTTAGAGCACGATGACGCCAATAGAGCATTAATGGGATCTAATATGATGCGTCAAGCGGTTCCATTATTACGACCACAATCACCAATTGTTGGTACAGGGCTAGAACGTCAAGTTGCATCAGATTCCAGAGTTTTAATTAATGCTCAAGGTGATGGATTAGTGCAATATGTTGATGCAGACGAAATTATTATCGAATACGATCGTACTGAAGAAGATGCAATGGTTAGTTTTGATAGTAATATTATAACATACCCTTTAACAAAATTCAGAAAAACAAATCAAGGAACATCTATAAACCTCAAGCCAATTGTTATTAAAGGTGACAGAGTAAGTAAAGGACAAGTATTATGCGAAGGCTACGCAACTCAAAAAGGAGAATTAGCGTTAGGTAGAAATTTAAAAGTTGCCTTTATGCCTTGGAAAGGATATAATTTTGAGGATGCAATTGTTATTTCTGAAAAAGTAGTTCGTGACGATATCTTTACTTCTATTCATATTGATGAGTATTCTTTAGAAGTAAGAGATACAAAACTTGGTAACGAAGAATTAACAAACGATATTCCAAACGTTTCTGAAGAGGCAACTAAAGATCTTGATGAAAACGGGATGATTCGTATTGGAGCCGAAATCAAACCAGGCGATATTCTAATTGGTAAAATTACACCTAAAGGAGAAAGCGATCCAACTCCAGAAGAAAAGTTGTTAAGAGCAATTTTTGGTGATAAAGCAGGAGATGTTAAAGATGCATCTTTAAAAGCATCGCCTTCTTTACATGGTGTGGTAATTGATAAGAAATTATTTGCTAGAGCAATAAAAGATAAACGTAAAAGAGCTCAGGACAAAGAAGATATCACTCAATTAGAAGATATTTATGACAACAAATTTGATAATTTGCAAGAAGTATTAGTAGAAAAACTTTTTACTATTATTGGTGGTAAAACGGCTCAAGGTGTATTTAATGATTTAGGTGAAGAAGTCTTTCCAAAAGGCAAGAAATTTACCTTAAAAATGTTAAATGCTGTGGATGATTATGCACATTTAGTATCTGGAAAATGGACAACAGATAAAAAGACAAACAACCATGTATCAGAATTAATCCATAACTATAAGATAAAAGAGAATGATCTACAAGGATCGTTAAGACGAGAGAAGTTTACAATATCTGTTGGAGATGAACTTCCAGCAGGAATTATTAAACTGGCCAAAGTTTATATTGCTAAAAAGCGTAAACTTAAAGTTGGAGATAAAATGGCTGGACGTCATGGTAATAAAGGAATTGTTGCTAGAATAGTGCGTCAAGAAGATATGCCATTTTTAGAAGACGGAACTCCTGTGGATATTGTATTAAATCCTCTTGGAGTACCTTCTCGTATGAACATTGGACAGATATATGAAACAGTTTTAGGCTGGGCAGGGCAAACTTTAGGGCGTACATACGCTACACCTATTTTTGACGGTGCAACTTTAGACCAAATTAATGAATTTACAGATGAAGCTGGAATTCCAAGATTTGGTCATACATATCTTTATGATGGTGGTACAGGATCTCGATTTGATCAACCAGCAACTGTAGGGATTATCTATATGTTGAAACTAGGTCATATGGTTGACGATAAGATGCACGCTCGTTCAATAGGACCTTATTCTTTAATTACACAGCAACCTCTTGGTGGTAAAGCACAATTTGGAGGTCAACGTTTTGGAGAAATGGAAGTTTGGGCACTTGAAGCTTATGGAGCATCAGCGACATTAAGAGAAATTTTAACAGTAAAATCCGATGATGTTATTGGTAGAGCAAAAACTTACGAAGCTATTGTAAAAGGCGAACCAATGCCTGAACCAGGATTACCAGAATCTTTTAATGTATTAATGCACGAATTAAAAGGTTTAGGATTAGACATAAGATTAGAAGAATAGTTAAATAAATTCATTATCAACCATATATTATGGCAAGAAGACAAGATAAGAATACAATACAGAGATTTAATAAAATCTCAATCGGTTTAGCATCTCCAGAGTCTATTTTAGGAGCCTCTCGAGGGGAAGTTTTAAAACCAGAAACTATAAATTATAGAACACATAAACCAGAACGTGATGGATTATTTTGTGAGCGTATTTTTGGTCCAATAAAGGATTTTGAATGTGCTTGTGGAAAATACAAACGTATCAGATATAAAGGAATTGTTTGCGATCGTTGTGGTGTAGAAGTCACCGAAAAGAAAGTACGTCGTGATCGTGTAGGACACATAAACCTTGTAGTTCCGGTTGCTCACATTTGGTACTTCCGTTCTTTACCTAATAAAATAGGATACCTTCTTGGATTACCATCTAAGAAGTTGGATATGATTATTTACTATGAAAGGTATGTAGTTATTCAACCAGGAAATGCTATAAATGTAGAAGGAGAACCAGTTCAAAAAATGGATTTCTTAACAGAAGAAGAATATTTAAATATTCTTAGAATCACTTCCACAAGAAAATCAATATTTAGATGATTCTGATCCCGAGAAGTTTATTGCCAAAATGGGAGCAGAGTGTTTAATTGAACTTTTATCTAGAATTGATCTTGATGCACTTTCTTTTGAATTGCGTCATAAAGCAAATAATGAAACTTCTAAGCAACGTAAAACGGAAGCTTTAAAACGCTTACAAGTTGTTGAAGCATTAAGAGAGGCAAATTTAAATAGAGAGAATCTTCCTGAATGGATGATTATGAAAGCTGTTCCAGTAATTCCACCAGAATTACGCCCATTGGTACCACTTGATGGAGGACGTTTCGCTACTTCCGATTTAAACGACTTATACAGACGAGTAATTATACGTAACAATCGCCTTAAGAGGCTCGTTGAGATTAAAGCTCCAGAAGTAATATTACGTAATGAAAAACGTATGCTTCAGGAGTCTGTAGATTCATTATTCGATAATACTCGTAAATCATCAGCAGTTAAGACAGATTCTAACAGACCGCTTAAATCTTTATCTGATTCACTTAAAGGGAAGCAAGGACGTTTTCGTCAAAATTTACTTGGTAAACGAGTTGATTATTCTGCACGTTCGGTAATTGTTGTTGGACCAGAATTAAAATTATTCGAATGTGGATTACCAAAAAACATGGCTGCAGAACTTTACAAGCCTTTTATCATTAGAAAACTAATTGAAAGAGGAATTGTAAAAACAGTAAAATCTGCAAAAAAGATAATTGATAGAAAAGAACCAGTAGTTTGGGATATTTTAGAAAATGTTTTAAAAGGACATCCAGTGCTATTAAATCGTGCTCCTACATTACATCAGATTAGGGATACAAGCATTTCAACCTAAACTTATTGAAGGTAAAGCTATACAATTACATCCATTAGTATGTACTGCATTTAATGCAGATTTTGATGGTGATCAAATGGCTGTACATTTACCTTTAGGGCCAGAAGCTATTCTTGAGTCGCAATTGTTAATGTTGGCCTCTCATAATATTTTAAATCCAGCCAATGGCTCACCAGTTACTGTACCTTCTCAAGATATGGTACTCGGATTGTATTATATGACCAAACTACGTAAATCTACACCAGAAGTAAAAATTATTGGTGAAGGTTTAACTTTCTACTCTCCAGAAGAGGTAACAATAGCATATAATGAAAAGAAAGTAGATTTAAATGCATGCAATAAAAGTTAGAACAAAAGATTATAATGATAATAGGAGAATTAGTTAATCAAATTATTGAAACTACAGTAGGAAGAGTCTTATTTAATGAAAAAGTTCCTGAAATAGCTGGATATATTAATGAAGTTTTAACCAAAAAATCTCTTAGAGATATTATTGGTGATATTTTAAAAGTTACTAGTGTGCCTGAAACAGCAGCTTTTCTTGATGAAATAAAAACATTAGGATTTAATTTTGCATTTCAAGGTGGTTTGTCATTTAGTTTAGGAGATATTATTATACCTCCAGAAAAGCATACAATGATTGCTTCTGCAAACAAGCAAGTAGATGTATTAAGGCAAACTATAACATGGGACTTATAACAAATAATGAACGTTATAACCAAGTTATTGATATTTGGACATCAACAAATGCTGAATTAACCGAGTTGTCTATGAAACGAATTAGAGAAGATCAACAAGGATTTAATTCGGTATATATGATGCTTGATTCTGGAGCTCGTGGATCTAAAGAACAAATTCGTCAGCTTACAGGAATGCGTGGTTTAATGGCTAAGCCTAAAAAATCTAATGCAGGTGGTGGAGAAATTATTGAAAACCCAATTCTTTCTAATTTTAAAGAAGGACTTTCAATTTTAGAATATTTTATTTCTACGCACGGTGCACGTAAAGGACTTGCAGATACAGCACTTAAAACTGCTGATGCTGGTTATTTAACACGTCGTTTAGTAGATGTATCTCAAGATGTTATAGTTAACATAGAAGATTGTGGTACATTAAGAGGAGTTACAGTTAAGCCACTTAAAGAAAAATGAAGAAATTGTAGAAACTTTAGGAAGAAAGAATAGTTGGTCGTACTTCATTATACGATATTTATCATCCATTAACTGATGAATTGTTAGTAATAGCTGGAGGTCATATTACAGATGAGGTTGCTAAACAAATAGAAAAGTCTCCAATAGATGCTGTTGAGGTGCGTTCGGCTCTTACTTGCGAAGCTAAAAAAGGAATTTGCACTAAATGTTATGGGCGTAATTTAGCAACTGGAAAAATGGTTCAACGTGGTGAAGCTGTTGGTGTTGTTGCTGCACAATCCATTGGTGAACCAGGAACACAATTAACACTTCGTACATTCCACGTTGGAGGTATTGCAGGAAACATTTCTGAAGAGAATAAACTTGTTGTTAAGTTTGATGGTAAAGCAGAAATTGAAGATTTAAAAACAGTTAAAGGTGAAGATAGTGATGGTAATGAAATTGATATAGTAATTTCTAGAACTTCTGAACTTAAACTTATAGATGAAAAAACAGAAATTGTCCTAAGTACAAATAATATTCCTTATGGTTCTACCATTTTTGTTAAAAATGGAAAGAAACTTAAAAAGGATGATGTTGTTTGTCAATGGGATCCTTATAATGGTGTTATAATTTCAGAATTTGCAGGAAAGATTAAATATGAAAATATTGAGCAAGGTAGTCACTTATCAAGTTGAAATTGATGAGCAAACAGGTTTCCAAGAGAAAGTTATTTCTGAATCTAGAAACAAAAAACTAATTCCAACATTACAAATTTTAGATACAAAAGGTAAGTAATTCGTTCTTATAACTTACCTGTTGGTGCACATTTAATGATTGATGATGGTGAAAAGATTAATGTCGGTAAAGTTTTAGTGAAAATACCTCGTAAATCTTCAAAAGCTGGTGATATTACTGGTGGTTTACCACGTGTTACTGAATTATTCGAAGCTCGTAACCCTTCAAATCCTGCAGTTGTAAGTGCGATTGATGGTGTAGTTTCTTTTGGAAAAATAAAAAGAGGAAATAGAGAAATCATTATTGAATCTAAATCAGGTGAGATAAAGAAATATTTAGTTAAATTATCTAATCAAATTCTGGTTCAAGAAAATGATTATGTAAAAGCAGGTATGCCTTTATCTGATGGTTCAATTACACCTAATGATATTTTAAATATTAAAGGGCCTTCAGCCGTGCAACAATATTTAGTTAACGAAGTGCAAGAAGTATATCGTTTACAAGGTGTGAAAATTAATGATAAGCATTTTGAAGTTGTCGTGAGACAAATGATGCGTAAGGTTCAGAATTGTTGATTCTGGAGATACAATTTTCTTGGAAAACCAATTGGTTCATAAATCAGATTTTATTGTGGAAAATGATGAGATTTTTGGAAAGAAAATAGTTGAAGATTCTGGAGATTCAGAAAATCTTAAACCTGGACAAATGGTTACAGCTAGAGAATTGCGGGATGAAAATTCTATTTTAAGACGTGAAGATAAAAACCTTGCTGTAGCTAGAGATGCAAATCCAGCTACTGCAACGCCAATTCTTCAAGGTATAACAAGAGCATCGCTTCAAACGAAGTCGTTTATTTCGGCTGCATCGTTCCAGGAAACTACTAAGGTTCTTAATGAAGCGGCTGTAAATGGTAAAATAGATTATCTTGAAGGCTTGAAAGAAAATGTTATTGTTGGACATAGAATTCCTGCAGGAACAGGAATGAGAAGCTACGAGAACATTATTGTTGGTTCTAAACAAGAATTTGATGAAATGATGCAAGTAAAACAAGAATAACCGAATTTATACTGAACTGGTTTCAGTATCTAATAAATAAAAGATATGGCAGACGATAAAAATAAAAAACAAAAAAAAGGCCAGATTAATATTGAATTAGACGAAAAAATAGCTGAAGGAATCTATTCTAACTTGGCTATTATAAATCATTCGGTTTCTGAATTTGTTTTAGATTTTGTAAGTATAATGCCTGGAACTCCAAAGAGTAAGGTGAAGTCTAGAATTATTTTAACACCACAGCATGCAAAACGATTAACTAAAGCATTAAGTGAAAATGTTAAGAGGTTTGAAAACGCACATGGTGAAATTAAAGATTATGAGCAACCACCAATACCTCTTAATTTTGGACCAACAGGTCAAGCATAAAAAAAATCCCTTTGATTAATTTCAGAGGGATTTTTTTTGATATTTATTAAGCACTAACTTTTTTATCGGTATTGAGTTGATACTTTAGAGCACCAGATGGGCAACGATTTATTTGTTTAATAATTCGTTTTGTTTTTGTGGCATCTAAATTAATCCACGGAATTACAGAAGTTCTAAAAACTTCAGATAATTCAATAGCACATTTTTCTGCGTGTATACATACACATGGTTCGAAGGTTACAGTAATATCGTCATTACTGAAAACATTAGCAAGAGTTTCCATAAGTAGTTCATGTTTGGGGTTATGAATCTATTATTAAATCTATTTAACTTTATTGTTTTTAAATTAATATACCGACCAAATGTATAAAAAATCCGATAAAAAACAAATAAATGCCAATAAAATCGATAAAATTAGCATAATAATGCTATAATTGGTACTTGAATAATTTGTGAAACCTAATTAAATTCAGATGTTAAATGGAACTTTATTGTAGGATATTTTTGTTCTGTTAGCTGTAATGAGAATAATGAATCTGCTAAAAATACTAATTGATTTTGTTTGTCTTTTGCTAAAAAACGTTGCTTTACACGTTTAAATGCTGTGAATTCCTCATTTTTATCATCTTCAGGTTCTACCCAACATGCTTTGTGTACATTTAAATTCTCGTATGTACATTTTGCGCCGTATTCATGCTCCAATCGGTATTGAATGACCTCATATTGCAGCGCACCAACGGTTCCTATTACTTTTCGATTATTCAACTCTAAAGTAAATAGTTGTGCAACACCTTCGTCCATTAATTGAATAATGCCTTTATTTAATTGTTTTGATTTTAAAGGATCTGCATTATTAATATATCTAAAATGTTCTGGCGAAAAACTTGGTACACCTTGGTAATTAATTATTTCGCCTTCGGTTAGAGTATCCCCAATTTTAAAATTACCTGTATCATGTAATCCAACAATATCGCCAGGATATGAGATGTCTACAATTTCTTTTTTTTCAGCAAAGAAAGCATTAGGACTTGAAAACTTAAGTTTCTTGTTAAGTATTACATGCAAATATTGAGTATTTCTTTTAAATTGTCCAGATACAATTTTAATAAATGCTAAACGATCTCTGTGTTTAGGATCCATATTAGCATGAATTTTAAAGACAAAGCCTGTAAATTTTTCTTCTTCAGGTCTTACTAATCGTTCATTACTTTGTTTTGGTCTGGGTTTTGGAGCAATTTCAATGAAACAATCTAACAGTTCGCGAACGCCAAAATTATTTAGAGCAGAGCCAAAGAAAACAGGTTGTAAATTTCCATTCAAATAGCCTTCTTTGCTAAATTCAGGATAAATACCTTCAACTAATTCTATTTCATCTCTTAAATTTTCAGCAGAAGAATTTCCAATTAGTGCATTTAATTCTTCAGAATTCAAATCTGAAATTTCTATGGTATCTTCAATATTCTTTCTACTATCTCCACTAAAAAGGTTTAGGTTTTTCTCCCAAATATTATAAATGCCTTTAAAGTCGTAGCCCATACCTATTGGGAAACTTAAAGGAGTAACTTTTAAACCTAATTTTTGTTCAATTTCATCTAATAAATCGAAAGCATCTTTACCTTCTCTATCCATTTTATTTATAAAAACAATAATAGGAATGTTGCGCATTCTACATACTTCTACCAATTTTTCGGTTTGTTCCTCAACACCTTTTGCAACATCAATTACAACAATAACACTATCTACAGCTGTAAGTGTTCTAAAAGTATCTTCAGCAAAATCTTTATGTCCAGGTGTATCAAGAATATTAATTTTAATACCATTATACTCGAATGCTAAAACTGAAGTAGATACAGAAATGCCACGCTGACGTTCAATTTCCATAAAATCACTCGTTGCACCTTTTTTTACTTTATTACTCTTTACAGCTCCAGCCTCTTGAATGGCACCACCAAAAAGTAATAACTTTTCGGTAAGAGTTGTTTTTCCTGCATCTGGATGAGAAATAATACCAAAGGTTCTACGTCTATTTATTTCACTTAAAAAACTCATATTCTTTATTACAAATCGGTTGCAAAGATACTATTATTAGCTTCAATTTGAATTATAGACAGCAGGTCTTTTTATTTTTATGAATACATTGACATGTTTTATAATTTTACTTGGTATTTTTACATCATGATAGAAGAAAAAGTTATTCTTGTAAATGAAAATGATGAGCAAATAGGATTGATGCCTAAACTTGAAGCTCATGAAAAAGCGATATTGCATCGTGCTTTTTCTGTGTTTATTTTTAATGATAAAAATGAATTACTGTTACAACAACGAGCTTTAGGAAAATATCATTCGCCTAGCCTTTGGACTAACACATGCTGTAGTCATCAAAGAGATGGGGAAAATAATATTGAAGCAGGGAAACGTCGTTTAAAAGAAGAAATGGGTTTTGTTACTGATTTACAAGAGTCTATTTCATTCATTTATAAAGCTCCTTTTGATAATGGATTAACTGAACACGAATACGACCATGTGCTTATAGGAACATATAATGGAGAACCAAATATAAATGAAGAGGAAGTAGCATCATTTAAATGGATGCTTTTAGATGATATCAAAGTTGATATTGCTTTACATCCAGATATTTATACCGAATGGTTTAAAATAATTTTTGATAAATACTATAAACACATTAATATTGTTGAAGATGAGAGTAACCGTTAGCAGAAAAGCGCATTTTAATGCTGCACATCGTTTGTATAGAAAAGATTGGAGTGATGAAAAGAATACATTGATTTTTGGCAAGTGCAATAATCCAAATTTTCATGGTCATAACTATGAACTTATAGTAAGTGTTACTGGAGAAATTGATACCGAAACAGGTTATGTCATAGATATTAAAATATTAAAAGACATCATTAAAACCGAAGTTGAAGATGCATTTGATCATAAAAATCTTAATATAGAAGTTCCGGAATTTGCAAATTTGAATCCAACAGCAGAAAATATTTCAGTGGTGATATATAACAAAATAAAACCAAAGTTTGATTCGCATTTGGAAATTAAGGTTACTCTGTATGAAACACCTCGTAACTTTGTAACCTATTCAGGTAAATAATTGATGACTACTAAATTATATCCATTAAAGTTTCAACCCATTTTAAAAGATAAAATTTGGGGAGGAAAGAAATTAAAATCAATTTTAAACAAAGATTCAGACTTACCAAATATTGGCGAAAGCTGGGAAATAAGCGATGTCGAAGACGATACTTCAGTGGTTATTAATGGCGAATTAAAAGGGAAATCTTTAAAGGAGCTTTTAGAATTGTATAAAAGCGATTTAATTGGAAAGATGAATTATAAAACCTTTGGAAACAAATTTCCGTTATTGATAAAGTTAATTGATGCTAAAGAAGACCTTTCTATTCAATTGCATCCTAACAATGAATTAGCAGCTAAACGGCATAATTCTTTTGGAAAAACCGAAATGTGGTATGTAATGCAGGCCGATGAAGGTTCGAAATTAATTGTTGGGCTTAATCAAAATCTAAGCCCAGAATCCTATTTAAATCATCTTAAAGATAAAACACTTACAAATATTTTAAATTTTGATAAAGTAAATGAAGGCGATACTTATTTTATTGAAGCTGGTCGTGTTCATGCAATAGGAGCAGGAGTGATGCTTGCAGAAATACAGCAAACAAGTGATATTACATATAGGGTTTACGATTGGGATAGAGTAGATGATAGAGGCAACTCCAGAGATTTGCATAACGATTTAGCCATTGATGCTATTGATTTTAATATGAAAGATAATTTTAGAGTTTCATATTCTAATAGTGAAAATGTATCTAATGAAATGATAAGTTGTCAATATTTCACTGCAAATTTTATTCCTATAAAAGGAATTATTCAAAAACAGAATGATAAAGATTCGTTTATAATTTATATGTGTATGGAGGGAGAAGTTGAAATTTCAAATCATTTGTTTTCTGAAAAAATAAAAAAAGGAGAAACGATCCTACTTCCGGCAGCAATAAAAAGCTATCAAATTACTGCTGAAAATGCTAAACTTTTAGAAGTTTATGTGTAATTTTGCAAACTAAATAAATTTAAATAATAATTATGGGAAACGTAAGAGACCTGAAGAAAGATATCAATTATGTTTTAGGCGATATCATAGAAGCAGTTTATATCTGGGAATATTCTAATACAGATAAAGACACAAAAAAAAGTGAGGCTATTATAGATGAAGCTATTGCTACTTTTGATGACCTAATTGCTAAGGTTAACGATAGAAGTGTAGAGAATAAAAAAGCTCACTTTAAAACTATTAACAAAGACCTTGAAGATAGAGGTAGAGCGTTAATTGAAAAAATAAACAAATTATAAAATAAAAAGTTCGCTTTATACGAGTTTTTTATTTTAATTACCTTCCTCTTTAAGTTTTTTAATATAAGTGCCCAATGCTTTGCCATACTTAGAACTTGCAATTTCTTTTTTAAGTGAATTGTATATAGTATCTAAATATTTAATATTAGCGTCATATATTTCTGCAAGTGCAACATAAGGAGCTACTTCACTATCAGTATTATTTAAAGCGAAATTAACAGTATATAAATATTTTCGTTTAATAAGATTTTCAGCATCAAAATTTACAGCTTCTATTAAAGAATCATTTGCACTTTGTTGTGCCTCAAATTGACTTTTAATTAATTCTAATTGTTGATTGTTAAATTTTGAAATAATAGAATTATACTCATCATATAGTTCTTGTTGTACAGAACCTTTAATATTAGCATCAAACGCAAATCGTTTTAAAGAGGTATTAATTACAGTAACACCTTTATTGGCAAAAAATGATAATCTATGAGTGTTAGGACTATTTTTATCAAGAGTTAGATATAAAACTTCAGGTTCTTCTAAATCGCTTTGTAATTCAAAGGGGAGCTCTCCATTAATCTCTAGTGAATCTAAAATGACCAAAGCAGTATCTTTTAGTTTTTGAAGATATAAGGTTCCTTTTTTTAATCCTTTTATATTACCTGTTACAATTAGATCAGATTCCTTTTCGGTGCAAGAAAAAATAAGTAGTAAAGATAATATGATTAATGCTTTATTCATAGATAAAAATTTATGGTAGCAAATATCTTAAAAATTGTGTTTAAAAAAAATTTAACCGAGTACAATAATTACATTTAGTTCACCGCAGCTAACTCCAATAAAATGGTGCATAAAATAGCTGCTACAGTTCCAATTGCATATCCAACAACAGCAAGCAATACACCAACAGTTGCTAATGATGGGTGAAAAGCTGATGCCACAATTGGAGCAGATGCTGCTCCACCAACATTTGCCTGACTACCAATAGCTAAAAAGAAATATGGTGCTTTTATAAGTTTAGCAACTAATATTAATAAACCTGCATGTATAGACATCCAAACTACACCAATAACAATTAAACCTGCGTTATCAAATATTAAGGTTAAATCCATCTTCATTCCAATAGAAGCTACAAGGATGTAAATAAACACACTACCAAATTTACTGGCTCCTGCACCTTCATAATTTTTAGCTTTAGTAAATGACAATAGAATAGCAATGATAGTTGCAATACTTATCATCCAAAAGAATTTAGAACCTAAAAACGTAAACATATTTCTTTTGGTTAGAGATTCAATGTTGGCAACTGTTTGTTCAAAGAAAGGAGCTAAAAAGTTTGAGCATAAATGAGCAAAGCTAACTGTACCGAAAGCAATAGCAGCAATTATCATTAAATCGGTTAAAGAAGGGTTTCTTTTTATTTTATTGGTAAAAGCAGAAACTTTTTCTTTTAATGTTTCGATTGAAGATGTATCAGCTCCTAACCACTTATTAATACGATTTCGTTTACCAATACCTATAAGTAAAATAGCCATCCAAATATTTGCAACAACAATATCTACAAATACCATTCCTCCATAAAGTTTTGGGTTATAGCCATAAATTTCTAGCATAGCTGTTTGGTTAGCTCCTCCACCTATCCAACTTCCTGCAAGCGTAGATAGTCCTCTCCATACAGCATCTGGTCCAAAACCTCCTACAGTTTCTGGTGAAACCATAGAAATCAATAAAATAGCAATTGGACCTCCAATAACAATTCCTATAGTTCCGGTAAAAAACATAATTAAAGCTTTCCAACCTAAATTAAAAACGGCTTTTAAATCAATACTCAAGGTCATTAAAACTAAAGCTGCTGGTAATAAATAACGACTTGATACATAATATAAATTTGTACTATGCTCAACAACATTACCAGATTGATCTATAGTTTCCCATTCAGGTGCAATGAGTCCCAAGGTTGTAAACACTGCAGGAATCATATAGGCTACAAAAAGTCCAGGAACTATCTTGTAAAATTTATGCCAAAATCCTGTTTTAATAGACTCAGTATAAAATATGAATCCTAATGCCAGCATTAATAAACCAAATACTATGGTATCGTCGGTAAAAAGAGGTGCATTATCCATTTTATTAAATATTAAGCCAATATGTTAGTTTAACATTAAACGAACGTACTCTTGGTGCAAAGACATTATCTGTAAAATAATTATCGTTATATACTACAAATAAATCTGATAATGGCGCAAATCGCCATTGTAGTCTTGTATTTACACTAAAATTGTCTCGCTGACTACTATATTGTATAAAGGTAGCCCAAAATAAATTCTTATTAAATGTTATGTCAAATTTAGGACCGATAAGCCATATCGAAGCATCTGGATATGGGTTTGGCAAATTAATATTATCGTAATTAATTTGAATTGAAGTTGAAAAATATGGCTGTAACCGCCAAGTTAAAAAAGCTCTCATAGATAACTTTTCTCCATTATAAAATTTACCAATTGACGGGCTTAAATTAAAAGAAAATTCTTTTTTCATATCGGAATTGTAACTCGCCTCAAAACTAGTGTAACGATAATCTTTATCTCCAGGGAGAGGTATGCCTCCATCAGTTCCAGTTGGATCAAAACTATCATAAAGATGAGTAAATCTATTGAACATTTCAAGTTCTACTCTTGAAGTGTTTTTAAAATTAGCTTGCCAACGCGTTACAAATGTGTAATCTGAGTTTTCAAAGTTTAACTCCGGACGCCAATGTAAAATAGGCGTAACAGATAAGCTATGTTTTTGGACGTTACCTTGCTTAGGCCAAAAAACTCTTTGTACCTGTGTAAATAATTTAAATATATCTGTCCTACGTATGAATCCTAAATCAGATCTAAAATTATCACCGACATAAGTTCCGCTAATCCTCACATTCCAGTATCTACTGTTATAATTCGTTGAAGCTCCAGCCGAAATGTCTTTACTATTTACATTTGGGGAAAACGATTTGTGAAAAAAGTATTTCCCAACCCAAGTATTATCTTCAGAAGCTAATTTATAATCAATCCCTAAAACGCGATTGTACCTGTCTGTGTTCTCAAGAAAATCGTAATCCTTAGTAGCTTGTTTATTAATTAACATGACGCTTAAACTGGAACGACTAAATAGTTTTTGTTGTACAGTTAAAACAGCATTATTTGTAGTTGGTATTTCGTTTGCAATATCCTCAGCAGTTTGCATGTTTAAAATCCCTAATCGTAAATTGTTATTTACTTTCCCACTTAATCTAACACCTCCAATAATATCATTTTCTATACTATTACCATCAATATCACTTGCAATTCCAATACGTCTTGAAAAGAATGGATTTGCGTCTCGGTTGTTTCCAAAGTCGGAAAAAAGATCACTATTTTCGATAAAGAACTGTCTTCTTTCGGGTAGTGACACTTCAAAACGGGTTAGATTAGTTATCTGTTGATCGACTTCTACTTGAGAGAAATCTGGATTTACGGTAAGATCTAGATTCATACTATTGCCAATAGTAAATTTAGCATCACCACCAAATTTAAAGTCCGAAGTTGAATCGTCGGATTCATAATCCTTTGCAACTAATGTATTTATAAAAGGAATAATTGAGATAGGCGATTTAGAACCACCGAGAGGTTTCTCAAAAATCATATCTCCCATATATGCCAGACTAAAAATATATTGATTTTGAGGGATATTAATCCACGTATTCATTTCATTGTCTTTCGTGTCAAAATGATAGCTGTTAAAACGCCACTTGGTTTCTCCCTCACGATATTTGAAGGCAGAGAGAGGAATCATCCATTCAACTATATAGTAATTGTTATATACTTTAGTCTCACATAGCCATTTTGTATCCCAGGCCATAACAAACCCTCTAAGATCAGTTCCTCCTCCCGAAAGTAATGCATCTCTTTTTACACCTAAAGGGTTTGTGCCAAAGAAAAAAGCATTGGTTCCATCATTAAAGGTGTCAAAAAGTAAAGTGATATTGTCATTTCCTGAAGCTCTAAAGTCACGTCGTAATGAAGGAATAACAAATTTATCTCCTGATGAATTCACTTTCATACCTATATACAGGTTTTTATCATCAAACATCATTTTTATTTCTGCTTGTTGCTTTGCCTGTAAGGAGTCTGTAGGAAAATGTTGCCAGAAATTGGTTGCCGGTTTTGTTAATCCCCATGATGTTTCATCTAAAACAGCATCAACTGTTATTGGTTCGTTAATATATTTTACGTGTACAGTTTTATTCTTTACTCTTTGAGATAAGCATATTGAAACTGTAAATAAGGCGATTAGTAGAAGTAGTTTTTTCAATATAAGATGGTTAGAACGCGACAAATGTAAAAGAATAAACTATAAGTGCTTAAGTTTTTGTAATATTTTAAAGAATAACTCTAAGAATTTGGCATGGTATTTGTAAATTTAGTAGTGTAATTATTTATATTGAATTCTTCAAAAAGTAATAATTACATTTTTGGTTGGTTAGTAAAAAAGCATCCTCCATATTTTTGGAAGATGCTTTTTTTGAATTTGTAATATGTATGTTTTAAATTAATTTTTCAGACAGTTACATGCATTACCTCTGAATAATCTAGAAAAGAAGTCATCAATATCATCTCCGTCAGTTCTAAATAAAAATATGTTAAGGCTTAAACTAACTTGAGATGGTTTGTAAGAATATATATCTGCTTGATTAACTCCGTATCCTGAATTGTGAATATCTTGTCTTTCTTCAACAGTTTCTTTTAAGCTTAACTCATAACGCAGATCAACTCCAAATCTTTTAAATTCTACTTGAATTCCAAACATTAAATTAGAAGCATTTTTAGAATAATTTATGGGAGATTCTCCTGTTGAATTATTTGCTCCGTCCAAATTCATCTCGTTAAAAAAACTAAAACTTGGTCCTATATATATAGAAATTGGATCATATATTTTATAACCTAGTAATAAAGGAACGTTTATTTTTGATGCTGCCCAATGAGATGTTTGTAATGGAAAATCATAATTATTTTTGTTAGTAACAAAATTTATTTCTGGCCTAATATAAAACTTATTAAATGCAACATTTAGAAATGCGCCAAATTGATATCCTATGTCTTTAACTGGTTCAAAAATTAGTCCTGCAACTGGGCCTTGAGCGTTTGATCCGACTGTAACAATATCACCTATAGTATAATAATTTAGACCTCCTTTTATACCTACACCATATTCTTGGGTATAAGCAAATGAGCATAAGAATAGTAGTAAAACTAATATTAGGGGCTTTTTCATAATTTTTATAGTAGGCTTTAAAATCATAAAATTAAAAGAGTTATGTAAAAGATTCATATTTTCTCGTTAAGCATCTTTGTTTATCTGTTAACTGTCAGTTATTCTCGTTTAAATGCTTATTTTATCGACCAAATACAATGCAAATAAAAGATTTACAATTTAATAAACAAATATTTTCTTGCTTTTTTTCTTATACATTAAGCTTAAACCTTTATTTAATGAAATTTACAATAACATCTATAAGTTTAAACGAAAGCTTTCTTAAAGGCTCATTATATGATTTTGAATTCTCTAAATTATCACCGTCAATTGGTACTAAAATATGATTCATTTTTTCAATAATTTCTATTTGAGCATTAGTTGACGCATCTTTTAATAGAGATGCTTCTTTTTCTGAAACTTGTAAATCTTTATCTCCATTAATAATGAGAATTGGAATTTGCAATGTTTTAATTTCTTCTTGAGGGTTATATTGCATCCAACTTGTCATGAAAGGTTGAACCTCTTTATTAAAAATTGATGTTAAAGCTATTGGGAAATCTTCAGTAATTTTTTCTTCTTTTAAAATTGAGAATACTCGTTTTGCATCTTCAGTAAACATTGGAGCCGTATTATTAATTTGATCTAATATAACTTCATCTATAGTTTTACCTGCACCAGCAAGAGAAATAAAACCATCTGCACCTTTTTTAGCTGCCAACATGCCTACCAAATTTCCTTGACTATGACCAATAATATATACCTTATTAAAATTGTCTTTATGTTTAAAGAAATTTAAAACCGAAATAGCATCAGTCACAAAATCATTAAAACTTATATTAGGATCAATATTACCTTGTCTTATTTGTTTTACAATCCGTTTGTCGTATCTAAAAGTAGCAATTCCATTTTGAGTAAGCCTTTCAGCTAATTTTTTAAGCGAATTATTTTTTAAGAAATTTTGGTTTCCATTTCTGTCTGTAGGTCCAGATCCAGCAATTATTATTGCCAGATTAGGTTTATTTACTTCGTTAGGAAAAAGTAAGGTACCATCTATATGTTTGTTAATGGTAAGTTGTTGCTCGATAAAAGTTTTATCTTGAGTATAAAAAATAGTACTAAAACATAGAAATAGAATTAATATTTTAAGATTCATTTAGTACACTTTTATTAAAAATATAAATTAAGTTTATTTGTTTGACTCACAATTTAAAAGTAATGTTATTATTTCTAACGTTTACTTGTATAAATTATTCTAAAAATATAAGCTTTAATGAGCAAAAATCTAAATACAAGAAAGTGCATTTCGTCGATAATATTATATTTTTTATCGATAAATGTTAAAAAAAAGTGTATTTCATCGAATAAATAGAGTTTATTATCGATGAGGTTGAATATAATTTTACTTTTGGTATGTACTAAAATTTAGTTTTTAGTTCAATGGATTAATTAATTAATATTTGCCATTATGTTGTTGGTATTAGAGACCCTAAATCGAACTGCGTAATATAAGCAAATTTTAGAAAAACCGAGATTGAGGGATCTCGGTTTTTTATTTTCCATACTTTTCACTAACAATAATATACTTCAAAATTGTAAATTCCATTCGTCTTGCATATAAGTTAAAATTTAATTTTCTTAAATTAGCTTTATATAAATAATAATGAAATTTAAGTTTTCCTTTTTATTCGCATTTATAAGCATTTTTACTTTTGCACAATTACCTAAAGGTTTTGTGTATGTTAAAGACATTATTCCTGATATTAAAATTGAATTACGATATTACTCAACAAATAACTTTATTGGCAAACCAATAAAAGGTTATAAAGCAAATGAATTAATTCTTTCACGAAATGCAGCCCACGCTTTAAAGAGAGTACTAGAGGAGATTGAAACCAAAGGCTACTGTCTTAAAGTTTATGATGCCTATAGACCACAACGAGCAGTAAACCATTTTATACGCTGGGCAAAAGATTTGAACGATACCATTAATAAACAAGTATATTATCCAGGGGTAAAAAAGAAAGACTTGTTTAAAGAAGGATATATTGCTTCTCTTTCTGGCCATAGTAGAGGAAGTACTTTAGATCTTACCATTATTGATAAGGAGACTAATAAAGAAATAGATATGGGGAGCTCATACGATTTTTTTGGAACAAATTCTTGGGTAAATTATGAGGATATAACTAAAAAACAAATAGCTAATCGGCAACTCCTACAAACGGTTATGATTAAGCATGGTTTTATAAACTATCCGAAAGAATGGTGGCATTTTACATTAAAAGAGGAACCTTTTCCAGATACTTATTTTGATTTTGTGGTTGAGTAATTATTGGGTTAATTTAACACTAAAAAACCACTTCAATTTACTTGAAGTGGTTTTTAATTTGATTGGTTTTAATTTAATCTACTACCTTTTTAGTTTGTGTAAATCCTACATATAACCCAAGTCCTGCCATTAAAAATATTAATGCTGGATAAATGGCGTCATCATCTAATGTAGTGTAATTGTCTAATAAAGATGCAAAAAATACACCTAAGCCAATTCCCATAAATAAGAACGCAAGATTAAGCACAAGTACTTTCCATATTGGTGCTGTGTGTTGTTTGCCTCTTGCAAAAACACTTGCATCTGCTCCTTTTTCTATTAGTGCTAAACGTTCTTTATTTCGAGTTGATAAGTAAAGATAAAATATACCGAAAATTGCTCCGAATATAATTGCTAAAATTCCTAATTCCATAATTGTTTGTTTTTAATTGATTATTTTTATATGTTCATTGCTTATGACGACAGCTTTTTGAATATGGTTACATCTTTTTACATTTTTTTTATTTTTTTACAAAAATGTGTAACCAAACAATATATATATAGTCAAAGTAACAGATGACCACCAACGATCAAGTTTATATAAACAAAATATTAGACGGAGATACCAATGCATTTACATTATTGGTAGATCGTTATAAGGATTTGGTATTTACTTTAGCCTTAAGAATGGTAAAAAACAAGGAAGAAGCCGAAGAGGTTTCACAAGACACTTTTATTAAGGTCTATAAATCTTTAACAAAGTTTAAAGGCGACTCAAAATTTTCGACTTGGATTTATAGAGTTGCTTATAATACTTGTTTAGATCGATTGAAAAAAAATAAGCGTCAACAACGTACTGTTACTATAGACGAATATACAGAGCATCAAGTAAAAACTTTAGACAATGCTCTAGACAAAATTGAAGAACAAGAAAAACAGCAAGCTATTAAAAACTGTTTAGAGTTGTTACCAAGTGAAGATAGTTTTATTTTAACCTTATATTATTTTGAAGAACTATCTTTAGACGAAATATCAAAAATTATAGGTTTAAAACCTAACAATGTAAAAGTGAAGCTTTTTAGAAGCCGAAAAAAAATGGCAACAATTTTAAAAAAGCAATTAGAACCAGAAATAATTGAAAGTTATGAAGGAACATACAGAACAGCATTTAGATAAATTGGCGAAAAAAGTAATGCAATCGTCATCACTGGAATCACCATCATTAGATTTTACTGCCAATGTTATGGTACAAGTTGAGGCTTCAGCTATAAGTCATATAACCGTTTACAAACCTTTAATTTCAAAAAAAGCGTGGCTCATAATTTCAATTTTAGTAATTGGTAGTTTGTCTTATGGAATTTTTGGAAGTGGATTGGAAGGATTAGGATGGTTTGACAATGTTGACTATAGCATAATCTCTAATAATAAAGTGACTGAAGCAATTTCGGGAATTACTATTTCTAAAACCTTTATGTATGCTATTGGGTTATGTGGATTGTTATTTTTTGTACAAATACCTATGATGAAGCATTATTTTGATAAAAGATTGGAATACTAATCTTTATAATACCAAAAGGGGATTTTAGATACATTCCAATTTGTTGTATCACCTTTTCTGATTCTTTTACGATTAACTTGCAAAAGATGTTTACCTTCTGTTAAAGTTTTAGTACTTACATAAGTTTCAAAACCTAATTTATCGTTTTTACTATGTGCTAAAATAAAATCAGTTTCATACTTTATGGTATCTATTTTAACTGAATAAATATCATTAAATGTTTTTAAGTAAACTCGTCTTAAACTATCTCTTTCACTAATAATTATATTAGAGCCAAAATTAATTCCTGTTCTTAATCCTCGACTGTCTTCTTCAGGTTTTAATAATGGGTTGAAATCAAAAATGCGATTTTCTATATTTTCAGAATATAAAACAAAAACTTTTACATAATTATCTGAAATAACTTTTGATTGAATTGCTACATCATCTATAAACCCATTTTCCTTATTTAATAAATCCTCATAGTTATTATTGTTAGCTACAAAATCATTTGAAGTCATGTCAGTACCAAAATAATTTGAAACATTATAATTTAAAGAAGTACCTAAAGTTATTAAAATATAAAAAGGTACTAATGCAAAACTTAATCGTTTGCCAAACTTATTATCTAAAAAATTATAAACAAGTGGTCTATACAAAAAGGACAAGGTAATAAAGCTAAATACCCAATATATAGGAAAATAAATTTTTGAAGTCCATTTTTTCTTTTTAAGATAACCTAGTGTAATAAAATCTATTAAAGTAAAAAACATTCCAAAAACCAAGAATACCATAAGTGTTATGCCAACACCTTTAGACAACCAATTTGGTAAGTCGTCATTGTCTAATAATTGAGTTGCAATTAAAGTAATAGCTAGAATAGTGAAGGTAATTGCCAATACATAGAAAATAAGTAAAAAAGAAATTGCAAAAATCACACTACAGTAATTTTCTAACGTGCCAATATATTTATCAAAAGAGCCTACTTTTCTTTTAAGATATTTGGTAAATTTCTGACTGTATTTTAAACTATCATAATCAATATCTCCAGAAACATAACGTAAGCCTAAAGCACCAATCCATAATCCACGTAGCAAAACATGAAGTAATAAATTGAAAATTAATATTGAACAAGATATAAGTGCAATTAATAAAACTACAAATTTGTAAATTTGCTGACTGTTTTGGGCATCATTAAAATTTTCAGTAAGTAATGGAATAGCTGTAAACAACCCAAAAATAGCAAACCCAGAGATTAGTAATTCAAGTTGCCAGCTTTCTTCTTGTAGTTTTTGTAGTAGTTTTTTAAACTCTGGTTTTGTATAATCGTTCTGCATTAAATGTTAATTTATTGGAAAGATACTGACTTTAAAATAAAAAAATGATTTTAACTTTGAGTATGGTTAAAGTGTATTAAGTTTAATATTAGAGTTTAAAACTTTGCTGCAGTTACTTCAGGAATGATAACAAGGGTATCAAACCCCTTGATTGTTCTCAGCAAGTTTAAATTGGATACAGATAAATGATTTTTTTCAATTTCTTTCTGCAAAGGCTTCAAATCAAAGACATGCCATTCTTTGCCTTCAGTTATAGTAAAGAAGGGTTTTAAATGTTTTAAATAAAAACCTGTTTCGGAATCTATTGGATTTGGAGGAAACGTTTTAAAAGGGGAGCCTAACATTCCGCTTTCTCCAACAATCATTATATGATATGATTCCTGATAATTGCTTTCGGTAATGTTGGCTACCAAATTACCAATATCGAAATTTGCTAAAAAACTTTCACCTCTGGTGAGATGATTAGCACCATATTTAAATAAAGTTCTATTGTGATTCCAAATAGGATAGTCTTTCATTAATTGATTCATAATAAGATTCACTCTTTTTTTATGACTCCTTTCTTTATAAATGATAACAGATCTTTGCATATCTTTCAATATTAAATCCTCTTTTGTACTTAATTCTAATGCATCTAATTTTTCTAGCTGTAACCCAAATTCTGAAGTCATGAAATACATCGGCAATTGCGGATTTAAATAAAAAGCCTCTAAATGTAATTTAGATTGTTTGCTAATGTAATTGTAAATTTCTTTAGCTTTTTCATTGCTTGACCTTTTAGCAATGTCTTGAAAAATAAGTCGATCAGCATACATTACTATTTGATCGGATCCTAATAAATTCACTCCAGATTCTACGATATTACATAATAGTTCGTACTCTGGTTTCAAAGCATAAAAAGAAAAAAGATCACTGAATTCTGAATTAAATCTTTCACGTTCTTGTTTTGAATATTTAAGAATAGACTTTTTTAATATAGCAGTACTATAAGGATCAACCTCTATATAAAAATTGTCAAATTTAGTACTACTTGCTATTGCATTTATAAATTTTGGAATTTCATTCGAAAAATGGTCTTCACCAACCAATACATTTGTCGCTTCGGCTACTTCATTTTTTATAAAATCCCATCCTTCGCCATTAAAACTATTATTACTATAAGAAAATGTTTTAAGATTATTGGAAGCAAGTCGGTTAAAAATACTATCCTGAGCAAATCCAGTAGTTACAAAAAGGAAGCAAAAAACTATTGAAAATTTGGTTTTCATGTTATTAAGAGTAAAATAGTTTACTCAATTTTTTTGGCTTCCATATTTTGTCCACCTTGGTGTAAGGTTATGCTTGTAACTTCACCGTTGTCATTTTTATTAAAGTCTATACTAGCAGGTACAACTTTAAAGAAGAAGGTTGCTTCCGTTTCTGCAAAAATTTCATTTTGACCTTGTCCTGTAGCTTGAGCAAAAATTTGATTTCCTTTAGTAGTTATTTCAATTACAAATCCTGGTTGTAACTCATATTTACCTATATATTGATTTAGTATATCTGCATCAACTGTAATTGCTACTTTTTCTGGTTCAGGTTTTTTATCTGTTTCAACACCAACAGATTTGTTTCCTCCGTTTTTAAAACTGGCTTGTTTCTTTTCGTCTTTTACAGAAAAATTATAGGTTATATTTCCTTCTTCAAAAATAAATGTATCGGCAGCCATTGGATAGATTTGAAAAACTGTACTACCTTCTCTTTGACTAAATATTTTCCCATCTTTTACTGAGATGAATCTAACTACTCCATCTTCAAATTGATATGCTCCTGTCCATTTTTGAAGTTCACTTTCAGTTAAAGTAATGGAATCTTTAATATCTGGAAATGGCTTTCCGATAACCAATGCAGCAATTTTGTTTGCAACACCTCCTGGGGAATTACAAGAACAATTAGTTAAAATAGAAACAAACACATCTTCTTGAGGTAAATAAATGCCTTGTGTGGTATACCCAAAAATTCCGCCTCCATGAGAAATACTCACAGAGCCATTAATATCTCCTTCTTGTAAACCAAAACCATAACCTATATGTTCGCCATCATTGAGTGAAGATCCATGAATAGCTTTTTCATAATTCGCTCGAGTAATTAATTGATTCGTATTAAGTGCTTTTTGCCATTTTAGTAAATCATCTACATTAGACATTAGCGAACCTGCTGCATAAGGTAAAGTTAAGCTTAAATAATCTGCATTTATATATCCATTTCTATCTTGATAACCAGAAGCTCTGTTTTTTATGAGTTTAGACATACTGCCATAATATGAATTGGACATTCCTAATTTTTCAAAAATATTTTTTTCAATAAAATCGGCATAGCTTTGTTCAGAAACAACTTCAATAATGTAACCTAAAAGAATATATCCTGAATTATTGTACAGGAATTTTTCACCAGGATCAAAATCTATTGGTTCGTTTTTAAAAACATCAATCAACTCGGTTGGAGTCATATCAACACGAGCATTTTTCATAAAGCTTTCCATGCTTGTATAGCTTTTTATGCCAGAAGTGTGGTTTAATAAATGATGAACAGTTATTGTTTTATCGTTTGTTGGATAGTCAGGAATAAATTTAGTGATTTCATCATTTAAATTCAACTTTCCTTGTTCCATAAGCATTAAAATGGAAATTGATGTAAATTGTTTTGTAATTGAACCTATCTCAAACACATTTTCTGGTGTCATTGCTATACCTAATTCAAGGCTGGCATTACCAAATGCTTTTCTATATATAACTTCACCATTTTTATAAATTAATGCAGTTGCTCCAGGCTCGTTTGGCTTGTATTTAGCTTCTAATAATTGATCTATGTTTTCTTCAAGAGTTTGCGAAAAACCTATTGCTACAAATAATAAACAGATGATTAAAAGAGATTGTGATTTTAATTGTTGTAGTGTTTTCATTTTTTAAATTGTTGGTTGGTTTAAAATTACGACTTTTTTATATGACGCCCAATGGGTGAATTGGTTACAGTAAAATTGTCAATTAATTTTGGTTGAAATATGTTTTGGCATACGGATTTTAATTACAATAGATGATAGTATTGTAATACCTCCTATGAGTAAAATAGCGTATTCAATACCAAATAAATCAGCTGTAATACCCGAAATAATAGCACCAATAGCATAACCCAAATCTCTCCAAAGTCTAAACGTACCAATGCTTTCTGCACGTTGTGTAGGAACAGTAGCATCTGCAATGGTGGCTAAAAATGTTGGATAGACAATGGCTGTTCCAATTCCTAATAAAGTAGAAATAATAGCCAATTGATAAAATTCGGAGCTATAAGGCAAGCAAAGTATTGCGATGCCTTGTAAAAGCATTCCCCAAAATAGCATTGCTTTTTTGGAATAAACATCAGACATTTTTCCTGTTACTAATTGACCTAAACCCCAAACTGTTGGGTAAATAGCTGCTATAATTCCGATATTTTCCGAATTATAATTTAGAGTTATTAAAACGATTGGTAGTAATCCCCAAATCATACCATCATTAAGATTGTTTACTAATCCTGCTTGAGTAATAGAGCTTAAGGTTTTATTTTTGAATGAGGTTTCCACAAAAATGTTATTGAGTTTTTCGGTTTTAGTAGTAATGGCTTCTTTTTGCATAAATTGTCTCGTGTCCTTTACAAAAAGTAATGTTGTTACTAAACCAATTATTGAAATTCCAATACCTAAATAGAAAGGATAAGGAGTAACACCATAATGTTCTGCAATTAAACCTGTTAAAAAAGCCACTATTCCTACAGCAAAATAACCTGCAAATTCATTAAGTCCCATTGCTAGTCCTCTGTCCTTTTCACCTACCAAATCTATTTTCATCACAACAGTGCTGCTCCAGGTAAATCCTTGGCTTATACCTAATAAAACATTAGCAAAAATTACCCAGTTCCAGTGTGTAGCATAAATTAAAATGAATGGAATTGGAAGTGCAATTATCCATCCGAAAACTAACAAATTTTTACGACCAAAACGATTAGCCAGTTTTCCAGTAAAATAGTTAGCTATAGCCTTTGTAATACCAAAAGCAATAATAAAAGAAAGAATAGCAGATTTTGAAGCAACTCCAAATTCAATTTCAGCAAATTCAGGAAAGATGCTTCGTTCTAAACCAACCATGCCACCAACAAAAGCATTTACAATAACTAAAATGGTGAATTGTCTCCAATTTTTTTTAAGACCTAACGAAACTGGGTTGGACATATTATCTTGTTACTAAAAAGTAATAAAAGTTTTTAATTTTTCTCTTTTTTTCATAGGTAGCGCTTCATTATTTATAGCCAGAGCTAGAAGGTCTTGATCTCTCTCTTTAGCATAATACAAATTGAATAATTGAGCTACAGATATGCTGTCTTTGACTTGTTTAACAAGTTTAAAAGTGTCATTAACGCTAACGAAACCTTCTTCTAATACACGAACATAAGTTCCAGGATGACCATGTGCTATAAATTGTTTTAAGACACCTTGAGAACCCATTTTAGTTCCAAATGTTGAGCAAGGTTCTCTGGGTTGTGTTACTTGTATTAAAGCAGTTCCTATCTTATAGATATCTCCAATAAATATTTTAGATTCATCTAGTCCTTTAACCGTTAAGTTTTCACCTAACATTCCCCAATTCCATTCTAAATGTGGATAGAGGTTTTCCCAATATGGATAATAATCTGCTGAAAAAAGATAACAGGCTTTAAACTCGCCACCATGCACTTTTCTATTAGAAATCTCATCGCCATTTACTTGCTCTTTTTCTAAATAAATTGGATGGCTTACAGGCTTTTTATAAATGCCTGTAGTGACTTGCTTTCCGTTAAGCGTAATTGTTTTTGGTTTTGCAATGTTGGTGGAAATTATTTGCATGGAATAAAGGTATCAAAAATCTTTAATTTTGAATTTATTATTTTATAATAAGCAATATTTATTTTGGATTTAAGATTGTTGTTTTAACTAAAACAGAATCTATTTTTTTTCTTGAATAATAAACTGGAAAGTATAGATCTTTTGCCCAAGGTTCAAATAAATTGCTGTAAAAAGGACTGTCTGGATTACCTGATTGTCCTGGGCTATTAGTGCCAATGGCTGCATCCCAATCTCCTGTGTTTATTATCATTCTAAATGATACGCCACTACTTTGTTTGTTGTTGCCACCTGTGGATCCTGGGGTATAAGCATTGCCACCACGAGGTAGAGGACCTAGATCTAATTTTGTTTTTATCTCTCTTTTAACAGAATTTCCTAATGCATGCATCATATAGGTATGCTTGAATTTTTCTTGACCGTACTGCCAGTTCTCTATGTCTTCGCCAAGTTGTTTTTCTAAATTATTAATAGCCTTAACGAACGCGTTACTTAAAAATTCATTTCTACCTAAAATTACATTGTTTCCAAATTTTGAATCTGGACTAGTAATCCAATCTATTATTTTTTTCATTTGAATACTTGGAATGTACTTACGCACAGATTCTGGAATAAATTTGGCTTTGACCAATTGCTTTATTTCATTTTCCCAAGCTACGTAAATAGCTGCTTCAACAGAATTTGGATTTAATTTAAAATCCCAATTGGCTAGCAATTCTTTAGCTTTGGCAGGTTTGCCAGAAAAAACGATATGCTCTAAAAGGGGTGTTAAAATACGAGCTGGAATTGATAGATAATCCACTTGTAGGGCTTTCATATCTTCCATGGTTAATTCTTTGCCGGAACTTAATACTTCATTTACACGTTCTCCACGATAAGGGTCAGACCATGAAAATCCAACAGCATTCCAATGTGTATAACTTTCAGGAGTTACATTTTGATTAGCGGTTGCAATAAATCCTTTAGATGGATTATATGCATTAGGTTTTTCAATAATTGGTAAATAGCCATCCCATTCATACCTCCCATCTCCAGGAACTGGTACAAGGCCACTAAAATTATTTCTAACAGGGGCAATACCAACAGCTTGCCATCCAATATTCCCTTTTTTGTCTGCCCAAATCATATTTTCTCCAGGTATATGACTATAGTTGCATGCTTCTCTAAATTCTTCCCAAGTTTTGGCTTGGTCCATGCGTAAAGAAGCTAAATATGGCGACCCTCCTGGCTCTAACCATGCACAACGTACAGCGTAAGCTTTATAATTTTCTTTATCTATATAAGTTACTGGACCATGTTGTGTATAATATAAATCAACTAGGCTATCATCTTGACCTTTTACTTTTATAGTTTCAGTAATTACTTGCATATCAATCCAATCACCATTGTATTTGTACTGATTGGTATTGTTTGGATTTAAATCATAGACGTACAAATCTTCTCCATCGGTTCTAAAAACGGTAAGTCCCCAAGAACCAAATTCGTTATGGCCAATTGAAATACCAGGGATTTCTGGTTCGCCACCACCTATAACATTCCAGCCTGGAGCGACTAAATGTGTCATATAGCGTAGCGAAGGAACGGCGATTGTACGGTGTGGGTCATTTGCCATATAAGTATTACCGTCTTCCATTAAATTACCGCTTACAACCCAATTATTACTTCCAATTGCCAATGAATCATTTTCACCTTCATTCATTTGTAATAATGCAGTGACTTTATCTGTTTTTCTATATTTTTCTAAAACATCAGTTTCTTTAAACTTTACAGATTTTCTGTATGTATTGTAAAGTTCTAAAATGTCATCAAATAATAATTCTTTATTAATACTTGGGTCTATATTAATATCTGGGTTTTTCGGATGAAACCAAGTTAACTCTTTTACTTTATCTGCTCCTATTTTTGCTACTGCACGTCCTATTTGTAATTCGGAACCAATATTTCCTAATAGCCCTTGATGTCTTGAAATTACAATTTCTGTCGTCCATTTTTCTGGAACGATATCTAATATTTTGAATTCTATTGGAAGAAGTTCAGGAGTACTTAAAATTTCTTCTATATAGGCATTGACACCGTTTGTATATGCAGTAATTATATCTGAACCATCGTCATGATAATGGTTCATTTCTTGGGTCATATCACCTCTATATTTAAATAGCCTCGTGCCAATATCTCTTTTTAATTCTCTTTCTCCTAAAATTTCAGCAACACTTCCGGTAGCTTGTCTTCTCCAGATTTCAAATTGGAACAAACGGTCTTTTGCAGCCGCATAACCTTGAGCAAAAAATAAATCCTCTTGATTTTTAGCGTAAATATGATTAATACCCCATTTGTCTCTTAGTATTTCAACTGATTCTTGAAGTCCTTCGATTTGTAAAATACTTTTGCTACTATCTGATTTTTTACAAGAAAATAAAATTGAGGATAATAGAATGATGGCTAAAAAAATTCTATTTTTTGATTTAATAAATAAATTTATTTGTATCATAAACTTGGTTAGTTTTTAGATAGGTAAAGTTCAATTTGTATTGAATAAGAGGATTAACGAAGTTAAATTAATTTTTACAAATAATGATATAAAAAAACCGC
Organism: Flavobacteriaceae bacterium; assembly: GCA_965250265.1. GTDB lineage: Bacteria > Bacteroidota > Bacteroidia > Flavobacteriales > Flavobacteriaceae > PRS1. The sequence goes on along the minus strand of CBDFNO010000011.1, from coordinate 141,320 downwards.
TTCATTTTGAAGTGGTTTTTAGTTTTTTGTTAGTTTCTTAATCAGTTTTTTTTCAAATGAAATTAAATCACTCTCTCAATCATATACATACTATTTAATAAGCAATGCGCAATTATTAAAGGTCAAAAATTGCAGCATTAATCAAATATAGTTACAGTTTTTTATTAACTTTTATATTTTCTCTCTTTCACCATCGTGTAAAACACGATAATAATTATTGTCTTCAATAAGTAAGCCTTCCGATTTTTGATTTGGCCAACTTTTATTGTAATCTTTTGGATGTTTTATATCTATTCCTATTACTTTTCCGTTGTATTGTTTTTTGATTTTTGATTGCAAAGTATGACCAACAACAATAGATTTTGCATTGAATTTATCCAACCCTTTTTCAACTTCTTCTTGAGTTAAGTCTTCTTTAAAGTAACCTCTATACCAACAGATTCCAGTTTTTGTTGAGGTTAGTAATTGTTCAACTGTTTTATCTGTTTTAGGATAATATGGTGTGTAGTAATTGCGTCGTATAACTTGATTAATTTCATCCAAACTTAAGTTTGAATCCGCAACATCTGGATGTATTCCACCATGTGCAAAAAGATTTCCGTTTATAAGTTCCAACGCATTTTTACTTGCTAACCATCTACCAATAAATGAATTTGTATTGTATAATTCGCTTTGTACTTTTCCTAAAATATTTGAAACAGCGAGATATTTTGGAGCAGCTGCACCATAATTTCCTTGCATATTTTTCAACTCATGATTTCCGATAATAAAATGTACGAATCCACCTTGAACTCTTGCATCTTGTTCTAATTTGTAAATAAACCAAAGTACTTGCGTTACAGACCAACCTCTATCTACAAAATCGCCAACCAACACTAAATGGCCTTTTCCAAAAGTCCAATTCAAGTTTTCATCTATGACTTTACTAGTTATCAGAAAATCTCGAAATGTTTTATAACCACCTTCAATATCTGAAATAGCAATTATAGGATTACCATCATTGTAAGTGGTTTTTGGTGATTTAAATTTTGTATTAAGTGTAAAATCGAATTGTGTTGAGTCAATCTGAAAAAAACACGAAGTGCTTTTATTTGAATTGCTAGGATAATCATTTTGCTCTACATAAAATCCGTCAGTTTTATTTCCCCTAATATAGTTTACATTTAAGACACTGTCATTTTTAAAAAACACATAAGGACCTTCGTTATCTATAGTCATCATTAGAGGATGGTCTCCATAATGCAGTGATGCACCAATTGATAAACCAAAGATCACTGCTATTATTCCCAATATTAAAAAGGTTGAAAATACATGTTTTAAATATCTTAAGATTCTTTTTTTCATTTCTGTTCGTTTCTTGATAAATTATTTTGAGCAAACATAAGCGCATGATTTTTAGTTCTGAAACAATTGTGACAAACAGTTATTTACTAGTGGCACAAAGATTTTGTGTAATGATGAAGTGATTTTATCACACTTTATATTAATTTGAACACTAACCAAAGGTTGTTTGTCAACTTTTTTTGAAAGGAAATTATAATCTCTTAATATTGTAATATGATTTCAGGAATACAGAAAAACAAATGGCGAATAGTTGTTGTTATTGCAATTGTAACAGCTGCAATTCCGATAGTTATTACAGTTTTTGAATTAATTACTACCGAAAAATCTTCAGTGATTTTCTTGGAGGATTATCCAACGTCAGTAAGTACATTAATTCTCATATATTATTTAGTTCTAATTATTTTAGGAGCCTTTTGGTTTACAAAACAGATTATTTCAATTTTTAAGCTCAAAAACGAAAAAGTAAAAAACGAATTGTTGCATTTAAAAAGCCAAGTAAATCCACATTTCTTTTTTAATACCTTGAATAATTTGTATGGATTAGTTGGCAAAGATCCTGAAAAGGCTCAAAGCCTAATTCTCAAACTTTCTGATATGATGCGTTATAGTATTTATGAAGGTGAAAAGGATTTGGTTACACTTAACGAGGAAATCGATTATCTAACCAATTATATCGAATTGCATAAAATGCGCTATCATAAGAAGATTGATGTTAGCTTTAATCATCAAATTGAAGACAATTATAAAGTGATGCCATTACTTTTAATCATACTTTTAGAAAACGCTTTTAAACACGGCATCGAAAATTTAAGAGAGAATGCCTATGTTGTTATTAATTTAAAAGCTGAAAACAATACAATACTTTTTGAAGTTGAAAATAATTTTGATAACTCCCAACAAATCAATGAGTCAGGAATTGGTTTGAAGAATTTAAAACGAAGATTGGAGTTGGTTTATACAAATAAGCATTCATTATCTTTCGATATAATTAAAGATATTTACAAAGTGCAATTAACAATAAATGTATGATTACATATCTCATTATTGATGACGAACATATAGCTCACGATATAATAAAAGGCTATTGCGATTTGCTGCCAAATTTGAAGTTGTTGAAGAATTGTTATGATGCTTTAGAAGCTATAGAATATTTGAATAAAAATACAGTTGATTTAATTTTTTTGGATTTAAATATGCCAAAGTTGAAAGGGTTTGAGTTTTTAAAAACACTAAAGCATCCTCCAAAAGTTATTGTAACCACAGCTTATAAAGAATTTGCACTTGAAGGTTATGAGCTTAATATTTCAGATTACTTATTAAAACCATTTTCTTTTGAACGTTTTTTAAAAGCCATAAATAAAACAGTAAGTTCTACTACAAAAACACAACATTCAGGTTCTGAAAAAAAAGACGCTATTACTGAAAGTATTTTTTTGCGAAGTAATAAAAAATATACACAAGTAATTATTAACAATATTCTATATATTGAAGCTTCTGGAAATTATACTAAAGTAATCACAATAGGTGAAACTATAACAGTTAGAGAAAAAATATCTGATGTTTTAGAAACTCTAAATAGTACAGATTTTTTGCAAGTTCATAAATCGTTTGCAGTCTCAAAATTGCATATAAAAAGTATTGAAGGCAACCGAATATTTATTGCAGACTATATAATTCCTATCGGAAAAATGTATAAAATGAATGTTGTTGAGTTGCTCAAATGAAGATAATTAATCAAATAAAAAACCACTTCAATTTTGAAGTGGTTTTTTAAATATATAGATTTTCAGTTTTCACAGAAAAGATGAGTTACTTAATCATATCGTAACTACGCTTAACAAAGTTAGTGAGTTCTTCACCTTTGAGTAGGCCCTGAGATAATCGTGCCAAATCTAAACTTTGATTTATTAAACGTTCTTGTTTTTTACGCGTTTTGGTGTTTAAAATGTCACCTACTAATTCCGAATTGGTATTTACAATCAGATTGAACATTTCTGGCATATTGCCCATTCCAAACATTCCGCCTCCACCACCAGTTTGTTGCATCTCTTTCATACGACGCATAAATTCTGGTTGTGTTATTATAAATGGTGCAGCATTGCTATCCATTGGTTCTAATTGTACCATAAACTTTTCAGAAGGCACAACTTCTTTCAATAACTCATCGAGCTTTGTTTTTTCTTCATCAGAAAGTTTAGAAATTTTTGTGTCGTCTTTCTTGATTAAATTATCAACATGGTCGGCATCTACACGAGCAAAAGATATTTTTTCTTTTGAGGTTTCAAGCTTCTGGATTAAATGAGATACAATAGGAGAATCTAAAAATAACACTTCGTAACCTTTAGCTTTTGCAGCTTCAATATATGAGTGTTGTGCATCTTTATCGGAAGCATAAAGAATCACCAATTTATCATCCTTATCGGTTTGGTTTGCTTTAATCTTATCATGTAGTTCATCGTAAGTGAAATACTTACCATCAACTGTAGGATATAATGCAAATGCATCAGATTTTTCGAAGAACTTTTCTTCCGAAAGCATTCCGTATTCAATCACGATTTTAATATCGTCCCATTTCTTTTCAAAATCTTCACGATTCTCGTTAAATAACGATTTTAATTTATCGGCAACCTTACGAGTTATATAAGATGCAATTTTCTTAACAGCACCATCAGCTTGTAAATATGACCTTGATACATTTAAAGGAATATCAGGCGAATCTATAACTCCACGAAGCATCGTTAAAAATTCTGGCACGATACCTTCAACATTATCAGTTACAAAAACTTGATTTTGATACAACTGAATTTTATCCTTCTGAATATTTAAATCGTTCGTCATCTTTGGGAAATACAAGATTCCTGTCAGGTTAAACGGATAATCTACATTAAGATGAATATGAAATAAAGGCTCTTCAAATTGCATTGGATACAATTCTCTGTAAAACCCTTTATAATCTTCATCTTTTAAATCGGCTGGTTGTTTTGTCCAAGCTGGATTTGGATTATTGATGACGTTATCTACAGTAATTTGTTTATGAGGTTCAGTAGTTTCCTTGCCGTCTTTGTCTTTAGTTGTTTTTGGTTTATGATTTGGATCGTTTTCTTCTTTAGTTCCAAATTTGATCGGAATAGGCATAAACTTGTTATACTTCTGTAATAACTCGTTTATACGAGATTCTTCAAGAAACTCGGTAGAATCATCTGCAATATGTAAGATTATTTCTGTTCCTCTTTCTTTTCTTTTTCCTTTAACTAAAGAGTATTCTGGAGAACCATCACAAGTCCAATGTGCAGCATCTTCTTCATCTTTAAAAGATTTGGTAAGAATCTCAACTTTATCAGCTACCATAAATGAAGAATAGAACCCAAGACCAAAGTGGCCTATAATCCCTGAATCTTCAGCTTTTCCAGCCTTGTCTTTGTATTTATCTAAAAACTCTTCAGCACCAGAAAAAGCAATCTCGTTAATATATTTTTTAACTTCTTCGGCTGTCATTCCTAATCCTTGATCAATGATGTGAAGTTTTTTACCTTTTTTATCAATTTTAACTTCAATTTGCGGATTGCCATACTCTACTTTAGCTTCGCCAATATTAGCAATGTGTTTTAGTTTTAAAGTCGCATCTGTAGCGTTACTTATAAGTTCACGTAAAAAGATTTCGTGATCACTGTACAAGAATTTTTTAATTAAAGGGAAAATGTTTTCTACTGCAACATTAATATTTCCTTTTGCCATAATATTTTGTTTATTGTTATTTATAATTTTCATTTTGATTAATGGCAACAAAAATGCCAATTCGTTAAAAGTGACAAACTGACATTATATAAAAAAAGCCACTCTTTTAATGAATGGCTTTTATGAAACATTATTTTATAACTTAAATATGATTAATCTTTAAAAGCTTTAGTGGCTGAATTTAAAGAAGTATCAGTTTCTGGCTTATTTTTTACATGTTTTTCAAGCCATTGGTCTTGTTCCCATAATAAATGTAAAACAGATTCTCTAGCTCTGTAACCATGACTTTCTTTAGGTAGCATAACCAATCTAACAGGAGCACCTAGCCCTTTTAAAGCATTAAAATAGCGTTCACTTTGTAAAGGATATGTTCCGGAGTTATTATCGGCTTCACCATGAATTAATAACAAAGGAGTTTTCATTTTATCGGCATGCATAAATGGTGACATAGTATAATACACTTCTGGAGCTTCCCAATAACTACGTTCTTCACTTTGAAAACCAAAAGGAGTGAGTGTTCTGTTATAAGCACCACTTCTTGCTATTCCTGCAGCAAATAAATTTGAATGCGCTAATAAATTAGCAACCATAAATGCACCATATGAATGTCCTCCAACTGCAACTTTATTTCTATCTATATATCCTAAATTATCTACTGCATCAATTGCAGCTTTAGCATTAGCTACGAGTTGTGTTCTAAAAGTATCATTAGGTTGTTCATCTCCTTCTCCAACAATAGGAAAAGACGCATTATTTAAAACAACATAACCTTTAGTAACCCAAAAAATAGGCGATCCATAAGAAGGATAGGTAAATTGATTTGAATTGGAAGTACTTTGTGATGCACTACTTTTATCTTTAAATTCTCTTGGGTAAGCCCACATGATCATTGGATATTTTTTTCCTTTCTCATAGTTAGTAGGTAAGTACAAAGTTCCAGTTAACTCTAATCCATCTTCACGATTGTATTTAATAACTTCCTTATGTACGTCTTGAATACTTTTAAATGGATTTTCAAATTGCGTTACAGGAATAAGTCCTATTTTCTTTTTTATGTTTCTAACATAGTAGTTTGGATACTCATTTTTAGATTCAATCCTAACCAACACTTCACCTTTGTTCATGTCTAAAGCATAAGAAATTGCTTCTACTTTATTAGTTAAACTTGATTGGTATAGACGTTTTGTTTCTTTAGTTGATAAATTTATTTCATCAATAAATGGAAATTTTCCTTCTTTGCTGTAGCCAGCACCAATTAAATAGGCATTATCATCTATTAAATCTAAAGTATACATACCAAAGTTATTTTTTTTGGTAACAAAATTTCCAGGATCACTATATCGATCTTGATAGTTTCTATCCCAAATAATATCTGGTACTACCTTCGAATTTGAAGGATTAAAAACATAAGCTTTGGTATTTCTCGTATTCCACCAATAATCATATGCAATAGCTGTATTATTATTTCCCCAGTCTATTCCAGAGTAACGACCAACGGTTTTTATTAATTTAGAGCCTTTACCTTTAAAAGGTGCATCTAACTGAAACACTTGGTCTCTATAAGGTACTTCTTTAGCTGCATCACCGTCGTCTAAAGCTTCAGCCCAAATAAGTGTTGCTGCTTTATCTCCTCTCCAGGAAAGATCTCTTTTACCTTTTCTAACTGACATAAATCCTTTAGGAAAGATCTTCAATTAAAGGCACCTGCAATGCTGTAAACTATTAAATTGGCATTGGTATCATAAATATTGGTTTTTGATGGAAACCTTCGATACGTAACTAAATAGGAAAAAGGTTTTTCAATAGTAGTTACCATTATATAATTTCCATCTGGAGAAAATGAAATACTTCGGTACATATCACTTTTCATCCAGGTTGTTTTATTTTCATTTATATCTACTTTATGTAATTCTGAAAGTGCCAATTGTTCAAAATTGTGTTCATCAGTTTTGTTTTTTAATAGATCTTGATATGTTCTGTTTTGTGCTTTTTTACCAGCTTCACTTACAGATATGGTTGGACCAGTTGGAACAGCAGTTTTTGTATCAACAAGTGTTTGTTTGTCTCTTGAAATTGTCTTAATTAATAACGAATTATTGTCTTTAAACCAAGAGAAAGGCCTTCCTGTATTTGCGTTAAGATTGGCTTCAGTTAGTTTTTTTACAGATTGAGAATTAATATCTAAAACCCAAAGTTCTACACCATTATTTACTGTATTAGTAAAAGCCATCATTTTTTGATTTGGTGACCACGAAAAATTTGCATAACGACCATTTGCAGGTAAGCCACTTACTTCAGTTTCGTTTCCATTTCTACCAATACGTACTTTTACATTTGTGTAGTAACTCTGTCTGCTATTAATATTAGTTTTGGGATTTATTCTTAATCCAGCAAGTCTCATTTCTTTTTCAGAAAGTGTTTCAATACTTTTGAATCTACTTCTATATAGGAAAACAATATTTTCGCCTTTGCTATCTATTCTTATAGAAGGTGCCAAAGGTGCTTCGGCTAATTCCAAAATTTCTTGAGATGGCTTTTGGTAAGTAACATTTTCTTGAGAATATGTTAATGTACTTAAGAATAAAACAATTAAAAAGATAAGATTTTTCATTTTTGGCTGGATTTAATTATAGGAATTGTAAAGCTACTAAAATGATGGTATTAGTCTTATTAAAAGTAAGTTAAAAATGAAACTTCAACAATTCTTTTAGTGTTCTTTTGAAATTTATTAACTATAAGATACTTTCAAAGTGTTAAAAATGTTTATATAGTAATCCTCTATTTTATTAATTCACTAAATTTGAGTTTACAAATTTTAAAAGAAGCAAAAAGCTAATATGTATAATTCAAAAATAATTGGTTTAGGTAAGTATCTTCCAGATAATGTGGTTACTAACGATGATTTATCCAATTTAATGGACACAACTGATGAATGGATACAGGAACGGACAGGGATTAAAGAGCGTCGTTGGATTAAAAAGGGTAGCGACGAATCTTCAGCCAAAATGGGAGCCGAAGCAGCAAAAGTTGCTATAGAACGCGCTGGTTTAACCAAAGATAATATAGATTTTATTGTATTTGCTACAATGACACCTGATTATTACTTTCCAGGATGTGGTGTGCAAATTCAAGAGATATTAGATATAGGAACTGTTGGTGCTATAGACATTCGTAATCAATGCTCGGGTTTTGTTTATGCTCTTTCTGTTGCAGATAATTTTATTAAAACAGGAATGTATAAAAATGTATTGGTTGTAGGTGCAGAGTATCATTCTAATGGTTTAGATAAAACAACAAGAGGTAGAGGAGTAACTGTAATTTTTGGTGATGGAGCAGGAGCAGCAGTTTTAACAAGAGAAGAAAATAATGCTAAAGGAATTTTATCAACGCATTTACATAGCGAAGGAAAATATGCCGATAAATTAATAGTAGAGTCGCCAAGTATTAGACATTGGGTTCCTGAAATTTTAGCTTCAAATGGAGAAGATATTTCATATTTTCCATATATGGATGGAACTTTTGTGTTTAAAAATGCTGTAGTAAGATTCAGCGAAGTTATTAATGAGGGTTTAACAAAAAACAACTTATCAAAAGATGATATCGATTTGTTTATTCCACATCAGGCAAATTTGCGTATTTCTCAATTTGTACAACGTAGGTTTGGTTTAAGTGACGACCAGGTATTTAATAATATTATGAAATACGGAAATACAACTGCTGCCTCTATAATTATAGCACTTACTGAGGCTTGGGAGCAAGGTAAAATAAAAGATGATGATACTGTTGTATTGGCTGCTTTTGGAAGTGGTTTTACTTGGGGAAGTGTGATAATTAAATGGTAATTCATTTCATAAAAAAACCGAAACAAAGACTGTTTCGGTTTTCTTGCTATTAACCAACATTAACACTTACTAAAAATGCTCTACATATAAGACGTAGAAACTTGATATTTATTTCATCAAGTGTAAACTTTAACCAATTTTAACATTTAACCTGAGTTTTAATAAAGATGAAAACCCGAAGTATATACTTCGGGTTTTCTTATTAATAACCAAACATTAACACTAACCATCAACTATTATGTAGGTTATTAATGGTTTATTTATTTGTTAAAAGAGTCCTCCTCCTGATTTTTCATCATTATCTCTACGTTTACGAGATTTTGCTCTGTATTTCCCACTACCAAAGCGATAAGATAAACTAGCTGCTATGGTATGACTTTCTGGGTTAAATTGGAAATTTTGCTTGATAGGTCTATCTGCATTTCCAATAATTTGCATTTGATTAAAAACATCATTAAAGCTTAAACTAAAGTTGGCTTTACCTTCAAGAAAACTATAACGCATTCCAAGATTTACAAAATAAATCGGATCTATATCAAATTGAATGCTTTTTTCTTTTCCTCTATAAAATGCGAATGCTGTAAATGATAAGCTCTTGCTAACACTAAAATTATTGTACATTCTAAAATTCCAAGCTAAATTGTCAACTTCAACAGTTTCTAAAACTATATCGTTTTCAGTTGCAATTTCTGGTGAAACTGTTAATCTTTCACTAATACTTTTTTGAGTTTGAGAATAAAGATCAAAACTTCCGTTGATACTCCACCATTTTGTTGGGCGATAATTAGTTGAGAATTCAAAACCAAATGCAGAAGTATCGTCAAAATTATCGTCTGTTAAAATTAATCTGTTAAAATCAGCTCTATCAACCAATACTACAGTTGATATTTCGTCTTTTATACTTCTATAAAATATACCAGCAGTAATACTTCCCTTTCTATTATTTAAGGTTCTAGTATAATTTGTTTCAATTGAGTTGGTGAATTGTGGAAACAAATCTTGATTTCCGAATTTAGAAATTAAAGGTGTACTAAATTCAGGTAATGGATTTACTTGTCCAACTCCAGGTCTGTCAATACGTCTGCTATAGCTTAACTGATAAGAATTTTTTTCAGATGGGCTATACGTAAAGAATGCTGATGGATAAACCTCAAAATAATCATTATCAAAAGGGAAAGATGTAACTGCATCAGTTTCAAGATCAGTTTCTAAAGCCAGAGTTTCAACTTGAACATTTTCGGCACGTAATCCTATTTGATAGGTCCATTTTTCAAACTTTTTACTATAAGTTGCATAAGCCGAATAAATATCTCTGCTATAATCAAAATAGGTTGTAGTTGGAATGTATTCTCCTAAGAAATTTTGAGATCGTCCGTCTGATATGTAATTAATAGTATTGCTGAATAATCTTGCTTGTAAGCCTAATTCTAATTTAGTAGTTTCAGATAAAGGATCAACATAATCTAAATTAATAGTTGTACGATCTCTTTCGGTATCGTTAATCTCAAAATAATCAGGTCTTATAATAAATCCAGCGAAAGAGTTGTCTGTTCTTGTATCACCTCTATAGGCGTTATAATCGACTTCAAGTTCAAGATTTTGACCTTCTTTGTTAAAATCTAACTTGTAATCTAAATTATATTGGTGAGATTCGTTATCACCTTTATTCGCAATAACTTGCATTTGATCGAAAGTATTATCGCTAAAAAAGATGTCAGTTTCTCCACCTGTTCCACCCACAAAAAGGTTTTGATTGGTAAAAACTGAAATAGTATTCTTATCATTTAAATAAAAATCAAGACCAACTTTAAATGAATGAGATTTATTATCATTTAAAATATTTATAGTTTGAAGTGTGTTTTGCTCAGTTCTGTCTAAAAACCCATGAAATAAGTTTTTAGCAATATTATTACTATAGTTGCCAAATAAATTAAATTTACCATTACGATAGTTCATATTTAGCGAACTATTAAATTTTGCTTCCTCTTCATGTCTCAAACCAACACTTGTACTGCCATTAAATCCTACCAGAGTATTTTTATGCAACACAATATTAATAATTCCACTCATGCCTTCAGGATTATATTTTGCTGATGGATTAGTAATTAATTCTATAGCTTTAATTGATGCAGAAGGTATTTGTTTCAACAATTGTGCTGTTGGAATATTCGATAGTTTTCCATCTACCATTACACGTACGTTGGAATTACCACGCATGCTAATATCTCCAGTTTGTGCATCTACACTAACGGATGGGACTCCAACCATAATATCAGATGCAGTACCACTGGCGGCCAGATCTTTTCCTATAGTAATTACCTTTCGGTCTACTTTTTGTGTTATTGTAGAAACTTCGGCAATAACAGTTACTTCATCAAGTGCAGCAGCTTCTTCTTCTAACATTATATTACCAAAATCTACTTTACGATTACCTTTGCTTATAGTAATTTCTTTAACTACAGCTTTGTAACCTATATACTGTATGGTTACTGTAATTTTTCCTTCTGGAATTTTTGTGATTTTAAATGTACCATCTTCGTCAGTAATACTTCCAGTTACAATTTCTCCTTCAGAGTTTTTTATAACTATGTTTACATACGGTAAGGGTTCGTTTAGAGTAGCATCATATACTGTTCCAGAGATGGAACCGTCTACGAGTGCATCTTTTTCGGTTGCTTGTATGTTTAAAATTGTGAATAACGATAACACACAAAGGGTGATTAGTCTTTTCATTGTTTTTTGATTGAATTAGTTTTTTAAATGATTTTACTTCATTTATACCTAACAGACGACTAAATTTGAATCCTGTTACTTTTTTTAACAGCACTTAACATTATTTTAACATATGCAAAATAGGACTCTTGTTTTTGGAGCTTCATTAAAACCGTTTAGACATTCTAATATGATAATTAAAGATTTAGCTAGAAATGGTTTCGAAGTTGTGGCTTATGGTTTAAAAAAAGGTGAAGTATCAGGAATAAATATTGATACTGATTTGAAACATTATGAAGGTATTGATACAATTACAATTTATATGAATTCTAAAAGACAGAAGGATTTTTATAACTACATCATTTCATTGCAACCTGAACGTGTTATTTTTAATCCAGGGACAGAAAACCCAGAGTTTTATCAAATATTGCAAGAAAACAATATAGGGTTTGAAGTGGCTTGCACTTTAACTCTTCTTACTACGAATCAATATTAAACCAATAAAGGTAAGTAAACCATTTATTGGTAAAAGCTCATAACCCACTTGATAATCACCAATATTTTCGGCAGGAATGTTTCCAATAATAACAGTTATAATTACAGAGCATAATGCGACAATCCAAACATAGTTGTCTTTTACTTTGAATTTGGTAAAGATTCCAAAAGCAAATAGACCAAGCAATGGACCGTAAGTATATCCGGCAACTGTGAGCAAACTATCAATAATATTTTTATTTAATACGTGTTTAAAAATGATTATGACGATTACCAATAAAATACTCATACCAATATGAACTTTTTTGCGAAGTCTTTTTTGTTCCTGTGAAGGACGCTTTTCTATATTCATAAAATCTACGCAATATGATGTAGTTAAAGATGTTAAAGCACTGTCGGCACTACTATAGGCAGCAGCTATTAAACCTAGCATAAATGTAGCAGCGAGTGTAATGCCTAAACCACTATTAAGCGCAATTTCTGGAAATAAAAGATCTGTTTTAGGAGAACCATCCATTAATGGAATAGCAATATTATTTTTACCAGCATAAATAAATAGAAGCGCACCTAATAACATAAATATAAATGTTACAGCGACAAGAACTATACTAAATGACACCATATTTTTTTGGGCATCTTTTAGTGTTTTGCAGGTTAAATTCTTTTGCATCATATCTTGGTCAAGTCCTGTCATGCAAATTGTAATAAACATACCACCAAGAAATGATTTTATAAAATGACTACGCTCTAAAAAGCTATCGGTAACAAAAATGTTATTATAATTTTTTAACTCATCGGAAGCTAAAAATTCAGAAAAACTCCAGCCTAATTCCTTATTTATTAAATATATAGATATACACACTGCTACAATCATAAAAAGAGTTTGTAATGTATCTGTCCATACAATGGTTTTAATACCACCACGATGTGTATAAATCCAAATCAGTAAAATAGAAAGTATTACAGTAACTTCAAAAGGTACATTCCAGGCATCAAATACAAATTGCTGCAATACAATAGCGACTAAAAACAATCTAAAAGCGGCTCCCAAAACTCTCGACACAAAAAAGAAAAACGCACCGGTTTTATGGCTTACCGTCCCAAATCTATCCAATAGGTATTCATAAATTGAAGTAACATTTAACCTGTAATAAATAGGCATCAATACAAAGGCAACAACAAAATACCCTACCATATAACCTAAGACCACTTGAAAATAACTGAATTGTGAACCATCGATCCACCCAGGAACGGAAATAAAAGTTACTCCGGAAAGCGAAGCTCCAACCATCCCAAAGGCAACTAAGTACCAAGGCGATTGTTTACCTGCCTTAAAAAAATCTTCATTACTATCTTTTTTTCCGGTAAAATAAGAGATCAACATAAGCAGACCAAAATATGCCGCTATAAGTAAAAGAATTTGAGTTCCAGTCATAAGTATCGATTCTTCAGCCAAAATACAAATTCAAAATCAAAAAGAAACATTTATGTATTTGTTACCGAAAAAGTTTTAAAATTGTAAATTCGCAGTTATGGAGTTTTCATCAAAATTACTTGAAAAAGCGGTTAACGAAATGTCTCAATTACCAGGCATTGGCAAACGCACGGCTTTGCGCTTGGTATTGCATTTGCTACGTCAGCCACAAGAACAAACAACCCAATTGTCTCAAGCATTACAAAAAATGCGAATCGAAATTAAGTTTTGTAAAAGTTGTCATAATATTAGCGATTTAGAACTTTGTGAAATATGTGCAAATCCACATAGAAATGAAGAGATTATTTGCGTAGTAGAAGATATTCGAGATGTTATGGCTATTGAGAATACAAGCTCTTTTAGAGGATTATATCATGTGCTTGGTGGTAAAATTTCACCAATGGATGGAGTAGGGCCACACGATTTAAATATAGTTTCGTTAGTAGAGAAAGTTAAACAAGGAAAAATAAAAGAGCTAATTTTTGCATTAAGTTCGACAATGGAGGGAGATACTACCAACTTTTATATTTACAAACAATTACAAGGACTTGAGATAATTACAACAACAATTGCAAGAGGAATCTCGGTTGGTGACGAAATTGAGTATGCAGATGAGGTTACTCTTGGTAGAAGTATACAAAATAGAATCCCTTTTGAAACTTCACTAAAAGCTTTTTAAAATTGAAACTTTCTGTTGTCATATTAAACTATAATGTACGTTACTTTTTAGAATTGTGTTTAAATAGTGTACATGAAGCTATAACTTCTATTGATGCTGAAATTATTGTCGTTGATAATAACTCAAAAGATGAAAGTTGTAACATGGTCAAGAAATTTTTTCCAAAAGTTACACTTATTGAGAATAAAGATAATTTTGGTTTTTCTAAAGGAAACAATCAAGGAGTTGCAATAGCTAATGGTGAATATATTTGTATTTTAAATCCTGATACAGTTGTTGCGGAAGATACTTTTGTTAAGTTATTTAAATTTGCCAATTCACAAGAGAAATTAGGAGTTGTTGGTTGTAAACTCATTGATGGTACAGGACATTTTTTACCTGAAAGTAAGCGCAATGTCCCAACGGTTAAAGTTGCTTCAAATAAAATATTTGGTAATTCGAAAAAATATTATGCCAATCATCTTAATCAAGATGAAACTGGAAAAGTTGATATATTAGTTGGTGCATTTATGTTTGTAAAACGAAATGTCTATAATCAAGTTAATGGTTTTGATGAAGATTATTTTATGTATGGTGAAGATATAGATTTGTCTTATAGAGTATTAAATGCAGGTTATAATAACTATTATTTTCCTGAAACTACTGTAATTCATTATAAAGGAGAAAGCACATTAAATAATGTTAACTATGCAAAACGGTTTTATAGTGCGATGCAGATTTTCTATAAAAAACATTTTATGAGCAATATATTATTTAATGCTTTGGTTTGGTTTGGAATTAAGACTGCTTTTATATTTAGACCAAAACTAAAAGTAAACTCTAATATTATAGAAAACTATGCACTGATTTTTAATCAATTACCAGTTAAATTCGCTTCAATGCTAACAAGGCCAATAGAATTAAACCCAGACTTAAAAACAATAAAAAGTAATACAGAAATAATATTTGATGCAAATGCTTTGAGTTATAAAAAAATTATAGGCAATATGTCTGATGCAACTATTAATAACAAAGCTACTTTTAAAATTTTACCTAAAAATTCTAATTTTATTATTGGTAGTAATAGCTCAATAATTCAGGGAGAAGTCATTAGTTTTGAATAGAATTAATTAAAGAAACTGTAATAGATTATATGATTTTTCATTAATTTTGCAGGCAGAAATCATAAAACTACTTTTGCATTAACGATATGGCAAAATTTGAATTGAAATTACCTAAAATGGGAGAAAGTGTTGCCGAGGCAACACTTACATCTTGGTTGAAGGAAATAGGTGATACTATTGAAGAGGATGAAGCTATTTTAGAAATTGCAACAGATAAAGTTGATAGTGAGATACCTAGTGAAGTTAATGGGGTTTTAGTAGAAAGGCTATTTAATGTTGATGATGTTATTCAGGTAGGTCAAACTATTGCAATTATTGAAACTGATGCTGCTGAAACTACTTCAACTTCTGAACAAAATGTGACAGAAATTAAAGAAGAAACTCCAGTAAAAGCGGTTGAAGAAGTTGCTAAAACAGTGATTGTTGCGCAACAAGTAGTTACTCCAGCAATTTCAAATGGAGATAAGTTTTATTCACCATTAGTTAAAAATATAGCAAAAAAAGAAGGCATTGCACAAGCTGAGTTAGATACGCTTCAAGGAACTGGAAAAGAAGGGCGTGTCACAAAAAACGACATACTAGCATATCTGCAAAATAAAGGAATTCAACCTTCACAAAAAACCATTGAAAAACCTGAAGTTCAACAATCCGATGGAATTGTTAAATCACAGATAACTCAAGTAGTATCAAGCGGTGAAGATGAAATTATTGAAATGACCAGAATGGGTAAATTAGTTGCCAAGCATATGGTCGATTCTGTGCAAACTTCAGCACATGTACAATCATTTATTGAAGCAGATGTTACCAAAATCTGGAATTGGCGTAAAAAAGTAAAAGACGATTTCTTTAAAAGAGAAGGAGAAAACTTGACATTCACTCCAATATTTATGGAAGCTGTAGCCAAAGCCTTGAGAGAATATCCAATGTTGAATATTTCTGTTGATGGAAATACAATAATAAAAAAGAGAAATATCAATCTTGGTATGGCAGCTGCTTTAGGCGATGGAAATTTAATTGTTCCTGTAATTAAAAATGCAGACCAACTAAATTTAGTTGGTATGACCAAGCAGGTTAACGACCTAGCAAATCGTGCTCGTTTAAACAAATTAAAACCAGATGATATACAGGATGGTACTTATACTGTAACAAATGTAGGAACATTTGGAAGCATCATGGGAACACCAATAATAAACCAGCCTCAAGTAGGTATTTTGGCACTTGGAGCAATTAGAAAAGTCCCAGCTGTAATTGAAACTTCCGAAGGGGACTTTATTGGCATTCGTTACAAAATGTTCTTGTCACATTCTTACGACCATCGTGTTGTAAATGGAGCACTTGGCGGACAATTTGTAAAAGCTGTTAAGGAATACCTCGAAGATTGGGATAGTAATAGAGAAATATAATTTAATGCAACTAAACCTTACCAAACCTATTTGTTTTTTCGATCTCGAAACTACGGGAATAAATATTTCAAAAGACAGAATAGTTGAAATTTCAATATTAAAAGTGTTTCCAGACGGAAAAGAAGAGCGAAAAACTTGGTTGGTAAATCCAGAAAGGGAAATTCCAAAAGAAGTTATCGCCATTCATGGAATTACAAATGAAAAGGTAGTTAATGCACCAAAATTTAGGGAAATAGCAAAAGAAGTTAATAATATGATTAAGGATTCAGATTTGGGAGGATTTAATTCCAACCGATTTGACATTCCACTTTTAGCTGAAGAGATGTTACGTGCAGAAATGGATTTTGATATGAAAAATCGTGTATCAGTAGATGTACAAACCATTTTTCATAAAATGGAGCAAAGAACATTAGTAGCTGCCTATAAATTTTATTGCGATAAAAATCTTGATAACGCTCATAGTGCTGAAGCAGATACTTTTGCAACTTATGAAGTGCTAAAAGCACAACTTTCAAAATACGATACCCTTGAAAACGATACTAAGTTTTTAGAGATTTTAGCTCTCGCAAAAAATTAGCTGATTTTGCAGGTTTCATTACTTATAATAAAGATAATGAGGAATGTTTTTCTTTCGGGAAACATAAAAATAAACCTGTGTTAGATGTACTGGAACAAGAGCCAGGTTATTTTGGCTGGTTACTTAATGCAGACTTTCCTCTTTATACTAAAAAAATATTGACAGCAATTAAATTGAGAGCGTTCAATAATAAATTAGATTAAAATGAAACTAATCTGCATTGGACGTAATTATACTGAGCATATAAAAGAACTCGAAAATGAAAAACCGACAGATCCTGTTGTATTTTTAAAACCTGACACTTCAATTTTACTAAAGAAACAACCCTTTTTTATTCCTGATTTTTCAAATGATGTGCATCACGAGGTTGAAATTTTGCTAAAGATTAATAAAGTAGGGAAGCATATTGATAAAAAATTTGCTCATAAATATTACAGTGAAATTAGTTTAGGTATCGACTTTACTGCTCGCGATTTACAAAAACAATTAAAAGCAAAAGGGTTACCTTGGGAAAAAGCCAAAGCTTTTGATGGTGGTGCTGTAATTGGAAAATGGGTTTCTAAAGATAATTTTAAAAATGTGGATGATATTAATTTCAGTTTGCATAAAAATGAAGCCATTGTTCAGCAAGGAAACACAAGTCTAATGCTTTGGAAAATAAATGAGTTAATCGAATATATCTCAAAATATTTCACTTTAAAGATTGGAGATATTATCTTTACTGGAACTCCCGCTGGAGTTGGCAAGGTAGTTGCCAATGATAAATTAAAAGGATATATTGAGAATCAAGAATTATTTTCGATAACTGTAAAATAATACAAATGGAACAGCATTATAAACTACACAGAGTAAGAGAGTTAGCAAGTGGAGATGATGAGTTTGTGGTAGCATTAGCCCAAGCTTTTTTAGAAGAAGTACCTGCTGACGCACGGCTTTTAAAAATTGCTGTAGATAGCAAAGATTATTTAGCTGCTTATCAATCTGCCCACAAGATGAAGCCTACAATAGATCTTTTCGAATTAGGCGTTTTTGATGAATTAATTAAAGTACAAGATTGGGGAAAATTCGAACAAAAAAGTAAAGATGTTTCTAATGAACTAGCCATTGTTTTAAAAGCTGTTGAAAATACAGTTGAAGAAATTAAGGCAGATTTTAACCTATAATGCAAGCAGAAATAATTACAATTGGCGATGAGATTCTCATTGGCCAAGTAGTAGATACAAATTCAGCTTTTATTTCTAAAGCACTTAATAAAATAGGTATTTCTGTTTATCAAATTACTTCGGTTCAAGATGATAAAAAACATATTTTAAAATCCCTTAAAGAAGCTCAGGAAAACGTAGATATCATCATCATTACGGGTGGATTAGGACCTACAAAAGACGATATTACCAAACTTACAATAGTCGAATATTTTAAGGACACGTTAGTACAAGACGAAGCTGTTTTAAAAAATATTGAGGCGCTATGGAAAAAGTATATTAAACAACCCTTAGCACAAGTAAACAAAGATCAAGCACTTATCCCTTCAAAAGCCAAAGCTTTAATGAATAGGTTTGGATCAGCTCCAGGTATGTGGATTGAACATCAAAACAAAACCTTTATTTCATTACCAGGCGTTCCTTTTGAAATGAAAGCCTTAATTCAAAATGAAGTCTTGCCAAGATTGCAAGAAAAATATGATCTGCCTTTCATCTTACACAAAACTCTCTTAACCTATGGACTAGGTGAAAGTATGTTAGCTGCTAGAATTGAAGCTTGGGAAGATAATCTACCAAACTATATTAAACTTGCTTATTTACCTAATCTTGGAAAAGTAAGGCTACGACTTTCTGCAAAAGGGGTTAATGAAGATAAGATTAGGAAAGAAGTAGGAAAACAGATAGCATCGGTAATCCCTTTAATTCAAGATATTTTTGTTGGTTTTGAAGATGAAGTGTCGTCAATAGAATTAAAAATAGGAGAACAATTAGTGAATCTAAACAAGACTATTTCAGTAGCCGAAAGTTGTACAGGTGGTATGATAGCCGAAAGAATAACTGCAAACGCTGGTGCTTCAAGGTATTTTAAAGGCGGAATTGTTAGTTATGCTACTCAAGCCAAAATAGATGTTTTAGACATTTCTAAAGCAATTATCAATAAAAATTCTGTTGTTAGTGCCGAAATTGCCAAAGCCATGGCTAAAGGAGCTCAAAGATTATTTAAAACCGATTATGCCATTTCAGTAACTGGAAATGCAGGTCCAACTAAAGGAGATGCAGATGCAGATGTTGGTACAGTTTTCATCGCAATAGCTACCCCAAAACAAGTATATTCTGAAGAGTTTCATTTAGGAAATCATCGCACTAAAGTGATTCATAAAGCTGTAAATAAAGCCTTCGAAATGTTTCAAAAAGAAATTTCTTAAAAATTGATTAATTAAATTTGTGAACTACTAAAGAATTCGTAAATTTGCACCTCGTTTAAAAATAACAGAATTTAAAGTCAGAAATAATGTCAAGAGTTTGTGAACTTACTGGAAAAAAAGCAATGGTTGGAAACAACGTATCGCATGCCTTAAACAGATCCAAGCGTAGATTTAACGTAAATTTATTAAAAAAACGTTTTTATATTCCTGAAGAAGATAAATGGATAACTTTAAAAGTTTCTGCTTCAGCATTAAAAACAATAAACAGAATAGGTATTTCTGCAGCAATAAATGAAGCTAGAACCAAAGGATTTTTAAAATAATAGCCACATATAATTAAAGAACATGGCAAAAAAGGGAAATAGAGTTCAAGTAATATTAGAGTGTACAGAGCACAAAAAGTCAGGGAAACCTGGTACTTCTAGATATATTACTACTAAAAATAAGAAAAATACTCCAGATAGATTAGAGGTTAAAAAATTTAACCCAATCTTAAAGCGTATGACAGTTCATAAAGAAATCAAATAATACAAATTATTGAGTTATGGCAAAGAAAGCAGTAGCGACATTACAATCAGGATCTAAAAGATTAACAAAAGCTATAAAAATGGTTAAGTCTCCAAAAACTGGAGCTTATATGTTTGTAGAATCGATTATGACACCAGAGAGTGTTAACGATTTCTTGAATAAGAAATAGTATTTAAAGTTTATGATATATTTAAAGCAGCTTTCTTTTGAAAGCTGCTTTTGTTTTATATTAGCATTTCTTTTTTATGCCAATATTTCCGAAATCACAAAAAGGCAAGACTATTGTTTTATCAATTTGTGCAAATAAATAAAAAGAATGAGTTTTTTTAAAAAAATATTTTCTTCAGAAAAAAAAGAAACGCTTGATAAAGGTTTAGAAAAATCAAAGACCAGCTTTTTAAATAAGTTAAGCAAAGCTGTTGCCGGTAAATCTAAAGTTGATGAAGAAGTTCTTGACAATCTTGAAGAAGTTTTAGTAACGAGTGATGTTGGCGTAAACACAACGCTTAAAGTGATTGAACGTATCGAAGCTCGCGTTGCAAAAGATAAGTATTTAGGAACCGACGAGCTTAATACAATTCTTCGGGAAGAAATCGCTGCATTATTGTCCGAAACCAATTCGGGAGAAGCTACAGAATTTACAACTCCAGAAGGTATAAAACCACATGTAATTATGGTGGTTGGGGTTAATGGTGTTGGTAAAACAACAACTATAGGAAAGTTGGCTCATCAATTTAAAAAGCAAGGTTTAAATGTTGTACTTGGAGCCGCTGATACATTTCGTGCTGCTGCTATTGAACAGTTGCAAGTTTGGGCAGATCGCGTTGATGTGCCAATAATAAAACAAGAAATGGGTAGCGATCCGGCTTCAGTGGCTTTTGACACTTTGCAAAGCGCTGTAACTCAAAATGCTGATGTCGTTATAATTGATACAGCAGGGAGACTACATAATAAAGTCAACTTAATGAACGAGCTTACAAAAATAAAACATGTAATGCAGAAAGTTGTAAATGATGCACCTCACGATGTACTTTTAGTGTTGGATGGTTCCACAGGACAAAATGCTTTTGAACAAGCCAAACAATTTACAGTAGCTACTGAAGTTACATCACTTGCAGTTACAAAACTCGATGGAACAGCAAAAGGAGGAGTTGTTATAGGAATAAGTGACGAATTTCAAATTCCAGTAAAATATATTGGAGTAGGAGAAGGCGTTGACGATCTTCAAGTCTTTAATAAATATGAATTTGTAGATTCATTTTTTAATTAAGGACAAGGTAGATGAGAACTAAATCACTCAAAAAAAATAAGATCAATGTCGTCACTTTAGGGTGCTCTAAAAATGTGTACGATAGCGAGGTGTTAATGGGGCAACTAAAAGCTAATGGTAAAGAAGTTGTACATGAAGAAGAAGGTAATATTGTAGTGATCAATACTTGCGGATTTATTAATAATGCCAAGGAAGAAAGTGTAAATACCATATTGGAATACGTACAAAAAAAGGAAGAAGGAGAGGTAGATAAAGTGTTTGTTACAGGGTGTTTGAGCGAGCGTTATAAACCAGATTTACAAAAAGAGATTCCAAATGTAGATCAATATTTTGGTACCACAGAACTCCCAGGCTTACTTAAGGTTTTAGGAGCCGATTATAAACACGAACTTATTGGTGAGCGTTTAACTACAACACCAAAAAATTATGCCTATTTAAAAATTGCAGAAGGCTGTGATAGACCATGTAGTTTTTGTGCTATTCCCATTATGCGTGGAAAACATCGTTCTACACCAATTGAAGACATTGTAATTGAAGCAGAAAAACTGGCAGCCAATGGCGTTAAAGAATTAATTTTAATTGCTCAAGATTTGACCTATTATGGACTGGATATTTATAAAAAACGAAATCTAGCAGAATTACTTCAAACACTTGTAAAAGTTGAAGGCATTGAATGGATTCGTCTGCATTATGCGTTCCCTACAGGATTTCCTATAGATGTATTAGAAGTAATGAAAAAAGAACCAAAGGTTTGTAATTATATCGATATTCCGTTACAACATATTTCAGATACTATTTTAAAAAGTATGCGACGCGGTACTACAAAAGAAAAAACTACAAAACTTTTAAGGAATTTCCGTGAAGCTGTTCCAGAAATGACAATAAGGACAACACTTATTGTTGGATATCCTGGAGAAACCGAAAAAGATTTTCAAGAGCTTAAAAACTGGGTTTCAGATATGCGTTTTGAGCGATTAGGATGTTTTACATACTCACATGAAGAAAATACACATGCATTCAATCTTGTAGATGATGTTCCAGAAGATGTAAAGCAAGAGCGTGCAAATATCATTATGGAATTACAATCTCAAATCTCCTGGGAACTCAATCAACAAAAAGTAGGTAAGGAGTTTAAAGTGGTAATCGATAGAAAAGAAGGCGATTATTTTGTGGGTCGTACCGAATTTGATTCACCAGATGTTGATAACGAAGTACACATAGATGCAACAAAAACCTATTTAAAAACAGGAGAATTTACTACTGTAAAAATTACAGAAGCTGCTGACTTTGACCTTTATGGAGAAGTTATTTTGTCTTCTTGAGAGCAGTTAAAGCATTAATTATTGAGGAAGCACTTTTTTTAAGAGCAATATTCTCTTCATCTGAAAGGGTTGGTTTAATGATTTTTGAAACGCCATTTTTATCTATTACTGAGGGCAGAGATAATGTTACTGAATAATCAGGGTTGTAAATTCCAATTGGTATTACTAATCCTTCGTCACGAAGAATTGCCTCAATAATTCTTGAAACAACAATTCCAATTCCATGTTGACTTGCTCCTGTTCCTTCAATGATTTCAATATTTGCATATTTTACAGATTTTTCAATTTCCAACATAAATTGAGATATATCCCAACCATTTTGAGTAACTAAATCCAGAACCAATTCACCGCCAACTCTTGCAGAAGACCAAACGTACACCTGAGAGGTTCCGTGTTCTCCAATGACCATTGCATCAACAGAAGATGGATGGCAATTTAGCCGCTTTGCTATCTGAATTTTAAATCGGAGAGTATCAAGGAATGTACCAGCACTAATTATCTGATTTGATGCAGTGATTTCACGGGCAACATCTGCCAACGGATCAGGAGGATCAGTTACTACTAATATTGGTGCATTAGGTACAACTCGTACAATGTTTGGAATAATCTCTTTGTAAATCAAAGCATTATCAGGTAGGAGGCGAAGCCTTCCAAGATTATCATTTCGATCAATAGCCTCTCCTGCTTGTTCATTAATTCCGGCAGTTATAACAATGACACTGGAATCTTTAAGGTTATCGTAATTGCCAGAAGAAATCCGAGTTGGAGAACAAAGTACTTCTCCATGGGATAAGTCTATACTAACACCTTGGGCGCGGCGCTCATCAATATCAAGAAGGACAATTTCATGACAAGATCCTCTTAAAAGCATGGCCTTTGCACATGCTGTACCAACAAAACCTGCTCCAATTATTCCGACTTTCATATTTTTTTATTGATTATCTGGTGGTTCATCAACTAAATATTTATTTTTGTTTTTATAATCATTTCTATAAGCCTTACGGCAATTATAAAGGAAAATAATAACAGATAAGCCAGCTAGCAATACAGGGATAATATTCCAATCTGACATGGTATCGCTCATTCCAAGATAGATTCCAAGGAATCCTAACAATATAAGAAATAAAAAGGGTAGGTAAGATGCCAGGTGATCATTAAATCCTCCACGCACTTGTAAATGATATTTCCATGGACCATCCATTCCATTTTCATGTTCTAATCTAGCTAAACAATTCCGAATAGAGGTAAAAGCAGACTGATAGTGCCAATCTACATACCAAAATGAAATTGCTAAAATGACCATGATAATGCCACTAGAAAATAAAATCTTAAATATATGGCATAAACCTTCTTTAGTACTAAAAATGGCACCAGCTCCAACAACCATAACACCAAGAACTTGAAGTGCCAAAGTTCGGACTCTCATGGTTAATTGGCTATAATTTCTACAGGCTTCGGAGCCTTCCTGATATATTCTATCTTTATCCATAAGTGTTTATTAAATCGAATTGATTTTAAGTATAGATGTTTAATTTTAATGTTGTATATCAATAAATTAGGTTCTTGTACGTTTTAACTGCTTACTTATTTTTTTTATCGCAGACTCAATAGATTTTTCAGGTTCAATGATGTTATATTTTCCCCAAAATTCAGGATCTGAAAATCCAGAAGCTTCATCAGCTAATATAACTGATGGTTTTAAAATACTTTTAGGTTTTATTTTTCCAGTGATATTTTTCTCCCAGTCTGTAATCGCCATTTCAATATTTAAAGAATAGACACTGCTAAAAAGTTTTTTCTTCCACTTAACTCTAAAGGCTAATTGTATATTACTATAAGCGTAATACGATTTACCATTTTTTGTTTTATAATCTACTCTATAAATGGCTTCAATAGGTGTGACTCTTACTTTTTTTGGTTTACTGCGAAGAAACAATGCCATTACCTGATTTTTATTTTCAATATTGAGACTATATACAGCACTAGTAAGTGCAAAAGTTTCAGCATCTATAAATAATTTTCCATAATATAGCGACGATATTACGTTAGAATGTTGTTTAAATTTTACAACATATACTTGGCGGTCATTGATTTGTGTAGAAGGATCGAAGCTGAAATTATAATATTGGAAGGAATCTTCAGTAAATATATATTCAGGATATTTTACTATATCTGTATATAATGTGCTAAAAGGACCACCTTGAAGTTTTAATGCCAGAGTGTCCAGTTTAGAATAGTTGGTGTTCTTACGTGATTTAATAAGCCCAATTTCATCTTTTTTTACGGAACTATAAGGTCGCTTATATATTTTTACAACTGCTTCAGATAAAGATGCATTTTGATTACGCTTTTTAATGGTTTCTCTATAAAAAGCAGTCATTATGGTTGATTCATTATAATAGTTTTGACCTTTTGTATCTAAAGCAGCTCTAACCAGAGCTTCGGCATTTTTTGGAACATTAATTTTTACTTGGTTCAATTCAGTAATTGAGATATCAAGTGCGATTTTGTTGTTTAAATTCTGAAGCGATATTTCTTGTGAGTAATATCCTAAATAAGAGACTGTAACCATTTTGTCTAATAAGTTGTTAGGGATCTTGAGTAAAAACGCACCTTCTTTATTGGTAACCGTTCTAATATTTGTGGTATTTACGGTTATATCTGCAAAAATTAAAGGGTCTTTGGTATTGCTATCTATAACAATACCTTTAAATTCAGTATATGATTGTATGTCTTGTTGAACATTTTCTTGTAGTAAAATAGTAGCATGAATATTATGGTGATATCCAATTAAAAGTATTAGAATCATTGAAGAAATAAAGAATCTCACTGTTTTATATATGATTTCTTTTTGCATAACAATAAAGATTTAATTAGGTAGCTTAAGATACTGAAAATTTAGGTTATGGCTTTTAATGTGTAAAAATTTAACATTTTAGAACTAATCAAACTAACGATTCTAGAATAAAATAATTCAAACTTTCGTTTAACGTATCCGTGTATGGTTACGTCGTGAGAAAGGATCGGAGAAACTTTCGGCTAAGAAATAATTCATTAAAGGTAGGATTTTTTCTTTCTCATAACGAAATTGCGGAGCAATGAACTATACACGGTGTTACCTGCAGTTATTTGTTAAATATTTTTTCTATCAACAACTTTTCAGCAACTTTTATTGCTATCAATGCTTTTTCACATTGACTCCTTTCAATATTCTCTAATATTTCTCCATGTACTATTTTATTTCTTGGCTTTAGTACAAGTTCTTTAATATCTTGCCATTCTTTAGTAGTTTCAAAATTATAGTTATAAAACTCTCTCAACCCTCTAGTGCATATTTCGGAAATTCCTACCATACATCCACAATCTTGTTTTTTTTTGATTCGATCAAGTTTTGTATTACTTAAGGTCCTTTTTAATTCGGTATGGATAAAGTTCTCAAATAAAGTTGTGCCCTGAGTTAGAGCTAGGTTATATCTTCCTAAATGGAAATTATCTAACATTAAAGAAATCATTTCATCCTTGAAACCATAATACGGCTTTAAGGCTAAAGTTCTTAATAATTGATCATCATTTTTTTCTAATTCAAATTCTTTTCCTCCATTAAAATGAATTGGTCCGTTTGAACTTATTTTAATTGTTTGTTGTTTATTATCATTTGAATCGACTAAATAATAGTCAAAATCAAAAATATCTTTTCTCACAATGTTTCTTAACCAAAATTGATTTGAAATTCTTCTGTAGATGTTTATGAACTTATTCAAATATTCTATGGATAAATCAATAAATTGATTCGATAAAAGCGAAATGTCCTTTTTATTTATCTTATAAGAATCAATCATTTTATTATCAAACCATATTTGTATAAAAGAATATGATAATATACCAGAACGGTCTTCGTCTATTCTAGAATATGATCCAAATTCAACGCCAGAACGCCATCTGTTTTCATAATTTCTTTTAAATCGAATTTGAGCAGGAATATTATCAATATTAATTAAATAGGGTTCTCCCTTAACCTCATTGCCAATTGAGTCAAGTACATCGAAAGATAGCGGTAATTTAAATTGAACTACAATATTTTGTAATTTATCAATATTAAATTTTTCCATAGGTTTTAGACTAATTACAGGTAATGTTAGGATATGGTCAGTTTTAATTGATTATATCAGTAGTTAAACGAAGGTAGCTGTTTTATAGCACAAAGTCAAGATGCAATATTGATAAAACTACAACTCAAAAGCATTATTATTTACAAAGAAAATTGCATTTACTAAAAACAGTTTTCCGTTTTCCCAAAAGCTTCTAAATAAAGTATTATCGGCCATATAAATAATGCTTCCACTACCTAAACGCTCTTCACCAAACACTAAAGTATTGTTTAACTTTTTCATAGCTTCACTACCAGCAAAACCAGAAATTTTTGTTGGATTGTTTCCTATATGTGCCACATTGTAACCACTTTCTAACAAACTGTAAGATGAGCTTCCTAATTTAAGCGAAAAATAAGCATCAGAATAGCCAAATGCCATTGGGTGTGTATTATCAACTTTGGTTTTAAAAATAGCTCCAGTTATCATTTGTTTTGCATATTCTCTTTGTCTATCTGCATAAGGAATTAAATTTTTATCATCATCTTCATCATCGTTTTCATCTGCTTTAAAACGTTTTAAACTAAATCCTTCTTTATCGGCAAAAGTACTTAAAGCACGATCTATAGCAATTACTTTTCCGCCAGCTCTAATCCATGATTGTAGCTTTTTCATAGCACCTTCATTTAAAGTACTTCTGTAATTACCACTTGGCATGATAAGGACATTATATTTATCTAAATTTATATACGCTAAATGTTCGGTGTTTATAGATGTTATAGGATAATGCAATTGCTGCTCAAAGAAATGCCATAATGCACCATAACTTAAAGATGAGGTGCCTTTTCCAGAAAGCATGGCTATTTTTTGTTTGTTTACCAACTTAATATCTGGTGAACCAAAATCTGGTCCAGATTTCGAAAATCCAGAAACCACAGCATTAAGGTTACGATTGTATTTGTTTGCTGTTTGTATTAATAAATCGTCAAGAT
This sequence comes from Flavobacteriaceae bacterium, assembly GCA_965250265.1. Lineage (GTDB taxonomy): Bacteria > Bacteroidota > Bacteroidia > Flavobacteriales > Flavobacteriaceae > PRS1. The sequence continues at coordinate 113,349 of CBDFNO010000011.1, read as the reverse complement.
TTTCAACTTTTTTATTATCGCCTCTTACAATAATCAGTGAACCTCTATCAAAACTTTTGCCATCAGTAATCATTGGTTTTTCAGTAAAACGAATTTTAATATTTTGCTTTAATAAATCGGCTAAAAATTCAGCGTCCTTTAAACTATTCCATCGCACGATATAACCAGTTGCATTTATATTCTTACTATTGGAAACCGTTTTAGAAGTTGAAGTATTTGAAGCTACTAAACTTGTACTTGCTATTGTTTCTAAACCATAAGCATAAGGTAAACTCCAGGCTGTAATATCGTAAGTAAGTGAATCGCTTAATTTGGCATTAGCTTCAAACAAAACTTTCACCATTTTTCCTTTTGGTTGATTTGTGCTAACTACCAGATCATTGACACTAGTATTCATGCTGCCTTGCGCATTAGTAGAATATTTTAAACCGCTAACTCTTCCGTTAGAAGCATTACCATATTCTATTTCATGTTTATCGAGTAAAGATTTTAATTCTTCAATCTTGTCCTCATTTCCATGTAATACATAACTTTTATATTTTAATCTAGAGGTATTAAAGAATTTTTTAAACTCAGCATTTAATTGTGAAGCATTTTTAGAAGAAATTTCAACCGTCGATAATCCTGTTGTGGTATGATGAGCAATTCTATCGACTAGCGTAAGGATGTCGCCTTCATCATTTAATACGCCTAATCCACCACGACTATGTCCACCTTGTTCGTAAGTCATGCCAATGGCTCCCAAATAAGTTGGATAAGTATCACCATAGCTTGGATAAAATAAATCGAAACGTTCTCGCGTGAAATACAACCATCCTTCAGCATCAAAATATTTAGCATGGTTTTTTCCTATTTGAGTTTGAAAATTACGTTGCCAATCACTTATTATTTCATGGAAAGGTTCTGCTGCTGGCGCAAAATAATAAGGTTCGTTTATGCCTTGTTCATGAAAATCGACATGGATATGAGGCAACCATTTGTTATATATTTTTAATCGAGATTGCGATTCTACTTGCGATGCCCAAACCCAGTCCCGATTAAGATCGAACAAATAATGATTTGCTCTTCCTCCAGGCCAAGGTTCGTTATGTTCACTGGCTTGTTGGTCTATATCATAAGGTTTGCTTGCAGTTGTATTAAACCAATTGGCGTAACGATCACGGCCATCTGGATTAATACAAGGATCAATAATAACAACCGTGTTTTTTAACCAGTCTTGTTTTTGAGTTAATAAAGTGTAAATCGTCTTCATAGATGCTTCAGTACTCGAAGCTTCGTTACCATGTACATTATAACTTAGCCAAACAATAGCTGTATTATTTGATGCTGTGTTGCCTTCAAGCACACCTGCATTTTTAAGATTATTTTCACGTATGGTTTCTAAGTTTTTTAAATTTTCTACTGAAGAAATATAAGAGACATATAGTGGTCGTCCTTCGTAAGTTTTACCATATTGTTCTAATTGTACCTGATCTGGCATTTGTGAAGCTACATGCTTAAAGTAATCGACAACTTTATGATGTCTTGTAAATTGTGTCCCTAATTTGTAACCTAAAAAATCATCAGGAGATTGTATGTTTTGAGCAATTGTAATGCTTATTGAACTTAATACGACAAAGAGAAAAATATAGAATTTTCGCATTTTTAGAATTTTAATTTTTAAAAGAAAGTAAAGATAGTAACCGAAAACGAATTAACTAAAATTTAGGAGTTAAAATATTAAAGAGCATTATATTTACGGAAGAATTTATTACAAACTATGCCAGCAGACTGTATTCCGTTTAAAAGCACTAACTATTTTTCGTCGTTAATTTGTGATTATTTGGATGTTAAATCAGAATTAAAACCATTTTATAATCGGTTTCCAAACCTTGAAAATTTTAAAGAACAAATTGAAGAAAAGCGTTTGTCTGTTCGAATGGAGTCAAGAACTACTTTAGTTTCAGTTTTAAAAAGTCAATATCAAAATGTAACTGTATCATCACTTACAAAACAAAATATAGAAGTTTTAAAACAGGAAGGCACCTTTACAATAACAACTGGGCATCAACTTAATTTATTTACTGGGCCTTTGTATTTTTTATATAAAATTATTTCAACTATAAATCTTACCAAAGAATTAAAAGCAAAATATCCAGATTATAATTTTGTACCAATCTATTGGATGGCAACTGAAGATCATGATTTTGATGAAATCAACTATTTTAATTTTAAAGGAAAGAAGGTTCAATGGAATCGTGATTCTAAAGGTGCAGTCGGCGATTTAAACACCAGTGGATTAGAAGAAGTCTACAAAATATTTTCATCAGAGCTTGGGCAAAGTGCAAATGCCGATTTTTTGAAAGACTTGTTTAATAAAGCATATTTGAATCATAAAAATTTAGCAGATGCAACACGCTATTTAGCAAATGAATTATTTAAAGATTATGGTTTAGTTATTATCGATGCTAACGATACAGATTTAAAACGATTATTTACACCTTATGTTGAAAGAGAATTATTAAAGCAAGTTTCATATAAATCTGTTATAGAATCTAATAAAGGACTAGAGAATGAGTATAAGATACAAGTAAACCCTCGAGAGATTAATTTATTTTATTTAAAAGATAATGTTCGCGAGCGTATTGTTGAAAAAGATGAAATTTATAAAGTAAACGATACTAATATTTCATTTAGTAGGAATGAGATTCTTGAAGAACTTAAGAACTATCCAGAACGCTTTTCGCCAAATGTAATTATGCGACCATTATATCAAGAAGTAATTTTACCAAACCTTTGTTATATTGGCGGAGGAGGAGAATTAGCTTATTGGTTAGAACTAAAAACTTATTTTGAAACTGTAGATGTTCCTTTTCCAATACTTTTATTACGAAATTCGGTTTTAATAAAGACTGAAAAACAAACGCAGAAACTTAATAAACTAAATCTCTCAATAGGAGATTTGTTTTTAAAGCAAACGGATTTAGTGAATAAAAGAGTAAAAGAGATTTCAAAGATTGATATAGATTTTACATTACAAAAGGAACACTTACAAGAACAATTTAAGAACTTATATAAATTAGCAGATCAAACCGATAAATCGTTTGTAGGAACTGTGGCTGCTCAAGAAAAGAAGCAAATAAAAGGTTTGAATAATCTTGAAAAACGTTTGTTAAAAGCCCAGAAGCGAAAATTGAGCGAACAAGTTGAGCGTATCACTTCATTACAAAATGAATTATTTCCTGGGCAAAGTTTACAAGAACGAAATCTTAATTTTTCAGAACTTTATCTTGAATTTGGAGAAGAATTAATTCCGAAGTTAATTCAAGAATTAAAACCTTTAAAAAATGAATTTTTAGTGTTAACATTTTAGAATAAAAAATTACAAATTGTAAAACGTTAATCAAAAATCATTTCTATTTTTGCACATGCAACACGATAAGGTATTAATTTTAGATTTCGGATCGCAATACACACAGCTTATTGCACGAAGAGTTAGAGAGCTTAACATTTATTCCGAAATTCACCCATTCAATAAAATTCCTGATCATATAGAAGATTATAAAGCGGTTATTCTTTCTGGAAGCCCATTTTCTGTTAGAAGTGAAGAGGCTTTACATCCTGATCTTTCAAAAATAAAAGGACACAAGCCACTTTTAGGAGTTTGTTATGGTGCTCAATATTTAGCACACTTTTTTGATGGAAATGTTGCGCCTTCAAACACAAGAGAATATGGAAGAGCAAACATATCGTTTATAGAACAAGGCGAACCGTTTTTTAATAATATTTCTGAAGGTAGCCAGGTTTGGATGAGTCATGCAGATACCATAAAAGAATTGCCTACAAATGCAACGTTATTAGCAAGCACAAGCGATGTTGAAAATGCAGCCTTTAAGATAGAAGGTGAACAAACTTATGCTATTCAGTTTCATCCAGAGGTGTATCATACCAAAGACGGCAAACAATTATTAGAAAACTTTTTAGTTGGCATTGCCAATATAAAACAAGATTGGACACCTGATTCGTTTGTTGAAGAAACGGTTTCTGCGTTAAAAGAACAATTAGGAAACGATAAAGTTGTTTTAGGGCTTTCAGGAGGTGTAGATTCAACGGTAGCTGCAATACTGTTGCATAAATCAATAGGAGATAATCTGTATTGCGTTTTTGTAAACAATGGATTATTGCGTAAAAATGAATTTGAGAGTGTACTAAGCCAATACGAGGGCATGGGTTTAAACGTGAAAGGTGTAGATGCTTCGGCACGCTTTTTGGATGCTTTAGCTGGAATAGATGATCCTGAGAAAAAACGAAAAGCAATTGGTAAAGCTTTTATAGAAGTATTTGATGACGAATCGCATCGAATTAAAGATGTAAAATGGTTAGCTCAAGGTACTATTTATCCAGATGTAATCGAAAGTGTTTCGGCAACTGGTGGACCAAGTGCCACCATTAAAAGTCATCATAATGTAGGAGGATTGCCAGATTTTATGAAGTTGAAAATTGTGGAGCCACTTAAATCATTATTTAAGGATGAGGTTAGACGTGTTGGAGCTTCTTTAGGATTAGATCAAGAACTTTTAGGACGTCATCCTTTTCCAGGACCTGGTTTGGCAATTAGAATATTAGGAGATATAACAGCAGAAAAAGTTAGTGTTTTGCAAGATGTAGATGCCATTTTTATTAATGGTTTAAAAGCATGGAATTTATATGATAAAGTATGGCAGGCAGGAGCCATGTTGCTGCCGGTAAATAGTGTTGGTGTTATGGGAGACGAACGTACTTACGAAAAATGTGTAGCCCTTAGAGCCGTAGAAAGTACTGATGGCATGACAGCAGATTGGGTAAATTTGCCTTATGAATTTTTACAAAAGACCTCAAACGAAATAATAAATAAAGTAAAAGGGGTTAATAGAGTAGTATATGACATAAGCTCGAAGCCACCTGCAACAATAGAATGGGAATAGTATGAGTAAGTAGTATTAGCAGTTGCTTAATCCTAAATGCAAAAAGTATCGTATATAAATAAATATGAAGAAATTTTTAGTAAGTCTTAGTTTAGTAATCTTGTTTTGCTTTAGTGCAATTGCACAAGACTACAAAACTCATAAAGTTAAAACAGGAGAAACCATAGAAAGTATAGCTAAAATTTATCTGGTAACACCATTTGATATTTATGCCTTAAACCCTGATGCTAAAACCAATTTTCAACCCAATGTTGTTTTAATAATTCCAAAATCCAGAGTGTTAGAAAACCCGGTTAAGGTCGAAACACAACAACTTTTAAATTACAAGTCTCATAAGGTTAAGCGCAAGGAAACCCTGTATAGCATTTCGAAAAAATATAATATCACAATCGATGATATTAAAAAGCACAATACAAGATTATATTCCGACAATTTACAAAAAGGTGATAGGATTAATATTCCGCAATTTAGAACTGTAATGGTTACAAGTAATTTAGGGAATACCATAAGAAAATATAAAGTTTTAGCTAAAGAAGGCAAATGGCGTGTTGCTTATAAATTTGGAATTACAATCCCTGAACTAGAAAAGCTAAATCCTAATTTAGGTGAAACACTACAAGTTGGCGAAGAAATTAATGTACCTAATATAGCAGATAATGAAGAAAAGAATGTTGAAGAGACCTTTGGTTACTATACAGTATTACCAAAGGAAGGATTCTACAGATTAAAGCTAAAATTAGGATTAACACAGGAAGAACTTGAAACTCTCAATCCAGAATTAGTAGCTGTTGGACTAAAAGACGGTATGATTTTAAAAGTGCCATTAGATGTTGCAAGTAATATTGAGAATTCAGATATTAAGCGGTCAACCTTAGCCGACAGATTAACTAATTTTGATACTAAACACATTGCAGTGATGCTTCCGTTTAGATTGAATCGTATTGATTTAGATTCGGTACAAGAAGTAAAAGATTTGATTCGTCAAGAGGGATATTTAAGTATTTCTTTAGATTTTCATACAGGAGTACTCATGGCACTGGATTCTGCTAAACAGTTGGGTATTTCCACAAAAATGGATGTATTTGATACCAGAGGACAGATTAGTCAGGTTACAAGTATTTTAAGAAACAATAATTTCTCTAATTATGACGCTGTAATTGGACCATTTACAGCTAATAATTTTGAGCGTGCAGCTTCTATTCTTAAAGGAGATAATGTGCCAATTGCTTCACCAGTAACCAAACCTAAGAATTTGTATAATAATGTGTTTCAAACAGTACCTTCAAAAGAGTTGTTACAAAAAAAAATGATTCAATTTGTAAAAGCATCTACAGATACCTTATCAAAACATATCCTTATTATTTCAGATTCAAAGCATAGAGCTGTTAGTAATTTACTTAAACAAGAATTCACTTCAGCAAAACAAATTTTCTCGAGAAAAGACGAAGATGGAAAAGAAGGGTATTATATCTTACTGGAAGATATTGAAGAGCAGTTTAAAGAAGGACTTAACATTGTATTTTTAGAAACCGAAAACGAAGGGTTTGTATCTAATGTTTCAAGTATGATCAATGGATTTAATGGTGTTGATGAAGAATTGGAAATAGAAAGAGAGATCGTCTTGATGACAACAAATAAAAATAAAGCTTTCGAAGGCCTAAACATTTCAAACTTAGACTTGTCAAAGTTAAAGTTTCATTATCCTTCAGTAAATAGAGATTTTGATGTCGAACAAACTAATAGCTTTATAACACGTTATAAACAAGTTTGGAAAACGGAGCCCAACAGATACGCAACAAGGGGTTTCGATCTAACCATGGATATTTTATTGCGTTTGGCGATTGATGAGGATTTATACAAGGCATCGGGTAATGATATTGAAACAGAATACGTAGAAAATAAGTTCCGTTATTCTAAAAAAATATTTGGTGGTTATTTTAACGAAGCTGCCTATATTGTAAAATACCACGAGCTTAAAATTGTTGAGGCTAAACAATGACTTCCAAAGTAACATATATAGGAAAACTTCGTACAGAGAACACACATCTTAAATCGGGCGACACATACCATACAGATGCACCAACAGACAATAATGGCAAAGGCGAAGCGTTTTCACCTACAGATACTGTTGCTACTGGATTAGCAAATTGTATGTTAACTGTAATGGGAATTAAAGCTCGCGGTTTAAATATTGAAATGTCTGGAACAACAGCCGAAGTCACTAAAATTATGGCTTCTAATCCTAGACGAATTTCAAAAATAGTAGTCGTTTTAAATTTGCCGTTTAAAGCAGATGCAAAACACAAAAAAATATTAGAACATACGGCAAGAACCTGTCCGGTACTTTACAGTTTGCATCCAGAGATAGAAAAAGAAATATCTTTTAACTGGAATTAATTCATATAATGTATAAATTTTTAATCCTAACTTTTTTTACTTGTTTTTTGTATCAAGAGGAAACTACCATAACCTGGAGCGAAAATCTAGTACTGGAATGGAGTGACTTTAAAGGCGAGCCCAAACCTGTTGGAGATGCTGTTGCCACAACCGCTTCTGGTATTTCGTTTGGATTTTCAACTACAAGATCGTCAAGCGGATTAGAAGATTATTCATTCCACATTGCAGCACATTTTTATCCTGATAAATCCTGGCATGTAAATGAGCCTTTAAGTAATGTAGTTTTAAATCACGAGCGTTTGCATTTTGATATTACCGAGCTCTATGCACGTAAGTTTAGACAGCGTATAGAAAACACTACGTTTACTAATGCAATTAATAGCCAAATGGAGCGCATTAATAATGCAATTAATACCGAGCTAGGCGAATTACAAAATAAATATGATACCGAAACTAACCATTCTCAAAATATAGAAAAACAAATAGCTTGGCAAAATTTTATTACTAATGAACTAGACAAACTCTCAAACTATAATTAGTATTTTAAAAATTTGGTTTAACGGTTTTGTATAATAATAGTGGTGGTTTTAATATCACATTTTGTTATTATTGCTTTTCTTTGATTTATCAGAAATTCCGCCATTATTTTTATATCTCGTTGTTCGCGTTTTATTTTTTCCTTAAATGGATTTTCCCATTTCTGATTACAGCATTAATTAAAAGAGTATTATTTATATTTTCAAGAGGATTTTTTTCAAGTAATATTAAATCGGCAATAAAACCTTCTTTTATCTGACCATTCGATATTAAACCAAAGTAAGTTGCTGGATTTATTGTTGCCGTTTTTATTGCCTCGATAGGACTTAAGCCTGCTTCTTCCACCATTAGTCGTAGTTCATCATGTAAACTAAACCCTGGAATTCCTCCTTCACATGCAATATCGGAACCTGCTAGCAGACCCACTCCTTGATCATTAAACCGTTTTACTAATTTCTTAAGTGCCAACCAGTAAAGTGTATGTCCTAATATGTCAGGATATTCCTTCATCGCTTCCAAGTGTTGAATCAAACCTTCATTAACTGACTTAGGTAGTTTTTTTCGTAGTGAATGATGTATCCAGGCAGAATCATTATAACGTTGAGTAGCAAATTGAGTAGTCATAGTTGGAACATACCAGGTTTTATTTCTTTTAAATGCTTCAATAGCATTTTGGGTATCTTCAATCCATGGTTTTACAAATTCCCTGTCTTCTTTAGTATATGAATCTTCAACCATAAATGATTCTAACTCATCAGGATCATTAGTAAAACAATAGAGTATTTGTTCTCTTATATGTTCAATACTTTTTTGTCCCAAATCAGAAATCTCTGAAAGGAGTAGTGATTCCGAAACATGTCCTGCAAAATCAAGGTTGTGAATTTTGCACAATCGAGCAATTTCACGATAAGCATCAGCAGGAATATTTTCATAAACCTTGACAAAATCGACTTGGTTATTTAAAATAATTTCAAAATTGTTTTGAACTTCTTCTATACTAGTTGCAGCCAAAGAGGTTGGCCAACCTGTTCCGCTTAAATTCGAACCTGCAATATATAGGCCTGGGCCTTCTAACTGACCCTTTTTGATTTCTTCTTTCCATTTATTCAGAATGTCAGGACAGAGAGATTCACAACTATCTGTTGGGATTGAAACACAACCTCCCATGTCTCTGACACCTACAATCCCATAATCTAAAAACATTTTCAAATAAGAAGAATCTTGCATATGTACGTGCATATCCCAAAATGCTGGGATTAAATATTTTCCTTTGCCATCAATTTTTTGATTAGAAATATCACTGTTTTTACTTGAATTTAATACCGCTACTATCTTGGAATCATCAATTAGGATGTCTTGATTTTCAACAATATTTCCAGAAGCTACATCAATTACATTTACATTGGATATAATCAAATCAATGGTTTTAGTTTGGGATTTACAACCAAGAATTATTATAAAGGAAAGAAGGAATATATATTTCATTTTCTAAATGGCTGTTAATGTTAGGCTAAAGATTGTTTAATTGTGTTTAGCCCTAGTTAAACGAAGTTAGCTGTTTTTCATATAAAAAATCACTTATCCAAAACTGCAATAATCCGCAAAGGTGCTCCACTACCATCTTTTATTTTCATAGGTAATGCAATGACCTTAAAATTGTTTGCTGGTAGTTTATCAAGGTTTGTTAAGTTCTCAAAAGCAGGTATATTTTGAGAAAGCAACGTAACATGACTCTTAAAATATTGCGATTGTCCATAATCAATACTTGGTGTGTCAATGCCTATTGCATGGATGTCTCTATTATTAACCAGCCATTCGGCAGCTTCTGGAGAAAGCCCTGGAAAATGTAATAGTTTAACGGCATCGTTACCACGTTGGTCTGTCCCCAAATATTTTATCTTATCTGGATAATATTGCGAATGTCCTGTTTGCAGTAACACAATACTACCTTCAGGAATTTTAGTGTTTTCTTTTTCTTCCCAATTTGTAAAATCTTCAATGCTAATTAAATAATCTACATTGTTTAAAGCTCTTGCAGACACGTCAATTTTTATAGCATCTCCAACAATATTATCAAGAGGTATTTCGTTTACAGATTGTCCAGTTTTTGAAAAATGTATTGGTGCATCAATATGAGTGCCGCCATGTTCGGCACTTGCAAAATTATTAGCCGAATAATAATAACCTGCTTCTGTGTTGCCATTAAAAACAGTATCCAATTCAAATTCTTTTGCTGTTACCCAATAAATGGTTTCACTAGAAAAGTCGTGTGTAAGATCAACTATTTGTCCTTGTAAAAATTCATTTTGAGTTGTGTTTGGTAGCGCTTCAGTTTGTTGTGGTTTGTCTTTGCAACTTGTGAGAAATAAAAGGTAAACTAATAAGCTAATTGTGTTTGTTCTCATGATTGGATTAATAATAGACAAACGAATATAGCTGTTTTGTTTCAAATATCAAGTCGTTTTGTAAGCCTGCTTCAATCACGCTCAATATCAAATGTCGCTTCACTAAGTGGAAGTCTTGGCATAATCACGTAATATTTATCACTATCCACAACAACACGTATTGAACCGGTGGCACCTTCGTCATCTTCATGTTTTTTATTATTAAAAAAAGTATTATCACCAAGGAATTTATCTGGTGGATGATGAGCTTTATCATCGGTATTTTTATTGGTTTGATAGAACTTACTACCATTATTGATTAAACGTAGAGCAACTTCTTTTCTTGGATGTCCGTATTCATGTCCGTTGGACGCAATGGAGATTTCCGGATCTAACTTTTTAATAAAATCGATATGAGATGATTTGTTATTGCTACCATGATGGTTTACATGATAGGCATCGCAATTTCTAATCTCTTTTGCCAGAGACTTTTCAGGTTTGAAGGTTAAATCTCCAGCCGTGAAATAGTCAAAACCATTAAATGAAATAATAAGCGCAATAGAATTGGTGTTTTTTTTACTACTAGGTAGAAGATTAGGATCAAAGTCCGTTGCTTGATTTACGGCAACGCACTCAATAGTGACTCCGCCACTAAACGTTTCCTGGTAATTAAGAGATATTTGTCGTCGATCTTTACCTTCCATAGCTGTTTCATATTTTCCTGGCATATCGTTATCACCAAGGTCATACGCGACCTCTATGAGATGAGCCACATTCTGAATATCGCCCATATGATCACCATCGTAATGAGAGTTATAGAATCTTGTAATGGGTTGACCCGACAAAGTAAATCCATTATTAATTAACTCTTCTTTAATTCGATCTCCATCATGCTTTTCTCCAGTATCAATTAGAATAATATCTTGTACTCCATTTTCTATTGGGCAAATAATAAGTGTCGCATCACCAACTTCCACATCAAGGACAATAATCTTCAAGACATCACTTTTGGCCCAGAGACTTTCCTTAGTTATTATGACAGGTAGATCACCTGAAACTTCTATAAAATGTCCTTTGTAGGAATATCCTGTTCTGCCATCTGACAATTGAATTGAATAGTATCTAGGAACTTCTCCCAGCATTCTAACTTGAGTGCCTTCAGGTAGCCGCACAATTTGTTCAGCATTACCAATAGGTTCCTTTTTAACAAGGGCACTTCTGCCTTCTTTTACTTGTAGTACCTGAGCATTCATCCCATTGACAATGAATAAGATGAATATAATTAGAATGAATCTGTTGGATCTCATATGAGTTGAGTTTAGAATTATTAAAAGGTTAGAATTACATATTTTTGATATTTAATAGCTTTAGCTTTTATTTAGCCATTTAGGAAAATAGGAACTATCGTTAGCCACAACTTTAAATTTACATGACTTACTCATAGTCATTAGTATCAAGATAAAAGTTTCAATACTGGATCAAGATCAGCACAAGTTGTTTGTTTATCATTGTTACCTGCTCGTAAGCAGGTAGGAACGAAGGTAGCAATTAGTTATATATAAGTCAATACGTGACGTCACGTATTTTTTATGTAAAATCATTTTTATTTCTCTCAAAATCCTAATAATTAAGTGTTGAACAATTTATTATCTTTCAACTAACTAATAACTATATAAATTTTGTAAATTTGTCCGCGTTTATAAGCGCAACATGACAAGTACAACTAAATATATTTTTGTTACAGGAGGAGTAACTTCATCACTCGGTAAAGGTATTATCGCAGCTTCTTTAGCAAAACTACTTCAAGAACAAGGTTATCGTGTTACAATTCAAAAATTAGATCCTTATATTAATGTAGATCCTGGAACATTAAATCCTTACGAGCATGGCGAATGTTATGTCACTAACGATGGTGCCGAAACTGATCTTGATTTAGGTCATTACGAGCGCTTTTTAAACGTGCCTACATCCCAAGCTAATAATGTTACTACAGGAAAGATTTACCAAAGTGTTATCGAGAAAGAAAGACGTGGTGAGTTTTTAGGAAAAACCGTTCAGGTCATTCCACATATTACAAACGAAATTAAAGAACGTATTCAAATTCTTGGTAATTCAGGTGATTATGATATTGTAATTACCGAAATTGGTGGTACTGTTGGAGATATAGAATCCTTACCATATATAGAGTCTGTACGGCAATTAAAATGGGAACTTGGTAATGAAAATGCTATAGTTATACATTTAACATTAATACCATATTTATCAGCAGCAGGAGAATTAAAAACTAAACCAACACAGCATAGTGTAAAAACACTCATGGAAAGTGGTGTACAGGCTGATGTTTTGGTATGTAGGACAGAGCATGAAATAAGTGATGGGATTCGTATCAAATTGGCTCGTTTCTGTAATGTGCAAAAGGAAGCTGTTATACAATCTATTGATGCTTCAACAATCTATGATGTGCCAAATATGATGTTGGATGAAGGATTAGATAAAGTTGTTTTGAAACAATTAGAATTGAAATGGTCTGAACCAGATTTAACAAAATGGAACGAATTTTTATCACGACATAAACACCCAAAAAGTGAAATTACTATTGGCTTAATTGGTAAATATGTGGAATTACAAGATTCTTACAAATCTATTTTAGAATCGATTATTCATGGAGGAGCTGAAAATGAAGTTAAGGTTAAAGTAGAATCTATCCATTCGGAATATTTAAATAAAAATAATATTGAACTAAAACTATCGCATCTGGATGGAGTTATTGTAGCTCCAGGTTTTGGAGAACGTGGTATTGAAGGAAAAATAGATGCTGTTAAGTATGTGCGTGAAAATAATATTCCATTTCTAGGTATTTGTTTAGGGATGCAAATGGCGGTAATAGAGTATGGACGAAATATTTTGGGATTAGAAAATGCGAATTCTACTGAAATGGATGCAAATACACCTCATCCCGTTATTAATTTAATGGAAGAACAAAAAGCCATTACCAATAAAGGCGGTACAATGCGGCTTGGTGCCTGGGCTTGTACTTTGAAAGAAGATAGCATCGTTTCGGAAATCTATAATAAAACAAATATTGAAGAACGTCATAGACATAGATACGAATATAATAACCAATATAGAGAGCAACTGGAAGCTGCCGGAATGATTGCTTCAGGATTAAACCCTGAAACAGGTTTGGTAGAAATTATTGAACTACCTAAGCATCCTTGGTTTGTTGGTGTACAATATCATCCTGAATATAAGAGTACAGTGTCTAATCCACATCCATTATTTGTGGCTTTTATAAAAGCAGCACTAAAGTATTCTATATCTAAAAATAGTGTCAGTATGGCATAAATCATATCTTGGATAGCTTTTTGAGATAGAAAATCAAGATTTAAAAAGAACCACCTTTTAATCTCCTCTTTAAAAAGGATGAGAAACTTATAAATATGGAAGAAAAGAAATTAGACATTAATTCTATAATAGGTTTTATACTTATTGCAGGAATTTTAATGTATATGCTTTGGCAAAATCAGCCAACACCTGAAGAAATTGAAGCTCAAGAAAAAGCCAAGCAAGAACAAATCGATACTGAGAATAAAGCAAAAGAAAAAGCTGCCGATACATTTGTAGCAACTCCTGAAGATTTTACAGCAGAAACTACATCTGATTCTACACAATTGGCCAATTTAAAGAATAAAGTAGGAGCCTTCGCTTATTCAGCATCTTTATTGTCTGCAAAAGATGAAGAAACAGTTATTGAAAACGATGTATTATACTTAAAAGTAAATAATAAAGGAGGTTATTTATCCGAAGTAAGATTAAAGCAGTTTGTAGATCATGATTCGGTTCCTATTTATTTAATAAAAGACCAAAATGCTTTTTTTAATTTAAATTTTGGAACAACTGATAATAGAACATTAAATACACAAGACCTATATTTTGAGCCTACTCTAACCAACAATGGTGACAATCAAATATTGTCAATGAAACTTAAGGTTTCTGAAACTCAATTTTTAGAATATAGATATGAGTTAAAACCTAATGATTATATGTTAGGTTTTTCGGTTAAATCTCAAGGGTTAAGTAATGTTATAAATAGTTCTCAAGATGTATCACTGAATTGGAAATTAGATGCGTTTAGACATGATAAAAGTATTTCTTACGAGAATCGTTATACGCGTTTAACATACCAGCACGATGGAGGTAAAATTAGTAAGCTTGGGCAAATGGGTGATGACGAAGAAGTTGAGATAAACGTAGAATGGCTATCTTATAGACAACACTTTTTTAGTTCAATATTAGTAGCAGACAACCCTTTTAAAACGGCAGCATTAAAATCTCAAAATTTAGTTCTTGACGTAGAAGTTGATAGTCTTTTTACCAAGAGCTATGCTGTTTCAATTCCTTTAGAGCTTAAAGGAGGTGAATTGAATGAGTCTTTAGGCATGTATTATGGACCTACAGATAGTACAATTTTAAAACAGTATGATAAAAATTTAGAAGAGAGTATTCCATTTGGTTGGGGAATATTTGGTTGGATTAATAAATCGTTATTTATTCCATTATTTGGATTTTTAAGCGGATTTCTACCTTATGGTATTGCTATTATTGTGATGACAATTTTAATCAAGTTATTAATGTCGTTTGTGCAATACAAGCAGTTTTTATCGCAGGCTAAAATGAAAATTTTAAAACCTGAACTAGAAGCTATTAAAGCAAAGTATAAGGATAACAAAATGAAAGCGCAAAAAGAAACTATGGCGTTGCAAAATAAAGCTGGAGCGAGTCCTATGGCTGGATGTTTACCAGCATTAATTCAGTTGCCTGTGTTTTATGCCTTATTCATGTTTTTCCCAACAGCTTTCGATTTACGACAAAAGAGCTTCCTTTGGGCAGACGATTTATCGTCTTTTGATACAATTTATGAATTCCCAGAAGGATTTAGTATTCCATTATACGGAAGTCATGTAAGTTTATTTCCAATTTTAGCAGCTATTGCAATTTTCTTTTATATGAAAATGACCACAGGACAACAAGCGGCTTCTACACCAACACAAGAAGGTATGCCAGATATGGCAAAAATGATGAAGTATATGATTTACTTCTCTCCAATAATGATGTTGTTTTTCTTTAATCAATATGCAAGCGGATTGAGTTTGTATTATTTTATTTCTAACTTAATATCTATAGGTATTATGTTAGTTATTAAGAATTTTATACTTGATGAAGATAAAATTCATGCTGAAATGCAGGTGAAGAAAAAGCAACCAAAAAAGCAAGGAAAGTTTCAACGTAAAATGGCTGAAATGATGGAAAAGGCAGAAGAGCAAAAAAGAACACAGCAAAAAGGTAAAAGATAATATTTAAAAAATTAATACTTAAATTGAGCTGTCATTACTTTCATTTTGGCAGCTTTTTTGTATAAACAATTTTAGGTAAATAATCACGTTAATCAAAATATGAAGTATATCTTAATAGTCATCTTATTTTTTATTTCATCCCTAATTTCTGCACAAAATATAAATCAGTTTGATGCTAAGGGTAAACGTCATGGAATTTGGAAAAAGAATTTCGAGGGTACTAATCAAGTAAGATACCAAGGTGAGTTTAGCCATGGAAAAGAAATAGGACTTTTTAAATTTTATAAATATTTAAAAAAGAAAAGTGTCTTAACAGCTACCAAGCAATTTAATGAGAAAGACAGAATTGCAGATGTAAAATTTTTGTCTTCTAGAGGTAAAGTGATAAGTGAAGGTAAAATGATTGGTAAATTATATGTAGGGAAGTGGGTATACTATCATAATGATTCATCTAAAATAATGACACTTGAAAATTATAATGATAAAGGTAAATTACATGGCAAGCGTTTTGTGTATTATGAAGATAGTCAAATTGCAGAAGAAGCTAATTATGTAAATGGTAGTCAAGAAGGTATTTCTACTTGGTATTCTAAAGACGGAGTTATAGTAAAGGTGTTTATTTATGAAAACAATGAACTTCATGGCTTGGCAAAATATTATGATGAAGAAGGTGTCATGTTAGTAGAAGGAGTTTATAAGCGAGGAAAAAAAACAGGTATTTGGAAATACTATAATAATGGGAAGCTCGTAAAGGAAACAGACTTTACGTACAAACCAAAATATAAAAAAAAGCAATAGTGAACACTTATTATAGTTATAAATTTTATAAATGGTAGCATATTAATGTTACCTTTTTTTATTTGTAAATTTGCAAAATGAAAAGAGTAATTGTCGGACTTTCAGGTGGAGTAGATTCTAGCGTTGCAGCTTATTTATTAAAGCAGCAAGGTTATGAAGTGATTGGCTTGTTCATGAAAAATTGGCACGACGATTCTGTGACAATTTCTGATGAGTGTCCTTGGTTAGATGATAGTAATGATGCTATGCTAGTTGCTGAGAAATTAGGCATACCTTTTCAAACGGTAGATTTAAGTAAACAATACAAAGAACGTATTGTAGATTATATGTTTAATGAGTACGAAAGAGGGAGAACTCCAAATCCTGATGTGCTTTGTAATCGTGAAATAAAGTTTAATGTATTTATGAAAATTGCTCTGGAATTAGGAGCTGATTTTGTTGCGACAGGGCACTATTGCAGAAAAGGAATTATTAATAAAGATGATAAAGACATCTTTCAATTATTAACAGGAAAAGATGACAATAAAGACCAATCATATTTTCTTTGTCAATTGTCTCAAGAGCAATTAGCAAAAACATTATTTCCAATAGGTGAGCTTTCAAAACCAGAAGTTAGAGAAATAGCCACAAAATTAGACCTTATTACTGCTGATAAAAAGGATTCACAAGGCTTGTGTTTTATTGGTAAAGTTAAACTGCCAGATTTTTTACAACAACAGTTAAAACCAAAAGAGGGCGTTATTGTTGAAGTTTCAAATGATAATGTGATATATAAACAAGGCGTTCCTGATTTTAAATCGGAAGAAGAAAAGCTTCAGTATTCATCAAGAAAATTAACATATTCTCTAGATGATGGTAAAATTGTTGGCAAACACCAAGGTGCTCATTATTTTACAAAAGGACAACGTAAAGGATTAGCTGTTGGGGGAACTGAAGAGCCATTGTTTGTTATTGACACAAATGTAGATGAGAATGTTATATATACAGGACAAGGGAAATCACATCCAGGACTTTACAAAAGTGCGTTATTTGTAACAAATGCAGAATTGCATTGGATTCGTGAAGATTTAGCAATAAAGATTGATGAAACTATGGATGTTATAGCAAGAATTCGTTATCGTCAACCTTTGCAAAAAGCAAAGCTTCATAAGGTAGATAGTGGCTTATATGTAACTTTCGACAAACCACAATCTGCAATTACCGAAGGACAGTTTGTAGCATGGTATTTAGATGACGAATTAGTTGGTTCGGGAGTAATTTCTTAACTTGCAATACTCGATAGATTTAGTATTTAGGTGAATTTTATGAATTTATTTTTTTCTTTAGCAAGGCAAAATTTTCAAGCATAGCTTTAGCTACGGTTTAAAATTTTAACGATGATAAAGGAGAAAAGAAAGAGTAAAAACTCCGAAAGGCTAGGTGTATAGAGTGTAGAACCAAATCTAATGTTATGAAGAAGAAATTACTTTTTATCAGTCTTATTTTCTTTCAATTTTTTGCTTTTACTCAAGAAGATGCATGGGTATATTTAAACGCCAAAGCCAATGTTGCAAACGCATTTGCTAATCCTATAACTATTCTTACACAAGATGCTATTGATAGAAAAAATAATCATAGCATTGTTATAGATTTTAGAGATGTTCCTGTTGATGAATCCTATATTTCACAATTAAAAAGTGCGACTGGAATTACTGTAATGGCTAAATCAAAATGGTTTAATGCTGTGCATATTAGAGGAAGCGAAACGGATATTAATAATTTGCTTGTTGAAAGCTTTGTCGATCATATAGAGTTTGCTGATCAAAGTTTAAATTCATCTAGGAGTTTCGAAGTAAAAAATAAGTTTGAAATTGAAGAGGCTCAAACAATCTTTGTCTATGGGAATACCCAAAATCAGGTTGAAATGATAAATGCCGATAATTTACACGTGCTGGATTATACAGGAACAGGAATGGTAGTGGCTGTTTTAGATGCTGGATTTCCTAATGTAAATACAATGGCCGGATTTCAGCGCTTAAGAGATGCTGGAAACTTATTAGGCGCTTACGATTTTGTAAATAGAGATACTGATGTTTATACAGGGACTACAAGTAGTCATGGCACAAGAGTATTAAGCACTATGGCTGGTTATATCGAAAACCAATTTGTAGGTACTGCTCCAGATGCTGGTTATTATTTGTTTATAACAGAAAATGCACCAAATGAAAATCCTGTAGAAGAAAGTTATTGGGTGGAAGCAGCCGAACGTGCTGATAGTTTAGGAGTAGATGTGATTAACACCTCTTTAGGTTATACAACATACGATAATTCAAATTACAGTTATACAACTGCTGATATGGACGGAAATACTGCATTTATAACTAGAGGCGCTAATATTGCTTTCGAAAAAGGGATGTTATTGGTGAATTCAGCTGGAAATTCAGGAAATAATCCATGGTTAATCGTTGGAGCACCTTCTGATGCAGCTGGAGTTCTATCTGTTGGAGCAGTTGATTCAGGAGGGATTTATGCTCTTTTCAGTTCACAAGGAAGTGTAATACAGCCAACTCAAAAACCAGATGTTGTCGCTCGTGGATCGAGTAGTTACGTAATTGATGAAAATAATAATATTGTTCAAAACAGTGGGACTTCTTTTAGCTCACCTATTATGGCTGGTGGTGTGACCTGTTTATGGCAAGCTTTACCGAATAAAACAAATGCCGAAATAATACAACTCGTTAGAGAATCTGGGTCGCAATACTCAACACCAGATTATTTCTTGGGTTATGGTATTCCAGACCTGCAAGCAGCTTTAGATGCTGCAATATTTGCTGAATCTGAAATGTTAAACGAATTCAAAATATTTCCGAATCCAGTACAAGATAATTTACAAATTGTGTTTCCAAAGGATATAGAAACAGCCACTTTAAGATTGTATGATATTCTTGGAAAACTAGTTTTTAATGCTACTATCTATAAAAATAAGAAAGTTGTAAATTTAGGAGGTTTATCAAACGGAATTTATATCACAAAGCTTCAACACTCAAATGGTATTTCAAACACATTTAAACTTATTAAAGAGTAAATGAACAATAGTATCACCAAACTTTTTAATATTCAATATCCAATTATTCAAGCAGGAATGGTTTGGAATAGTGGTTGGCGATTAGCCTCAGCATCAAGCAATGCTGGAATACTAGGGCTCATTGGAGCAGGATCCATGTATCCTGAAGTGCTTCGGGAACATATTCAAAAGTGTAAAAAGGCAACCAATAAACCTTTTGGTGTAAACGTACCAATGTTGTATCCAAAGATTGAAGATATTATGGATATTATTTTTGATGAAGATGTTAAGATTGTATTTACATCTGCCGGAAACCCAAAGACCTGGACCAAATGGCTAAAGGATAAGGGCATAACGGTTGTTCATGTGGTAAGTAGCGTAAAGTTTGCCTTAAAAGCGCAAGATGCTGGAGTAGATGCTGTAGTTGCTGAAGGGTTTGAAGCAGGAGGACATAACGGAAGAGACGAAACTACAACACTTACATTGATACCTATGGTAAGGGACCATATTAAAATTCCATTAATTGCAGCTGGAGGCATTGCTACAGGAAAAGCTATGTTAGCAACTATGGTTTTAGGAGCAGATGGTGTACAAATAGGTAGTCGTTTTGTAACCAGTGAAGAATCGTCAGCACATCAAGCTTTTAAGCAGTTTGTTGTAGAATCTAAAGAAGGTGATACTCAATTAACTTTAAAAGAATTGGCTCCTGTTAGGATGATGAAAAATAAATTTTTCCAGGAAGTACAGGAACTCTATAAAACAGCACCAACTCCTGAACAGCTTAAAGAGTTGTTAGGAAGAGCAAGAGCAAAACAAGGTATGTTTGAAGGTGATCTTGACAATGGCGAATTAGAAATTGGGCAAGTCTCGGGATTGATACATAATATTAAACCAGTAGCTGATATTGTTACTGAAATTATTGCCGAGTTTGAGGAAGCTAAACTTGAGGTTTCTAGTTTATAAAATTATTAAAAGTTAACTTTTAAACTATTGAGTTTTAGACTATAAAATTATAACTTCACTTATTCATGCTGAGTTAGTCGAATTATCGTCTTATAGACAATTAAAAAAGTTCATATCAAAGCATTATATGGCATTTACGCCAAACGATGGCAGAAATGTCATAATATTGACATAATAATGACGCAACAATCAAACCAACTTCAAAATATCTTTGCTGAGTAATCATTAAAAAATATTAAAATGAATAATCAGAACTTAGCAATTAAAATCAAAGACCTAAGAAACCGAAAAGGATTTTCTCAAGAGCAACTTTCAGAAGAATCAAAATTAAGTCTACGAACAATTCAGCGAATTGAAAAAGGCGAATCAATACCGAGAGGAGATACATTGATTAAATTAACACAAGCTCTTGGTGTAACGCCAGACGACCTTTTGGAATGGACAGATATTGAGGACAAAGGATATTTGACTCTATTAAATTTAAGTTCTATCAGTGTCCTAATTCAACCCTTACTAGGAATTATAATTCCACTTGTTATGTGGATTTTAAAGAGGGAAAAGATAAAATATGTGGATGATACTGGCAGAAAAATAATTAGTTTTCAGATAACTTGGACTTTAACACTTTATATAGTAATAATGGTAGCATCAAAAGGAGTTTTTATACCATTTAATTTCAATATCTTAAATTCTTTTCCTGGTTTAGTATTTGAATTATCAATAGCAGGAATAGTGGTAATAGCTCTATACTTTTTTAATCTACTATTGATTTTTCTGAATATAAGAAGAAGTCAAAGAGGATTAAAGAATAAATATGTACCTGCAATCCCTTTTTTGAAATAAAAAACGTCATATAACAACGTATAATAATAATGAGTAGATTAATACTTAATCAAAGAGTTGTGCAATTTTGTTATGTCTGATTTTTTCCTTCGAAAAATCCTCGCACACAAAACCGCACAATTCTTATACTAGACCGATAAGCGTAACTTTATTTTTTCTCTTAAAATTCTTCATATAAAAAGTTTATTTTTACTGTTAATAATTAACACTTAAATGAACTCCAGAAAAGACCAACTCCAAGCTTTTGATCGCTTATTAACTGTTATGGACGAGTTGCGCGAGCAATGTCCTTGGGATAAAAAACAAACTTTAAAATCTTTACGTCATTTAACTATAGAAGAAACGTACGAACTTGGAGATGCTATACTCGACAACGATTTACAAGAAGTAAAAAAGGAATTGGGCGATCTGTTATTACATATTGTTTTTTATGCAAAAATTGGCAGTGAAACCAACGATTTTGATATTGCAGATGTTGCCAACTCAATTTGCGAAAAACTAATAAGTAGGCATCCTCATATTTATGGAGATGTAAAAGTTAAGGATGAAGCTGAGGTAAAACAAAATTGGGAGAAACTAAAACTTAAAGAAGGAAAAACCAGTGTTTTGGAAGGAGTGCCAAAAAGTTTGCCTGCACTTGTTAAAGCAAGTCGTATACAAGAAAAGGTTGCTGGTGTTGGTTTTGACTGGGAAGAATCACACCAAGTTTGGGAAAAGGTAGAGGAGGAGTTGCAGGAATTTAAAGATGAAGTAAAAAGTGGAAATCAGGAAAGCATAGAACAGGAGTTTGGAGATGTTTTGTTTTCTATGGTTAATTATGCTAGGTTTTTAAACATTAATCCAGAAAATGCTTTAGAGTCTACAAATAAAAAATTTTCAAAACGATTTCAATATCTGGAAAGCAAAGCCAAAACTTTAAATAAAACATTAAGTGAAATGACGTTAGCCGAAATGGATGTGTTTTGGGAAGAAGCTAAAGGCTTGTAATTATTTTTTAATAAAAACATCTACTTACATAGTCTGTTACGTATATACAATATCTATTATAAAACGCAGCACTCGCTGTGAGTTACAAAAATTTTGATCTATATGGTATTAGATTAGAATTAAGTTTTATTTAGTTTAGTTAGAAGTCAACATCCTACTTGTAATTTTACGGGTAGGATTTGATTTTTAAAAAGCTCATCTTACCCTTTTTTATTCAGGCGAAAATTTTTGCTTTTGGTATCAGATGAAGGCTTTTTTGCACTTCATAGTGGAATTACGAAGTAATAAAAAGACAAAATATGAGGACAAAATGGTGATTTTGCAGCCAATCATAGAAGGTTAAGATGAGCTTAATAGAATTTCTTTATTTTTTTAAGTTTACTTTCCCAAGTAGTTAATTCGGTTTTATGCTTTTCTATATTTTTATGGACGTCTTTTACTAAAGGATTATCGTCTTCAACGTTAGAGAAAAACTGAAGGTTATTTTCCAATTGAATAATTTCTGCTTTGATATCATCTATTTTTTTGCGTAAAAAATTATGTTCATTATCTAATAGTCTCTTATCGGAAGTATTTGCTAATGACTCTAATTTATTATCGTATTTTAAGAGCTCTGTTTCATCTTTGCTTATATCTAGTTTGTTAAATAAACCATCAATAGCTTTGTTAAATTTTCCATTAATAAAACGCTTGTTATAAGGGACTCTACCTAATGTTTTCCAAGTTGCTACGTACTCTTTTATAAGTGCCAAATTAGTTTCAACATCACCAGAAACATCAATAGTTTTAAGCTTTTCCAGCAGTGCTACCTTTTTTTCTAAAGCGTCAACTTCTTCTTTATTAGATTCATTTTGTACATCATGAAATTTATTAAAATAATGATTACAAGCCGCCTTAAATTGTTTCCAAATTTTATCACTATCTTTTCTTGGAACGTGACCAATATTTTTCCACTCACTTTGAATTTTCTTCATTAAAGGAGTTGTAGTTTCAAAGTCTGTATTGTCTTTGTTTTCATCTGCAATTTTAATAAGTGCCAACTTTTTTTGCAGATTTTCGTATTGATCTTTTTTTAATCCTTTATAAAACGCATTTTTCTTATGATTAAATTCTCTTACTGCTGTTTTAAATTTCGCCCAAGTGGCTTCGTTTACTTTAATAGGAACTTTACCTGCATTAAAGAATTGCTTGCGTAATTCTTCAATTTTTCTAATTCTTTTTTGCCAGATAGAATGATTATTTGTGTCATCTTTAGTTATAGCATCTATCTGCGCAATAATATCATGCTTTACTTCAAGATTTTTTTCGTAAGCTTTATCTAATTCTCCAAAATATACCTGTCGTTTTTCATGTATCGACTTTGTCGCAGCACTAAATTGTTCCCAAATAAGTTCGCGATGTTCTTTACCAACGGGTCCAAGTTCTTCTTTCCAAATTTTATGTAATACTTGAAGTTCTCTAAAAGCTCTATTGCTATCATCATATTGTGCCAATTCTTCGGCACGCGCAATCAATTTGATTTTCTGTTCTAAATTATGTTTAAAATCTAAATCTCTTAAATCCCTATTTAAATGTAAAAAATCATAAAAAATTTCAATATGGTGATGATAGTTGTTCCAAACAGTATTATACTTATCTCGTGGAATAGGTCCAGCATTTCTCCAACTTTCTTGTAAGGCTTTAAAATGTTTGTAAGTGGTATTAATGTTTTCTTCAACATTAATTAAACCTTTTATTTCATTTATTATTTCTAATCTATTTTCTAAATTTTCCTTTAAATTTTTTTCTAAATTTTTATAATGAGCTTGACGCTTCTCCCTATAGGTTTTAAAAATAGTATTAAAACGTTTTTTTAAGGGGCTATCAAAATAAAAATCAATTGTACTACCGCCTTCAGCTATAAATTCGGCCTTTTTTACTTCTAATAGTGAGCTAAATTTTGACGAAAATTCGCTTTTTATAGTATCTACTTTAGATCTAATAATTTGTATTTTTTCGTTTTCGACTAATTTTTCAAGTTCATCTACCAAATCCTCCATAGACATGGTATGGTAGTCTTTATCTTCAATTTTAGGATGAGCATTTTTATCTTCGTCTTCAGCTTCTTTAGCATTTTTGGCTTCTATTTCATTTAAAGCCTCATCCTTATCTTTTGATGTAGTGTCTTTTTTGTTTTCAGAAATATTTTCGGGAGTGCTCTCTGAAATGGCTTCAGTTTCAGCAGTTGGTTCTTCAATGGAGTCCTTTACTTTTTCTTCAACTTCAATTTTAGGATGGTCATTTTTATCTTCGTCTTCAGCTTCTTTAGCATTTTTGACTTCTATTTCATTTAAAGGCTCATCCTTATCTTTTGATGTAGTGTCTTTTTTGTTTTCAGAAATATTTTCGGGAGTACTCTCTGAAACGGTTTCAATTTCAGCAGTTGGTTCTTCAATGGAGTCCTTTACTTTTTCTACAACTTCAACAATGTCTTCTATTTTAGCATTATCAGCTTCAATTCCGTTTGTAGGGCTTACTGAATCAGTAGAAATTATCTTTTCTTGAGCTTCAGAAATAGCATCTGTTTTCTCTTCAACAACTGCTTCAATATCTACAGCTGCTTGCTTATTTTCAGTCGATTTTTCTTCTTTTTCTCCATCTGCTTTTGGCAGGTTATCTTTCTCAGACATGTCTTTCAATGTTTAGGTTCTCTTTCACTTTAACGGTTAAAGATAATATTAACAATTAAAATTGCAAAGGTTATTGAGGATTTATAAGGCTTTACTGCTCATGCCAAATATCCCAAGCTTTGTCTGCTTGAAATTTTAACATCTCTAATCCGTTACAAATTTTTGCACCTTTAAGTTTACCTATCGTTAAAAACTTAGTTTCCTCTGGATTATATATTAAATCGTATAATATATGTGATTCTGTTATTGCGTCATACGGAATTTGAGGACAAGCATTGGTTTTTGGATATGTGCCAAGTGGAGTACAATTAATAATAATGTGATGGTCTTTTATAATTTTTTCGGAAAGCGTTTGGTAAGTAAATGTTGAATTATTTGAAGATGTTCTAGAAACATAATAATAATCTATGCTCAATTTTTTTAAGGCATAAGCAATCGCTTTTGATGCTCCTCCTGTACCAAGTATCAGGGCTTTTTTATGATTCTTTTTTAAATATGGTTCTATAGATTTTTTAAATCCATAATAATCTGTATTGTAGCCAATAAGATTTTCATTTTCTGTAATTACGATTGTGTTTACTGCACCAATTTCTTTAGATTTTTTATCTAACTTGTCTAAAAAAGGAATTACAGTTTCTTTATAAGGAATAGTAACATTTAAGCCTCTTAATTCTTTGGTAGACTTAACAATACCTAGAAAACCATCAATAGATTCAATATCAAAGTTTTGGTATGTATGCAATAAGTCTTCATTTTCAAACTTATTTGTAAAATATGATTTTGAAAATGAATAACCAATATCTTTTCCTATGAGACCAAATTTAGACATTTATTTTCCTTGTTTTTTGCCCATACCGTTCTAAAGCTAAAACAAATAATATTCCTAGTACAATATAGGCAATTGCTATAAATGATTCGGAAGAAAATTCTGGAATAAAGCGTTTATAATTTTCTATCACTTTCACTCCAGTTGAATCTAATAAATAAGAACCGTCTTCAAGTGTTTTATAAATGGTTTTTTTCCAAGGCCATACAACACCAAGAGAACCAATAATAAAACCCATAATAACAGACAGAGTTATATTTTTATAATGCTTTAAAACGTAATTAATAAAGTGAGAAAAAGTTACTAAACCTGCAAAAGAGCCTAATGTAAAAACACTAAGCACTTTTAACATTCTTATACGAGCCGGATTTTCAGTAAAATTAAAATCACCCGAAAAAATATCGTAAATAGTATCATAAAGAGCATTAACTGCATCTACTAATAGCAAGACATAATTTCCTAATAGAATTAGTATAAATGAACCAGAAAAGCCTGGTAATGCCATTCCTGAAACACTAACAATACCACAAAAAAACACAAACCAAAGATTGTCATTTTCTTTTGCTGGATCCAAGAAACTAATACCTATTCCAATAGCTATTCCAACAATCAAACCAATAACTGTATTAATATTCCAATTTTTAAAATCTTTATTAATATAATAGATGGAGCCAATAATCATTCCGAAGAAAATACTCCATACATAAAGTTCGAAATGAGCAATAAAGTAATCTAGAATTTTGGAAACGCTAAAATAACTAATAATCATTCCTGAAAATAAGAGTCCTAAAAAACGCCCATTTATATAACGAAAGAAGCTTAAGAAGCGACCATTAATCAACAATTTGAATGCTTTTCCGTTTATTTTTTGCAGTGAATAAATAAACTCTTCGTAAAAACCAGCTACAAAAGCAACAATACCACCTGAAACACCAGGCACTTTATTAGCAGCTCCCATTCCTAACCCTTTTAAGATGAGAAAAATTTTATCCAAAAAAGTTCTTGTACTTTGCATTTGAGATTAGTGGTTAATTTTTTTTGAACCTAATTTCTCTAAAATAAAAATAGTTAAAAATCCAAATACTATTAAAGTTATAGCTAAAACTAGTTGATTATCACCTTCAAAAGAAAATGGCGAAATACTTTGTTCTTGAAATGGAACTTCTACTCCTTTTGAATTAGTTCTCCAAGACAATGTCTCTTTCCAAGGCCAAATTTTATTTAGAGAACCAATCATAAACCCAGTTAACATTGCTAAAGTTAAGTTTTTATAATTTTTAAACATAAAATTTAGAAGTTTAGAAAAGGCTTTAATTCCAAAAACTGCACCTATTGCCAACATCAAGAATTTTATAAAGGCGGCTTTAAAAAGTTCAAAGTTTAATGCAATAATACTCTGAAATAAATCATCAACTGTATTAATTGCTGTTTGGTAAGCACCAAGTATTAATAAAATAAATGCTCCAGAAACTCCAGGAAGAATCATAGCAATTATACCAATAAAACCACAAAATAATAGATAAAGGTTATTGTCAGGCGAAACAAAAGGTTCTGTTATTGTTATAAAATAAGATAGTATTGTTGTAATTACTATCGTAACAATAGCCCAAATATTCCGAGTGTTTATTTGTTTTCCTATATAGAAAACACTAGCTAAAACCAATCCAAAAAAGAAAGACCATAACAACAAAGCTTCATTTAAAAGAAGCCATTTAATTACTTTAGCTAATGAAATAATACTAAAGGCAATTCCTAAAAAAAGTGATAATAAGAAATTACCATTTATAGATATCCAAGCACTTTTAAAACCCTTTTGTTTCCATATCTTAAAAAAGCCAAGATTTATACTATCAATACTTTCTAATAATTCTTCATAAATACCAGAAATAAAAGCAATAGTACCACCAGAAATACCTGGAACCACATCTGCGGCTCCCATTGCTATTCCTTTAAGGGAAATGATAATATAATCGATAAATCGTCTATGCATTTGCTACTAATTAAGGTGAGTTAAAGATATGGAATTTTAGTTTTAAGCTTTTTTAAATTTTGCTACTATTTCTTTAATTGATTTGCGCTTAAAAACAGTTGGAAATAATTCTTCGATTATAAAAATATAGTCTTTGTCCAAATCAAGTGCATTTTTAAGATGGAAACGTCCTTTGATCGATTGATTGTTCTTAAAATAGCTTCCAGCCAAACGGTATTCAACTTCAGCATTATCTGAATAGAATTCTGCTGTTTGAATTAAGCTAAAAATAGCAGCTTCATATTCGCCTAAATTAATAAGAATGTCTGCTCTAGCCAACCAAGTATCTAATTCATAATTACCGAGTTCTAATGTTTTTTTATACCCATGTTCTGCTTCTTCTAGAAAATTTAATCGCTGATTTATTTGTGCATATAGCTTCCAATAGATGACATTTTCAGAATCTATATTAATAGCTTTGTTTATGTAATACAAAGCTTTCTGGTAATTCTTGTTTTTATTATAAAAGTTTGTTATTGCTATCCAACCTTTATCTAATAACGGATCTTCCTCTACTGTTTTATAGTAGTGTTGCACTGCTAAATCATCTTGATACAGTTTTTCATAACAGCGTCCAATACGCAATAGTGCGAAAGAAGTTGGATCGTCAATTGCTAAAGTAATTTTGTAATTTTCTATAGCCTCATCAAATTGTTTTAATTTTTCCAGAACCTTTCCTTTTTCTAGGTAAGCTCCAATAAAAAGATCGTCGGAGATTATAGCAAAATCAAAAGCTGCTATTGCTTTATTATATTCTCTAGTATTAAAATATTGCTTTCCAAGTTGATGCCAGGCTACTTCACAATAAGGATTTTTTTCCAAATAGGTGTTTAAATAATCTATAGCTTCATTATTTTGTTCTAAGAATTCGAAACAATACATTACATTGTAGAGTGCTGAATAATCTTCATAATCTGTTTCTAAACATTTTAAAAAATACAATTTGGCATCTTCAAATTTATCTAAAAACAAGTATTCCATACCAATTAGAGAAAATATATCAGCATTGTCTTCAGAGAATTCTAAAGCTTGATGTAAAACACTTATTGCCTGTTCGTGATTGTCTTTTTTGGATAAAATATTAGCTTTTTGGATATAAATTTCTTCATTTGCAGGCTCTATCTCATATAACTTGTTTAAAAGCTGGTCAGCCATTTTTAACTTATTTTCGAATACATATACTTCTACTTGAAATAATTTTAAGTTAGTAGAAGCAGGATGTTGCTCTAAGCCTAATTTAATGGCTTTTTTTGCTAAAGCCATTTTTCCGATTTCGAAATAGTGGTGAATAATATTCTCAAATTCATTGGAATCGAAAAACAAAACATGGTTTGTTTTTAACATAGATTCGAATTTTGAGAGCGATAAGTTGTTATTGTCGTCGTACTGACTATATTCCATAGACATTAATAGTTCACTGAAATAAATGTAGTATTCTATCTTCCATGTTAGCTATTTTTTCTTCAATGTTTTCAACAAAATAATTAACAGTCAAATTTAAGTCAATTATTCTATTTGGATAAGCTGTTTAACACCTCTTTAATAATATTACAGCCCTTTATAATATCTTCATTTGTAATGGTTAATGGAGGTGTTATCCGTATAGCACGAGGTTCAAATAGTAACCAGAATAGAATCAATCCTGCATCTTGGCATTTTAAAATCACATGATTCGTGATTTCAGATGAAGGTGTTATTGCTGCAAGCATTAAACCCTTACCTCGTATTTCTTTTATTAGAGGATGCACTAAATGTTTTCGTATTATGGCTTCTTTTTCTGTAATTCCTGCAATAAGAATGGTTGTTGTAATTTCTTGTAATGTTGCAAGTGCAGCAGCTGCAATTACCGGATTACCTCCAAAGGTGGTAATATGGCCTAACTTAGGATTATTCATTAAACAATCCATCATTTCTTTTGAAGCTGTAAATGCTCCTATAGGTAACCCTCCACCAAGACCTTTTCCTGTTACTACAACATCTGGAATACAATTATAGTGCTCAAAACCGAAAAGGGTCCCTGTACGTCCTATGCCAGTTTGTATTTCGTCTAATATTAAAATTGCACCAACTTCATTACAACGTTGTCTTACTTTATGTAAATAGTTTTGTTCTGGCACAATAAAACCAGCTCCACCTTGTATTGTTTCTAAAACAACAGCAGCAGTTTTTGTCGTAATTTGCGTTAAATATTCATCGTTATTAAACTCAATAAAATGAACATCTGGAATTAATGGTCGAAAAGCTTGTTTGCGTTCTTCAAAACCCATAACACTCATCGAACCCATTGTATTACCATGATAAGCATTATTTGCTGCTATAATTTGTGAACGACCAGTAAATCTTCTAGCCAATTTTAAAGCACCTTCTATCGCTTCAGTTCCTGAATTTGTTAAATAGGTACTCTCTAATGGAGCGGGTAAATGTTGAGCTAATAACTTGGTTAGTTTTACTGCTGGTTCTTGTATATATTCACCGTAAACCATTACATGTAAATAGGCGTCTAATTGAGCTTTAACTGCAGCAACTACTTTTGGGTGTTTATGACCTAAACTGCATGCCGAAATACCAGCAACAAAATCGAGATAAGGTTTATTATTTTGGTCATAAATATAGCTACCTTCAGCATGTGAGATTTGCATTGCTAAAGGATGTGCTGTTGTTTGTGCCTGGTATTTAAAAAAATCTGTTTTAATTATTCTTTTTTTTGAGATTTAGCTTCTCATCTTTTATACTTAAATTATCTTTTGACTTCTTCAATTTATTTTTAGGTATATTACGAGCAGCTTTGTTTTCTTTTTTTGAAGTTTTAGCTTCTTTATTAGATTCTTCAACACGCTTAATTAAAGAATCATCAAAAAAGTCTTTTTGTGGTATATAATCTTCAAGTCCTTTTATTATAGGAAGGACTAGCGGAGGATCATCTTTAAATAAATCTTCGACGCTTAATGGACGCTCTTCATCACGCCAATCAAAACCTCGAAGAATACGGTCCTTTTCAGGAAACTGCTCTTCAGGGTAAGTATCACCATCAATTTGATTAATTTTTCTAACTTCATCAATGTTATTATTGGTAATCCAAATTTTAATTTTGCCAGATTTAGATTTATCAATACCAACCAATTCGTCTTTGTCATTTCTTAAATAATAAATGGACTCGGCATTTTTAATAATATCTATACTATATAAATCATTATCTTTATTAAATAAGCCAAATAATTTTTGTCCTTTTATTTGATTATAACCAGTACCAAGAGAATCTTTACTTATAACAAAGGCATTATTAAACACTTTTAAAGAATCTAATTTTTCGGTTTCGGGATTAGAAATTAAATGTATAGAATCTCCTGTAATTTGATTGTCAATATTCCACAGAATTGGATTACGTTTTGTAGTGAAGGCTTCACTTGAAGAAAACTGATTTAAATTTACAAGTTGAGTGAGTCCACTTTTATGGTCAACGTGAATGGAGTCTGCTTTACCACTTAAATCTGATTTATAAATTTTGGCATTATAGAATGCTTTAGTGATACGATGTTCTTCAGGACCAGTAACTCTAATAGTATCACTATGTATGTATATTGAATCATTCTCTTGAACGCTTATAGCTAAAGCGCGTTTGGTAATAAAAACAGAATCTTTTTCGCGAAAAACTTCGGCATAATGTCCTTTAACAATAAAGTTATTTAGAGTGTCTGTTACTTTAATATTGTTGGTTGCTGATGCAAAGCTTCGGTTTCTATCATAATACATACTATCACCTTCAAAGATGCGATTATCGTAATTTATTCTTGATTTTTTTACAAAATAGCCAACATCATTATTAGTGTCGTAAAAACCGCGCTCACAGTAAATAGTACTTGTTTCACCTACAATAGTAGTAGGTCCAAACATATAAGCGTGCCCTGTTTCAGAATAAAAATCTAACTTATCTGAATTTATAACATAATCTGGATTTACCAGTTTTACATCTTTAACAAATTGATACTTTTTTGCTTTCATATAATATGTCCCAATCTGACTTGTTATTGTACCCGAAGAATCTCTAACCACTTTTCCCTTGCTTTTGTAAAAAGCTTCTTGTTTAACACGATCAAAATATAATGTATCTGTGGTGATTACAGAAGTAGGGTCTGTTAACACAACATCTTCACTGGCAAACGCAAGTTGTGTTTTACCACTATACTCTACATAACTGGAAGTCATAGTTATGGTATCTCCTTGTTTAATAAGTACATTGCCATAAGCTTCTATAAAATCCTCTTTAGAATAATAGATAGCTTGATCGCACCATAATTTAACACCATCATGAGAAATTATAACCTGACTCATATCATCTCTGGTTAAAATAGTAGCTCCTGGATATTTATCTTCGTCTGTAGTTAAAAATGGAGAATAGTCAATATCAATTCTTCGTTTTTCTTGTGCAGAAATAGAACTTGATAGAAGTAATGCAAAAAATATTAAGAAATATAAGGTTTTGTGCAGTTTCAAGTGTTTAAGTATTGAATATTTGTGGTAAAAATAACTATTATATTATTCTTTTATTGCGAGTTATAAAATATTTAACCTACACTATTTAACTATTTAAGTATATTATCTGAAAATTGTTTGTTTTCTATCAGGCCCTACAGAAACTATTCTAATTGGAATGTCCAACTCTTGTTCTAAAAAGGTTATATATTTGTTTAATTCTTTAGGAAGTTGAGAGTTTTCTTCCATTTTAGTTAAATCTTCACTCCAACCTACAAATTCAGTATAAACTGGTGTCACGTTTTCAGCTTCTATGTTGTAAGGTAAATGCGTGATAATTTCGCCTTTATAGTTATATGCTGTACACACTTTTAAAGTTTTAAAACCAGAAAGCACATCTCCTTTCATCATCATTAATTGTGTTACACCATTAATTTGACATGAATACTTTAAAGCTACGAGGTCTAACCATCCACAACGACGAGGACGACCAGTTGTAGCACCAAATTCGTTACCAACGAGTCCCATGGTTTCTCC
Organism: Flavobacteriaceae bacterium; assembly: GCA_965250265.1. Lineage (GTDB taxonomy): Bacteria > Bacteroidota > Bacteroidia > Flavobacteriales > Flavobacteriaceae > PRS1. The sequence goes on along the minus strand of CBDFNO010000011.1, from coordinate 80,569 downwards.
TATCTCATCAAATAATTCGGTTGGAAAAGGACCAGATCCAACCCTTGTAGTATAGGCTTTAAATATTCCGAAGACATCTCCAATTTTATTAGGTGCAACGCCCAAACCAGTACAAGCACCTGCCGCTGTGGTAGTAGATGAGGTTACAAACGGATATGTTCCAAAATCGATATCTAGTAGCGATCCTTGTGCTCCTTCAGCTAAAATAGATTTTTCATCTTTTAATGATTGATGTATGTATTCTTCGGAATCTATAAAAGTTAATTTTTTTAAAGTTTCTATGGCTTTAAAAAATTCGATTTCTAAATCTTCTAACTCATATTGTAAATCTACATTATAGAAGGTTATCATCCTTTCATGTTTATTAGCTAAAGCACGATATTTTTCTTTCCAATTGTCTAATTCTAAATCACCAACTCTAATTCCATTACGTCCTGTTTTATCCATATAGGTTGGGCCAATACCTTTTAAAGTAGAACCAATTTTTGCTTTACCTTTTGCAATTTCACTTGCAGCATCCAGTAACCTATGTGTAGGTAAAATAAGATGTGCTTTACGAGAAATACGAAGTAATTTTGTATAGTCTATATGCTGCTCATCTAATTTACTCAATTCGTTTTTAAAAATCACAGGATCTATAACAACGCCATTACCTACTAAATTTATAGTGTCATCATGAAATATTCCAGATGGAATTGTATGTAAAACATGTTTCATACCATTAAAAACAAGTGTATGTCCAGCATTTGGACCTCCTTGAAATCTTGCTATAATATTGTAGTTGGAGGTAAGAACATCAACAATTTTTCCTTTGCCTTCATCTCCCCATTGTAAACCTAGTAGTAAATCTACTGCCATTATGTAATTAGTTTGTTGGTTGTTTTTTTGTGCCGTAAAAGTAGAGTGAATGATTATGAATGTCAATATCAAAAACATCTTCAATGGTTTTCTTAATAGTTTGAATTCTTGGGTCACAAAACTCGATAACTTCACCACTATCTGTAAGAATAACATGGTCGTGCTGTTTATCGAAATAAGATTTTTCGTATTGTGATTGATTTTGCCCAAACTGATGTTTTCTAACTAAAGAACAGTCTAATAATAATTCTATAGTATTGTAAAGTGTTGCACGAGATACACGATACTTTTTATTCATCATTTTAGCATATAGAGATTCTATATCAAAATGATCTTTACATTCATAAATTTCTTGAAGAATAGCATAACGTTCAGGTGTTTTTCTGTGACCATTATCTTCTAAAAATTTAGTGAAGACATTCTTTACAATACTTTGATTATTATTTTCAGTTTTAACGCTCATAATTTCACCACAAATTTAAACTAATTATTAGAGTTGACCTATACTCTATAAACTTTTTCTATACCATTAATTTTCTTAATTCTATCCATTAATTTTTTAACCAAATTAGTATGTTTGACTACCAAAGTAATTTTACCAGAAAACAATCCATGATCTGTTTCAAAACTAAGATTTTTTATATTAACGTGCATATTTCCAGAGATGACCTTTGTAACTTCATTGACTAAACCTAAATTGTCTATACCAGTCATTTCTATAATTGCTGTAAACTCTTGTTGTGATGAATCAATCCATTTTGCAGTCATTATACGATAGGCATAATTAGATTGTAAGCTTAATGCATTTGGGCAATTTTTTTTATGAATTTTAATACCATCGTTAATAGTTAAAAATCCAAAAACGGCATCTCCAGGTATGGGATTACAACAACTTGATAATTTGTAATCTAACCGTTCTTCTTCTTTACCAAAAACGAGCATGTCATATTTAGAAGTGATCTCGTCTTTATCTAAATCAGCTCCCGTGTTAGGTTTTCGAATTTTATTTTTTAAATAGCTTACAAATACATTACTTCTAGAAGACGCATAATCCTTAAGCATCTTATTGTCTATGGTGCTTATACCAACACGATAAAATAAGTCTAGACTAGTTTTTAATTTAAAATAATTTACAAGTTCATTTACAGATTTTTCATTAAGTGTAATTTTAAGTTGTTTTAGTTTACGCCTTAAAATCTCTTTACCTTCTACTGCAATCTCTTTTGTTTCTTCTTTTAATGAAGATCTTATTTTGCTTCTAGCTCTTGCTGTAGTCGCATAATCTAACCAATTGGAATTTGGCTTTGCATTATTTGAAGTTAAAATATCTACTTGGTCTCCACTTTCCAGAGGATGACTTAAAGGAACTAATTTTCCATTAACTTTTGCACCTCTGGTTTTCATACCAACTTCAGTATGAATACTAAAAGCAAAGTCTAATGGTGTAGAACCTTTAGGTAAAGACTTGAGATCTCCTTTAGGTGTAAAAACAAATATTTCTTTTGAATATAGATTAAGTTTAAACTCTTCCACAAAATCTACAGCATTTGTCTCAGGATTTTCAAGTGCTTCTTGCAGTTTATTTATCCAATTATCGAGAGTGTCTTCTTTAGAAGCTTTTCCCTGTTTGTATTTGTAATGAGCAGCATAGCCTTTTTCTGCAACTTCATTCATACGCTCACTACGAATTTGCACTTCTACCCAACGGCCTTTTGGGCCCATTACCGTAATATGTAAAGCCTCATAACCTGTAGATTTTGGAGAAGAGATCCAATCGCGTAATCGTATTGGGTTTGGTCTAAAATGATCGGTTACTATAGAATATATTTTCCAGGCCAGAAATTTTTCCTCTTCTACATCACATTTATAAATAATTCTAACCGCAAATTTATCATATACTTCATCAAATGAAACACCTTGTTTAACCATTTTACGTTTAATGGAGTAAATAGATTTTGGCCTTCCCTTTATATCATAATCTATATCTTCTTTATTGAGTGACGTTTTTAAAACTTTGCTAATTTCTTTTATATATGCGTCTTGTTCTACTTTACTTTGTTTTATTTTTGTTGATAGGTCATTATATACTTCAGGTTCAGTATATTTTAAACCTAAATCTTCAAGTTCGGTTTTAATATTATAAAGTCCAATACGATGTGCTAAAGGTGCATAAATGTACAAGGTTTCTGATGCAATTTTAACCTGTTTTTCTGGTTTCATTGCTTCCATAGTTTGCATATTATGGAGTCTATCAGCAATTTTAATAATAATTACACGAACATCGTCATGTAAGGTTAACAACATCTTACGAAAGTTTTCGGCCTGCATAGAAACATCCATATCTTTTTTAAGAGAAGAGATTTTTGTTAAACCATCTACTATTCTCGCAACAGCTTCTCCAAAAAGTTGCTGTATATCGTCTATGGTATAATTTGGATTGTCTTCAACTACATCGTGAAGCAGTGCTGCAGCAATTGAAGTAGCATCCATACCAATTTCTTGGGCTACAATTTTTGCTACAGCTAGTGGATGAAAAATATAAGCTTCGCCAGATTTTCTGCGTTGTTCTTTATGTGCATCTACAGCAAGATCGAAAGCAGAGCGGATAAGTTTTTTATCTTTTGCAGACAGTGTCCTGTAACTTACTTTTAAAAGCTGCTTGTACTGTTTTGTAATGGCTGCATTTTCTTTTTTTATCTCGACATCATTCATAAAACTAATGTAGCAATAAGAATTTTAATTGGCAATAGTTTTGTTTGGGATTTTAAAACTGAAAGTAATAGGATTTTTTTAAAGTTTCGTTTAATGACCTGCTAAACGAAGTTGCCCTGCTCAGGAGCTATTGACGTTTTAGCTTTTGTTGTGGACAGTCCTTATTAATATAAATTATAAAGTGATTATTCTCTACCTTTTGAATTTGTAACAAAAGAGATATACCTACTATCAGGAGACCAACTTGGAACATTGATCGTTCCTTGACCTCCATAAATGTATCCAATTATTTTTGGTATACCTCCTTCATAAGGTATCATTCTTAAAAGACAATGTTTATAAAAAGGATGATCGTTTGGGTCAACATCTTTAGGGTAGGAAAGGAAAATGATCCATTTTTGATCTGGACTCACATGGGGAAACCAATCATTATAGCCATCGAAAGTTAGTTGCTTTTGATTATTCCCATTGGCATCCATTCTCCATAGTTTCATAGTACCTGTTCTTTCTGAGTTAAATAGAATATGTTTACCATCGGGACTATATTCTGAACCATCATCTAGGGTTTTATGATTGGTCATTTGCGTTTCTTGACCTGTTTCCAAATCAATTGTATATAAATCATACTGTCCTTTTCTATATCCAGTAAAAATCATCTTTTTATTGTCAGGAGACCATCCATGTAAATAAGAAGCTCCTGCACCTAGCTTAGTTATAACTTTAGGATTTGAATCACCTTTTGAAGATAAGTAATATAGGGTTGAATTATTGTTATCATTCTCATTATGATGGCTAATACCTAACAATGTTCCATCAAAAGATAATACATGATCGTTGTTATTGCTTGTTGCAAATCCAGTATTGAGCGGACTTATTGTTCCTGTATTAAAACTATATTGATAAAGTCTGCCTTCAGAATTATAAATAAGATTTTTCCCATCTACGGTCCAGTTAGGCGCCTGAATAGAATTTGGTGTACTAAAAAGTATTTTTCTCTTTCCGGTTGTAACATCCATAATTTCAAGATTACTTCCAATATAGTCCTCATAAGGAGTAAAACCTGAATCTACTGGTTGAATAATTCTAACATTTCTGAATTTTGCTAATTCTACAATATCTGGGTTATGTGAGCATACATAAAGCCCAACATAAACCTGATTTTCCAAGGACATATTTTCCAATTGAACAGAGATGAATTCTTTACCAAATTTGGCAGTTGACATGATAAATAAGTTTCCTTTTCTTTCTAATTGTATGACATTAGGGAGACTGTCTTTTGAAATAATCTCTTCTGTATCACCACCTATTGTTTTACGATATTGCAAAGAGGTTAAGCCATCACCATGAGTTGATGCATTGACATGTGGTGTTTCACTATTTAAATCATTTTTTACAATCCACCCTACTTTACGATGAGGATCAACTCCTTTCCCCAAAAAGCTAACTTCAGCTCTTAAAATAAAGTCTCCTTGGAGAGTAGTCCATAAATATTGAAATTGATCTTCATTAAACCACATATTTTTACCACTTCCTCCAATTACATAAGTTTGATCTTCTTTCTGATAATAGGCAAACCCTTTGTTCTCGCTATCGCCGATATCCAAATGATTATCAAATATTCCTATACTTTCTTGTCCTATCATAGAGTATGGTATTAAAAGGAGGAAAAAAAATCTGGCAACTAAGTTCAGGTTTTTCATTTTATAGGTTTTCATTATTGATTATCCAAAATGCATTGATATAATCGTTTAAAACGATCATATCAATTGTTACACGAAGTTAGCTAATTTTTATTATAAAGTCAAGCTTATAGTGCGTATTACAACTTCAAATTCCTGACCCTTTCTAACAATGTTGGATGCGAATAATGCATAAACACATAAGCAGGATGTGGTGTTAAATTGCTTAAACTATTTTTAGATAGTTTTTTTAACGACATAATTAAGGGTTTGGCTTTATAGGTTTGTTTGGCATAATCATCGGCTTGGTATTCGAACTTTCGTGAGAAATGATTCATAATTAGTCCTGTAATTTCGCTTATTGGACTATACAACATTCCAAAAGCAATTAAACCTATATGAAAACTTGCGATTTCTACTCCTAAAGCATTTGAAAGCAATGGGTTTGAAATCAATAGTGATAATACATATAATGTTAATCCAGTAAGTAGAGTAGATGCTATTAAATTAAAAATAATATGCTTCTTTTTGTAATGACCAACTTCATGAGCCAACACTGCTACAATTTCGTCTTCTTCTAAATCGTTAATCAAGGTGTCGTAAAGTGTGACACGTTTTTCACTTCCAAAACCAGAAAAGTACGCATTGGCTTTGGTACTTCTTTTAGAACCATCTATCACAAATATTTTGTTGAGTTTAAAACCTACAGTTTTTGCATAAGTAGAAATTTTGTCTCTCAAAGAGCCTTCTTCTAAAGTTGTTTGTTTGTTAAATAAAGGCACAATAAGTCGTGAATAAAACATATTCATAAACAGTGAGAATACAGTAATAGTTCCCCAAGCATATAGCCAAAATTGGTTCCCAGTAAACTCATAAAACCAAACAATAAGTGCAAGAATTCCACCACCAAGAATAGCCATCATTAGTAAGCCTTTTATTTTATCTAAAACAAAGGTTTTCTTTGTGCTTTTATTAAACCCGAATTTTTCTTCAATTACAAATGTTTTATAGTAAGCGAATGGCGTTGTTATAATATCACTTCCAAGCATAATAATTCCAAAGAAAATTAATGCAATAAGAATGTTGTTATCACTATAATTTCTAGCAATATTATCTACAAACTCAAAACCATCTAAAAAGAAAAAAGCTAATGTTAGCAAAAGCGAAAATGCTGATATATAGTTGGAAAAACTATCATTAGTTTTTTTATATGATTGTGATTTTTTGTATTCAGCCTCATCATATACATCTTGCAATTCTTCAGGAATTGGGTCGTTGTAATGTTTTGCGTTTAGTGAATTAAGAATTTTATCAATTATAAAGGTGATAATTATAATTCCGATAATAATATAGAATAATAGAGTACTTGTCATTATTTAAATTGTCTTTGTCTTTTGGCTTCAAAAATAAGAATTCCAGCAGCAACCGAAACATTCATAGAGTCTATTTCTCCTTGCATAGGTATTAAAATATTTTGATGTGAATTTTCTAGCCATTCGCTTGTTAATCCTGTTGCTTCTGTACCAACAACTATGGCTGTTGGTTTAGTGTAATTTTGAGTTTGATATTCTACTGAAGTTTGTAAAGCAGCACAATAGATGTTAATATTATTTTCTTTTAAAAATTTAATAACCTCTGAAGTTGTTCCTGTAGCTATTTGATTGGTAAAAACACAACCAACACTAGACCGAATAATATTAGGATTGTATAAATCGGTTTTAGGATTCACAATAATAACAGCGTCGACATTAGCGGCATCAGCAGTTCTTAAAAGTGCTCCAATATTGCCAGGTTTTTCAGGAGCTTCAGCTACCAAAATTAATGGAATAGCAGTTTTGAAAACAATATTATTAATTGATAAATCTTTTGTTTTTGTTACAGCAATTATACCTTCGGTTGTTTCACGATACGCTAATTTTTGATAGACTTCTTTTGATACTTCAATAATGTCAACTTGCTGACTTATTAAAACTTTGATTTGTTCTTCTGAAAATAATTCAGGATAAAACAAAATGGTTTCAAATTCGTAACCTCCATTTATAGCTAAAGTAATTTCACGTTCGCCTTCAATTAAAAATAAACCAGACTTTTTACGTTCTCTTGATTTATCTTTAAGCTGTATTAATTGCTTAATGAAGGGATTTTGTGTACTACTGATTAGCTTTTTCATTTGGAGGCAAAAATAGATTAATTATTGTAATTATTTTATAGCTTATACGTCGAAAGTAAAAACCATTAAAAAAAATGAAAAACACAGCACTTTTATTAATGACAATTGTATTGTTCTTTTCTTGTAAGCAAGACACAAAAACTAATGATTATAAAAGCGAAACATTAGATGTAAGTACATCTATTTATCCTGAAAATATTTCAAAAATATTTGAGGCTCATGGAAGTTTAGATTCATGGAACACTATGCAATCATTGGTGTTTACTATGCCAAAGTCAGATGGCGACGAGATTACTACAACTAATTTAAAATCACGAGAATCATTAGTAGAAATGCCTTCCCATACTATTGGTTTTGATGGGAATGAGTTATGGTTATTACAAAAAGATACAACTAGTTATAAGGATAATCCAAGATTTTACTATAATTTGATGTTTTACTTTTATGCGATGCCTTTTATTTTGGCAGATGATGGCATTTTTTATAAAGATGTAGAACCGTTAAGGTTTGATGGACAAGACTATCCAGGAATACTTATTTCTTATGATGCTGGAGTTGGAGAGTCATCAGATGATGAATACATTTTGTATTATAATCCTGAAACTTATGAAATGGAATGGCTTGGTTATACAGTAACTTATTTTTCTAAAGAGAAAGGTAGAGAATTTCATTTTATTAAATATAGTGATTGGCAAAACGTTGACGGTCTAAAATTGCCAAAAACATTGACTTGGTATAATTATGAAAATAACCAACCAACTACAAAGCGCAACGATGTAAATTACGTTAATGTATCAATTTCTTTAGATAAATCAGAAGACAGTTTGTTTGAAAAGCCAGATGATGCTAAAATTATAGAATAAAAAAAGCGAGTCATTGACTCGCTTTTCAGTTTCAAAAATATTTTTATTCTCCTTTATATTTATTACTATAGCGTTTCCAAAGTGTCGTTTGATGGCTTTCCAAACTAATTTCTCTACCATCTATAAAAGCATGAGATAAAATGTTAGTTCGCATATCTAAAGCATCACCTTCGCTAATAAATAATGTGGCACTTTTACCATTTTCTAAAGTTCCATAATCAGCATCAATACCCAAGATTTTTGCAGTATTAGAGGTTATAAGCTTTAATGCTTCCTCTTTGTCCATACCTTGACCAACCACTTGACCAGCTTGAAATGGTAAATTACGTGCGTTTGCTCGTTCCATTTGTCCGCTGTTTTCTAAACCAACAAGAACTCCTTGATCTACTAAAATTTTTGCTAATTTATATGGAAAGTCGTAATCTTCATCATCACTGTTTGGTCTGCTTTGTGTTCTCCTAACTAATACAGGAATATTATTTGCCTTTAAAAGATTTGCAACTTTATTTGCTTGATACCCGCCAACAATAACCATATTTGAAATACCATTATTTTTTGCAAAATCTACAGCATCCGTAATTCCTTTTTCATCATTAACATGAACAAACAATTTTTGAGAGCCATTAAATAAACCTTGCATGGCATCGTATTGTAAATTTTTAGTGGTTTTACTTCCTTTTGCATAAGCTTTACTCTCGGCAATGAAAGCACTAATCTTTCCAATAGATTTTGTATAATTTTTATTTATTTTAAGTCCAGGATCTTCGCCTAGCCACCAACGACCTCTTGTAAAACTATTTGGCCAGTTTAAGTGTATACCATCATCAACTTTTAAAGTAGCATCTTCCCAGTTCCATGCATCAAATTGTACTATAGATGAGGTTCCAGAAATTGTACCACCTCGAGGCGTAATTTGCCCAATTAGCACACCATTTGGTCTCATACTTTCTACAACTTTAGATTCTGCATTATAAGCAATAATGCTTCTTATATGAGGATTCATATCGCCAATTTCATCAAAGTCAACAGTTTGTCTTACAGCTCCAATTTCAGCTATACCTAAAGTAGAATTTGGTGCAATAAATCCAGGATAGACATGCTTACCTTTGGCATCAATAATAGTTCCTTTATAGGCTAATTTTGACGTTAATTGATTAACACATGCTGTTATTTTTCCGTTTTCAACAATAATAACACTTTGTTCGATAACTGTTCCGTCACCAATATGAGCAGTAGCTCCAACAATGGTAAAGGCTTCAGTTTGAGCTGAAGCTGGTGTTTGCTGTGCAAAAGTTAATGTGGCACATAACATTAAAATTGCTGATATATATTTATAATTGTTCATAATTTTCAATTTTAAGATTATAGTGAGTCACAATGTAATTCTGGTTTATCCTTCTTTTTAATAGGCTGTGTTTTCAAACCTTTATTTTTGTCCTTAAGCATCATAGAAATAAGTTCACTTTTCTCTTTCTTTATGGCTTCTCGTGACTGTTTGTCTCTATCAATATCAAAATATGTTACACCTTCAATAATTGTTTTTTCAGCTTTAGCGTAAACAGACATTGGATGGTCACTCCATAATACAACATCTGCATCCTTGCCAACTTTTATGCTACCAACCTTATCATCAATATGTAATAATTTTGCTGGATTAAGTGTTACAAATTTCCATGCATCTTCTTCACTTATACCTCCATACTTGACCGATTTTGCAGCTTCTTGATTTAATCGTCTGGACATTTCGCTATCATCACTATTAATTGCTGTAACAACACCAGCATTTTGCATTATTGAAGCATTATAAGGAATAGCGTCATTAACTTCGTATTTGTAAGCCCACCAATCGCTGAATGTTGAGCCACCAACGCCATGCTCTTTCATTTTATCGGCAACTTTATAACCTTCAAGAATATGCGTAAAAGTATTAACATTAAAATTGAACCTATCTGCAACTTTCATCAACATATTAATCTCACTTTGCACATAAGAATGGCACGTTATATAACGTTCTTTATTAATAATTTCAGCCAAAACATCCATTTCAATATCTTTTCTATAAGGTTTGCCGCTTTTCTTATTGGCATCATACGCTGCTGCTCTAGTAAAATAGTCCATGTATAACTGCTCAACTCCCATTCTTGTTTGTGGGAAGCGATTGAAGCTTTGCCAGTTTGATTGTTTTACATTTTCTCCTAAAGCGAATTTTATAAACTTTGGAGCATTTTTATAGAGTAAATTATCGGCTGATTCTCCCCATTTTAATTTAATAATAGCTGAACGTCCTCCTATTGGATTTGCCGATCCATGTAAAATTTGCATTGAGGTAACGCCACCAGCTAAATTTCGATAAATACCAATATCTTCAGGATTAATAATATCTTCGATAGTAACTTCAGCAGATGAGTTATGTCCTGCTTCATTACCACCTCCAGAGATTCCTATATGAGTATGCTCATCAACAATTCCAGAAGTCAAATGCTTACCAGTAGCATCAATAATTTTAGCTCCATTTGGACTTAAATTATTTCCAATAGCTGATATTTTCCCGTTTTTAATTAAAACATCTGTATTTTCAAGAATGCCATCTTTCTCATTAGTCCAAACGGTAGCATTTTTAAATAAAATAGTTTCTTGTTTTGGAAGTTGAGTAAAACCATAAGCACCATTAGGAAAGCTTACTGGCATCATTTTTACTTCTTTATCACCATCACCTTTCATCATTCCTTTCTTTTTATCTTCAGATTCTTCTTTTGCAGCTTTCTTTGCAAAAAATGAAGTTTCATTCCCATTAGGAAGAATTACTTTCCCACTTAAATTATCTGTACTTGTTACTTTAGAAGTAAGTCTAAAATATTCTTGCTTTGTTGTATCTGTACTTATAAATGTTAAGTTGATCCAATCATCACTATAAGATAATTTCGCCCCCAATTTATTATCACCACTTTTTACAGTTGCTTTAGGCTTACTTAATTCACCAGAAACAGATAAATCATAAGAAGTAGCTCCAACATTAAATGTATAATCTCCTCGAATATCTTTAATATTCATAGATTCTATAACATTTTTGTGTCCTTTTATCCAATTTTCATATAATGTTGTTTTTTTATCAAAAACATCTCCAGAAGTAATTAAGAAATTTGCATAGGCTCCATTTTTTAAAGAACCTAATGAATTTGATTTTCCTAAAAGTTTAGCAGGAACAGTAGTTAAAGCTTCTAATGCTTTAGTTTTATCTAGGCCATATTTTAAAGCCTTTTGCATGTTCGATTTAAGATCTTTTGGAGATTTTAAACCATTAGTTGTAAAGGCAAAAGAAATGCCATTATCAGCTAATACTTTTGGGTTAGAAGGTTTTTGATTCCATTCTCTCATATCTTCTAGTTCTAAATAACTTGCTAAAAACGAATTTTCTACATCATAAGCTTTAGGAAAATTAATTGGAAGAATATATGTGGCATTTGTAACTTTAATTTCATTAATACGTTCATACTCATCACCACCACCAAGTATTACATATTGTATTCCGAATTGATCACCAACTTTGTCTACACGAACATCATTAGCTTTATCTTCAGCAGCAATAATTTGAACCAACTTCTTGTTTGCATTAAGAGCTTCTAAAGATCTGTCTTTCGATTTAGAACCTCCTTTTGCATACCAATCGGCATCATAATACATTTGTCTTAATAACGCTAAAGTTCCCATTGTAGAAGTTGGGTATGATTGTCTTGACTTTACACTTTTACTTAAAGATAGATACTGTCCTGAACGGCCATCAATAATACTTTCGGAGTCACCTCCTTCGTTTGTAAGTGCGACTAAAACGCCAGTGCCTCTAACAATACCATCTTGCATATGAGAGTTTACAACACCAAATCCAGCTTTTCTTAATTCGGAAGCAGATTTGCTATTGAATTTAAAGTTGTCAATAGCATTTTGTTCAGGCATTACATGGTCATTCCAATAAAATCCTTCACGACTTGCATTATATTGAGGAGATCTTCCGCCTCCACCTTGACGTTTAGGTTTTTCGACACCAAATCCAGAATACATGTCAATAAAAGATGGGTAAATACTTTTCCCGGCAATATCAATAACAACCGAATTATTTGGAATGGTTACAGAAGCTCCAGAAGCTACTACTTTCCCATCTTTAATAAGTAGAGTTCCATTGTCAATAATTTGTGATGGTGTAACATAAATTTTAGCATTTGTAAATGCTGTGTAATTTGTGTTTTCTGATTTTACGCCATCATTTTTTGGGAAGTGCTCTTGTGCAATTATTGAAAAACTACACATAAGCATCATTAAAATAAGATACTTTTTGTACATATTGGTTAGTAATAAAATTAGAATTTTAAAGGTACAGATTATGACCGTTAAAAAACCGAATTAAGATTTATTTAACGTTTGTTTTTATAACTACTTGTCTTTAAAATAATTTACAAACAAAGCCACAGCATAACTATAACTTTCTATACCTTTATCTTGGTTGTTTGCTTTTAAAAAAGAATTAAAGGTGCTTTTAAATAAAGGCTCTAAAGGATTTTGATAAGACCTCCAGAACTCATAAGATTCTTGATAATTTTTTCGAATACCTTTGTTTACACTTACGACTAATTCTTCATAACATCCTTGATCACGACGATATATTTCATTTAAACAATTTCTTAATGCAAAAATATATCCTGAATATTTAAAGTAAACATCTTCATTATTAATAGTAGCTAGACAGCCAATGAAATTAGTTTCATTTTCAGCAGCGTAACCTATTTGGTGAGCTGCTTCATGCGATGCTGTAGTAGGATATTTATATAGTGGTATTAAACCATCAATTTGAGCTTCATTAGTAAACGGATTTAAATAACCACTAAATCCCATATATGTTAATGGTAAACTGTATAGCGATAATTTTACACTGCTTGGAGAATATTTTAAATGTGGATAAATTTTTGCTAACCTATCATACCCATTTTTAGTTTTATTTAAAAGGTCTTTTTTAATGAATGGCATTTCAACTTTAATAGAATCGTTTTTGGTAATATTTATATGAATTTCATTAGATTCATTAATAAGTTTTTGAGTAACAATTACTAACTCTTCAGTATTATAGGTGTTATTTAATTCTAAAGTCTCGTGTAATGGCAATCGGTAATAATTTAAACCCCAAAACAAATGAAATGCAAAATACACCAATGATACTGCAGCTAGAACATCTATAAACCAAGATTTAGTGTCTTTTGTTATACGTTTTCTATTTATAATTAACCATCGAATAATATAAATTCCAGCAATGGTGTAAAGTAAATCTCCAACTGAAAAAGGTAACCATCCAAACACAAATCGTAAAGCTTTTGAAGTAAATTGATATAATCCATTACTATAATAAGTCTCAACAAAAGCTGGATAATTTGAAAGTAATTTCACAATGATATATTGTGGAATTATACTTAAGGCAATAATTGTATTTTTCTTTTTGAGCATCATTCAAAAATAAACAATTGTTTTATAAATCTTTGTAGCTATTAGCTACCTTTGTGAAACTTTTAATAAAATAAAACTTGAAATAGTGAATTCAGAAATAAGACAATTACAGCCACAACAACTTTGGAATAAATTCGCCGATTTAAATGCTGTACCAAGACCATCAAAAAAGGAGGAGCGTGTTATCGCTTTTATGAAAGATTTCGGAAAAAGTTTGAGCCTGGAAACTAATGAAGACGAAGTCGGTAATGTCATTATTAAAAAACCTGCTACTTCTGGTATGGAAGATAGAAAAACTATTGTCATGCAGTCACATTTGGATATGGTTCATCAAAAAAATGCAGATACTAATTTTGATTTTGATACACAAGGTATAGAAATGTATATAGATGGAGATTGGGTAAGAGCAAATGGCACAACGCTTGGTGCAGATAATGGCCTAGGTGTTGCTACTATTATGGCTGTATTGGAAAGTGAAGATATTCAACATCCAGCTATTGAAGCATTATTTACAATTGATGAAGAGACTGGAATGACAGGTGCTATGGGTTTAAAAGGAAGATTGTTAGAAGGTAAAATACTATTAAATTTAGATACTGAAGAAGATGATGAAATAGGAGTAGGATGTGCTGGAGGAATTGATGTTACAGCTACTCGAACTTATATTGAAGAAAGCGTTCCCGAAAATTGTATTGCATATAAAATAGAAATTAAAGGGTTAAATGGAGGACATTCAGGAATGGATATTCATAAAGGATTAGGTAATGCTAACAAAATTATGAATCGTTTATTATTTGAAGGATTTGAAAAATACGGATTACGAATTTCGGAAATTGATGGTGGAAGTTTACGAAATGCAATTCCTCGCGAAAGCTGGGCTATTGTTGTAATAGATGCTATTAATGAAGAGGCTTTTATGTTCCAGATGCAAGAAATCATTAAAGATATTAAGGTCGAACTAAAAACTATGGAATCAAATTTAGAGATTATTATTTCTAATATTGATATACCAACTAATGTTATGGATTTAGGCGTGCAAGAAGGATTAACAAGAGCTTTATATGCAGCCTGTAATGGTGTATATAGAATGAGTGCAGATATTCCAGAATTGGTTGAAACGTCTAATAATATTGCACGGGTTATTGTAAAAGATGGTAATATTAAAATAGGATGCTTAACGCGATCTTCGGTAGAATCTTCTAAGATGGATTTGGCGAATATGCTTCGTGCAACTTTTGAACTTATAGGATGTGAAGTAGAATTTTCTGGTAATTATCCTGGTTGGTCTCCAAATATGGACTCAGATATTTTAAAAGTAATGTCTAAACTTTATGAAGATATAAATGGTGAGAAAGCACATGTTGCCGCTTGTCACGCAGGATTAGAATGTGGTATTTTGGGAACAAATTATCCGGAAATGGATATGATAAGTTTTGGACCAACTATTCTGGGAGCGCATTCGCCAGATGAGCGTGCAAGTATTTCTTCAGCACAAAAATATTGGAAATTTGTTCTTGAGATATTAAAAGAAATTCCGAAGAAATGAAATTGATCTGATTTCAATTATTTTGAAATGATTTTCCTTTAATTTTCATTAAAAAATTAGTATCTTTAGGAATAATTCTCTCCTAATATAACTCGCAATAAGTAAAGCCCTCTTTTTTTAACTCTATTCGATACTTGACCAAATACTATAATGATGGATTGGAGTATCATAAACATATTAATGTTCTTTGGAGCTTTACAGGGCTTTGTATTAAGTATTATTGTTTTTTTTAAAAAGGGTAATAGCAAAGCAGGAAAATGTTTGTCTTTGGTTTTGTTTGCTTTTTCAATGAACCTGTTATACTATTTTGCTTCTGATGTCGGCTTATTTGCAATAGTTCCTTTTTTAAGATCTTGTTATTTACCTTGGTCTATGTTGGCCTCAATCTGTTTTTATCTTTATGTGACATTTTCTGCCCCATTTCAAAAAAGGCTAACATTATTTAATAAATTAGGTTTTGTTCCATTTATTGTGTTTTCTTTAATATATATTGCTATACGATTATGTACAAATTTTTCGGGAAACCACTGTTATTTAAGTAATAATGATATTAGTTTTATCTATTTGTTTGAAGAATACTTTGGGATATTATATGCAATTGTGTTAGGTATTATGTCTTTTAGAAAGATTAATACAATAGAAATTCAATTACAAGAACAAATTACCAATTATAACGAATCGAAACTAAAATTTCATAAAAATCTACTCATTCTAGCCTTAATTTATAGTGTATTATGGTTTATACTTTATACAGTCTCTATATTAAACAATATTCATTCTTTAAAAATATACTATTTGCTTTGGCTATTTTTAGCGGTGATAATTCATTGGGTTGCCTGGACAGGCTTTATTAAAGATGACGCTTTACTTCCAAATTTTCCTAAATCAAAATTGAATACTTTAACCTCGGAAAAAATATTGGAAAATGAGTTTAGTAAAATTAAAAGTTTCAAAGAAAGTAATGCGCACTACATAGATCTAATCAATCTCTTCGAGAAAAATAAGATTTTTTTAGATCCTCACCTCTCGCTTTCCAGCCTGGCTGAAAAATTAAGCATAAGTAATAGTTATCTTTCCGCTCTCATTAATCAATTAACCCGTAAAAATTTCTATCATTTTGTAAATGCCTATCGTATAAAATACCTAATTTCTTTATTTGAAAAAGGAGAAATCAATCGCTATACAATTTTAAGTTTAGCCTTCCAATCTGGTTTTAATTCTAAATCTACGTTTCAGGCGACTTTTAAAAAAATAATAGGTAAAACACCAACCCAATATATAAAACTTTTAAATAAATAAGTCCGAGTACTTCTAATTATAAGTATTCGGTCGATTTAATATAATTATTTTATAATATTTACTGCACAAAACTTAATTCTGTATAGATGTATAGAGTTAAGCTTTCCCTAATATACGTTTTTTAATAGTAATAGCACTTGTTGTACCTGCTTTGGCATTTACAATTAGTTACACATCATTGTATAACCTAAAACCTATTATTATGAAAACTTTTATCCACACAATCAAAGCCTTGATTTTCAAAAAAGAAAAAGTAAAATCAAACTTTCACATCAAGCAAAATGAATTATGGAAACCATTTTTATTTACTTTATTAGTATGTTTTCTTTTTGCTAATACTTTAAAAGCGCAGTGCCCTATCGAGCAAAGGGATTTTTGTGAAGTGACTCCTAGTTTCCAATCTAAAATAAGTATTACCAATGCAGGCTATTGGAGAGTTATAACTGCCAACGGTATTCCAAATCATAACATAGGTATCTTCCCTTTGGCAGGACGAGATTGTGGTCGCCCAAGTTCATTAAAAGAGCAAAACTATACCTTTGTTATCCCGGCATTCAGTTCCATAGGCGTTTTATGGCCGGATAAAGTGTTTAAGATTCCTAAACCGCCATTTTACGATAAACCCCAAACCACCTTTGGCGTGGCGGTAAACGGCGTACCCTTTGACCCTATCGCTGCCGAGTGGTGGGATGTTGATGCCCATTCCATATCCAGTGAACCAACGGGTTGGAACATAAATCCTTTAAGAAACCATTTAATGGGAGCTGATCTGGACTGCAATAATGGTCATGTACAACCCAATGGAGCTTATCATTATCATGGATTTCCTTATGTGCTTTATGATAAAATAAGTAGAGAACAGAGGGCTGCTATGATAGCTCAAGGGGATTCAGAATCAATTAAGCAAGAAATATTCAAAGTTGTGCAATTGGGTTGGGCGTATGATGGCAACCCCATTTATGGTGAATACTGTGGAGTAAAAAGAACAAAGAGAATTACAGCAGGACTGATTAATGCCAAGTCGAGTTATGAACTTCGGACAGATAAAACCGACCCTGCGGCCAGAACTGATGCAGACCTTACCAATCCTTTGGTAAGTGTTTTTCCTTTAGGAGATTTTGTTGAGGATTTTTGGTATAATAGTGATTTGTTTGAAGAAGACAAGACAGTACAACTCGATGAATGCAATGGTCATAGAGGTTATACACCAGAATTTCCCAAAAGAGGCGTTTATCACTATCATATTTTAGAAAAAACAAATTCACTAGCAGATATTGGTTTCCCTTACATAGGGAGATGCTATAGGTTATTTACCTATGGTATGGGGCCAAATATTTTCCCTAAATCGAGGTAGTAAAATTAGACAACGATGCAGACGGTATTCCGTATTGTGTTGATATTTGTTTGAATTGACAGTACAAATACATGTGCATCCAAACAATTGTAGTACATGAAAATATTTATTGTACCATACCAAAATAATGGAGATATGTGTTGGTCTTATGCAATTTTATAGTCATTTAGCACATGGAGATACTCCAGGAAGCTGTAATGTTACTGCTCTTAAACAAGTTTTAAGTAACAACAATATTGATACTAACAATATTGATATTACTTTTTGGCCAACCCATCAAAAAACACTTTTAATATCAAACTAAAATCGAATAACACTTTAGGGAAAGTACAGATTCACGTTTACGATATTATTGGTAAGTTAGTACATTATGGTCAATTTCATGCTGAACAGGAATATCAATTCGGAGAAAAATTATAAACAGGTATGTACTTTGTAAAAGTTAAACAAGATAATAAGTTTAGGGCATTGAGGCTAATTAAGAATTAATCGTCTTTACAAATATTACTAAAAAAAGTAGAGGTCTGATTTTTCATACCTCTACTTTTATATATATATTATAAAAGACGAGTTATTTTACAATTTCCATCATTTCAATAATAAAAATCAAATTTATATTTGGTTTTATTTGCCCTCGACCATTTTCGCCATAAGCTAAATGTGAAGGAATGTATAAAAATGCTTTATCACCAATACGCATGGCAGCAACACCTTCTTTAAAATCAGCGCATTGTGCTGCTTTTTTACACATACATATATAAAATTAATTTACAATATCAACAATTTCTAAATCGAAGATTACATTGCTGTTTGCCGGTACAACTCTATTGGCTGAAGCACCCCAACCAAGATATGAAGGGATAAATACACGTGCCTTATCGCCAACATTCATATTTAACATTGCTTCTCGAAAGCCAGGAACTAATTTTGCTTGCTGATTATAAATTGTTGGGAAGGGTAAATATCCGTTTTTCTGACCTCTTTGTTCATCATATTTACCATATTTTTTTGCAATCTCACTCCAACTGGTATCAAATAGTTCGCCGTTTTCAAGATAACCTGCATAGTCAATTAAAACTTTGTCGGTTGCTTTTGGTTTTATACCATTACTTTCATGGGTATAAATCATAACCAAACCAGTTGGGAAATTTACTACTCGGCCTTTTAAATTTTCATTTTCTTTAATAAAAGCTTCTATTGCAGCTTCAGCTTTTGCTTTTAAAGCATTTTGAGCTTCTATGGCTTTTTTACGAGCTTCTTCTTCCTTTTGTCTTTTCTTTTCCTCTAGTTTAGGTAATTCATCCTCCCAAATTTTTACGGGATCAAAGTTACGGGCATCAAAGCCTTGGCGTATAATGTTTAGTTCTTTAATTATAACATCTTCAATAGGTCTGTTTCCAGGACCAACCTTTACATTTGAAATAGAATCTTGAATTTCTAGCCCTAAAACTAATTCACCAAAAACTGCATGACAACCTACTCTAGGATTTTCACAATTTTTAAGATTGCCTTGCGAGTCAAACGCATCTCCGTTTGGGTAAGGTGCTTCAGTAATAAAAAATTGGCTTCCATTTGTTCCATAACCACCATTGGCCATAGATAAAATACCAGGTTTATCATGTTTAAGTGAATTATCAAATTCATCAGCAAAACGATATCCTGGACCACCTCGTCCTGAGCTTTCCGGATCGCCACCTTGTATCATAAAATTATCCATAACACGATGAAAAATAAGACCATTATAGTATTTTTTATCTTTAAAAGTACTATCTACCATTGGATGTACTCCTTCTGCCAATGCAACAAAATTAGCAACAGTTATTGGTGTTTTTTCAAAGGTTAGTTTAGCTACCATTGTGCCCTTGCTAGTTACAAATTCTGCAAAAAGACCATCGCCAAGATCTGGATATTTATCATTGCAAGAACTTAAACTTAAAAATAAAATCAGAGCTGTAATTTTCATAGAATGTTTTAGTGTGTTCATTTTAATTAGTTTCTATTTGAGTTATTGTATTAATTGTTACTTTACATTTTAAAGGAATGTTAGTCCCTATTTTGTTTTCGTCACCATAATAACCATAGGCATTTTGCGAGGGAAATAAAAAAGTAATTGTTTCTCCAGCTTTCATCAACTTTAAGCCCTCTCGAAGTCCAGAGAACAGTTCTTCTTGATCCATTGCATAATTTTGAGTTGTAATCTCTTCTTTGGTATAAATTGTATTATCGTTAAAATCTTTAACATCGTAATTATAGTTTATGAGGTCACCAAATTTTGGCATAATAGTATCATTTTCAACTTTAACATCATAATAATACCAGAAGCCATTTTGCGAAGCAATATATTCTAAATCTGGATTATTTTGAATTATTTGTTGAATATGTTCGAGTTGTCTGCTATTAAGTTTCTTGTTACGCTCTACAGATTGATCAATAAACGAACCAGTTTTTACAGAAACAGGTCGTCTAGCTTTGGGTGTTTCACACCCAATAAGTGACAAAATAACTAATAGTATGGTTGTTAGTTTTTTCACAATTTGAGGTCTTTACTATATTTAGGCAATATGCTGATAAATTTTTCAAGAGTATCTTTTAAACTTAATTCACTACGTCCTCCAGCGGCATTTAAGTGACCTCCTCCATTAAAATGATTACGTGCAAACTCATTTACATCAAAATTACCTTTTGATCGTAGAGAAATTTTTATAATGCCTTCTTTTTTATGTTCGATAAAGATTGCTGCAAAAACTACATTCTTCACAGAAAGACCATAATTTACAAAGCCTTCAGTGTCACCCTTTTTAAAATTGAATTTATTTAATTCGCTTTGGGTTAATGAAATATATGCTGTTTTATGTTCAGGAATTACTTTTAAATTGTTGAGTGCACAACCTAATAATTGAGTTCTGCCAAATGTATTTGTATCATAAACATTATGATGAATTTGTGCATTATTAGCACCTTTATCAATAAGATCAGCAACGACACGATGCGTTTTACTAGTGGTTGATGCAAATCGAAACGAACCTGTATCTGTCATTATTCCTACATATAAACTTGTTGCAATATCCTTATTAATGGCTTTTAAATCACCAAGCATCTCCAAAAAATGATATATCATTTCACTGGTAGAGCTCAAAGAAACATCAGAATAAACATATTTGGCATAATCTTCAGGTTGTTGATGGTGATCTATCATTATTTTTATGCCTTTAGCAACAGTTAAATGAGGCTCCATACTTCCAGTTCTACTTAGAGAATTAAAATCTAAAGTAAAGATGAGATCAGCATTTTCAATAAGAGTATTTGCTTTAACTGTATTAGATTCATGTTTAATAATAGTGTTTTCTCCAGGGATCCATTTTAAAAATTTAGGATAATCATTTGGTGCAATTACGACAGCATCATGCCCTTTAGTTTTTAAATAGTGAAATAAACCAAGCGTTGAACCAATTGCATCACCATCAGGATTTTTATGAGGTACAATAACAATTTGTTTCGGTGTTTCCAACAATTGTTTTATCTCTTTAATGTCATTATTTGTCATACGGCAGCGAAGATACAATTTTTTACTTTTTCTGTATCTTGTTTTTAACAACTAATTAGCTATTTTGCATTAAATTAAAATTCTTAAAAATGAACTATTTAAAATACATTATCTTTATACTTATAGTTTTTGTTTCTTGTAAAACTCAAAATAAAGAACTATCTGAAACAGTAAATTCTAAAGAAGTTTCCCAAGATTTTATCATTGCTTTTGGTTCATGTAATAATCAAGCTTTACCTAATGTTTTATGGAAAGAAATAGTTAAAAACACACCTGATGTTTGGATTTGGGGAGGTGACGTAATATACACGGACACTGAAGATATGATTTTAATGGAGAAAAATTATAAGAAACAAAAAAATGAACTCAAATATAATGACTTTATTAAAAAAGTAGAGGTTTTGGCTACTTGGGACGATCATGATTATGGCTTAAATGACGGAGGTGCAGAATACCTTAAAAAAGTACAAGCTCAAGATTTATTTTTAGATTTTATTGATGTAGATAAAAATGATAAGAGGAGACAACAAGAAGGTGTATATTTTGCCAAAGAATATACAATTAATGATCAAGTTATTAAAATTATTTTATTAGATACAAGATATTCTAGAACAGCACTTACTAAAGATACTATAACAAGAAAAAGATATAGGCCTAACACCTATGGAGAAGGAAGTATGCTTGGAAATACTCAATGGAATTGGTTAACAAATCAACTTCGAAATTCTAAAGCATCATTTAATATTATTGTAAGTAGTATTCAGTTCTTATCTTCTGAACATGGTTATGAAAGTTGGGGAAATATGATTCATGAAAGTGATAAATTAATTAACCTTATTAAAAGCACTAAAGTAAAAAATGCTATTATTCTTTCAGGAGACAGGCACCTATCGGAATTTTCGAAAAAGGAAGAAGATGGTTTAGCTTATCCACTGATAGATTTCACTTCAAGTGGTATGACACATTCTTACAGCAATTTTCAAGGTGAACTAAATCAATTTAGAGTAGGGAAGGTTGTCTCTGAAAAGAGTTTTGGCCTTTTAAAATTCGATTTTAAAAACAATACTGTTACAATGCAAATGCGAGGCGAAAATAATGTTTTACAACAGGAGTTAATACAAACATATTAATACTTGCAAATTTGCATAAAAGCTTTATTTTTGCGCCAAATTAAAATATACAATGGCAACAAATAGAACATTTACAATGCTTAAGCCGGATTCGGTTGAAAAAGGACACATTGGAGCTATATTAGAAAAAATCACGGCTTCAGGATTTAAAATTTCAGCTTTAAAATTAACTCAAATGACTATTGCTGACGCAGAAGCATTCTATGCTGTCCATAGTGAGCGTCCATTTTATAGAGAGTTAGTTGAGTATATGACACGCGGACCAATTGTAGCTGCTATTTTAGAAAAAGATAATGCTGTAGAGGATTTTAGAACCTTAATTGGTGCTACTAATCCAACAGAAGCTGCAGAAGGAACTATACGTAAACTATATGCTGCTTCTATTGGAGAAAATGCTGTGCATGGTAGCGATAGTGATGAAAACGCAGCTATCGAAAGTGCATTTCATTTTTCAGGAAGAGAACAATTTTAATTGCCTATACGAAATAAAATCATAAAAAAAACCTACAACATTTAGTTGTAGGTTTTTGTTTCAAAGAAGTTAACTAGTATATATTAAATTACTTTTACATTTACTGCGTTTAATCCTTTTTGTCCTTCCTGTAGATCAAATTCAACGTTATCGCCTTCACGAATTTCGTCGATTAATCCAGAAATGTGTACAAAGTGGTCTTTGTCTGCGCCATCTTCTGTGATGAATCCATAACCTTTAGAATCATTGAAGAATTTTACGGTACCTTTACTCATTGTTAAAATATTAAATTAATTAAGCTGCAAAGATAGTATTAAATTTGTAACTATCTTGTTTTTTAAAGCTTATATGTTTTTAGTTGTGTTTAAGTCTGTTTTTTAAATGGTTTAATTTAACGCAATATTAATTTTTTAATAACCTCTTTTCCTAAATCTTCATTAAGCATAGTAATAATTTTTTCTTTACCATAGCTTAACTCTTCTCTAAGCACCGAAGAGCTTAATTCTATGTACAATGTATCATGATGTAATTGAATAGAAGTTGTGTAGCTATTTACACCATTGCCCATCAATTTTACCCAAGCGTCATGAACTTTAATTTTGTCTAAACCTCTTTGTAGCTTATTAGTCTTTACAAAGTCTTTAAGCGCATTTCTTAAACTTATATGTTCATTATGACGTTTGCCCATAGATTTAATTTTCTACTAATGATTTTTCACCTAGATTAAAAATCCGGTAAGTTTGATGTGCATTTTTTATAATTTGTTCGGTACGTTCTGGATGTGTATCGCTTATAAATAGTTGGCCAAAATTTTCATCATCAACCAAGGTAATGATTTGTGAAACACGTTGTTCATCTAATTTATCAAAAATATCATCTAGCAATAAAATTGGGTTTACACCACTATGTGATTTAATAAAATCAAATTGAGCTAATTTTAAAGCAATCAAAAACGATTTTTGTTGTCCTTGGCTTCCAAATTTTTTAATTGGGTATTGCTCAATTTCGAAACTTAAATCATCTTTATGTATTCCAACGCTTGTATATTGTAATACTTTATCTCTGTTTAAGTTGTTTGCCAAAAGATTATTGAGCTTCTCGTTAAACAGATCGCTTTTATAGATTAAATTAACTACTTCATTTTCATTGCTTATTACTTTGTAACGTGCTTTAAAAATAGGAATGAATTCTTGTAAAAAAGCTTTACGTTTTGCAAAGATACTGCTACCAAGTACAGTAAGCTGTTGGTTGTAAATTTCTAATGTGTCTGCATTAAAAGTAGTGTTAAGTGCAAAATATTTTAGTAATGCATTACGTTGCGAAATCACCTTATTATACTTTATTAAATCATTTAAATAAGCTTTGTCTCCTTGAGAAATAACACCATCTATAAATTTGCGGCGCATATCACTACCTTCTGTAATTAAATCACGATCTGTTGGTGATATAATTACCAATGGTAAAAATCCAATATGGTCACTAAAGCGATTATATACTTTTCCGTTTCGTTTTAAGGTCTTCTTCTGACCTTTTTTTAACGCAACTATTATCTTTTCATCTCGCGCTTCTTTATTATATAAACCATCAATTACAAAAAAATCAGCATCATGTTTAATGTTTTGTGTTGAAACAGGATTAAAATAACTTTTTCCAAATGAAAGGTGATAAATAGCATCTAAAGCATTGGTCTTTCCTATACCATTTGGTCCAACAAAACAATTAATTTTACTATCAAACTGAAATGTTTGATTGTCAAAATTCTTATAATTAAGTAATGACAAAGTTTTTAAAATCATAAAAAATACGAGTAATTAAAAGAATGAAACAATCATGTTGTTTCAAAAGGACTTGCAAATTATTGAAAAATAACAAATAAATACCCTTTTTTATACCAATAAAAATTTTATTTTTGCGGCGCATTAATATATAATATATGGCGACTTACAAGAAAAGAGGTTATAAACCAAAAACTAAAGCTGATAAAGCAGATTTATTAGAAAAGGAATCAACTACAGCTGGAGTTTTTAAAACTTTAGATGAAGGTGCTTCTAAAACTGAAAAATGGGTTGCAAATAACCAAAAATATATTTTTATCATTGTTGCTTTTGCTGCTGTAATTGTTTTAGGATATTTAGGATATACTAAATTTATTCAAGAGCCTAAGGAGAGTGAAGCAATGAATGATATGTTCAAAGCACAACAGTATTTTGATCAGGCAATTAATGGAACAGAAAAAGATTCTCTATTTACTTTAGCGTTAAATGGTGGTGAAGGAAAATTTGGCATGTTAGATATTATTGAGGAATATAGCGGGACTAGTGCTGCAAATTTAGCTAATTATTACGCAGGGATGGCTTATTTAAATATGCAAGATTATCAAAATGCGATTAGTTATTTAAGTAATTTTTCTAGTGATGATAAAACTTTAGGTCCAATTGCTAAAGGTGGAATTGGAGATGCTTTTTTACAATTAAATCAGCCAGAAGATGCTTTAGACTACTATGTTAAAGCAGTACAAATGCAAACCAACGATTATACAACACCAATGTATTTGTATAAGGCTGGTAATATTGCTATGCAATTAGGGAAAAACGATAAAGCATTACAATATTTTACTCGTATTAAAGAAGAATTTTCTAGTGCTACAGAAGCGACTAATATAGATGTATTTATAGGAAAAGCAGAAGCAGCTAGTAATTAATAATACCACATGGCAACTGCTAATAAAAATTTATCACATTACGACAAAGCTACAATCCCAAACGCAAAGAACTTTCGGTTTGGGATTGTTGTTTCTGAATGGAATGATAACATTACCGAAGGATTATTTCAAGGTGCTTATGATGCATTAATTGATTGCGGTGTTTCTGATTTAAATATCATTCGCTGGAATGTTCCTGGTAGTTTCGAATTAATTTATAGCTGCAAGAAAATGCAAAAACAAAATGTGGATGCCGTTATTGCAATTGGAAGTGTTATACAAGGAGAAACCAAACATTTCGATTTTGTATGTGATGCTGTGTCTCAAGGGGTAAAAGACCTCAATGTATTGTATGACATTCCAGTTATTTTTTGTGTGTTAACCGACAATATCCTACAGCAAGCCATCGACCGATCTGGTGGTAAACACGGAAACAAAGGTACAGAAGCTGCTATTGCTGCAATTAAAATGGCCAATCTTAAACTTCAGTAGTATCTCTAAATAATTTTTAATCCCTTTTTTATCTGTACATGGCATCCTTTTTGTTAATAATTTTAAGGAATCCTTAAGTAATATTTCTTTGTATTTTAAGTACTTTTGAAATATATTACGTTTAATTAATAAGTTAACTTGTTTAATCAAAGAAAAAATAAGCGTTTTAGTTATAAGACTCGTTTTCAGGATTCTAAAAAAATAGAGTCGAAAGACGACTTCGAGACTAAATGGAATAAAGCTAATAGTAGTCCTAGGCGCAAAGGTAATGTGTTAACTTCACTATCGGCCTTAATTATCATATTAGTATCGCTTTTTGTTTTAATGTATATTCTCAATGGATATATAAAATAAAGATATTATGGGACCAATAAAATTTACTTTAATTAAAAGATTACCTAGAAACAAAAGGTTTAATTATACGCCAAGATATTATAAAGGTAAAGAAGATACAGATACATCACAATATTCAACAAAGTTTGATGCTTATGCCGATGCCTATAATAAAAATGATTTTTCTGGGCAATGGCATGAAAATAGAATAAATAATAGGAATAGAGGTAATTCTGAATTTAATAAAACAATCTTAGTTTTAATTGGAATCTTCATTTTAATTTTTCTCTTTATTATAGATTTCGATCTATCTATTTTCTCTCTGAAAAACTAATGGCAGATATCATTCAATTATTACCAAATCATGTGGCTAATCAAATTGCTGCTGGAGAAGTCGTACAACGTCCAGCTTCGGTAGTAAAAGAGTTATTAGAAAATGCTATTGATGCTCAAGCAACAACTATTAAACTTATTATTAAAGAAGCTGGTAAAATATTAATTCAAGTGATTGATGATGGTAAAGGGATGAGTGAAACCGACGCCAGACTGAGCTTTGAACGTCATGCTACTTCAAAAATTAGTAATGCTGAAGATCTATTCGATTTGCACACCAAAGGTTTTCGCGGTGAAGCCTTAGCAAGTATTGCTGCCATTGCTCATGTAGATTTAAAAACGAAACGAGAACAAGACGATATAGGTGTTCAAATTAAAATTGAAGGCAGTGAAATTGTGTCACAGGAAGTTATTGTAACTCCTAAAGGTACTTCAGTGGCTGTGAAAAACTTATTTTTTAATATTCCTGCAAGACGTAATTTTTTAAAATCTAATCCAGTTGAAACCAGACATATTATAGATGAATTTCATCGTATTGCTTTGGGACATTCTGACATTAATTTTTCGATGTACCATAACGGAAGCGAAATATTTAATTTACTGGAAAGTAATCGTAGACAACGCATTGTTAATATTTTTGGAGGAAAAACTAGCGAAAAACTGGTTCCTGTTGTAGAAGACACCGAAGTATTAAAAATATCTGGTTTTGTAGGAAAGCCAGAATTTGCAAAGAAAACTCGCGGCGAACAATTCTTTTTTGTGAATCATCGATTTATAAAAAGTGCCTATTTAAACCATGCCATAAACTCAGCTTTCGAAGGTGTTTTAAGAGAAGGCACACATGCGAGTTACTTTTTGTATTTAGAAGTTGACCCAAAAACAATAGATATTAACATTCACCCTACAAAAACTGAAATAAAATTTGAAGATGAACACACATTATATGCACTTTTGCGTTCTGCAGTAAAGCATAGTCTTGGACAGTTTAATATTGCACCTGTATTAGATTTTGAGCACAATAATAATATGGACACACCTTATGGTTACAAAAATAAGGAAGCAACGAACCCAAATATTGATGTCGACAGAAATTTTAATCCTTTTATAGACGAAAAGATTTCTAAAGGTGTTTCGCAGTCTTATAAAAAAGAGACTGTGGCCAATTGGGAAAGTTTATATGTAGGTTTAGAATCAAAAGGTAATAATTCACGACAAGATTTTTCAGAAGTTCAATTTGAAAGTGAGGAAGTTACAGGATCGATTTTTGATGAGAATACTTCTAAAAAAACACAAAAAACTTTTCAGTTACATAATAAATATATTGTAAATACGATTAAATCTGGGATGCTTATTATCAATCAGCAACGTGCACACCAGCGTGTGTTGTACGAAGATTTTTTACAGCATATAACCGTTAAAGAAGCTGTGAGTCAGCAATTATTATTTCCTTTGCGTCTAGAGTTTTCTAACAATGAAATTACCATACTACAAAGCCTTAAAATACAATTGGAGCAAATAGGGTTTGTATTTTCTAAGTTTGAGGATAGTGTTGTAGAATTCTCAGGTGTACCTGTTAGTGTTAGCGAGGCTAATGTGTCTTTAATTTTAGAGCAATTAATTAATGATGTTGAAAACGAGGTGCCAGACAGCAATTTTAGCCAAACAGATTTGTTAGCCAAGTCATTGTCAAAAAGTTTAGCCATTAAAACAGGACAGCGACTTACAATACCAGAGCAGGAACATTTAACAAATCGATTATTTGCTTGTAAAGAACCTAGTATTTCTCCAACTAATAGACAAACATTTATTACGATAAGTGTTGACGATTTAGATAAAAAATTTATGTAAACTATGATGAGAATAACAGATACAGTTAAGCATTTACTAATTATTAATGTATTAATGTTTGTAGGAACACTGGCTATTGGAAATGGACAGTTATTTTATAATTTATTTGCATTGCACTTCCCAAAGAATGACTTATTTCAACCATGGCAAATTATCACGCATATGTTTATGCATGGAGGCACTACGCATCTTTTGTTTAATATGTTTGCGCTTTGGATGTTTGGAACTTCAGTTGAGAATTATTTAGGAAAAAATAAATTTATTTTTCTTTATTTTTCCGCAGGACTAGGTGCTGTTTTACTTCAATTGAGTTCTTACTATTTTAGCTTCTTACCTACTTTTTCTGAATTGGTAACTTCAGGAATACCAAGCGAAACAATTATTGATATTATGAATACAGGCAAATGGAATTTTTTAATTACTGACTTGCAAGAAGCACAATTGAATAAAATTTACCCAATTTATAATGCTACAATGGTAGGGGCTTCAGGTTGTTTGTTTGGAGTACTTGTCGCTTTTGGAATGATGAACCCAAATGCCAAATTGATGCTTATATTTTTACCTATTCCTATTAAAGCAAAATATTTAATTTCTCTTTATGTTGCCTATGATATCATATCAGGATTTTTTGGAGGCGTATCAATGTTTGGTGCCAATGTTGCGCATTGGGCTCATGTTGGTGGTGCATTGACAGGGTTTATTATCATGTACTTTTGGAAAAAGGATCAGTTTGATAAATACCGTTGGAACTAAATGACATCGCTTAACTATGATATAAAAGATAAGCTAAAACACTTAAGTGTTTTTGAGAAAATAATTGCACTTAATATATTTGTGTATGTTATTGGTTGGTTTGTATTCTTAACTCAAGGTATTGAGAGAGATGATAGTTTAAACTGGTTAGCCTTACCTAAAGATTTTTCAGCATTTATTCTAAAACCATGGTCAATAATTACTTACGGATTTGCACATAATGGCTTTTGGCATTTATTTATGAATCTGCTTATTTTATATTTTGTTGGACGTTCACTTACCAATCTATTTAGTATCAAACTTTCTTTAAATGTCTATTTTTTAGGAATCTTATTTGGAGGTTTGTCGTTTATGTTAGTTTACACTTTGTTACCTAGTGGTATTTTAAACAATGTAGGTGATTTAGTGGGTGCTTCAGCAGGAGTTTCAACAGCATTAATATTTTTATGTGCCTATATGCCAAATAAGGTAATGCGTTTTGGGCCAATTGGCATTAAACTTATGTATATAGGTATCGTATTTGTTGCTTTTCATATTCTTGGACTTTTTGATACAGGTACTGATGGAAATCAAGGAGGTAATGTTGCACATTTGGGGGGCGATTTATTAGGATATTTTTATGCTGTTCAATTACAAAAAGGAACTGATATCGGTAAAGGCTTCGAGCGTTTTATAGATAGTATTTCTAGTTTCTTTTCAAAAGGAAAGACAGCTAACTTAAAAACAGTCCATAAAAGCAAAAAGAAGAGTTATGTTGGACACACTAAACAAGAGTTTGGAGAGTTTAATAAACAGAAACAAATAGATATTATCTTAGATAAAATTAGTAAAAGCGGTTACGAAAGTTTGAGTAAAGATGAGAAAGCGTTTTTATTTAAAGCAGGTAAAAAGTAGTTTGTATGAAGAAATTAAAGGGTATAGATAAAATCATTTTCTTCATTAATTCACTAGTGGCTACAATGCTTCTATTATCCTATCTTTTGCCTTATGTAAAACCAAAACACTTCGCATTTTTATCAGTTTTGAGTTTAACGGTACCATTGTTAATAATCTTAAATGTTCTTTTTATTGTGTATTGGTTGCTTAAAGCTAAGAAACGACTTATGGTTTCGCTTTTTGTGCTAGTTATAGGCTATTCACATGTATTTTCTTTATATAAATTTTCTTCATCAAAGAATATTGAAAATGATGAAAATATTAAGATAATGAATTACAATGTTAGGCTATTTAATCTTTATAATTGGCTTCCTGAAAATGATGTTGAAAAACAAATAGTTTCACTAATAAAAGAGGAACAACCAGACATTATTAGTTTTCAAGAATACTTTCCACATGATAATGTAGACTTACCTTTTTATAAATATAAATATGAAGAACTTTCTGGGCAAAGAGTAAAAAACGGACAGGCAATATTTTCAAAATATCCTATAATAAATTCAGGGTCTATAGATTTCCCAAATACGGAAAACAATGCTATTTATGCTGATATAGTTAAAGGAATAGATACCATTCGTATTTATAATGTGCACTTGCAATCGTCTGGTATAAATGCAGATGTTGAAAACTTAAAAAATGAAAATTCTGAACGTTTACTTAAACGTGTAGCAAAGACTTTTAAAATGCAACAATCACAAGCTGATTTATTTATTAGCCATAAGGACAAGTCTCCACATAAAATAATTATTTGTGGCGATTTTAATAATACACCTTATTCTTATGTTTACAGAAAAGTTAAAGGTAATCTGGTAGATGCTTTTGAAGAAGCTGGCAATGGATTTGGTCGCACTTTCGATTTTAAATATTTTCCAGTACGCATAGATTTTATTTTGGTAGATGAGTCATTTAAAGTCAATGGGTTTAAAAACCATGAACAAAAACTATCTGACCATTATCCTATATCTGCAAAGGTTAATTTACATTAACAAACAATCGATTTTATCTGCAATAATATGAATAATTAACCCTAAGCTAACTACTCTTGTTCTTTTAGGGATAATTAAAAATAAATAAATTAATATAGCAATATAAGAGTGTAAAGGATGAAAGTTGATACTACATCTATTTGGGTCAAAAATTGGTATTGCTAACAAATGGTCTAAATCAATGAGCATTGTACACATCATAATTAGGTAAGAAAATTTCCAATTTGATTTAAAAAAAATAAATGCCAATATAAGAGGCAATAAAATGTGAATTCCATAATGTATTAAGGCTGAAACATTATGACTAAAGTTTTTGTGAATGTAAATAGCTTAAAGCGTTAGTACCTTCATTAAATAATAAGTCTAAAATACTTAAGTTGTTTAAAAAACCATGCTTATTATTAAATACTTGAATATAATTACTAAATATTTGTTGTTGTTCTTGTTTTGTATTTGCAAGATGTCTTAAATCTCTTTTATTTTTAGCAGTTTTTTGATATGATTCAGTTTTTGTAAAAGTTATATCTAATTGCAAACAATCGAAAATAATATCTATACATTTAAAGTTAAAATCTAGAAGATAGTTTTCTTTTTGAGTAAATAATGGTTGAAGATCGTCTTCGTAAAATTCAAAAAATGGAGATGTTCTGTAGGCAC
This sequence comes from Flavobacteriaceae bacterium, assembly GCA_965250265.1. Lineage (GTDB taxonomy): Bacteria > Bacteroidota > Bacteroidia > Flavobacteriales > Flavobacteriaceae > PRS1. The sequence continues at coordinate 48,416 of CBDFNO010000011.1, read as the reverse complement.
TTTGTAAGGACTTCCAATGGAGAGATTGCCAATTGGTATTATTTGCAATTTTCACTTCTCTAAATTTTTGACGCTTTTTTTGAGTAAATACAACTGGGATACTTAAAATTAGTGCTCCGTTAGCAGCATAAATAGTGGTTCTGTTTCTATAGGTTTGCTTTTGATAGTTATCTTCAATTTCAAATTGTATAGTTTCAGCATTTGCAATACCTACAAAATGTGAAATATTAGGAAAATATGCTGGATGAAGTAAAATAGACATTTTTAGATTCTATAATTAAATCAATATAAAACAAATCAACTATTTGATTTTTTTCGTTTTCTCCATTTGCTAAATCCATACCAACCAAGTAATACAACTAAAAAAGGAATTAAATACGATACACGTTTACCACTTCCATGCACTGTTGTAAATACACGATCCCATCTTATACTCCAATTTTTTATACCATCGTTAATACCTTTAATACTCATCCAAATAAATACTGGTTTACCAACAACGTGATCATAAGGCACAAATCCCCAAAACCTTGCATCTATAGAATTATGACGGTTGTCTCCCATCATCCAATAATAATCTTGTTTAAAAGTATATGTTGTAGTTAATTCATCATTAATATAAATCTGATTCCCTTCAACTCGCAAATCGTTACGTTCATATTCGGTTATTACTCGCTTATAAAGTGGTAAAACATCAAGATTAATATCTATAGTTTTTCCAGCTTCTGGAATATAAATGGGTCCAAAAAAATCGGTATTCCAATTGTAATTGGGATTATGTGGAAACATTTTAGGATTTCTTACACCTTGTGTTTCTAATATTGGAGTTACACTCTCAACATTAGGGTGATTCTTGAACTTTGACATAGCTTCATCACTTATTGCAGTGAATATGTATGTGTTTTGTGCATTTATAATCGTGAAATAGTCTGTGATATCATACCTATCTGCCATAATTTCTGGATTGAACCTATTTCTTTTAGGTTGTACATGATATGAAAATTGTAATTGTGCACGATCTGGTAGTTCATTTTGCTTTCCATTTATATATACATAACCATTACGAACTTCTAATGAATCTCCAGCAATACCGACACAACGTTTTACAAGGTTGGTTTTTTTGTCTATAGGTTTATAATAATTTCTATCTGGTGTGAAATCATTCATATCTAGCAGTGTATCTGCTGGCTGATTAAAAACTACAATCTCGTTGCGTTCTATTTTTTCAAACCCAGGAAGGCGCAAATATGGTAGCTGTAATTTGTTTAACCAAGAAGTTTTTCTTTTAGTGAAATCATCATTGAACAGGTAAGATTTCTTTTTCAAAACAGGAATCGTATCATGTACCATTGGTGCAGCAACAGTTGTCATAGGGACTCTGGAACCATAATGAAATTTACTTACAAATAAAAAATCTCCTACTAATAAGGATTTTTCTAAAGACGATGATGGAATAACATAAGGCTGAATAAAATAAGTATGCACAATGGTTGCAGCTACAATTGCAAATAATATAGAATTCACCCAATCTCCAGCTCCACTTTTTGGTTGAAGACTTCTGTTTTCTACATATTTAACATCTAAAATGTAATTTATATAGTAGTTATATAAACCTAGAGTAAAAACTACCAAAAATGTATCACTAAAAGAATTCTTACCAAAACTTCGGGCAGTTTCCACCCAAATCACCGGAAACATAATAAGATTAATAATTGGTAAGAATAATAATACTGTCCACCAAACGGAACGATTAATAATTTTCATTAATATAATAGCATTATATATTGGAATAAAAGCTTCCCAAGCTTGTCTTCCTGCTTTAATATATAATTTCCATGTGCCTAATCCATGTACAACTTGAATTATTAAGAAAAATATAAACCATTGCATTAATGTCATAATTGTAGTTTTTTGTTAATTAGTAATAAAGTGGTTTTATGTGTTACAAAATGAAAACATCTTAACCAATATTTAACACATCATTCATGGAATAGATACCTTTTTTATCGATCAGCCATTCGGCTGCAATAACTGCACCTAATGCAAATCCATCTCTGTTATGCGCTGTATGTGTTATGTTTAATGAATCTACTTTAGATTCGTAATTAATACTATGAGTTCCAGGCACATTTTCGATACGTTTTGACTCGATAGAAATTGTATTGGTGTCAATATTCGCGTCTAATTTCCAGTTCTTATAATCAGACTGTTCTATAATTCCTTCAGCTAAAGTAATTGCAGTTCCACTTGGAGCATCCAATTTTTGAGTATGATGAATTTCTTCCAAGTTCACATTATATTGCGATAAGTTTTTCATCATTTTAGCTAAATTCTTATTCAGTTCAAAAAAAATATTTACTCCTAAACTAAAATTTGAAGCATATATAAATGCTCCATTTTTCTCTTTGCATAAAGCCACTATATTATCATAATCATCTAACCAACCTGTTGTCCCTGAAATTACTGGAATGTTGTTGTTTAGACAATTAGTTATATTATCAACAGCGGCGCTAGGTATACTAAAATCAATGGCAACATCAGTAATTGAAATATCGTATGACTTTGTATTTTCATCTACTTTTAAAACAATATCATGACCGCGTTGTAAAGCAATTTGTTCAATCACTTTCCCCATTTTTCCGTAGCCAAGTAATGCTATTTTCATTTTTAAAATTGAAAATTTAAAGTTAATCCTAAATTTGTAGTAGCATCCAATTCGTTGAAATTAAAGTGTGGTTTTAAAGCTAAATTCTCATCTACATTATATTGAAGTAAATGCGCATCTACATTTGCATCAATAATATTTAAAGCATAAATACCTAATGTTACTAATAGGGAAATCTCTCTATTACGACTTAGCGTACGCTGTGCTCTTATAAGTGCATCATTAGAAATAATTGGTGTAGAACCAGTTCCATAAAATTCGTCGTCCGTAAAACCAGACAATCGTCTTTTATAAGCATCGCGATAACGTTTGTACTCTTTGTCGTTATCTAAATAAAAATATATTCCCGTCCCAAGTGCAGCATAAACCAGAGGTATTTTCCAATATTTTTTATTATAAGCTTGACCTAATCCAGGAAGTATTGCAGAATAAAATGCAGCTTTAGCAGGTGATAAAGCATCAATTGGCGGTCTAGATGTAGAATCTAAAACCACAATATTTTTTCCTAATTGGCCTTCATTTTTTTTTTCTTGAGCATTAGTTAAAATGGAAAATACTAATGCAGCTAATATTAAGAGAAATTTACTTTGCACTTTGAACCAATTTTATTATTCTGTTAAAATCTTCTTCAGAATGAAACGGAATTGTGATTTTCCCACTTCTATCCTTTAAAATTTTAACGTATATTTTATGTCCAAAGTATTCAGAAATTTCTTTAATTCCATCTTTAATATGTTCCGGAACGTCTTCCTTTTTAGGAGTAGAAACGATTTTGTGTTCTTTGTAATTCTTAACTAATTGTTCTGTTTGCCGAACCGATAATTTTCGTAAGAGTATTTTTTCGTAAATCTCTAGTTGCTTGTTCTGGTGTTCAATATTAATAATAGCTCGACCATGTCCCATAGAAATAAAACCATCTCTCATTCCAGTTTGTATTATTGGGTCGAGTTTTAATAAACGCAAATAGTTTGAAATGGTAGAACGTTTTTTACCAACTCGAACACTCATTTGTTCTTGTGTGAGATTAATATCATCAATTAAACGTTGATATGATAAGGCAATTTCTATAGCATCTAGATCTTGGCGTTGTATATTTTCTACCAAAGCCATTTCTAATGACTCTTGGTCGTTTGCAATACGTATGTATGAAGGAATAGTTTCCAGACCGATACTTTTTGCAGCTTTAAAACGACGTTCTCCAGAAACTAATTGGTATTTGTTAAAACCTATTTTCCGAACTGTAATAGGTTGAATAATACCTAGTTCTTTAATAGACGATGCTAACTCACGTAAGGATTCTTCGTTAAAATTTGAACGAGGTTGAAAAGGATTTACTTCGATAGAATTTATTTCTAATTCAATAATATTACCTATAACCTTGTCAGCATTTTTATCCTGAATGGATTTAATATCGTTTGAAGGATCTTGTAAAAGTGCCGACAGGCCTCTACCTAAAACTTGTTTTTTAGTTGCCCTCGCCATCGATCTCGTTTTTAGTGATAATTTCTTTGGCCAAACTTAAGTAATTCGCAGCACCTTTACTACTTACGTCATAGTTTATTATGCTTTCTCCAAAACTAGGTGCTTCACCTAAACGAACATTACGTTGAATAATGGTTTTAAATACCATATCGGTAAAGTGTTTTTGTACTTCTTCAACAACTTGATTAGATAGACGTAAACGAGAATCGTACATAGTAAGTAATAAGCCTTCAATGTCGAGCTCAGGATTATGTATTTTTTGAACGCTTTTAACAGTATTTAAAAGTTTTCCCAAACCCTCTAAAGCGAAATATTCGCATTGAATAGGAATTATCACGGCATCAGCAGCAGTTAATGCATTAAGTGTAAGTAAACCTAATGAAGGCGCACAGTCTATTAAAATATAATCGTATGCCAATTTTAAATGAGTTATGGCTTGCTTAAGCATATATTCTCTTTGCTCTTTATCTACAAGCTCAATTTCTATAGCAACTAAATCTATATGTGCAGGGATAATATCTACATTTGGCGAATCAGTACTAATAATACATTCTTCTGCTGTACAATTATGTTCTAGCAATTGGTAGGTTCCAGTTTCAATAGCCTCAACATCTATACCCAAACCAGACGTTGCATTGGCTTGAGGGTCTGCATCAATAAGTAATATTTTTTTTTCTAGCACACCAAGAGAAGCTGCTAGATTTACTGAAGTTGTTGTTTTTCCGACACCACCTTTTTGATTGGCAATTGCAATGATTTTACCCATTAATGATTTGGTTTTTATAGGCGTAAAAATACAATTAATTGTGGGTTTTAAAAGCGGAACTTGTTAACATGTGGTCAACAAAAAAAGGTGGTTCTTTGGAACCACCTTTTACATTTAAATACGCTAATTATTCTTCTTCTGGGAGTAAAATACCTAAAAAATAGTTATCATCTAAAAACTCATTTGCGACATTTTGAATATCTTTTTTGGTTAAAGTGTTAATTGCTGATTCTACATTTAGAATATCATTAACATCACTACTTTCTTGAGTAGATGTTATAAAATTTGAAAGCCAAAACCTGTTTTTATTTATGTTCTCTTTGTATTTAAGCAAGTAAGTTTCTTTTACTTTTGCAAGGTCTTTATCTGTAGGGCCTTCATTCTTTATTTTTTCGACTTCGGCTAGAGCAGCAGCAATAAGTCTATCAACATTTTCGGGACCACAAGGGAAAGATATAGTGAAATCTATTCCAGTAAAAGAAATTTTTCTAAAACTACCTCTTGCACCTACGCCATAAACACCAGATTCTTCTTCACGAAGTTTCTCAATTAATTTTATTGATAGAATATCTCCTAATGCAACAATCTCTTGTTTTTTCTTTGCAGAGAATTCAATATCATCTTCTCCCCAATTTATCGAAACTAAACTTTTTGGATCTTTCCCTCTATTTACAACCTGCTTTCTATATGTGTCTTTTTCCCTAAAAACTGTTGCTTTAAAGGTTTCTTTTGAGTTTGTGCTTGGCAGTGAAGCGATGTACTTTGTTGCATATGTTTTTAATAGTTCTTCATCAATATTACCAACAAAATAAAAATTAAAATCACCAGCATCTGCAAAACGTTCTTGATATTTATTATATGCTAAATCATAATCAGCTTTATCCATTTTTTCAGGAGTAGGGAAGCCAGTATATCTTTTGTTGCCCTCATTTCTGAATTTACCCGTTTCATTCGAAAAGTAAAATTGTGGATTTGCCATAAGATTGCCTAAAAAACTTTTTTGTTTTGTTATATAAGATAGAAATGCTTCATCATCTTTATTCAAATCTGTGAAATAAAGATAAACTTGTTGAAACAAAATTTCTAAATCTTTTGGAGCTGACTGTCCTCTAAATCCTTCACTTATTAATTGAATATAAGGTCGAACACTTACAATTTTACCACTCATCATTTTACTTAAATCAGTTTTAGATAGTCCTCCAATTCCTGCTTCAGTAAGGCCTCCATTTGCAAAAGTAGTAGCTAGGTACTCTTGGTCTGAATATAAACTTGTTCCACCAAAACTTGTAGCTTCAAACAAAACCTCATCATTTTTAAAATCTGTTTTTTTATAAGTGACTGTTGCGCCATTGCTTAAAGTAAATGTTGTAGCATCAATACTATCATTTTTTTCAATTTTTGTTATTGTCCCTTCAGTTAGAATATTTTCTATAAGGTTTTTTCTAACTGCTTTATCTACATAAGGTTCAATGTTTGAAGTCTCTACAGCTTTTAACAGGTCTAATATTTCAGTTTCTGTAACTGGAGTTAATCCTTCTTTTTCTGGTCCTGTTAAAATAATCACTCTATTATCATTATGAATAAAACTATTTATTAAAGTGTTTATTTCTGAAAGTTGAATAGTGGAAATATATTTTTTTGTAGTATTAAATTCCCATTCTATACCTGGAATAGGTTCGTTTTCTAAAAAATTATTTATATACTCTCCTAAAATCCTTCCGCTTTCTTGTTTGTCACGATCTTTATATTGTTTTTCTAATCGTGCTAAAATATTCTTTTTTGCACGATTAAATTCTCCTTCTTGAAAACCATAGCGTTTAACACGTTCGTTTTCATCTAATAGTGCTTTTAATCCTGCTAACTGGCTAGTTTCACTTGTTAATGCAAAACTTTGATATGCGTTTTTTGAACGAGAAAATGTTCCTCCATAACTTGAAGAGCCAAATACAAAAGGAGGATTTGGTTTGTTTGTTAATTCGGTTAGTCTATTGTTAATCATATTACTAAACAAATTTCTTACAATAGATTCTCGGTAATCCTCAACAGTTTTAATACTTGGAGCATCAAAATTATCCTTATACATTATTTGAACCTGTGTAAAAGCAGCTTCTTTATCAGATGCTATAGTTACAAGAGTTTCAGCATGGTTTGGAAGATTGAAAGATGGTCTTTCTCTTGGGTTTTCAGCTTTTGCAATACCTCCAAAATGATCTTTAATTTTGGCTTCTAACTGTGAAACATCCAAATCTCCAACTGCAATAACAGCCATTAAATCTGGACGGTACCAATCTCTATAATAACTTCTTACATCTTCATATTTAAAGTTTTCAAGATTTTCTTTAGTTCCAATAGGGAGTCTTTCAGCATATTTTGAGCCATACATTAGTTTTGGTAGATATTGCTGCATCATACGTTTGTTTGGTCCTAAACCTAATCTGTACTCTTCTAAAACAACACCACGTTCGTCATCAATAGCTTCATCTGTGAGTGTTGCGTTATGTGCCCAATCTTCAATAATTTGAAACCCTTTTTCTAACTTTTCTGGATCATCACTCGGAATTGGTAAAATATAAACCGTCTGATCAAAGCTTGTATAAGCATTTAAGTCAGCACCAAACTTTACACCAATACTTTGTAAGTAGTCTACAAGTTCATTTTTTTTAAAATTTTTAGTTCCGTTAAAATTCATGTGTTCCATAAAATGAGCTAAACCTACTTGGTTATCATCTTCTAAAATTGAACCAGCATTTACTACCAGACGTAATTCTACTTTATTTTCTGGTTTTCCATTATTTCTTATATAATAAGTGAGTCCATTTGATAATTTTCCAATTTTCACATTTGGATCAATGGGAATTTTAGTTTCTTCAATTTCATTTTCCGATTTTTTTATATCAGAATTTTGAGAAAAGATTGCTATTGTAAAAAATAGTAAACAATAGTTGAGGATTTGTTTTTTAGTATTCATAAGTAATGGTTTTGTGTTAATGCAATATTATTGCATATAAATTTTATGTTAATAATTTGGCTATTAATGTAGAGTAGGGAGTAAACTAAAAAAATAGTGCTTTATAATTATAGGTTAATTATTTTAATATGGGGTTTTTAAATTGTGATTAATATACGAGTTTTTGTAAGAAAAAAACGTGATGTTATTGTATTTATTTTGTAGTAAAAAATTAACTTTTTTTAGCTCTAATCATCGCTTCAAGTTGATCCCACATTTCTTGTGGAATATCTTCCAGCATATTAAATTCACCTGCACCTTTTAGCCATTCACCACCATCTATGGTTATAACTTCTCCATTAACATACGCCGAAAAATCAGACACTAAATAGGCAGCTAGATTTGCCAACTCTTGATGCTCTCCAACACGTTGTAAAGGCACTTTTTTAGACATATCGAATTTATCTTTTAAGTTTCCAGGCATCAATCTATCCCATGCACCTTTTGTTGGGAATGGTCCAGGAGCAATGGCATTAAAACGCATGCCATATTTTGCCCATTCTACTGCTAGACTTCTGGTCATGGCCAAAACACCAGCTTTTGCTGTTGCACTTGGCACTACATATCCAGAACCTGTCCAGGCATAAGTAGTTACAATATTTAAAACAATAGTATTTGTTTGTTTGGTGTCTATCCAATGTTTGCCAAAAGCCAAAGTGCAGTTTTTAGTACCTTTTAAAACAATATCAATAATAGTATCAAAAGCATTTGATGATAAACGTTCGGTTGGAGAAATAAAATTTCCTGCCGCATTATTAAGTAATACATCTACAGTTCTAAACTTATCAATTACAGTTTTATGCATTGCTTCCACTTGCTCATAATGTCTAACATCACATTGAATAGGTAAACAATTACCTCTAGTTTCTTCTTCTAACTCTTTTGCTGTATTTTGTAGTTTTTCTAAATTCCTTGAGGTAATTGCTACATTAGCACCAAGCTCTAAAAAGTATTTGCTCATGGCTTTGCCCAAACCACTTCCTCCTCCAGTAACCACTATGGTTTTTCCTTTTAAAGCATTATCGCGAAGCATTTTTGATTTATAGTTCATTTTTAATTTTTATATCGATAATGTCCAATTATTTTAAAATTGAAAAGGCAGTCTTCTAATACTTGACCTCTACCAATATTATGAACAATTAAATTTCGTTTTCCATCCTTTGATTTTTTATCAACTACTATTCCGATATGTGTAATTGCTCCACCTAAATTCCAACAAACTACATCTCCAGGTAGATAATCATTAGGATTTTTTGTTATTAGTTTTTCAGCACCTTCTCTTTTAAAAAAAGTCATTAAATTAGGAACTCGTCGATGATCAATATTTTTGTCAGTTGATTTTAAATTCCAAATTTTAGGATATGCATTGAAATGTGCTTTCATATCTTCATGAACTTCTTTTTGCAAATCAATTCCTATTTTTCGGTAGGCTCTAATTATAACATCAGTACAAACTCCTTTGTCACTAGGAACATCACCATTAGGATATTTTATTGAAAAATAACTAGGGTCATAGGTTACTTTTTGTTCGGTTAAGGTCAAAGCAGCATCAGAGAATTTAAATTTATTATCTATTGTTTGCCCAAAACTAAAGCTAACAAATAAAAAAAATAAAATTTGAAAATATTTACTCATGGTTAATCTAACGATTTTATATAATGTTTGTTATAGTATTTTTATAGTTTGTTCATTCAGTTTAAAAATATTATAAACTTACAAGTTAGTAAGTTGCTATATGGTAAGTTTTATTTGATTGATTAAAATATCCAAAAACCTCTATGGCTTTGTCGCGAAACATTTTTTTTTGTGGTTTATTTTTTTGGAGTTTCGTTTAACGTGTTCGTGTATATGATTAGTTGCTTGGTTTAAGCACCTAATTTAGCAAATACAAACCAAATAGAAAATCCGCGAGGATTTTCGTAAGTAGACTTGTAGTAGCAATTAATTTTATACAGTGTTGGCAACAGTATTTTTATTCATTCACAAACACAATTGCTTTTTCTAATACTTCATCTTTTCCTTCAATTATTCCTTGGATAGTTGGTAGAATTTCAATGTCAATTTTCACACCTTTTCTTTGTGTTTCGGTACTATCAGGATAAAAAATTCCAATTCCAGAAATTGCAGTTTTAAAACCACCAACCATTTCAATTATACTTATATTTCCATCTGCTCCTGAAGTTTGACTACCAATGGTAGTTACATTATCTCCTGTTTGCAAACACATTGTTGTAAATTCTGCGTGACTTTGGGATTTTTCATTTACAAGTAGTATTACTTTTCCTTTATACTTCAATTCTTGGTTATGCCCACATTGTCTCCCACTTCGCCAAATAAACTTTCCTGGATAATCTAAGTCTGGAAAGGTTACGTTATAAAAAGCATTTTTTTTGGAAGAAATATAATTTGCGATTGCATATAAAGTGCCATTAGGATAATTTCTTATATCAAAAATAATTGCTTTCGTGTTTATGATTGAATCCATAATTTTTGATACATCTTTAATTATGATTTCTCCCAAATTAACGTAGCCGATATTGTCGCTTAAGATTTTGTATTTTTCCTTTTTTTCCTGCCAAGTGTAGTTGAAATCTTTGAATAAATACCTTTTAATTGTTTTTACTTCCTTTTTATTGTTTGTCAAAAACTCAATGCTAACTGAATCGGTTGACCCATTGAAAATAGCATAAAAAGCATTTACTTTTTTTCTTACTTGGTTTGAACCTGAAATATATTTTTCATTATCGTTAAAAATTGTTTTAATATTTTTTTTATTTACCTTGGTTATCACATCCCCAATTTTTAAATCATTGAGTTTAGCTAGTGAGTCATTATAAAATCCAGTGATTATAGCTTTGTCATTAATGAATTCGAATTTTGCAGGAATCCATTTATAGCCAAAAAAACTGTTTGTTTTCTTTGAACCAAACTTAGCGTGGCTATCATCTATGCTTACAATTAATTCGAGCATTGCCAAATGAAAATCAGTTTCAGTTTTGGGATTTAAAAATTTTGGAATCATTTGATTTAAGACCTCATTCCACTTTAAGTCAGTTTGATATTTATATGGAAAAAAGTACTCTACAATATTCCAATATCTAAATAATGAAAGAAGTCTTAAGTTTTCATTGTTCCAATTGAAATCATTGTAATTTTCTTCATTTGTAACTTCAATGTTTCCAATCCTAACATTTGAAGATATATAGTGTTTTTTACCTTGATGTCTGTTTATTTCAATATTTTTTAGTGTTTGAGAAAGTTTGCTTGTGAAAACATTAGTGTCATAAAACCAACTTAAATTAAAATTTTTATCAAAATATTGACTTGATTGTTTTTGTTCACACTTATTGCACTTTTTTACTTTTCCAAGAGATTCGATCCAACCGATAAAGATCTGAGATAATTGTTCTTTGTTGGGAGCGTTTTTAACCTTTGGTAAAATATCAAAGAGTTGTTTGTCCCAATTATATTTGCCATCAGCAACTTGAGGATGATAATATTTTAAAAATCCCCAAACTTTTGAAGTTGCAGCTATCTTTTCAGTTTCAGACAGTTTGTTTTGCGCAAATGTTAAATTCGAACAAAAGAAAATTGTTATTAGAAGGATTATAGGTTTTCTCATATTGTTGCCAATGTTTTGATATGGTCAGTTTCAATCAATTAATATCTCTAAAATCTTAATCGCAGCTTCACTAATTTTAGTTCCAGGACCAAAAACAGCAACAGCTCCGGCATCAAATAAAAATTGATAATCTTGTTTTGGGATGACACCACCAACTATAACCATAATATCATCACGTCCATATTTTTTAAGCGTATCTATAACTTGAGGTACTAGCGTTTTATGTCCGGCTGCTAAAGAAGACACACCTAGGATATGTACATCATTTTCTACTGCTTGTTTGGCAGCTTCTTGTGGTGTTTGAAAGAGTGGACCAATATCTACATCAAAGCCAACATCGGCATAACCTGTTGCTACAACTTTGGCGCCACGATCATGACCATCTTGACCCATTTTAGCGATCATAATACGAGGTCTGCGACCATCTTGCTCTGCAAATTTATCAGCAAGTTCTCTTGCTTTTTTAAAGGAACTATTGTCTTTTATTTCTTTACTATACACGCCGGAAAATGATTTTATCTGTGCTTTATAACGTCCAAAAGCAACTTCTAAAGCATCGCTAATTTCACCTAGCGTTGCACGTTCTCGTGCTGCTTCAACAGCTAAAGCTAATAAATTTTCGTTTCCTTTGCCAGCTACTTCAGTTAATTTTGTTAATGCTGCTTTAACTTTGTTTGAATTTCGTTCTGCTTTTATTCTATTTAACCGCTCTATTTGTTGGCTGCGAACTGTTTGATCATCTATTTCAAGTGTTTGTATTGGATCTTCTTCTTTGAGTCGGTACTTATTAACACCAACAATAATGTCCTGACCAGAATCTATACGAGCTTGTTTACGAGCAGCTGCTTCTTCAATCCTAATTTTTGGTATCCCAGCTTCTATAGCTTTTGTCATACCGCCAAGTTCTTCAACCTCTTCAATAAGTTGCCAAGCTTTTTGTGCAATATCGTGTGTTAGTTTTTCAACATAATAACTTCCGGCCCAAGGATCGACAGTTTTAGTTATTTTAGTTTCTTCCTGCAGATATATTTGTGTGTTTCTGGCAATTCTGGCCGAAAAATCTGTTGGTAAAGCAATGGCTTCATCTAATGCATTTGTGTGTAAACTTTGAGTGCCACCAAAAACAGCTGCCGATGCTTCAATACAGGTTCGGGCAACATTATTAAAAGGGTCTTGCTCTGTTAAACTCCAGCCACTTGTTTGACAATGTGTCCTTAAAGACAATGACTTTTCGTTCTTGGGATTGAATTGTTTTACCAGTTTTGCCCAAAGCATGCGAGCTGCTCGCATTTTAGCAATTTCCATAAAGTGGTTCATACCAATTCCCCAAAAAAATGAAATGCGAGGAGCAAAAATATCAATATTCAATCCAGCTTCAAGACCTTTCCGAATGTATTCAATGCCATCAGCCAAAGTGTAAGCAAGCTCTAAATCACAAGTTGCTCCAGCTTCTTGCATGTGATAGCCAGAAATACTTATACTATTATATTTTGGCATCTTTTTACTGGAATAGTCAAAGATATCTGAAACTATTTTCATAGAATGAGAAGGAGGATAGATATAAGTATTTCTTACCATAAACTCCTTTAAAATATCATTTTGAATGGTTCCTGAAAGTTGTTCAGGTTTTATACCTTGTTCTTCAGCCGCTACAATATAAAATGCCATGATTGGTAAAACTGCGCCATTCATGGTCATTGAAACCGACATTTTATCGAGAGGAATATTATCGAATAGAATTTTCATATCCTCAACCGAATCTATGGCAACACCAGCTTTTCCAACATCGCCAACTACACGCTCATGGTCACTATCATAACCACGGTGAGTTGCTAAATCGAATGCCACAGAAAGACCTTTTTGACCTGCTTCTAAATTACGTCTATAAAAAGCATTGCTGTCTTCAGCAGTACTAAAACCTGCATATTGTCTTATAGTCCAAGGCCTACGAACATACATGGTGCTATATGGTCCACGAAGATTAGGTGCAATTCCTGCTACAAAGTTGAGGTGCTCCAAAGTTGCAACATCATCTTTTGTATACATTCCTTTAATTTCAATACCTTCAGAAGTTAAGAAATGTTCGCGCTGCTCTTCAAACATATTACTTCCTTCTTCAGATTTTAAAATTATATGTTGCAGGCTTTTCCTTGACATTTACTCTACTTTCTCATTAATAATCTCATCAACATTTTCAATTTTTTGCGATTCTCTTTCTTTTATTGCATTTTCTCGATTTTTGTTAATACTAGCTTCAAGATTATTAAAATCGACATTTAAAATTCTTGCATAAAATGTATCTAAAATCAAGTAAGTATTAAATGCTTTATCATCTTTAATTCTTTCATCACCTTTTTTCAAAGAAGCTAAAAATACTTCAGATTTAAACGTTTTAGTGTCTATTAAAAGTTTAAATAATTTTTTCACTTCGGGGTTTACCATTTGTTCACTAATACAAGTTAGAATAGGATGGTTAAAATTTAAGATGGTTTCATTATTTTTTATAACCCAAAGATCTTTTTCGTCTTTCAGAACATCTCTTATTTTTATAATATGAGGATTTATATACTCTATAGCTGGTAAACGATTGCTGATAGAAACATCCCAATAAAACAAATATCCTTGTTGAACACTTTTTGGTTCACGAAATGAATAGTACTCTTTTGAATATTCTTCGAATGCATAAACAGCTTCTTTAATGAGTTCCATATCAATTGAAGAACATTTAAATAAATGGTCATTATTAGCATATTTATATTCAAATTTTGGTTCTTTATTACAACTTATAAATAGCAAAATGGTTAATATGGATATTAAAATTCTTTTCATGTTTTTTCGGTCTTTAATCTTTCTTGTTCTAATGCTTCAGCTAGACGCTTTTCAATAATTGGTTCAATTAATGTTTTTCTGATTTTTGTTTTTATAAATGGATATAATTCTAAATCGTGTATCATTTTATCATTAGGGTTTAAATGCTTGTTGATCCCTAATAAAATTTCTTCTTTATTATTAAATAGTTGTTGTTCTTTAGCAGCACTTTCTTTTATTTTTCGTTGAATGGTACCTTCCTTTAGTTGTTTAAAAAACCCTCCATTAGCTTCAATGTCTTTAAATATAACCAATGCTTTTTCTGCCAATTGTTGTGTTAAACTTTCAATATAGTAAGCACCATCAGTAGGATTATTTACTTTATTAAAATAACCCTCGTGCTTTAATATTAGTAATTGATTTCGAGAAATTCTCTCGCCAAATTCGTTGTCTTTATGATAAATAGCATCATAAGGTAAATTGCAAATTGTATTTGCTCCACCAAGTATAGCACTCATACATTCGGTTGTTGTACGTAGCATATTGGTGTTGTAATCATAAATGGTTTTGTTTCGTTTTGTTGGCGAGACCATGATGTGACAATCTGAAACATTAGAAGTGTATTCTGATGTCAAAGTTTTCCATAATAATTGTAATGCACGAAGTTTTGCGATTTCGAAGAAATAATTTGTTCCTACAGAAATATTAAAACTGATTTGATGCACAATTCTTTCTCCAAAACGATTTAAGTATTCGTTTGCATGAGCTAAAGTATAAGCTAATTGTTGAATCATATTAGCTCCAGCATTTTGGTATAAAGAGGCATCAATACTTAATATTGATTTTAATGAAGCTGAATTTGAAATAATAGAGTCAAATATTTCATGATCTTTATTTAGGTTATAAAACCAATTTCCAGTCCTTGCCAGATTACCAATAATGTCAATATTTAAATGGATTTTAGATTTTGAAGGAATAGTAGTTAATTTTTTGACAAATTTTTCAGAAAGAAATTGTAATTCAAAATAAAGTGGAGTAGAAGCGAGGTCAATTTCTTTGAGTAATGTATCTATATCAATATCTTCCGAAGGAATAATAAATTTTATACTATCTGCACCTCGACTTAAAACATCTAATGCTTTTGTGTTAGCCTGTTCTTCGTTTGAAACATAAACTACTTGACAAATTTTCCAAGATGTCGCTTTGGTAGTAGATTTTTCTGGTAAGTTTTTGAATTGATCAGCATGATAAAAGGGTTTTACATCTATTCCTTCAGGTGAATTCCAAATTAAAGTTTCATTATAATCGTCACCTTTTAAATCCAACTGAATTTTTTGCTTCCAAGCTTTTGATGAAACATTTTCAAACTCATTAAACAACAATTTACTCATCCTTTTTCTGTTTTGAAATGCTATCTTCGTATTCGATTAAGTAAATTTCTTCATTATCTTTTTTCATATGGTATTCCTCGCGGCCATATTTCTCTAATCCTCCTTCATTACTCAATTTTTCTATTTCTTTGTTATCTTTCTCTTGCTCTCTTTTATAATATTCTTTTTCTTCTTCAAGATCTTCAATATCATTATTTAATTCATTATGAATAAACCACGAATTACTATCAAAAAAAAGCATCCAAACTGAAAACACAATTAAAATAAGGAGGAATATATTTTTAAATGGTTTTAAAAACCGCTTATATTTTTGTTGAGATTTAGGCATTTATAAACTTTCGTTAATAATGGTTCTAACAATATCTATTGCAACTGTATTGTAATGATTATTTGGTATAATAATGTCGGCAAACTCTTTCATTGGCTCAATAAATTGGTCATGCATAGGTTTTAAAGTATTTTGATAACGAGATAATACTTCGTCGAGATCTCTTCCGCGTTCTGCTATATCACGTTTTAAACGTCTTATTAAACGCTCATCACTATCGGCATGTACAAATATTTTAATATCAAACATATCTCTTAATTTTGGATTAGTAAGAATTAAAATACCCTCAACAATCATTACTTTTCTTGGGTGTGTTAAAATGGTATCACCTGTCCTGTTGTGTTTTACAAACGAATAAACTGGCTGATGTATTGGATTATTTTTTTTAAGTTCTTTTAAATGTGAAACTAATAATTTAAAATCTATGGATCTTGGATGATCAAAATTTATTTTTATACGATCTTCATAATTTAAGTGAGATGTATCAGTGTAATATGAATCTTGAGAAATAACTCCAACTTCACCTTCAGGAAGCTCTTTTAAAATTTGATTTACAACCGTAGTTTTACCACAACCCGTTCCGCCCGCAATTCCAATAATAAGCATGATTGTCTTTTATAATTAGTACTGCAAATTTAGGTAAATAGTTATCAATTTATTTTTTTGATATTAGAAACTTCTTCATTAGTAATTATTTTATCATTTTTATTTCCCCAACTATTAGTAATATAGTTCATTACATCTGCGACTTCGTCATCGGTTAGTCCTAATGGAGCCATAAAAGTGTTATATTTTGTACCATTAACAGTTATTTCACCATTAAGACCAAATTTAATACTTCTAATGCTTTCCGTTCGTTTTTTCATTAAGTAGTCGGAATTTGCTAACGGGGGAAAAGCGCCTACTATGCCCTCACCAGATGGTAAATGACAAGTCATACAAAAGTCATTGTAAATTTCATTTCCTCTTTTAATGCTTTCTTTAAATATGTCGTCTTGTTTTATATTAATAACTAGTATGGTAACTAATGCTAAACATACAGATAAAAACACTTTCATAAATTTATTTTTTTGGATTAATCTTTACTATTCCAACACCTTCCATTGCTACATAAATATAACCGTCTGGTCCTTGTCTCACATTTCTTACACGACCCATCCCTTCAAATAACTTCTCTCGTTTTATAACCTTATTATTTTTAAGTTCTAAGCGTTCTAAATATCTAAATACTAATGAGCCCACCAACAAATTATCTTTCCATTCTGGATATATATCACTTGTGATAAAAGTCATTCCACTTGGAGCTATAGAAGGTACCCAATAAAAAAGAGGCTGTTCCATATTAGGTAGTGAAGTGTTGTCAGTAAATTTTGTACCACTATAGTTAACACCATAACTAATTTTTGGCCAACCAAAGTTTTTTCCTTTTTTAATAATATTGATTTCGTCTCCACCTTTTGGGCCATGTTCATGAATCCAAATTTTTCCTGTTAAATGATGTTTTAACATCCCTTGTGGATTTCTATGGCCGTAGCTATAAATAGCTTTTTTTGCATTTGGTGTGTTAACAAATGGATTGTCATTTGGAATTCGCCCATCATCATGAATTCTATATATTTTACCACAATCGCGAGTTATATCTTGAGGGTTTACATCTCTATTACCTCTTTCGCCAATAGAGAAATACAAGT
Organism: Flavobacteriaceae bacterium; assembly: GCA_965250265.1. Classification (GTDB taxonomy): domain Bacteria; phylum Bacteroidota; class Bacteroidia; order Flavobacteriales; family Flavobacteriaceae; genus PRS1. The sequence continues at coordinate 30,656 of CBDFNO010000011.1, read as the reverse complement.
AGCCTTCATTATCAAATTCTAAACGAGAGCCAAAGTGTTGTCCTCTTCTGGAATTTGGACTAGCTTTATAAAGCAATTGAATGTCAACTAATTTATTGTCTTTTAATTTGGCTCTCATTATTGCTGTGTTTCCACCTTCACCTTCGCCATCTGGAGATGCATACGAAATATAAATCCAACCGTTTTCTTTATAATTCGGATGAAGCTCAATGTCCATTAAACCACCTTGCCCACGAACATATATTTCTGGTAATCCTTCAATGGTAGTTTTTTTACCATTTTTAAAATGAATAAGTTCTCCAGATTTTTCAGTAATCAGCATGCTATCATCTGGTAAAAAAACCATTCCCCAAGGGATATTCAAATTGGGAACAACGACTTCAGTTGTGTAATTAATAGTTTTTGGATCTTCAGCTATTACATAAGATTCTGTTTGTTGAGCACATGCTGAAAATGATAAAGAAATTACTATTAGGAGATAAATTATTTGTTTCATTGAGCTTATCTTTTAAAAACTTAAAGTTATGCATATTTATTTAAAAGTATTTTACTTTAACGATTTTAGAATAAGTCATATAAATAGTAAGAAAAGTTATTTGTTAGATTTTTTTATTTGTTTATTTTTGCAACTTCAATTTTAGGAGATTTATTTCTTTTATTGTTTTTCGGGGTGTAGCGTAGCCCGGTTATCGCGCCGCGTTTGGGACGCGGAGGTCGCAGGTTCGAATCCTGCCACCCCGACGAACCTAGTAATAGGTCAAACTAAAACACTGTTAATTGTATGATTTTCAGTGTTTTTCATTTTTTATGATATTGTTTGATATCATTTAATACTATATAATAGGTGTGCAATTCGGTGTACAGTTATTTTTTGAAATTGTTGTAGCTTTATAGAACTTTTAGAAGTGAGTTGACTTTCGTCTTTACAAACCTTGTACGTTTAACTAAAGACATTTAAGATGCAGACAAACAACACTTTCACTGTGATTTTCTTTACTAGAAAATCGCGTAGCAATTCTAAAAAATTAGCCATTTATGCTCGTATTACCGTAAATGGAAAACGAACTGAAATTAGTTTAAAAAGGAGTATATCGGTGTGCAATTGGGACTCTTCTAAGGGAAGAGCCAGAGGTACTTCTCAAAATATTAGAATTCTTAATAACTATTTAGACCTCGTTTATGGGCAGTTATTAGATTGTCATAAACAATTACTGGAAGAGTTTAAGGTTGTTTCTCCTAATGCTATTAAAGCGCGTTATTTGGGTGAAGATGATCAACGTAAAACGCTTCTTGAACTTATTTTATATCACAATACCAATATGGTTTCTGTTTTAAAGCATGGAACTATGAAGAATTATTATACTACTGAAAAGTATTTAAACAAGTTCTTAGCTAAAAAGTTGAAAGCCAATGATATTTACCTAAAACAATTGAATTATCGGTTTATTATTGATTTTGAACAGTTTCTTCGGAATATCAAAGATTCTAAAAAGCAACTCATGATGTCTAATAATGGTGTCATGAAACATTTGGAGCGTTTTAAGAAAATGATAAACCTTGCTATTAAATTGGAATGGTTGGTTAAAAATCCTTTTAACCAATTTCAACTAAAGTTTGATAAATATGATAGACAATATCTTTCGGAAAGAGAATTGGAACTTATTGAGAATACATATTTTAATAGTGAACGATTAGAAAGAGTAAAAGATATTTTTATTTTTTCTTGTTATACTGGTTTATCTTATATTGATGTAAAACAGCTTACTGTTCATCAAATTGTTAAAGGCATTGATAATAATTATTGGATTTATACCAAACGAGAAAAAACAAATGAAACAGTTAAAGTTCCGCTTTTACCTAAAGCCTTGCAAATCATTGATAAGTATAGAGATATTTCAAAAAACATAAATTCAAAAACTTTACTTCCACTCTGCTCCAATCAGAAAACAAATGCTTATTTAAAAGAAATTGCTAAAGATTGTGGTATTTATAAAAATATCACATTTCATGTCGCTAGACATACTTTTGCAACTACTGTGATGTTATCGAATGGAGTACCAATAGAAACGGTGTCTAAATTGTTAGGGCATACCAAATTATCAACTACTCAAATTTATGCCAGAGTAATTGAATCGAAAATTAGTGAGGATATTCAAAATCTACTCAAACGTTTTGAAACTAAAAAACAAAAACAATTGTTAGCTGTTAAATAATCCAACTATTTTATCTGGGAGGTAAGTTCAAGATGTGTGTCTGTGGACACATTCTTGTCTGCTCCCGAAGGTCGCAGAAGAAAAAAAGTCATTTACACCATAAAGAAAATCCGTTTTTAAAGTGATGGATTCAGAGGCTGGGTATTATTAATACCCTTTCTATTAATTCTTAATTGCGCTTGGAGAATCCAATATTTTAAAAATGAAACAAGCGAGTCATAAGCGAGCGCGTTAGTTTTATCCCAATTATATAATTTAATAAGCGTATTATAAGATTCTTGATTTTATATCTTCTATTTTTTCTTTTGAAATATCTAGTCGATAATAACTTTTACCAAATGTACTTTTAGTAAAAGATAACTCGTTTAAGAGGTAGCTAAGTTCATTTTTTACTTCATATAACTCATTTCTATTTTTATCTAATTCTTTTGAATAGGAATCCAGTAATTTTTCTGTTTCTGTTTTAGAAGCCTCAATTTCTTCTTGAGTTCTTTCAATATATACAGGTTCTTCTTTTTCTACTTCTTTAAACAAGGATTCTAACATTTCTCTGGTTGGAATCAATTGAGTCTTTTCTATATTTCTTAAAATAGTAAATACTGCTTTTGTTCTTTTGCTTAAAGCCCTTGTATAAGATAAAATAGGATTGTGCATTGTATCATAAGGAGACAATCCAGTATCTTCAAAAAAAGCAATCATATAGTCTAGTGTTTCTGAGTAACTTGGGCTTGTTTTTTTAGAATATTCTTTGAACTTTTCAATGACCTTTTTCTTTAACCGAATCGTATTAAAATCATCCATATTTTATTGAATTGTTACAATGAATCCTTGGTTTTACTGGGCTCATTTTCGTTTTTGCGTAAAATTACAAAAAAATAAAATCCTGAAAACAGATCTATTTAATTGATTTTCAATTGAATATGAAATAAGTAACATCGCGCAGCGTGTTACCCTCTTGCTGTGCGTCCTGAGTTGCCACAGGGTACAATAAGTTTTAAAAAGATTTATTGAAAATGGCAACGAAACTTTGATAGTGATGATAGTATTTATCAAGACCAAAAGAAACGAGCTAGTCTCCAATTTAAAATGGAAAAGATTAGAAGACTCACACCTTGGCTTGCGATAAATAATTGGCCTATCGGACAAGCTGTTCAGGCATATTGTCCAAACCGCCTTGTGGTGCTTGTTTTAAGAGGACAGGTACTGAGCGACAAGGTCAAAACACTAAAATTGTCCTGATATTATTGGGAAGGTTATTAGTTGTATGGTGTGAGTATGGGAGTTGAACGTAAGTGAACCTTTATAGACATCTACAAAAGTTATCAAGGCATTATCCAAATTTATTTGAACATTGGCAATATGCAAGTTTGCGACCATGAAGAGTCTTGATTAAGAAGAGCCGTATGAGTCGAGAGGTTCACGTACGGTTCTGTGAGAGGTTTAGGGGTGAAATCCCCCTTTACCTACTCGACTTTCCCCCTTAGTTTAGCAAACACGCTTTACATTAAGATTTTATGATAGAATACTCTAGTAATTAATAACTTCTTATCGGAGGAAAACCCTAAATTTTTTTCAAAAAACAGAACTACCTAGAAAAGTAAGAATTCAATTTCGAAGTATAGAATGGTTTTCAATATAAAGAAAATTTGATGTGACTTTAGATTTTTTTTGGGTCTTATACCTATTAAACGTTTTATTGTTAACATTTTTTAAATCTTCAATTATGAAAAACTACTACTATTTTATTATAATTGTCACGTTGTTTTTTCAGTCTATTAGTGCACAGAACTGTCCAAGCAGTATAGGGAGTCAGTCAACCATAATAGTTCCACATTTCAAAATAACTCCCGGAACCTGCAATGATTACCCTACAATAATTACCATCGACGGTAGTAATTTCACAAAATCTAGTTGTAATGGAGCCAATTTGAAATACACTTTAGTTCCACCAGATCCTGCGTTATCAAGTCAAAATACCTTTACCGCAGATTTCGGATTTAGTTTATGTGCATATGTAAATGGTGTACTACAAACCTTATTTGCTCAAGAATTCAGCATAGCAGAATCTATAGCTGTTTATCCGAATCCTTTATTACATGGAAGTCTAGTTACTATTCAATTTAAAAGTCAGATATCTGGAAATGTTGAAATATATAATTTTTCAGGAAAGATGGTTTTTAAAGATGTCATATTGAATTCCGATAAGATGTCATTAAATATACCAAATATGAGTAATGGCATTTATTTGTTGCGAATTAATTCAGAAGACAATAGTGCCTTGCGCAAGATTGTTATTATGCGATAATTTGGTTCTGTATAATAAACCCAGATTTAAATAAATTTGGATATTGATATGACCCATAAAAATATTTTGTGTCATATATATAGTATTGGATAAAGAGATTAATAATAAATTCAAAGGAAAGAAATTAAAAAATTCTTCTCAAGATAATTTATAAATCTAGAATGTATTTCAGTAGAGGCAAAATAACTTTATTATATTTAAACAATTAACCTTTAAATTTTTTTAAAATGGAAGAGTATTTACCTGTAATTATTCAATTAGTAAGTGGAGCTGTAGGTGGTAACATAGCAGGTTCAATGATGAAAAATTTCTCTCTGGGAACCTTATGGAATTCTATTGTAGGAATTCTTGGCGGAGGACTTGGTGGTCAAGTTCTGGGTATGTTAGGCATAGGAGATGGTAGTGGTGAAATGGATCTAGGTGGTATTTTGGGCAGTATTGCCGGTGGAGGCATTGGCGGTGGTATAGTTTTAGCTATTATTGGGATGATTAAAAAGGCTATTTCTAAATAACAACCTGATTAAATGTGACTTTCTAAAAATGTAGCTGCGTAAATCTCGCAATTAATTGTCCACTTTTTTCTTGCAAGTCCACTAAATATAGTTTTGTATATTTGTGCGAATTAAAGCGGATAATATCAATTTAAAATCCGTGCATATTACAGACTTAATAAGCTTTATTCTTTAATAAATATCTTAAATTTGATAAAGTGAAAGTATATGATTTAAACAAATTACTGGAAGTTTATACCAAGGAAAATTTTTCCGACAGCATTAATTACGACGATTACAAATTTTGGTTAGAAGCACATATTAAAATTAACAAACCAGATTTCATTGTTCTGTTGAGTTTGATAAAGGCAGATCCCGTAATTTATAGTAAAAATTATAATTTAATATTTAAAGAAGGCAGTAAAGAAACTATTTACGAAATAGTGAAATGTGTCTCTTCCAATCAAATCTCAAATATTTTAACGGCAGATAAAAGGTGTATGGAATTTGTAGAGAATAACATTGATGTAATGGGAATGGCTATGTTTCAGTTAAAGTTTACTGTAAGTTTAATTGAAAACCAACCAAGAACCTTATTGCGGAATATTTCCTTTATTAAGAAAAAGCATTTAGATTTTAATCACTTCCTTTTATTAACTTCAATTTCAGATATTACAGAATTGGTAGGAGTACAAAATAAAGCCAGTGCAGAAATAAGATACATATGTGATAAAAACAAAACCTTGAACAATAAATTATCTAATCTAAAAAAAGAGTTGAATAGTATTTTGTCAAGACAAGAGAAATTGACCCATAGAGAAGAGCAAATATTACATTTAATAGCGGCAGGAAAAACTAGCAAAGAAATTGCTGTAGAACTTAACATCACTGTAAATACAGTAAATACCCATAGACAAAATTTAATTAAAAAGTTTAATGTTAATAGCACAGCTTCACTCATCAATTTTATTACTTAATAAAATTAGGACGTGTTAACACTATGAACTCTTTTTGACTTTTTTATTGAAGTTAAAAATGATATTTTTATCATAAGCGGAAGCCTTTTTTACACTTAATGGCATCGCTCAAAGTAATAAAAATTCTATTTCAAAGCCTTCATTATAAGGATGCTGAAAATAAAAAATACCATATCTAGTTTATCAAATCTGGAAAATATTCTTCTATAGCCTTTAGATCTTCTTAACAAACATTGCGTCTCATTTCTTTTTTTATACATATACTTATCATATCCCCAAGAATTTAATTCAAGAAATCCTTTATTCAAAAAAAAGAAATGTTTTTATGTGACCAATCATAAAAAGCAGTGTCATATATATTGAAAGAAAATATTGAAAATATTATTGCGGGATTAATTAATAATTTTCAAAAGTAATTTAAGGGTAATATGGTTTCTTATATCTATTTCCTTTAATATTACAAAAAATAGTTCATTTTAAAAAGGAGGTTAATATGCTTCTTGTGCCAAAACATAATATAACAAAAAGAGAAAGTCAAATTCTTAATTTAATTTCTTTTGGTAAAACAAGCACTAAAATTTCCAAATATTTATCAATATCTAAAGACACTGTAAATACTCACAGACAAAATTTAATCAAGAAGTTTAATGTAAAAAATACCGCTTCATTAATAAATTTAAATCTAATAAGAGGATATTTAATAAAAAAAATAAGCTACTGATTAATCAGTATATACATTATTTAGTTAACGAATTTTTAAGTTGTTTTGTCGAATAGCTATAAAAAAAATTGTAGTAAAAATAAAATTAAATTATATTTCAAAGCTGTTATTCAACAATAATCCTATAAATATCCCTCTTTTAAATTTAGGACTTGCAGAGCACTTTTACTAATAATGTGAAAGAGCTTTATAAATAATTTAAAAATTATAACGAGCATTTTATCTATAAACTATGAGGGAACTTATATTATTCTTATTAAGAATCAAAAGGATTTTTTTAGGGGCTATAACTATAGTATCAAAAAGAAAAGCTTTTGTAATATTTAAGCATAACACATTATGTTGGAACTTAAATTGTATGAGAACTAATACATGGGGTCTTCCAACAACTGCAAATAAATGTATCAGTATAAAAACCAGCGCTGTTTGTATAGTTACAAACGGCGTTTGCTTTAAAAACCAAGATATTTTTAATAAAAAAATAGCGGTAATGCCGCAACATATTTAATTACCTATAATTATGAAAAATAACTACTTATCAACCAGTCCAAGAATCGTAGTGTTATTACAAGCTCTTTTTTCTTTAAGAAAACAACTTGCTATAGCTTGCATTACAACTGCAGTTTTTTTGTTTTCTTCTGTTTTACAGGCGCAAATTGATCCTTGCGACCCCGTAGCATCAGGCAATTTAGATACAGATAGCGACGGTATATCAAACGTTAGCGTAAAAGAAGAGTCTTTGGCTTTAATAGTGGATTCAGGAATTGAGAACCCTTCAGAATTGGAAACCATGGTTTCCAATTCAGGTATTCAAGAAAATGAATTACATATTTTCTCTCATGGAAAACCTGGACATTTACTTATTCAAGGCAAATGGCTAGATGCCTCTCAAATTACGACATGGTTAGAAAGCAAGAAAAATAATGTCACAGACATATTTATTTACGGCTGCAACTTTGCGAAAGGCAAAAAAGGAAAGCAAGCTGTTTCTTATTTAGAGACGGCTCTTGGTGTTTCTATAGCCGCATCTGATGATATTACAGGGAAAGATGGTGATTGGGAGTTAGAAGTTCTTTCTCCCCGTGGGGGAGATGCCCAACGGGCAGAGGGGCTTACCATACCTAACTGGCAAGGAAACCTACAAACCACGGTTGTTAATGAAACTTCAGTCGTTTCAGATACTTATACAATACTAGCAAATAGCACTATAGAGTTGCAAATTCTAGGAGGAGAAGGTGGAGATGGAACAAACACCACTGCAGGTCAGGGTGCTGCAGCTACAGCAATTTTTTATGTTACGGCAGGTGATGTTATTAATTATTTAGTCGCAGAAGGTGGAAGAGGCGGAAGTGAAGGCGGCGGCGGCGGATGTACAGGTGTCTATATTAATGGAACTTTGGTAATGGCCGCCGGAGGTGGTGCCGGAGGTGATAATAGTGGGGGGGCTATTGGTCTGGGAGCCAATTCCACAACCAACGGTGATGATGGAACAGGCGGTAGCCCTGGAGCTGGAGGAGTTGGCGGAGCTGGGGGTACGACTAATACTAGTGGAGCCGGAGCTGGTGGGGGTATCAATTCAGCGGGAGCTAATAGTACCGGTGCTACAGGTGGCGGTATGGCCGATCCAGGTTTTGCTTTAGCCAATGGTGGTACCGGTACCGGTGGTGATGGCGGTAGAGGATTGACAGGCGGTGGCGGAGGTAATCTCAATTGGGCTGCAGGTGGCGGTGGTTACTCTGGAGGAGGAGGTTCTGGCTCAGGTGGTTCTGCAGGTGGCGGTGGTTCTTATGTTAACACATCTTATACAGGTTATTTAGGTAGTTCGATTGCCGCAGGTGTTGATGGCGCTGCTTCAGGAGGGACACAAGGAAATGGATCTGATGGTTTTGTTAAAATAGACATCATGGTCGATACAGACAATGATGGGATACCTGATGTAGTTGATTTAGACGATGACAACGACGGTATTTTAGATACCGATGAATCGAGCTGTGAAGGAGGGGCGTATCTACTCCGATATGAAAACAAAATCAATGGAAGTTTAGTGGCCTATGATCCTTTGACTGGGACAGAGACCATAGAGTTAGTAATACCTTCTGGTATCGACTTAAATGGTATCGTCTATAACCATGACAATGGTGGACTGATATATGGGCATAGTACAAGTGACCTGAGCGAGATTGTAGTATATGACCCGTCAACTACACTGTGGACTTCTGTAGGAACAGTACCTGGTATTAGTTTTAGGTCTGGGGCAGGGACTTATTATGATGGAGTGCTATACATGGGTAACGATCTTAGGACAATAATAGCGATTAACTTAAGTGCAGATGGAAAAACAATGACTTCCTTCACAATATTCTCTACTGATCCTTTAGGTATTGGGGATGGTAATTGGGGAGATATCGCAATAGGTATTGGCTGCAATGGAAATCCTACAATGTTTATATCACTTGCACCATCACCAGGCGCCGGCGGTTTTGGCAGCATTGATATGACAACAGCGACTCCAACTGGAAATATTGCTACGTTTATTACGAGTTTTTATCCCGGTCAAATTGCAGTATCAGGTGGTGTCTTGTATGCATCAGGTGCTCTATCAACTTCGGCTGTCACCAGTATAGATGTCTGCACTGGCGTAGCTACTCCGACAGGCTTTTCTCTGTCGGCTGTGCCAGATGACTTGGCAGATGGCGTAACGTTCTGTAATTCGGCTGGAGATACGGACGGAGACGGCATACCAAATCATTTAGATTTAGATAGTGATGGAGATGGATGTCCAGATGCTATAGAAGGTGATGGAAGTTATACTTCTACCGATTTAGTGACAGACACTAATATTGATGGAGGAAACGTTTGTACGGGTTGTGAAGGACCTGTTCAGGACAATTTAGGCACGAGCTCCAATGCAGATGGCACACCAACTGCAGGGCCAACCCAGGGTATAGGAGATAGCCAAGATGCTGGAACGCAGAGTGCAGAGTGTGCAGATCCTACAGATCCCTGCGACCCTGTGGCCTCAGGCAATCTAGATACCGATAGCGATGGCATATCAGACATTTGCGACTTAGACGATGACAACGACGGTATTTTAGATACCGATGAATCGAGCTGTGAAGGAGGGGCGTATCTACTCCGATATGAAAACAAAATCAATGGAAGTTTAGTGGCCTATGATCCTTTGACTGGGACAGAGACCATAGAGTTAGTAATACCTTCTGGTATCGACTTAAATGGTATCGTCTATAACCATGACAATGGTGGACTGATATATGGGCATAGTACAAGTGACCTGAGCGAGATTGTAGTATATGACCCGTCAACTACACTGTGGACTTCTGTAGGAACAGTACCTGGTATTAGTTTTAGGTCTGGGGCAGGGACTTATTATGATGGAGTGCTATACATGGGTAACGATCTTAGGACAATAATAGCGATTAACTTAAGTGCAGATGGAAAAACAATGACTTCCTTCACAATATTCTCTACTGATCCTTTAGGTATTGGGGATGGTAATTGGGGAGATATCGCAATAGGTATTGGCTGCAATGGAAATCCTACAATGTTTATATCACTTGCACCATCACCAGGCGCCGGCGGTTTTGGCAGCATTGATATGACAACAGCGACTCCAACTGGAAATATTGCTACGTTTATTACGAGTTTTTATCCCGGTCAAATTGCAGTATCAGGTGGTGTCTTGTATGCATCAGGTGCTCTATCAACTTCGGCTGTCACCAGTATAGATGTCTGCACTGGCGTAGCTACTCCGACAGGCTTTTCTCTGTCGGCTGTGCCAGATGACTTGGCAGATGGCGTAACGTTCTGTAATTCGGCTGGAGATACGGACGGAGACGGCATACCAAATCATTTAGATTTAGATAGTGATGGCGATGGCTGTCCAGATGCTATTGAAGGTGGAGGAAGTTTTACGTCTGCCGATTTAGTAACAGACACTAATATTGATGGAGGAAATACAAGTGGAGATCCTACATTTAATGGATTCGCAGGACCAGTTCAAGATAATTTGGGTACAACAGTAGATGGTGATGGGGTGCCAACGGCAACTGGGTCACCTCAAACAGTGGGCACATCTCAAATCCTAAATGAATACACCTGTACAGCGACTAATGATGGTCCAATATGTGAAGGCGAGACACTACAATTAAACTCTTCATTATCTGATAGTGGAAGTGGTTCTCCTGTTGATGTATCAGGGCAAGCAACTTATCTTTGGAGTTCTAATGGTAGTGCTACTATCACAAATACAACAGACCAAAATCCAACGGCTACAGGAGTAACTGATGGAGAGATATTTACAGTAATAATTACACAGCCTAATGGTTGTACCATTGAGTGTGCTACCACAGCTACTGTGCATCCTCTACCTAATGCAGACAATCCTGCAGATGTAGGGGCTTGTGACACTTATCAATTGCCAACCTTAAGTGCAAATAATGAATACTGGACCCAACCTGGTGGTACAGGAACCCAACTATTTGCAGGAAATAATATTACTACTACACAAACCATATTTGTGTATACAGATTCCGATACAACACCAAATTGTACTGATGAAAACAGCTTTGTAGTAACGATCAGTATGAGTCCAGTTGCAACAGTTATTCCAACAGCATCTGTTTGTAATGCCCCTAACAGTTCACCGAATGAACTGCTTAACTTCAATACTCTGGTTACTTCTGGTCCTGCGGGAACCTGGGCGAATACAGATGGTGCAGGGGTAAGCCTTGCTAATTTATCAGCGGTTGACTTTACAGGAGTTGCACCAGATACATATACCTTTACTTATACTATTTCGGCTGTGTTGCCATGTGTGGATGTGTCTTATACTACGGAAGTGACGGTGAATGATTGTACAGCAGATCTAGAATTAACAAAAGTTGTAGATAATGCGACACCAAATGTAGGCGATACAGTAACCTTTACTATCACAGTGACCAACCAAGGTCCAAGTGATGCCACAGGCGTATCTGTAGCGGACAACTTACCGAGTGGTTATACATTAGTAACAGATAACAATCCAGGTACGTTTGATTTAGCAGCGGGAGCAAGTACAAACTTTACTGTAGTAGCGACAGTCAATGCGAGTGGAGACTATACGAACGTAGCAGAGATTGCTACGGCAGATCAAGACGATCCGGACTCCGATCCAAACAATGACGATGGTGACCAGAGTGAAGATGACGAGGACAATGCCGATACAACACCAACACCAGTAGCAGATCTAGAATTAACAAAAGTTGTAGATAATGCGACACCAAATGTAGGCGATACAGTAACCTTTACTATCACAGTGACCAACCAAGGTCCAAGTGATGCCACAGGCGTATCTGTAGCGGACAACTTACCGAGTGGTTATACATTAGTAACAGATAACAATCCAGGTACGTTTGATTTAGCAGCGGGAGCAAGTACAAACTTTACTGTAGTAGCGACAGTCAATGCGAGTGGAGACTATACGAACGTAGCAGAGATTGCTACGGCAGATCAAGACGATCCGGACTCCGATCCAAACAATGACGATGGTGACCAGAGTGAAGATGACGAGGACAATGCCGATACAACACCAACACCAGTAGCAGATCTAGAATTAACAAAAGTTGTAGATAATGCGACACCAAATGTAGGCGATACAGTAACCTTTACTATCACAGTGACCAACCAAGGTCCAAGTGATGCCACAGGCGTATCTGTAGCGGACAACTTACCGAGTGGTTATACATTAGTAACAGATAACAATCCAGGTACGTTTGATTTAGCAGCGGGAGCAAGTACAAACTTTACTGTAGTAGCGACAGTCAATGCGAGTGGAGACTATACGAACGTAGCAGAGATTGCTACGGCAGATCAAGACGATCCGGACTCCGATCCAAACAATGACGATGGTGACCAGAGTGAAGATGACGAGGACAATGCCGATACAACACCAACACCAGTAGCAGATCTAGAATTAACAAAAGTTGTAGATAATGCGACACCAAATGTAGGCGATACAGTAACCTTTACTATCACAGTGACCAACCAAGGTCCAAGTGATGCCACAGGCGTATCTGTAGCGGACAACTTACCGAGTGGTTATACATTAGTAACAGATAACAATCCAGGTACGTTTGATTTAGCAGCGGGAGCAAGTACAAACTTTACTGTAGTAGCGACAGTCAATGCGAGTGGAGACTATACGAACGTAGCAGAGATTGCTACGGCAGATCAAGACGATCCGGACTCCGATCCAAACAATGACGATGGTGACCAGAGTGAAGATGACGAGGACAATGCCGATACAACACCAACACCAGTAGCAGATCTAGAATTAACAAAAGTTGTAGATAATGCGACACCAAATGTAGGCGATACAGTAACCTTTACTATCACAGTGACCAACCAAGGTCCAAGTGATGCCACAGGCGTATCTGTAGCGGACAACTTACCGAGTGGTTATACATTAGTAACAGATAACAATCCAGGTACGTTTGATTTAGCAGCGGGAGCAAGTACAAACTTTACTGTAGTAGCGACAGTCAATGCGAGTGGAGACTATACGAACGTAGCAGAGATTGCTACGGCAGATCAAGACGATCCGGACTCCGATCCAAACAATGACGATGGTGACCAGAGTGAAGATGACGAGGACAATGCCGATACAACACCAACACCAGTAGCAGATCTAGAATTAACAAAAGTTGTAGATAATGCGACACCAAATGTAGGCGATACAGTAACCTTTACTATCACAGTGACCAACCAAGGTCCAAGTGATGCCACAGGCGTATCTGTAGCGGACAACTTACCGAGTGGTTATACATTAGTAACAGATAACAATCCAGGTACGTTTGATTTAGCAGCGGGAGCAAGTACAAACTTTACTGTAGTAGCGACAGTCAATGCGAGTGGAGACTATACGAACGTAGCAGAGATTGCTACGGCAGATCAAGACGATCCGGACTCCGATCCAAACAATGACGATGGTGACCAGAGTGAAGATGACGAGGACAATGCCGATACAACACCAACACCAGTAGCAGATCTAGAATTAACAAAAGTTGTAGATAATGCGACACCAAATGTAGGCGATACAGTAACCTTTACTATCACAGTGACCAACCAAGGTCCAAGTGATGCCACAGGCGTATCTGTAGCGGACAACTTACCGAGTGGTTATACATTAGTAACAGATAACAATCCAGGTACGTTTGATTTAGCAGCGGGAGCAAGTACAAACTTTACTGTAGTAGCGACAGTCAATGCGAGTGGAGACTATACGAACGTAGCAGAGATTGCTACGGCAGATCAAGACGATCCGGACTCCGATCCAAACAATGACGATGGTGACCAGAGTGAAGATGACGAGGACAATGCCGATACAACACCAACACCAGTAGCAGATCTAGAATTAACAAAAGTTGTAGATAATGCGACACCAAATGTAGGCGATACAGTAACCTTTACTATCACAGTGACCAACCAAGGTCCAAGTGATGCCACAGGCGTATCTGTAGCGGACAACTTACCGAGTGGTTATACATTAGTAACAGATAACAATCCAGGTACGTTTGATTTAGCAGCGGGAGCAAGTACAAACTTTACTGTAGTAGCGACAGTCAATGCGAGTGGAGACTATACGAACGTAGCAGAGATTGCTACGGCAGATCAAGACGATCCGGACTCCGATCCAAACAATGACGATGGTGACCAGAGTGAAGATGACGAGGACAATGCCGATACAACACCAACACCAGTAGCAGATCTAGAATTAACAAAAGTTGTAGATAATGCGACACCAAATGTAGGCGATACAGTAACCTTTACTATCACAGTGACCAACCAAGGTCCAAGTGATGCCACAGGCGTATCTGTAGCGGACAACTTACCGAGTGGTTATACATTAGTAACAGATAACAATCCAGGTACGTTTGATTTAGCAGCGGGAGCAAGTACAAACTTTACTGTAGTAGCGACAGTCAATGCGAGTGGAGACTATACGAACGTAGCAGAGATTGCTACGGCAGATCAAGACGATCCGGACTCCGATCCAAACAATGACGATGGTGACCAGAGTGAAGATGACGAGGACAATGCCGATACAACACCAACACCAGTAGCAGATCTAGAATTAACAAAAGTTGTAGATAATGCGACACCAAATGTAGGCGATACAGTAACCTTTACTATCACAGTGACCAACCAAGGTCCAAGTGATGCCACAGGCGTATCTGTAGCGGACAACTTACCGAGTGGTTATACATTAGTAACAGATAACAATCCAGGTACGTTTGATTTAGCAGCGGGAGCAAGTACAAACTTTACTGTAGTAGCGACAGTCAATGCGAGTGGAGACTATACGAACGTAGCAGAGATTGCTACGGCAGATCAAGACGATCCGGACTCCGATCCAAACAATGACGATGGTGACCAGAGTGAAGATGACGAGGACAATGCCGATACAACACCAACACCAGTAGCAGATCTAGAATTAACAAAAGTTGTAGATAATGCGACACCAAATGTAGGCGATACAGTAACCTTTACTATCACAGTGACCAACCAAGGTCCAAGTGATGCCACAGGCGTATCTGTAGCGGACAACTTACCGAGTGGTTATACATTAGTAACAGATAACAATCCAGGTACGTTTGATTTAGCAGCGGGAGCAAGTACAAACTTTACTGTAGTAGCGACAGTCAATGCGAGTGGAGACTATACGAACGTAGCAGAGATTGCTACGGCAGATCAAGACGATCCGGACTCCGATCCAAACAATGACGATGGTGACCAGAGTGAAGATGACGAGGACAATGCCGATACAACACCAACACCAGTAGCAGATCTAGAATTAACAAAAGTTGTAGATAATGCGACACCAAATGTAGGCGATACAGTAACCTTTACTATCACAGTGACCAACCAAGGTCCAAGTGATGCCACAGGCGTATCTGTAGCGGACAACTTACCGAGTGGTTATACATTAGTAACAGATAACAATCCAGGTACGTTTGATTTAGCAGCGGGAGCAAGTACAAACTTTACTGTAGTAGCGACAGTCAATGCGAGTGGAGACTATACGAACGTAGCAGAGATTGCTACGGCAGATCAAGACGATCCGGACTCCGATCCAAACAATGACGATGGTGACCAGAGTGAAGATGACGAGGACAATGCCGATACAACACCAACACCAGTAGCAGATCTAGAATTAACAAAAGTTGTAGATAATGCGACACCAAATGTAGGCGATACAGTAACCTTTACTATCACAGTGACCAACCAAGGTCCAAGTGATGCCACAGGCGTATCTGTAGCGGACAACTTACCGAGTGGTTATACATTAGTAACAGATAACAATCCAGGTACGTTTGATTTAGCAGCGGGAGCAAGTACAAACTTTACTGTAGTAGCGACAGTCAATGCGAGTGGAGACTATACGAACGTAGCAGAGATTGCTACGGCAGATCAAGACGATCCGGACTCCGATCCAAACAATGACGATGGTGACCAGAGTGAAGATGACGAGGACAATGCCGATACAACACCAACACCAGTAGCAGATCTAGAATTAACAAAAGTTGTAGATAATGCGACACCAAATGTAGGCGATACAGTAACCTTTACTATCACAGTGACCAACCAAGGTCCAAGTGATGCCACAGGCGTATCTGTAGCGGACAACTTACCGAGTGGTTATACATTAGTAACAGATAACAATCCAGGTACTTTTGATTTAGCAGCGGGAGCAAGTACAAACTTTACTGTAGAGGCGACAGTCAATGCGAGTGGAGACTATACGAACGTAGCAGAGATTGCTACGGCAGATCAAGACGATCCGGACTCCGATCCAAACAATGACGATGGTGACCAGAGTGAAGATGACGAGGACAATGCCGATACAACACCAACACCAGTAGCAGATCTAGAATTAACAAAAGTTGTAGATAATGCGACACCAAATGTAGGCGATACAGTAACCTTTACTATCACAGTGACCAACCAAGGTCCAAGTGATGCCACAGGCGTATCTGTAGCGGACAACTTACCGAGTGGTTATACATTAGTAACAGATAACAATCCAGGTACTTTTGATTTAGCAGCGGGAGCAAGTACAAACTTTACTGTAGAGGCGACAGTCAATGCGAGTGGAGACTATACGAACGTAGCAGAGATTGCTACGGCAGATCAAGACGATCCGGACTCCGATCCAAACAATGACGATGGTGACCAGAGTGAAGATGACGAGGACAATGCCGATACAACACCAACACCAGTAGCAGATCTAGAATTAACAAAAGTTGTAGATAATGCGACACCAAATGTAGGCGATACAGTAACCTTTACTATCACAGTGACCAACCAAGGTCCAAGTGATGCCACAGGCGTATCTGTAGCGGACAACTTACCGAGTGGTTATACATTAGTAACAGATAACAATCCAGGTACTTTTGATTTAGCAGCGGGAGCAAGTACA
This sequence comes from Flavobacteriaceae bacterium, assembly GCA_965250265.1. GTDB lineage: Bacteria > Bacteroidota > Bacteroidia > Flavobacteriales > Flavobacteriaceae > PRS1. The sequence goes on along the minus strand of CBDFNO010000011.1, from coordinate 13,472 downwards.
AACTTTACTGTAGAGGCGACAGTCAATGCGAGTGGAGACTATACGAACGTAGCAGAGATTGCTACGGCAGATCAAGACGATCCGGACTCCGATCCAAACAATGACGATGGTGACCAGAGTGAAGATGACGAGGACAATGCCGATACAACACCAACACCAGTAGCAGATCTAGAATTAACAAAAGTTGTAGATAATGCGACACCAAATGTAGGCGATACAGTAACCTTTACTATCACAGTGACCAACCAAGGTCCAAGTGATGCCACAGGCGTATCTGTAGCGGACAACTTACCGAGTGGTTATACATTAGTAACAGATAACAATCCAGGTACTTTTGATTTAGCAGCGGGAGCAAGTACAAACTTTACTGTAGAGGCGACAGTCAATGCGAGTGGAGACTATACGAACGTAGCAGAGATTGCTACGGCAGATCAAGACGATCCGGACTCCGATCCAAACAATGACGATGGTGACCAGAGTGAAGATGACGAGGACAATGCCGATACAACACCAACACCAGTAGCAGATCTAGAATTAACAAAAGTTGTAGATAATGCGACACCAAATGTAGGCGATACAGTAACCTTTACTATCACAGTGACCAACCAAGGTCCAAGTGATGCCACAGGCGTATCTGTAGCGGACAACTTACCGAGTGGTTATACATTAGTAACAGATAACAATCCAGGTACTTTTGATTTAGCAGCGGGAGCAAGTACAAACTTTACTGTAGTAGCGACAGTCAATGCGAGTGGAGACTATACGAACGTAGCAGAGATTGCTACGGCAGATCAAGACGATCCGGACTCCGATCCAAACAATGACGATGGTGACCAGAGTGAAGATGACGAGGACAATGCCGATACAACACCAACACCAGTAGCAGATCTAGAATTAACAAAAGTTGTAGATAATGCGACACCAAATGTAGGCGATACAGTAACCTTTACTATCACAGTGACCAACCAAGGTCCAAGTGATGCCACAGGCGTATCTGTAGCGGACAACTTACCGAGTGGTTATACATTAGTAACAGATAACAATCCAGGTACTTTTGATTTAGCAGCGGGAGCAAGTACAAACTTTACTGTAGAGGCGACAGTCAATGCGAGTGGAGACTATACGAACGTAGCAGAGATTGCTACGGCAGATCAAGACGATCCGGACTCCGATCCAAACAATGACGATGGTGACCAGAGTGAAGATGACGAGGACAATGCCGATACAACACCAACACCAGTAGCAGATCTAGAATTAACAAAAGTTGTAGATAATGCGACACCAAATGTAGGCGATACAGTAACCTTTACTATCACAGTGACCAACCAAGGTCCAAGTGATGCCACAGGCGTATCTGTAGCGGACAACTTACCGAGTGGTTATACATTAGTAACAGATAACAATCCAGGTACTTTTGATTTAGCAGCGGGAGCAAGTACAAACTTTACTGTAGAGGCGACAGTCAATGCGAGTGGAGACTATACGAACGTAGCAGAGATTGCTACGGCAGATCAAGACGATCCGGACTCCGATCCAAACAATGACGATGGTGACCAGAGTGAAGATGACGAGGACAATGCCGATACAACACCAACACCAGTAGCAGATCTAGAATTAACAAAAGTTGTAGATAATGCGACACCAAATGTAGGCGATACAGTAACCTTTACTATCACAGTGACCAACCAAGGTCCAAGTGATGCCACAGGCGTATCTGTAGCGGACAACTTACCGAGTGGTTATACATTAGTAACAGATAACAATCCAGGTACTTTTGATTTAGCAGCGGGAGCAAGTACAAACTTTACTGTAGAGGCGACAGTCAATGCGAGTGGAGACTATACGAACGTAGCAGAGATTGCTACGGCAGATCAAGACGATCCGGACTCCGATCCAAACAATGACGATGGTGACCAGAGTGAAGATGACGAGGACAATGCCGATACAACACCAACACCAGTAGCAGATCTAGAATTAACAAAAGTTGTAGATAATGCGACACCAAATGTAGGCGATACAGTAACCTTTACTATCACAGTGACCAACCAAGGTCCAAGTGATGCCACAGGCGTATCTGTAGCGGACAACTTACCGAGTGGTTATACATTAGTAACAGATAACAATCCAGGTACTTTTGATTTAGCAGCGGGAGCAAGTACAAACTTTACTGTAGAGGCGACAGTCAATGCGAGTGGAGACTATACGAACGTAGCAGAGATTGCTACGGCAGATCAAGACGATCCGGACTCCGATCCAAACAATGACGATGGTGACCAGAGTGAAGATGACGAGGACAATGCCGATACAACACCAACACCAGTAGCAGATCTAGAATTAACAAAAGTTGTAGATAATGCGACACCAAATGTAGGCGATACAGTAACCTTTACTATCACAGTGACCAACCAAGGTCCAAGTGATGCCACAGGCGTATCTGTAGCGGACAACTTACCGAGTGGTTATACATTAGTAACAGATAACAATCCAGGTACTTTTGATTTAGCAGCGGGAGCAAGTACAAACTTTACTGTAGAGGCGACAGTCAATGCGAGTGGAGACTATACGAACGTAGCAGAGATTGCTACGGCAGATCAAGACGATCCGGACTCCGATCCAAACAATGACGATGGTGACCAGAGTGAAGATGACGAGGACAATGCCGATACAACACCAACACCAGTAGCAGATCTAGAATTAACAAAAGTTGTAGATAATGCGACACCAAATGTAGGCGATACAGTAACCTTTACTATCACAGTGACCAACCAAGGTCCAAGTGATGCCACAGGCGTATCTGTAGCGGACAACTTACCGAGTGGTTATACATTAGTAACAGATAACAATCCAGGTACTTTTGATTTAGCAGCGGGAGCAAGTACAAACTTTACTGTAGAGGCGACAGTCAATGCGAGTGGAGACTATACGAACGTAGCAGAGATTGCTACGGCAGATCAAGACGATCCGGACTCCGATCCAAACAATGACGATGGTGACCAGAGTGAAGATGACGAGGACAATGCCGATACAACACCAACACCAGTAGCAGATCTAGAATTAACAAAAGTTGTAGATAATGCGACACCAAATGTAGGCGATACAGTAACCTTTACTATCACAGTGACCAACCAAGGTCCAAGTGATGCCACAGGCGTATCTGTAGCGGACAACTTACCGAGTGGTTATACATTAGTAACAGATAACAATCCAGGTACTTTTGATTTAGCAGCGGGAGCAAGTACAAACTTTACTGTAGAGGCGACAGTCAATGCGAGTGGAGACTATACGAACGTAGCAGAGATTGCTACGGCAGATCAAGACGATCCGGACTCCGATCCAAACAATGACGATGGTGACCAGAGTGAAGATGACGAGGACAATGCCGATACAACACCAACACCAGTAGCAGATCTAGAATTAACAAAAGTTGTAGATAATGCGACACCAAATGTAGGCGATACAGTAACCTTTACTATCACAGTGACCAACCAAGGTCCAAGTGATGCCACAGGCGTATCTGTAGCGGACAACTTACCGAGTGGTTATACATTAGTAACAGATAACAATCCAGGTACTTTTGATTTAGCAGCGGGAGCAAGTACAAACTTTACTGTAGAGGCGACAGTCAATGCGAGTGGAGACTATACGAACGTAGCAGAGATTGCTACGGCAGATCAAGACGATCCGGACTCCGATCCAAACAATGACGATGGTGACCAGAGTGAAGATGACGAGGACAATGCCGATACAACACCAACACCAGTAGCAGATCTAGAATTAACAAAAGTTGTAGATAATGCGACACCAAATGTAGGCGATACAGTAACCTTTACTATCACAGTGACCAACCAAGGTCCAAGTGATGCCACAGGCGTATCTGTAGCGGACAACTTACCGAGTGGTTATACATTAGTAACAGATAACAATCCAGGTACTTTTGATTTAGCAGCGGGAGCAAGTACAAACTTTACTGTAGAGGCGACAGTCAATGCGAGTGGAGACTATACGAACGTAGCAGAGATTGCTACGGCAGATCAAGACGATCCGGACTCCGATCCAAACAATGACGATGGTGACCAGAGTGAAGATGACGAGGACAATGCCGATACAACACCAACACCAGTAGCAGATCTAGAATTAACAAAAGTTGTAGATAATGCGACACCAAATGTAGGCGATACAGTAACCTTTACTATCACAGTGACCAACCAAGGTCCAAGTGATGCCACAGGCGTATCTGTAGCGGACAACTTACCGAGTGGTTATACATTAGTAACAGATAACAATCCAGGTACTTTTGATTTAGCAGCGGGAGCAAGTACAAACTTTACTGTAGAGGCGACAGTCAATGCGAGTGGAGACTATACGAACGTAGCAGAGATTGCTACGGCAGATCAAGACGATCCGGACTCCGATCCAAACAATGACGATGGTGACCAGAGTGAAGATGACGAGGACAATGCCGATACAACACCAACACCAGTAGCAGATCTAGAATTAACAAAAGTTGTAGATAATGCGACACCAAATGTAGGCGATACAGTAACCTTTACTATCACAGTGACCAACCAAGGTCCAAGTGATGCCACAGGCGTATCTGTAGCGGACAACTTACCGAGTGGTTATACATTAGTAACAGATAACAATCCAGGTACTTTTGATTTAGCAGCGGGAGCAAGTACAAACTTTACTGTAGAGGCGACAGTCAATGCGAGTGGAGACTATACGAACGTAGCAGAGATTGCTACGGCAGATCAAGACGATCCGGACTCCGATCCAAACAATGACGATGGTGACCAGAGTGAAGATGACGAGGACAATGCCGATACAACACCAACACCAGTAGCAGATCTAGAATTAACAAAAGTTGTAGATAATGCGACACCAAATGTAGGCGATACAGTAACCTTTACTATCACAGTGACCAACCAAGGTCCAAGTGATGCCACAGGCGTATCTGTAGCGGACAACTTACCGAGTGGTTATACATTAGTAACAGATAACAATCCAGGTACTTTTGATTTAGCAGCGGGAGCAAGTACAAACTTTACTGTAGAGGCGACAGTCAATGCGAGTGGAGACTATACGAACGTAGCAGAGATTGCTACGGCAGATCAAGACGATCCGGACTCCGATCCAAACAATGACGATGGTGACCAGAGTGAAGATGACGAGGACAATGCCGATACAACACCAACACCAGTAGCAGATCTAGAATTAACAAAAGTTGTAGATAATGCGACACCAAATGTAGGCGATACAGTAACCTTTACTATCACAGTGACCAACCAAGGTCCAAGTGATGCCACAGGCGTATCTGTAGCGGACAACTTACCGAGTGGTTATACATTAGTAACAGATAACAATCCAGGTACTTTTGATTTAGCAGCGGGAGCAAGTACAAACTTTACTGTAGTAGCGACAGTCAATGCGAGTGGAGACTATACGAACGTAGCAGAGATTGCTACGGCAGATCAAGACGATCCGGACTCCGATCCAAACAATGACGATGGTGACCAGAGTGAAGATGACGAGGACAATGCCGATACAACACCAACACCAGTAGCAGATATTAATTTAACGAAGGTTGTAGATAATGCCACGCCACAGGTAGGCAGTACAGTGACCTTTACCATAGAAGTAAGTAATGACGGTCCGAGTGATGCCACGGGCGTAGATGTTCAGGATATTGTACCGAGTGGTTACAGCAGTATCTCTAACATTAGCGGTGGCGGCAGCCTATCAGGTAGTACGATCACCTGGAGTGATCTCTCGATAGCCGCAGGCGGCTCGACGAGCTTGAGCTTTGAAGCGACCGTAGAGGCCAGTGGTGATTATGTAAATATTGCCAGTGTTACGGATCAGGATCAAACCGATACCGACAGTACTCCGGGCAATGATCCGGATACCGATGGTGATGGTGATATTGGTAGTCAGGATGATGGTGATGCGAACGATACAGAAGATCCGGATGATGAGGATGATGCAGATGATGCGGAAGTAGAGCCATGTAGGCCAGATCCAATAGTAACAAATGAGAATATTTGTGAAGGCGGATCATTTACTTGGGATGCAAATGGACAAACTTATACAACGCCGCAAACTGGGTTAACTATCCCAGGAGAGGACTGTGAAGCAGATCAAGTACTTAATTTAACAGTGACTGATCAGCCGGTAGAACCAGCAACAGCATGTTATGAAACGGCAACGTTCAATACAACATTATGTGAATGGGAAGTAACAGGAGAACAAGATCCAGAACCAGCAACAGCATGTTATGAAACGGCAACGTTCAATACAACATTATGTGAATGGGAAGTAACAGGAGAACAAGATCCAGAACCAGCAACAGCATGTTATGAAACGGCAACGTTCAATACAACATTATGTGAATGGGAAGTAACAGGAGAACAAGATCCAGAACCAGCAACAGCATGTTATGAAACGGCAACGTTCAATACAACATTATGTGAATGGGAAGTAACAGGAGAACAAGATCCAGAACCAGCAACAGCATGTTATGAAACGGCAACGTTCAATACAACATTATGTGAATGGGAAGTAACAGGAGAACAAGATCCAGAACCAGCAACAGCATGTTATGAAACGGCAACGTTCAATACAACATTATGTGAATGGGAAGTAACAGGAGAACAAGATCCAGAACCAGCAACAGCATGTTATGAAACGGCAACGTTCAATACAACATTATGTGAATGGGAAGTAACAGGAGAACAAGATCCAGAACCAGCAACAGCATGTTATGAAACGGCAACGTTCAATACAACATTATGTGAATGGGAAGTAACAGGAGAACAAGATCCAGAACCAGCAACAGCATGTTATGAAACGGCAACGTTCAATACAACATTATGTGAATGGGAAGTAACAGGAGAACAAGATCCAGAACCAGCAACAGCATGTTATGAAACGGCAACGTTCAATACAACATTATGTGAATGGGAAGTAACAGGAGAACAAGATCCAGAACCAGCAACAGCATGTTATGAAACGGCAACGTTCAATACAACATTATGTGAATGGGAAGTAACAGGAGAACAAGATCCAGAACCAGCAACAGCATGTTATGAAACGGCAACGTTCAATACAACATTATGTGAATGGGAAGTAACAGGAGAACAAGATCCAGAACCAGCAACAGCATGTTATGAAACGGCAACGTTCAATACAACATTATGTGAATGGGAAGTAACAGGAGAACAAGATCCAGAACCAGCAACAGCATGTTATGAAACGGCAACGTTCAATACAACATTATGTGAATGGGAAGTAACAGGAGAACAAGATCCAGAACCAGCAACAGCATGTTATGAAACGGCAACGTTCAATACAACATTATGTGAATGGGAAGTAACAGGAGAACAAGATCCAGAACCAGCAACAGCATGTTATGAAACGGCAACGTTCAATACAACATTATGTGAATGGGAAGTAACAGGAGAACAAGATCCAGAACCAGCAACAGCATGTTATGAAACGGCAACGTTCAATACAACATTATGTGAATGGGAAGTAACAGGAGAACAAGATCCAGAACCAGCAACAGCATGTTATGAAACGGCAACGTTCAATACAACATTATGTGAATGGGAAGTAACAGGAGAACAAGATCCAGAACCAGCAACAGCATGTTATGAAACGGCAACGTTCAATACAACATTATGTGAATGGGAAGTAACAGGAGAACAAGATCCAGAACCAGCAACAGCATGTTATGAAACGGCAACGTTCAATACAACATTATGTGAATGGGAAGTAACAGGAGAACAAGATCCAGAACCAGCAACAGCATGTTATGAAACGGCAACGTTCAATACAACATTATGTGAATGGGAAGTAACAGGAGAACAAGATCCAGAACCAGCAACAGCATGTTATGAAACGGCAACGTTCAATACAACATTATGTGAATGGGAAGTAACAGGAGAACAAGATCCAGAACCAGCAACAGCATGTTATGAAACGGCAACGTTCAATACAACATTATGTGAATGGGAAGTAACAGGAGAACAAGATCCAGAACCAGCAACAGCATGTTATGAAACGGCAACGTTCAATACAACATTATGTGAATGGGAAGTAACAGGAGAACAAGATCCAGAACCAGCAACAGCATGTTATGAAACGGCAACGTTCAATACAACATTATGTGAATGGGAAGTAACAGGAGAACAAGATCCAGAACCAGCAACAGCATGTTATGAAACGGCAACGTTCAATACAACATTATGTGAATGGGAAGTAACAGGAGAACAAGATCCAGAACCAGCAACAGCATGTTATGAAACGGCAACGTTCAATACAACATTATGTGAATGGGAAGTAACAGGAGAACAAGATCCAGAACCAGCAACAGCATGTTATGAAACGGCAACGTTCAATACAACATTATGTGAATGGGAAGTAACAGGAGAACAAGATCCAGAACCAGCAACAGCATGTTATGAAACGGCAACGTTCAATACAACATTATGTGAATGGGAAGTAACAGGAGAACAAGATCCAGAACCAGCAACAGCATGTTATGAAACGGCAACGTTCAATACAACATTATGTGAATGGGAAGTAACAGGAGAACAAGATCCAGAACCAGCAACAGCATGTTATGAAACGGCAACGTTCAATACAACATTATGTGAATGGGAAGTAACAGGAGAACAAGATCCAGAACCAGCAACAGCATGTTATGAAACGGCAACGTTCAATACAACATTATGTGAATGGGAAGTAACAGGAGAACAAGATCCAGAACCAGCAACAGCATGTTATGAAACGGCAACGTTCAATACAACATTATGTGAATGGGAAGTAACAGGAGAACAAGATCCAGAACCAGCAACAGCATGTTATGAAACGGCAACGTTCAATACAACATTATGTGAATGGGAAGTAACAGGAGAACAAGATCCAGAACCAGCAACAGCATGTTATGAAACGGCAACGTTCAATACAACATTATGTGAATGGGAAGTAACAGGAGAACAAGATCCAGAACCAGCAACAGCATGTTATGAAACGGCAACGTTCAATACAACATTATGTGAATGGGAAGTAACAGGAGAACAAGATCCAGAACCAGCAACAGCATGTTATGAAACGGCAACGTTCAATACAACATTATGTGAATGGGAAGTAACAGGAGAACAAGATCCAGAACCAGCAACAGCATGTTATGAAACGGCAACGTTCAATACAACATTATGTGAATGGGAAGTAACAGGAGAACAAGATCCAGAACCAGCAACAGCATGTTATGAAACGGCAACGTTCAATACAACATTATGTGAATGGGAAGTAACAGGAGAACAAGATCCAGAACCAGCAACAGCATGTTATGAAACGGCAACGTTCAATACAACATTATGTGAATGGGAAGTAACAGGAGAACAAGATCCAGAACCAGCAACAGCATGTTATGAAACGGCAACGTTCAATACAACATTATGTGAATGGGAAGTAACAGGAGAACAAGATCCAGAACCAGCAACAGCATGTTATGAAACGGCAACGTTCAATACAACATTATGTGAATGGGAAGTAACAGGAGAACAAGATCCAGAACCAGCAACAGCATGTTATGAAACGGCAACGTTCAATACAACATTATGTGAATGGGAAGTAACAGGAGAACAAGATCCAGAACCAGCAACAGCATGTTATGAAACGGCAACGTTCAATACAACATTATGTGAATGGGAAGTAACAGGAGAACAAGATCCAGAACCAGCAACAGCATGTTATGAAACGGCAACGTTCAATACAACATTATGTGAATGGGAAGTAACAGGAGAACAAGATCCAGAACCAGCAACAGCATGTTATGAAACGGCAACGTTCAATACAACATTATGTGAATGGGAAGTAACAGGAGAACAAGATCCAGAACCAGCAACAGCATGTTATGAAACGGCAACGTTCAATACAACATTATGTGAATGGGAAGTAACAGGAGAACAAGATCCAGAACCAGCAACAGCATGTTATGAAACGGCAACGTTCAATACAACATTATGTGAATGGGAAGTAACAGGAGAACAAGATCCAGAACCAGCAACAGCATGTTATGAAACGGCAACGTTCAATACAACATTATGTGAATGGGAAGTAACAGGAGAACAAGATCCAGAACCAGCAACAGCATGTTATGAAACGGCAACGTTCAATACAACATTATGTGAATGGGAAGTAACAGGAGAACAAGATCCAGAACCAGCAACAGCATGTTATGAAACGGCAACGTTCAATACAACATTATGTGAATGGGAAGTAACAGGAGAACAAGATCCAGAACCAGCAACAGCATGTTATGAAACGGCAACGTTCAATACAACATTATGTGAATGGGAAGTAACAGGAGAACAAGATCCAGAACCAGCAACAGCATGTTATGAAACGGCAACGTTCAATACAACATTATGTGAATGGGAAGTAACAGGAGAACAAGATCCAGAACCAGCAACAGCATGTTATGAAACGGCAACGTTCAATACAACATTATGTGAATGGGAAGTAACAGGAGAACAAGATCCAGAACCAGCAACAGCATGTTATGAAACGGCAACGTTCAATACAACATTATGTGAATGGGAAGTAACAGGAGAACAAGATCCAGAACCAGCAACAGCATGTTATGAAACGGCAACGTTCAATACAACATTATGTGAATGGGAAGTAACAGGAGAACAAGATCCAGAACCAGCAACAGCATGTTATGAAACGGCAACGTTCAATACAACATTATGTGAATGGGAAGTAACAGGAGAACAAGATCCAGAACCAGCAACAGCATGTTATGAAACGGCAACGTTCAATACAACATTATGTGAATGGGAAGTAACAGGAGAACAAGATCCAGAACCAGCAACAGCATGTTATGAAACGGCAACGTTCAATACAACATTATGTGAATGGGAAGTAACAGGAGAACAAGATCCAGAACCAGCAACAGCATGTTATGAAACGGCAACGTTCAATACAACATTATGTGAATGGGAAGTAACAGGAGAACAAGATCCAGAACCAGCAACAGCATGTTATGAAACGGCAACGTTCAATACAACATTATGTGAATGGGAAGTAACAGGAGAACAAGATCCAGAACCAGCAACAGCATGTTATGAAACGGCAACGTTCAATACAACATTATGTGAATGGGAAGTAACAGGAGAACAAGATCCAGAACCAGCAACAGCATGTTATGAAACGGCAACGTTCAATACAACATTATGTGAATGGGAAGTAACAGGAGAACAAGATCCAGAACCAGCAACAGCATGTTATGAAACGGCAACGTTCAATACAACATTATGTGAATGGGAAGTAACAGGAGAACAAGATCCAGAACCAGCAACAGCATGTTATGAAACGGCAACGTTCAATACAACATTATGTGAATGGGAAGTAACAGGAGAACAAGATCCAGAACCAGCAACAGCATGTTATGAAACGGCAACGTTCAATACAACATTATGTGAATGGGAAGTAACAGGAGAACAAGATCCAGAACCAGCAACAGCATGTTATGAAACGGCAACGTTCAATACAACATTATGTGAATGGGAAGTAACAGGAGAACAAGATCCAGAACCAGCAACAGCATGTTATGAAACGGCAACGTTCAATACAACATTATGTGAATGGGAAGTAACAGGAGAACAAGATCCAGAACCAGCAACAGCATGTTATGAAACGGCAACGTTCAATACAACATTATGTGAATGGGAAGTAACAGGAGAACAAGATCCAGAACCAGCAACAGCATGTTATGAAACGGCAACGTTCAATACAACATTATGTGAATGGGAAGTAACAGGAGAACAAGATCCAGAACCAGCAACAGCATGTTATGAAACGGCAACGTTCAATACAACATTATGTGAATGGGAAGTAACAGGAGAACAAGATCCAGAACCAGCAACAGCATGTTATGAAACGGCAACGTTCAATACAACATTATGTGAATGGGAAGTAACAGGAGAACAAGATCCAGAACCAGCAACAGCATGTTATGAAACGGCAACGTTCAATACAACATTATGTGAATGGGAAGTAACAGGAGAACAAGATCCAGAACCAGCAACAGCATGTTATGAAACGGCAACGTTCAATACAACATTATGTGAATGGGAAGTAACAGGAGAACAAGATCCAGAACCAGCAACAGCATGTTATGAAACGGCAACGTTCAATACAACATTATGTGAATGGGAAGTAACAGGAGAACAAGATCCAGAACCAGCAACAGCATGTTATGAAACGGCAACGTTCAATACAACATTATGTGAATGGGAAGTAACAGGAGAACAAGATCCAGAACCAGCAACAGCATGTTATGAAACGGCAACGTTCAATACAACATTATGTGAATGGGAAGTAACAGGAGAACAAGATCCAGAACCAGCAACAGCATGTTATGAAACGGCAACGTTCAATACAACATTATGTGAATGGGAAGTAACAGGAGAACAAGATCCAGAACCAGCAACAGCATGTTATGAAACGGCAACGTTCAATACAACATTATGTGAATGGGAAGTAACAGGAGAACAAGATCCAGAACCAGCAACAGCATGTTATGAAACGGCAACGTTCAATACAACATTATGTGAATGGGAAGTAACAGGAGAACAAGATCCAGAACCAGCAACAGCATGTTATGAAACGGCAACGTTCAATACAACATTATGTGAATGGGAAGTAACAGGAGAACAAGATCCAGAACCAGCAACAGCATGTTATGAAACGGCAACGTTCAATACAACATTATGTGAATGGGAAGTAACAGGAGAACAAGATCCAGAACCAGCAACAGCATGTTATGAAACGGCAACGTTCAATACAACATTATGTGAATGGGAAGTAACGGGCGATCAGCCGGTAGCCAATGCAGGAGCAGACGTGGAATTAGAATGTACTATATTAAATAATCCAGGAAGTTGTGAGACAGCATTTGCAAGATATAGTGAAAACAGCACATGTTTCATTGATGATGGATTTAGCCGTTGGGGCTGGACAAATTATTTTGAAAATGAAGGAGAGTATGTTTTAGAACTATATGCAGGAGCTGGACAATGTGATATTAGTAAAGGAGAATTAACTGGAACAGTTACAATAGATTATTCAGAAGGACAGGTAACTATTACTTATGATCTTTATGAGGGTTATTTATTAAGTGAAAGCCATGTATATGTTGGAGAAACTCCTTATCCGTTAAATAGAGGAAAAGAGACTGTAGCACCAGGGCAGTATCCATACAATTCAGGTAGCTTAAGTAATACTATAACATATATGGTTGGACCTATTGATACAAGTAGTTATGAGAATGGTATTTATGTTATTGTACATGGAGTAACATGTCAAGATTGTAACACTAACGGTGATATTGATACTTCTGATGATAATTGCTATACTGAAATGGAAGATAATGGAGTAACATTAATGGGAAGTAGTAATTT
>CBDFNO010000010.1:0-379493 GCA_965250265.1 Flavobacteriaceae bacterium | reverse complement strand
ACCAACTTGTGTTTTTATTGTATAATATCCTTGAGCATCTGTTTTTGTTCCAGTTTTAGTGTCTAGTATAATAATATTGACATTCTCAAGTGGTGCATTGTGATAAGTAACTTTACCACTTATGTTTTTTGATAACAATTGGTTTTCTTGAGAAAATAAGAAAAGAGATAGACAAAATAAAATTATAGTAACACCAAATGATTTCTTTTTTAAGATGTAACTAATCATCATTAATTATTGAATGAGTTATCCTACAATTTACTAAAAATTTCTACATGATTATTAGAAAGCTAATTAATCTTTAATTATGATATGTGGTATACTATCAACATTCCAATCAATAACTAAACCGCCTGCTAAAGATTTAGCGATGTCTTTTCCGTATAGATATTCAGTTAGATATAATGCAGCTTCAAAACTTTTTGCGCCTCCAGCCGATGTAATATATTTTCCGTCGTGAACAAACAAAACATTTTTTCGTATGTCAAGTTTTGGGAACATTTCTCGCATTTTATCAATATCACTCGGGAATGTTGTAGAAACCGAATTATTCAATAATCCTGCTTTTGCCAGTACAAAAGCACCATCGCAATGTGAGGTTATAAATTGGGCATTTTCATCTACTTTTTTTACAAAGTTAATCATAGCTTCATCGTCAAGGTCTGTATCTAAATGATGTTCTGCGCTTGGTACGACTAATATATCTATTCTTGGTAACGAATCGTTTACATAATTATAATCGGGAAGAATTCGCATGCCTTCAAAAGTTGTAATGGCTTTGTCAGAATTTGCAACAGTAAAGACATTCATAGCTTTAATACCTTCTCTAAAAATAGTATGTTGAAAAATATCGAAAGGTGCAGTTAATTCTGTATTGTAAGTACCATCCATAATAAGGAAAGCAACATTGTAACGGTTGGGTTCTAGCTTTGAAAATTGTTTTTCAGATTTAATTTCATTAACAGTTGAATCTTTTTTTTCTTCAGAAGTATTACAGCTTACAAGTATTATTATAAATAAAAATGAAACTATGTTTTTGAAAGTTAATTTATTCGCCATGGTGGATTTTTTCTGTTCGTTCCTGCTTTAAATAAAATAATATAGTTGCCATCTAAATCTTGTAAATGAGCTTCACGCCATAACCAAGATTTATCTTCTGGATCACTTGTAAAGATAATTCCTTTTTCTTTAAGTGTTAAAACCAATGCATCCAAATTGTCATCTTCAAAATAGATTGTTATTCCACTGCCTTTTGGTAATTCGTCGACCTTGTGAATAGAAAACGTACTATCACCATCAGGGCATTCAAAACGTACATATCCTGGAAACGCTTCAACAATAAGATGCAGTCCTAAAGTTTTATAGAACTGTGTAGCTTTTTCAACATCTAAAGATGGAATAGTTATCTGATTTAAATTCATCTGTTTATATTTATTGTTTTTTAATCGTCATATGTAACATTCATACTATCATTTTCCAGCATTATTAAACTTTGGTTATGAATGTTTCATTGTCTTTCTTTTTTAGTTCGTATATAGTGTTTCAAAATAAATAATAATAATGCACAAAAAGCTGCTAGTAAAGTAATAATATACCAGGTATTATCAAATCCAATTTTGTTTACCATTTGCATGCCAGCATTATGACCAAATATATGTGCTATGGAAAATGAAATACTATACAATGCCATGTATTCTCCTTGATTACCTTTTTTGGCACGTTCCATAGCAAAGGCATTCGAAAATGGAAATGCTATCATTTCTCCAACGGTCATTAAAAACATTCCTACAATCAAAATACCAACCCAAGAAGTCATGTTTAAAACTATAAAGCTCAATCCAGTTAAGATTGCTCCAAAAAGCATTAATCCCGATTTGGTATATCTGCTATTTTCTAACCATTTAATGAAAGGCATTTCAAAAATAAAAATTATTAAGCCATTCAACCCAAGTAACAATCCAATATCAAATTCTGTTAAAAGATGTACATCTTTATAATATAGTGGCATTGTTGAAAAATATTGCAAGAATACAATACCGAAAAGAATCATAGCTCCAAAGAATATCATAAAAGGGACATCTTTATAAGCTGATTTTGGATTTTTTGTTTTTACCTCATCTAATGTTTTTGTGGTTTTAGGATTGAGTACATTTATTAAAACAATACTGGCAACAATACAGGTAATGCCATCAATCCAAAATAAACCACCATAACTTATTGTGGTTATAATAATTCCGCCAATAGCAGGTCCAGCTGTAAAGCCTAAATTAATAGCCAAACGTATTAAGGTTACCGATCGTGTTTTGTTTTCAGGTTTGCTATATGCACTTAATGCCACAAACATTGCTGGCCGAAACATATCGGCGACGAGCATAACAAAAAATATACCTATACAAAACGAAACAAATGTGGTTAGAAATTGCAAACAAATAAATAGAAATCCGGTGCTAATTAAACTAAAAATCATGACTTTATAATAGCCTATTTTGTCTGTTAACTTGCCACCAAGCCAGGAACCTACAACAGAGCCTAAACCAAAGGCACTCATAATCCAAGCTACATCATTAAAAGAAAAATTGAGACTTTCTCTTAAGTACAAAGACAAAAACGGAATAACCATTGTGCCAGCTCTATTAATAAGAGTTATTAATGCCAACCACCAAACCTCTTGCGAGAGTCCTCTAAATGTGTTTATATAATTGGTAAAAAGTGTTTTCATTGTTTAATTATCGATAATCGACTAAATATAAAAAGTCCGACTGTGAAGTCGGACTTTTAGGTATTGTAATAATTTATATTTATATCATCACAATATATAAGGCGTCCAACTCATTCTTGTAGAGGTGCATTGCTTTCTATAATTAATGACTAAATTATTCATGTTTTTTCTTTTGAATTGTCAAAGCTAAACAAAAAAGGTTTAAGTTGTATTTTTGTATTGAAAATATTTATAAAATGAAGAAAATTATATTCGCTTTATTATTAGCTTCTATAATGATTGGTTGTACTCAGGAAAAAAAACCATTACAAGGAGAGACAGATTTTCAGCGGAACCTAAATGCCCTTTTTAAAGATGCTACAAAATCTCCTTTAAAAGATAAAGACCGAAAAAACTTTGAAGGTTTAGATTTTTTTAAGTTTGATTCAACGTTTGTTGCAAAAGCAAGATTGGTTGTAACTCCTAATGAGCAACCTTTTAAAATGAAAACAACAACAAGTAGATTACCAGTTTACAAAAAATATGGCGAATTGGAGTTTGAGTTGCATAGTGAAACATATAAACTAAATATTTATCAAGAACTGGAATTAGATGCCGACGAAGACAATTTATTCTTACCTTTTTTAGATAACACTAATGGTGATACAAGTTATGGAGGAGGCCGTTATATTGAAACTAAAACTTCAGATGGAAATATTTTAGTATTAGATTTTAATACCGCTTTTAATCCTTATTGTGTGTACAATGAAAAGTATTCGTGTCCCATTGTACCTCGAGAAAATTATTTGCCTATAGAGGTAAAAGCAGGTGTAAAGGCTTTTGTGAAACATTAAATAATTGAGAATCTACACAGATGTTTTAAGTGAATTTTGAAAAAGTTCGTTTAACGGTTTTGTATATGATTTGTTGCGGTTGAGCGGCGTAGCGATCGGCTAGCTTCTTCACGGCTAAATGAAGGGTATGAGTGGGGGGAAGCATCGGCTGGCCGGTTCGGCCAATTATTCGGTTAATCTAAAGTAATTTTTTTTGTAGGAATTAAAATTCACTTAACCATTTGAGCCATGAATTATATACGTTGTTATGGCTTTTTTATGCGTACATTCCATCACCACGATCAGGACCTACTGGAATATAATCTCTGCTCGAATCAATTTTATTAGTGTCCCTCTCATCATCTTTCCTCCCATCAATTTTACGTTTATTATTTTTTAAAGGTTGTTTCATATTGGGCTTATCCTTATTTGAGAATCCTTCATATACATTCGCTTTAATACCGGTATTTTCATTATCAAAAGAATCTAGTACAGTGTTGCTAATCTGGTCTTGCTCCAATTTTCTTATAGGTTTTTCGTGTTTAGATAGCTTACTTTTTTCATCATCTGATAACTCTCTCTCCTTGTCACCCCTTCGTTTGTTTGGTGGCATCGTGACGTCACTATTTCTGTGCATGGTCACATGATTACGTTTTAGTTCTTTGCGCATATTTAAATTATTAGTTAATTATAGCAAGTTCAAAATGAATTACTATATCTCTCACGGTATCAAGAGGAGCATTATTATGAGAATTTGGTATAATAGTTAATTCCCATTTTCGATTGGCATTTAGATTAATTATAGTATTGTTTCGACTCCATGTTATCTCTTTTGCAGACGTATTGTAAAATAAAATTGGTGACAATCGATAACTATCAGATGAAATGCGATTCCCCAAAGGAAAGCCTTCACCTTTATCTTCCAACCGCATATTCCAAAAATTAGGATGTCTGGTATCTTCATTATCTCCAAGCATCGAATAAAGCGACTGATGATCAAGAATCTGAACACCAATATTTCTTATACGTTGATATTTTAAATCACATATTTCAGAAAAATCATTTAGATCAAATTTTAACACCGTCTGTTTTAGTCCATCCTTCGGATCTCGTTCACCTGCTGTATCTGTCCACTTTTCCACAAGACTGTTGTTGTTTTTATTAATTGAAAACTTTAAACTAACAGGCACAATTATTTCTTGATTTTTTTTCAGAATTTGTTCATATTCCAACAAAAGTGATCTCAAAGACTCCCTAATTTGGTTTACAATTTCCAAATCGGAACCTCGATATTCAATTTGACTATTCTCAATATTAAACAAAAGCTTTGCACCTAATTTGGCAGCTTTTGTATATTCATTGAGATCTAAATACTTTATTCCCCATCTATTCCATAAATTATCATAAATACTATCTAATTCAAGCTTTTCAACAAGTTTTTTATGCAACTTAAACTCATCACTATCAGGAGCATTTTGTTTGAACATATGAGTGAAATAATTATTTCTAGTATAAATCAACTTGTGATTTCTTATCTCTTTCATGAGAACATCAAGTCCTTCTAATGCATCCAAGGCTTCATTTAAGTTTATTTCGAAATGCAATGGTTCTATCCAATTTGCAATTCTTGTTCCTGTAATTTCAGATTCAGATCCCTGGGTTTCAGCTTCGATTGTGAGCTTATCACAAAAAGATGAAATATATTGCTTTAGATCATTGGGGACATTATTCTGTTCTTTAATTGATTCACCTAGGATCATCTTTTTTATTGAATCAGTTATTGTTTTTGAATTAAATTCTCTCATTTTTTATTGTTTTAGTGAAATTCGCTAATGATCTTCGTTGGAGCCAACAATTCGCCATAATGTTATGATATGGTCAGTTTTATTTGATTATATCAGTAGTTAAACGAAGTTAGATGTTTTTATTTACAAAGTCAAGCCTTTTTATTACTGATGCCACAAATTACTACACCATCTTTAATCCATCTAATACATAAGGCATCAATTCAGAAATTGTTGGATGCACTAAAACAACTTCTCTGTACCTTTTACATGGTATTCGACTATGTATAATAGCAGCAAACATATTGACAATCTCATCTCCTCCGGGTCCATGAATAGCAGCTCCTAAAATTAAATCTGTTTCGGCATCTACAATCAACTTTGCAAAGCCCTTGGTCTCACCCATTTCTTTAGCCCTTCCTATGCGGCTCATAGGCATAGTACCTTTCATAATGGTAAGCCCTTTTTTTAGGGCAGCTTTTTCTGTTAAGCCAACACGCCCTAGTGGTGGGTCTGTAAACAAACCGTAGATAGGAATTCTTTGTGAAAGTTTCCGTGGACCACCAAATAGGAAATCTAAAACGATCTCGCCATCATTTACAGCGGTATGTGTGAAAGCACCATGACCATTAACATCTCCAACTGCAAAAACACCTTCTACATTGGTCTGGCAGTGATCATCTACTTCTATGAACCCTTTGTTACCGTAAGTTCTAATCCCAGCTTTATCTAAATCCAAGGTATCACTATTGGGTTTTCTGCCTGCAGCGATTAAAAGATGCGACCCCTTCAACACTTCTTTCTTATTTGCTGTTTCTACTTCAATCTGGTATTCGCCATCTTTTCTAATTGAAAGCGTATTGGTATTCAGTATTACATTTATTCCCTCACTTTCTAACACATCTAATACACTTTCTGCAACGTCATTGTCTTCAAAAGGGATTAATTGATTATTTCTTTGTATGATAGTAACTTCTGAACCAAACCTTTTGAATATCTGACCAAATTCAACACCTATATAACCACCACCTATGATCAATAAATGATCAGGTAAATTTTTTAATTCGAGTAATTTAGAATTATCCATCCATTCTACCTCGTCTACACCAGAGATTGGTGGAGCAGAAGGTCTGGTGCCCACATTCAGGTAGATTTTTTCACCTTCTATTTCTTCATCATTTACCTTAATTATTTTCTTATTAGTAAAAGCAGCCATTCCTCTAATGAGCGTAACATTTTTTGTGTCTTCTATCCAATTGGTCAATCCGTTGGAGGAAGCCGATCTCACTTCATTCATGCGTTCCATGATACGTTCAAAATTCAAAATAGGCTCTGCTTTGAACCCATAGAAATCTCCTCTACCTGCTTGATGAATCGCTTTTGCCGATGCCACCAAGGTTTTAGTTGGAGTACAACCATAATTTACACAAGTACCACCAACTTTATTTCCTTCAATAACCGCTATGGATTCACCAGTAGGAATGAGTTTACCTAAAAGGGTACCAGTTGCTTGACCAGTACCAACGATGATGTGATTAAAAAATTTCATAGGTGTTTATAATTTACTACGAAGGATAATTGTTAAAGTATTGTCAGTATTTAAGGTAGTGTTTTTATTGATCCTTAATTTTCCTTTTCCCATTTAGTTAGCTTCACTATCTTATCAAAAATAGCAGTGTTTTCATAAACTCCAGCGAATTCTTCAGATCCTGGACCATAAGCGAATACAGGAATTAAAGTAGCAGAATGACCTCCGGTTGAAAAGTTGAATGATATTTCATCATAATCACTGTATTCACTACCATCTTCTCTTTTTTTAATTGTTGGTGCTAAAGTGAATCCTCCTGTTTCATGATCAGCAGTTACTATCACTAACGTATTACCATCTTGCTCGGCAAAATCTAAAGCTTTACCAATAGCATCATCAAAATCAATAAGTTCTGAAACAAGGTATTCTCCATCATTTGCATGTCCTCCCCAATCTACCTGCGAGCCTTCAACCATCATAAAAAAGTTAGAATCATCTTTATTTAAAAATTGGATTGCTAAATCGGTAGCTTTTGTTAAGAAATCTCCTCGGCCTTTGGCGGCTGGAGGCATATGATTTTCCGCTAATAAATAGGCAGCTTTTTTATAAGATTGAATTGCTGTAAGGTCACTTAAAGCAGTAGTGTCTATACTAAAACCTTTTTCTTTTAATACATTCAATAAATCTATTTCATCTTTACGATTATTAAAAAAGCCTGTTCCACCACCAGCAAAAAAATCTACATCTGATTGTACTAAATCTAAAGCTATTTCTTCTGCGGCACCACGACTTATGTTATGCGCATAGAAGGAAGCTGGTGTTGCATGAGTTATAGAAGAAGTAGAAACTAATCCGCTTTTAATATTTTTAGAAGAAATTATCTCAACTAAATTTTCAACATTAGTTGAATCATCTGCTACACCAATTGCACCATTATAAGTTTTTATGCCGCATGCAAATGCTGTTGCTCCTGCAGCAGAATCTGTGATATCTTCTCTGGAAGACGACGTATTTATAAGGCCTATATGCTTAAAACGAGCATAATTTGGTGAAGTTTCTTTAAAATAGAAAGCAGAAGAAATCTGCGACAAACCAGTGCCATCTCCAATTAAAAGTATCACGTTTTTTGGAGTAGCAACCTCCTTGTGGACAATAGTTTTATGCTTACAAGTGAATAGCAGAAGTGATAAAGAGCCTAAAATGATTATTTTAAATTTCATATTTTATAATTTTATTTTTTTAAAGTTAGCATATTTTATTTTGCAAGATACAATCCTAAAAACACAGCAAGAAAAGCAACAACAAAACTTGCTATTGTATACATTGCAAAACTGGTAAAATCTCCAGCTTTTAAAAACACATGGTTTTCGTATGCAAAAGCTGAAAATGTAGTGAATCCACCACAAAAACCAGTTGCCAAAAGTAAGGTTTGATTTTGTGTAAGTGTATCGTTTTTAGCGGCAAGACCAATAATAATCCCTATAATTAAACTCCCTAAAATATTGGCAGTAAAAGTTCCCCAAGGGATTCCAGATTCTGTACTGTTTAGGTATTTGCCGATAACATATCGTAGTGCACTTCCAAAACCACCACCAATAAAAACGAGTAAAAGTTGTTTCATATTACTCGTTATTCTTTAATAGGAATATAAATTTCAGTAATCCAGTCGGCGGGATTTGGATAATTACCAGGATCATTGGTGTATATTTCAAATGGTTTTTGTTCGGATTGCTCAATGTCATTTTCGGCTAAATGCTTCATTGTAATTTCCCAGGCTTTGCTTAAATTGGTATAATTACCTTTTAAGGTTGTTTTTAAAACTTTCATTTTAGGCATATAATCACATAAAATATCACTATCGCCAGTAATTACTATTTTTTCTTTTACAGGTATGCCATTACTCATAATTACTGTACCATTTTCCATATTCATATCATGATAAATAGTAAAAGGCATTCCGTAAAAAGCAATATTATTTTGCCCCATAAACATACTAATACTACCATATTGCTGTCCCATAACCTGACTTATATTGCTGCTTGTAGCATTAGTCGTTTTATATAAATAGAATCCTCCTCCATATTCGGTGGCACCATTTATTTCTACGTGATATGCTTCCATACTACTAACAACTATACTATCTAATTTCTCCAGTCCACGCTCAAAATTTGGTCCAACCATTTTGTCCATTCCACCGCTAATAACCGCGTAAAATTTTAGCATAAATGGCATGCTTTCACTTTTCATTCCCCAGGTTACATTAGTACCATTTTCTTCTTTTTCAAACTTCCAATACACATTTGAAGGCGGAAAATCTTCAAACTGCATTTCTTGAGATATGGAATCATTTGGACTTACAGCGAGTGTTTTCATATTACCAGCTCCATCTTCTCCAACCCATGAATACGAACCTCCAACACCACTTGTTTGCTCAGGATAAGTAATTTGTATTCCTGGGTCTTGTTCTACCCAAGGTGACCAGGCTTCCCAGTTTTTAAAATCGTTAACATTACTAAAGATAACTGCTGCAGGCGCTTTAATAGTTCTGGTTCTTGTTATGTCATAGGCATTTGGTTGTACAGCTACATAAATACATGAACCAATTATTACTATTAATAAGACGAACAGGATATACTTTAGAGATTTCATCGTAATTAGTTTAGTTGATTTGTTACCAAAGATACTAATTAAGTTAGTGTATTTTATTTACTGCTTGCTGTAAATTATTAATGATAGCAAATTCAAGAAGTTTACCATTTCCTGTTAAGTTTAATTTCTTTCTAATATTTTTTCGGTGGGTTTCTACAGTTGCAACACTTAAACCTAATTGTTTTGCAATATCATTACTCTGGTTGCCCAAGCCTATAAGGTGTAGTATTTGCTGTTCTCTTGAAGTTAATTTATCTATAGTTTTAAAGTTTTTTTGTTTAAGGTTTTTATAAAGCAGAATTAAATTATCAACAAATTTTTTGTTTTTACTGACCAGTTTGGTGGCTTTTAATATGGAGATCACATCGTTATCTGTAAACAAATGCTGTGATTTTTTCATATGGTCTATAATGACCAAAATTTCTTTTACTGGATTCATAATAGGTTAAGTATGTGTTTTTAAATATGGAGTTGAAATTGAAATGTAAAAACCCCCAGTGATGGGGATTTTTCTTTTCAATCCTTTAAAACTACTTTAATTTTATAAAATTTCCTGACACCTCTAGACCAAACAATACTTGAGTACCACTAAATCCTGGGATAAGAAAATCATTGTCTTTTTCGTTAAAAGAAAATTGTACAAATATATGAACATCGTTAAGAAATGCATTTAATGATAAATCGATACCATTATAACCTCTATCCAATATTTTTTTATCTTCAATAGTTTGTTCTTCATTACTAAAATCACCTAGAATGCTTCTATGTGTGAAGTGTAAATCAAAGGTTAAATTTATTTTATTAACAGTGGAAAAAATAAAAGGACTTGCATAACCTCCTAATCTTAATATAAAGGGGGAAGCGTCAATTTCATTATCCCCTAACATGTAAATGTTATCTGCAACGGTAACACTTGTACTTAATCCATAAAATTTTTTCATTCTTGCAGCAACTTTAAAAGTAAAAGATTGCCCTCCGAGGTTTGGATTCATAAGCGTATTTCCAAATTGCCCTAAAGTGTTTACTTCTATTTTCTGTTTACTGTTGTATGAGAAGAAAAGATCGCATGTCAGCTTATTAGTTGTAAAATTTAGTCCTATACTTCCTGTAGGAGCAGTGGTTTCTTCAATATCATTATTGCCCGTTACTAATCCTAATACATTCCCTGCTCCATATAATTTAATTTCTTCAACATTAAACCATTTTGCAAAACGATTAATTTTAGTCTTTGGCTTGCCATTTTCGGTGATTTGCACTCCATCTTTATCAATATCTGGTACAACATTAACATCTTTTTTAGTTAGGATTTTTGAAAAACTTGAAATTGATCCTTGACTAAAAAGAGTAGTGGAGAATAAAGATATTAATAAAAAGAAAGTAACTTGTGCTAATATTTTTTTCATGATTCACTATTTAGTTGGTTAGAAATTGGAGTTAATAAGCCTGCAATTGCTCCTAATGCTGTTGATGCCGTAGCAATTAAAATATCGGGTACCTCAAAATTAGAAAGGTCATTTCTAGTCCATACAAGTACTACGCCACCGCAGATTATAACTACAATAGAACTAAGAAATATAACGACGAGCCGATAAATAAGCTTGTCATTAGACCAAGGTTCGGAGCGAAACTGTTTAATAGCATTTAAAGGATCTGCTTTAAATTGTTGCTGGACAGCGGTGTCCTTTTCAAGAAGTTTTTTAAACTCGTTAAACGAGCGAACTTTATTTTCCATGATGTTTGTTTTAATCAAAAGTATATGTATGTTAGACACAAAAAAATACCCAATGCAGGGTATTTTTCATTTAATTAAATGATTTAAAATTAAAATTTGTACTTTTTTTCTAAGGCATATCGCAGTAATTCACCTTTACCTTTAAGCCCAAGAATACGGATCATATTTTTACGGTGGGTTTCAACCGTACGAACGCCAATAAATAATTGGTCTGCAATTTGGCGAGAGGTTTTGCCTTGTGCAACGAGTTCCAGGATTTCAATTTGGCGTTTGGTCAATACACCTTTCTTTTTAATCCTATTGTCAACATGCAAAACATTGGTATTAATGTTGGCATCAAAATAGCTCTTACCTTGAGAAACGGTAATAATAGCACTAAGTACTTCTTTTAAGGATGAGTTCTTTAAAATATAGCCATCGGCACCGGCGTCTAGCATTTGCTCTACAGCTTCGGATTGATCGAACATCGTAAATGCCAGAACTTTGGTATGAGGAAATTCTTTTTTAATAATCCTTGTCGCTGTAATACCATCCATTTTTGGCATCCTAATATCAATTAGAACCACACTTGGTTGTTTTAGTCTTACTATTTTTAGTAATGCTTCGCCGTCGTTAGCAGTGCCTATAATAGAAATGTTCTCTTCATATTCCAACAACAATTTAATGCCATCTATTAGGGACTGATGGTCTTCGGCTATCGCTAATCGTATCATGATGGGATGTCTATTATTACGGTTGTACCTTTACCTGGTTCTGATTCTATGGTAACGGTACCTCCTAAATTTTCAATGCGTTTGTCTATACTATGGATGCCCATGCCTGAAGTTTTAAGGATTTTTTTAGTATTGAAACCTTTGCCATTATCTTCTACCATAATATTTAATGTATCATCATGATTGGTTAAATGTATGGTCGCTTCTGTAGCTTGGGCATGTTTAATGACATTGGTTACTAACTCCTGTATAATCCTGAATATCGTGAGTTCTAAACTATTTTCAAGACGTTCGTCTAAACCATGGTCAATAACATCAATACTCATTTTATTTGAAGTTGAAACTGTATGAGCCATTTCCTTAACCGCTTTTAGCAAGCCTTGCTTGGCCATAACGCCGGAGTTTTTTGCATGCGCAACAGTCCTGATCTTATTATAAGCTTCGTCAAGCAGATTATTTGTTTTATCGAATAATTCCGGAGATTGTTTGTCTTTTAGTGCGTTAAAATGCAATTTCACGGTGGCCATCAATCCACCCAGATCATCATGTAAATCATTTGCAATACGTTGCCGTTCTTTTTCCTGCCCTTCAATCATGGCATCGATACTTGTTAGTTCTTGTTCTTTTAAAACGGTTGCAAGTTTTTGTGTTTGTAATTCTTTGCCTTGTTCTGCAAGAAGCTGTTTGCGTTTGGTGTTTTTTTGAATGAGAATGAAAATGATAGTACCTAATAAAGTTAATCCACCAAGGGCGTAAGCGATATTTCTATTCTGCTTCTTTTTTTGTTGTTCAATTAGAATTTGGTTTTCTTTTTCGAGGTTGTCTGTTTTTAACCTCAAGTTTTCTTTTTCTTTTTCTTCAGCTTCATTTTCTTCTTTTAGAAGCGCTATTTCTAAACTATTTTCCTTAAAATTTAAAGTATTGATTGTCGAATCTGCGCTGTTAAGTAATTTGTATGCTTTTTTATATTCACCATATTTTGAATAGTTAGGAGCGGAATATAAATCTATATAATATTTTGATCTAATCGAATCAGCGTTATCTTGATATAATTTAGCCAATTCAATATAATTCAAAGATTGCAGGTATAATTTAGTTTTATATTTAACATCAGATAAATTAATGTACGATCTAAACTTAATATATTTCAGAAATGGTTGCCCATCATCAATTCTGTTGATTGCATTTAGAAGATACGCTTCTGCAGTATCATAGTTTTTTAACGCTTTGAATGTTACTCCTATTAATGAATAGTAATTGGGCCAAAACTTATGATTTTCTGGAAAATTAGACATTAAATTTGCAAACTTTTCATGAAAATTTTCTACTAATTCAATTTTCAAATCAACTCTTCTAAGTTGATGGTGTAGATCATGCACGTAATAATGATATAGATCTGCGTTATCTTCTATGAGTTGATAGTACTCTTTTAGATATTTTTTTGGATGATAATTAGATTGCGAAATTTCGAAGCTATATACTTCTAATATGGCTAGCAAGCAAAATTTAATTAATGGTTTGTGTGATTTTGTTTTTGCAATTGTATAAGCTTCCAGAAAACTTCTAAAAGGCTTGATTGTATATGGATTGGTATATAACTCTTGATATCCATATGAAACCTTATATAATGCTTCCGCAATATCGTTATTGGGTATTAAGTTATATTCGAATTTAAAATTTGGATTTTGTCCAGCATTAAATAATACATCACTTAGTTTTATTGCTTCAACCCTTGTCGTACTATCATCAATTTTAAGCGCAATTTCTCTTGCATTGTTGTATTCGAAATTTTTTAGAGCATTAAAGTAATTGGTTAAAATGTCAGAACCATAAGTTGTAAAACAACTTATGGTAAAGAAAATAGTATTAAGTAAATTACGTTTTATCAAATTTTATTAAGTTTACATTACCATATTTTTTGATCTTGGACAAATCCAGCCTCCAACACCACTGCCTGCATCCATAAGTTCATCTGGTATTGGCTTTCTTTTTTTGAAGTTTTCTTTGAAATCTCTCTTTACACCTTCGCGATAATAGAATTCTTCATCAAATACATTATTAGTAACTGGTTTAGTGATATCAGGGTTTATTCTCTGAACTGACCGATTTACCTCAATAAAACTATTTTTTGGACAGTAATGATTAATATTTTTTATTGTTAAATCATTTGGGTTCGAGTCATGTAGTACCCTTACTCTTACATTGATGGTTCCACCGAATGGAGTTGGAACAACCACATTTTGACCGTTTGGTTTTCGAACCCTTTGTCTCTTTGTTTTTGGCTTAAATTTACTTTTTGCAATTCCCAAATTTAATAAACCCTTATAATTAATTATTTTCAGTTCTATTTCTTTTAATAGATGACCCTTGCCTTTATCCTCT
The DNA here is from genome assembly GCA_965250265.1 of Flavobacteriaceae bacterium. Classification (GTDB taxonomy): domain Bacteria; phylum Bacteroidota; class Bacteroidia; order Flavobacteriales; family Flavobacteriaceae; genus PRS1. Next base: position 365,174 of record CBDFNO010000010.1, on the reverse strand, counting down.
TTTCCACAAGTAAAGTTAGCATAAATCATAAAGAAAGTACCATAAAGTTGACTCGCATAGATTGCTTGGTAATCCGAGTTGTTTTTTAAATTAACGTTTCCAATTAAATTAGTCATAATATATTTATTTTAAAGTTAGTATTTCTATTCTTTGGGGCTTGAACTAATCCATAACCAACATCGCAATTTTTCCAACCTTGATTTATAATTGTTGCGGTAGTTTCCAGTTTATTCAAAATAAAGGCCGCAGTTGGATTTTTATCTTTGTACTTTTCCCATAGTAATGTAAGTATACCAGATACAAACGCCGTCGCCATACTTGTGCCACTTAAAGTTGAATGTTTTTTTGTTTGTAATTTTAAACTTTCTGTTGACCAAGAGGAATATATATTGCTAGCAGGAGCAGTAACATTGATTTTCTGTTTGAGAGCTAAGGTTTCTGCTCTATTGGACTCAAAATAGATGCCATATGCTTCATTTATGCCACTAACAGCGACACATGTTGGCGAATCAGAAGGACTTCCTATTAAATGATCTTCTTTTTGCGGTCTGTAATTCTTGTTCCCAACCGCAGCAACCACAATACTATTTTTAGAAAAGGCATATTGTATAACTCTTTCAAAATCGGTATCATGAGGTTCATTATTTTCGTTTTCAATCGTATAAGAGACATTAATAACTCTACAGTTCTGTCTAACAGCCCATAAAATGCCTCTAATTATATTAGATTTTCTTCCTTCATTATTATCGTCTAGCACTTTGCAAGGAAAAATACTACTTTTATTGGCTACCCCATAACGGAGGCCTTGATTGTCTTTGTCACCACATGCTATCCCTAAACAATGCATTCCGTGCCCATTATAATCTACATGATCGTCATCTATATAATGTTTTATAGATTTAACCCTTTCGCTGTCTACATATTCTGGATGTAAATGGTCAAAGCCTGAATCTAAGATAGCCACATTTACACCTTCACCTGTTAGGTTACTATCGATTGCTTTGGTATAACGCATTCCCCAATTTGTGTTACCAATTTGCGGAGGTGTTATTTTGTATTCAACCTGCCTTATAACGTCGGAGAGAATTTTGAAATGGCTTTGAACAACCTGAATTACTCCTTTGGCATTGCGCTTTTGAATTAAATTTTTTACATCCTTACTTTTTGCTATAACTAAATTTACTTCTTCAAGGAAAATCACATTCTCAAAAGGAAGATAATCCAAATCTACTTCTCGATCATGATAGATTTTTAATCCCAAATTTTCTATTGTTCTTTTAATGTTATCGATGGACTCTTCAATGGGAAATTTGAGTATGCAAATGTCATCTTCGCATTCACAAGGATATTTAATTGCTTTTCCAGAATTCATCTGTAATTAGTTTAAAGGATTAATATCACAAAAATCCATAAAAAGAAAAGGGGAAACCATACCCAATACTGGGTACATTTAAATTAAAAATAATAGAGAGAAATGTAAAGGTAAGTTGTTGGCGTTAGAATAACAACTTTTAGCCCGAATTATGCTTTTAAGAGAATTTTCAAGCACTGTGTGAAGACATAAGTTGAAATTTACTTCATAAAAATAAACTTAATAGCTGCAATAAAAGCAATAAAAGAGATAAAGGCCAATAAAATCCATACCACACCTTTGTAATATCGTTTGTGTAATTTAAAGTCTTTTTTGTATGCAAAAATCAAAATAATAATAAAAGCGATTAAAAATATAATTGCGAAAACGATTTGACCTTTACTAAACATATAATTACTTTTGTACAAATTTAAGAAACAAAATCTATTGGATCCTTTTTATGAAGGGATGTTAAATAAATTATTCCATGAAAAATAAGATTGAGGCAGTAAAAGCATTTCATAAAGCGTTTAAATTAGAATATAGAGAAACACAAAAAGCCGATTTGGGCTTAGACAAAAATACACTTCGTTTTAATTTAATGAAAGAAGAAAACGAAGAATATCTTGAAGCTGCCAATAATAGTGACCTGGTTGAGGTTGCCGATGCTCTTGGCGATATGCTATACATACTTTGTGGCACTATTCTAGAACATGGTCTACAACATAAAATTGAAGAGGTTTTTAATGAGATACAACGCAGTAACATGAGTAAGTTAGGCGAAGATGGGCAGCCCATTTATAGAGAAGATGGTAAAGTGCTAAAGGGACCAAATTACTTTAAACCAAATATAGAAGCTATTTTAGTAAAATAGTTTTGCTAATATTCTCAAATACCAAATACTTAAACCTTATATCTCCAACCAAATTTATCTTCGGCTTTATTGGTTTGAATATCTGTGATACGTTTCTTTAAACGCGATGCGTAGGGGCTTTCAAGTTCCGGCAAATTATAAACCTGGTCTCTATAGCCAAAACCGGCAATTGGAGACACTACAGCAGCAGTACCAGCTCCAAACATTTCTTTTAAAGTTCCATTATTTGCAGCATCAACAACTTCTTTTACTGTAATTTTCCGTATCTCTACATTAATACCTTCGTCCTTTGCAATGTCTATAATGCTTTTACGAGTAATGCCATCTAAAATTCTATCGCTTGTAGGTGCAGTAATTAATGTATCATTAATTCTAATAAAAACATTCATTGCCCCAGATTCTTCAATATACTCGTGCGTATTATCGTCAGTCCAAATAACTTGATGATATCCTTTATCGATCGCCAATTGCGTTGGGTAAAATTGTCCTGCATAATTACCGCCAGCCTTAGCATAACCAACACCTCCATTAGCAGAACGTGAATATTTCTCTTCGATTAAAACTTTTACCTTTCCAGAGAAGTAAGCTCCTGAAGGCGAGCAAGCAATAATAAACGTATACTCGTCCGATGGAGATGCATGGAATCCTCTTCCCGAAGCAAAAATAAAAGGTCTTACATACAATGTGCTAGCTTCATTTTTTGGAATCCAGTCCTTATCCAATTGCAAAAGTGCTTTTAAACCATCCATAAAATAGGCTTCCGGTAATTCAGGAATAGCTATTCTTTTTGCCGAAATATTTAAACGCTTACAATTTTCCAAAGGGCGAAATAACCATACATTATCATCTACGTCTTTATAGGCTTTCATGCCTTCAAAAATGGATTGCCCATAATGGAAAATTCTTGCCGAAGGGTCTAAAACAATGGGTTTGTAAGGCACAATTTTAGGCGTTTCCCAAGCGCCATTTTTATAATTACAAACCAGCATATGGTCTGTGAAAACGCTACCAAAACTTAAATTATCAAAATCTACGTCTTTAATTTTTGATTGAGTAACCTTAGTTATATCAATTTTATATTTCGAATCGTTAATCATCTCATGTTTTTACAGCTACAAAATTAAACAAATTAGACTTCATATAAAATAGAAAAAACCACTAAAATGCTGTATCTTTATAGATTGTATTTTATAACCCGATCATTGGAAAATCTTATGAAACAAATATTGATCTTAATATTAGCTGTTACCTTTATAATTTCTTGTAAAAATGGCAAAAAGGAAGCAACAGAAGCTACAAAAACTGAAGAGGCGGCTTATGCATCATTTGGAGCAGAGATTCCTGCTGAAGGAGCAATATCTGCTGTAGAAATGTATAATCAATACAAAAGTATGGCAGTTGGAGATACTATTACATCTAAGGTTATGGCTACTATTAACGAAGTATGCTCTAATAAAGGCTGTTGGATGAAGTTAGATTTAGGTAATAAAAAGGAAGTTATGGTGAGATTTAAAGATTACGGTTTTTTTATGCCATTAGATGCTGAAGGTGAAGTTATTATTAATGGGAAGGCATTTGTTACTGAAACTTCTGTAGAAGACCTTCGCCATTATGCTGAAGACGCAGGAAAAAGTAAAGAAGAGATTGAAGCCATAATTAAGCCTGAACTAACTTATGCTTTTGAAGCTGATGGAGTTTTATTAAAAGAATAAATTGCGACGAAAAATTATCACGACTGCCGATGGTTCTAAAACTATCCATATTGAAGAATTGAATGAGCAATACCATTCTAAACATGGAGCGATACAGGAAGCCAATCATGTATTTATAAAAAATGGACTTCATTACTTATGCCATTCTGAACCAAGAAATGAATCTTTAACAAACATCTCCATTCTCGAAATTGGTTTTGGTACAGGACTGAACACATTTCTAACCTGTTTAGAAGCTGAAAAACTTAAAATAAATATTGATTATGTAGGAGTGGAAGCGTATCCAATTTCTCCTGAAGAGATTGCAGCCTTAAACTATGCCAATTTAATTTCTGAAGAGGTTGATAATGTCTTTAAAAAATTGCATGAAGTTTCCTGGGAAGAAAAGCATGGACTAAACAGCCACTTTACCTTAACAAAGCGCAAACAATTTTTTGAAGATATAAAAGATATTGACCAATACGACCTCATATACTTTGATGCTTTTGGTGCCAGAGTACAACCAGAATTATGGACTGAAACTATTTTTAAAATCATGTTTAAAGCTTTAAAACCAAAAGGTGTTTTAGTTACTTATTCGGCAAAAGGGAGTGTGCGTCGTGCGATGCAAAGTGTTGGATTTACTGTAGAACGATTGGAAGGTCCTCCAGGAAAAAGAGAGATGTTGAGGGCAATTAAAAATTAAGCGTAATCTAATTAATCACATCTTTTACAGTAGAATGAAGATGCGTCATTTTCCAACCATCTTTAGTTTTCTTCCAAATTTTTGTGACAACTTCTTTTTTATAAATGGTACCGTCGTCTTTAGCCAAATCCATCATTCTAACAATATACCCAGAATCTTTTGATAAAACATAAATTTTAGTGTCACTCAAAGCAGGTTTATCAAAAGGTCTTGGTATTTTCTGGCACATATTCATAATAAATCCTTTGGATGGTGCTTTTCTTCCATTAATAATAAAAGTGATGTTATCATCCATTAAATTCAATAAGTCCTTACAGTTTCCATTAATAAATGCTTCCTGTTCTTTGTCATTCATTTGCTGGATTTCTGCTCGAACGGCACCAAAATCTCCTTCTTGAGCAAATCCAGTTGCACTTAAACTAAAAATTATATAAAATAAGAATGTCCATTTAGTTAAATATTTCATAGTGTTTGGTTTTAGTTAAAAAATAATTTTGTTAATTTATTTCTGTTTATGTCTTAAAGAATTTTTTTCACTCATTCTTTAATTGAAAACTACTCGGGTAACTGATTTATTAATTTTATGGCAGTGTTTAATGCTGAATTATATGCGCTAATTGTATTGTTTAAATTATTGGTATTCATTTTGGTTGCTGTTAATAAAATTTGGTCATTTAAAATTTGAGAATAATCATGAGGAATAGCATAATCCCCGAATTCCCATTCCTTAAAGTGCATTCTTACATATGGTAACCAAAAGTTTTCAAATTCAAGTTTGTCGTCTGCGTACTCTCGATGAACCCAAGCAATATCCCTTTCATAGTACCGAGTAAGTAAAACCCGAAGTTCCTTATTCCTTAGGGTTCCCAGATTCAATTCTTTCAATAAATCATATCCCTTTGAAGCCGAGAAAACATTTCGAGCCAAATGGATACGCCCTAAATCGGAACTGACATTTTCATTAAAACTCCTATTTGTTTCAAGTACGTTTATTATTCTTTTTTGCGCTTCAAAATCTTCAGTACGTAATTCTATGTTACGTTCTAATTCTGCTTTATCTTGAATTAAATCTTCTTTAATTTCAAATAAAACATTTTTAATAGCCAGTGATTCTTTTCTATCCTCATTCAAATTATTCACTTGTAAAGCTATCAAAATTCCAATAACCACAAGTATAATTTCACCAATTGCATATTTAAAGTATTTGCCAGTTTTATTTTTTTCCATAAGGTCGTAGCGAATTTTTCTAAAGAATTTTATCATAGAAAGTTAGTTTGTAGAACTAAATATACAGATTTTTATTTGTTGAAGATTTTAGGCACAAAAAAACCCTACTATTTCTAGTAAGGCTTTTAAAAATAATTTAGATTATAATTAAGACTTCTTAGCTTTAACACTAATCTTTAATTCAATATCGTCGTTAATAAACTTATCTTTTAAATCATCAAAAAACGATTTTGAACCATAACGTACATTCCATTTCGACCTGTCGATAGTAAATACCTCACTCGAAACTGCCAATACATCACCTTCATTAGTTACAGTTACCGGGAAAGTAACATTATTTGTGGCATCCTTAAGAGTTAAATTACCAGAAAGTATAGTATTACCATCTTTTTTTTCAAGGCTAGTAATTTCAAAACTAGCAGTTGGGTATTTTTCAACTTCAAAAAAGTCAGCACTTTTTAAATGCCCTTCAAATCTGGCATTATCTTTACTTTCTTTGATAGAACTCATATCAATTACAAAAGAGCCACTTTGTATTTTTCCATCATTAACAGTAAATGAGCCACTTTGTATGTTTATGGTTCCTTTATGAGATCCTGTTGGTTTAAACCCTTGCCATTCTATAGTTGATGTTTCTAAATTCACATCGTAAGTAACAGCATCATATTCAGTTATCATGGCAGTTTCAGCATTAGTTGTTATAGCTTCTTCAGCTTTGTTTTTACATCCAATAACAGCAATTCCAATTGCTACTAGGGTAAATAGGCTTAATTTTTTTTTCTTCATTTGAGTTATTTTTTAGTGTTAAATGCAAAAGTAGAGATTGAATGATTAAAGAATGTTAAAATAAAATAAATTATTTAGTGACATTTTGACATTTTAATAATAATGGCAGTACTTTTGCCAACTATTTAACGTAGTTAAAATTTTGAATAATTATAGTTGATTTTACAATGAGTAAGAAGAATAAAAAGGAAGATATTATAGAAGAGCAAATAGAAGCGCCGGAAGTTGAAGTGATTTCGGTTGAAGAAAAATTGCAGGAGGATATACAAAAGGAAAAGGATAAGTTTTTGCGTTTGTTTGCTGAATTCGAAAATTATAAGAAGCGTACCACCAAAGAGCGTATTGAGCTATTTACTACTGCAAGCCAGGATCTAATGTTATCATTGTTACCAGTTCTTGATGATTTTGAGCGCGCATTAGGACATATAGAAGAAGACAAAGAAGCCGAAGATTTACGCAAAGGAGTACTACTTATTTATCAGAAACTCTTAACCTCTTTACAACAAAAGGGATTAAAGGAAATGGAAAGTAAAGGAAAAGCTTTTGATCCGGATTTTCATCAGGCAATAACAGAAATTGAGGTTCCAAATAAAAAAATGAAAGGAAAAGTATTTGATGTTGTTGAAAAAGGATATTTCATTGGTGATAAAATTTTACGCCATGCTAAAGTAGTAGTAGGAAAATAGAAAAAAATGGCAAAACAAGATTATTACGACATATTAAAAATAGATAAAGGCGCATCTGCTTCTGAAATAAAGAAGGCCTACCGAAAAAAGGCGTTAAAATATCATCCTGACAAAAATCCAGATGATAAGGAAGCTGAAGAAAAATTTAAGCAAGCAGCTGAAGCCTATGAAGTCTTAAGTGATGCCGATAAGAAAGCGAGATACGACCAATTTGGTCATCAGGCTTTTGAAGGTGGTGCTGGAGGTTTTGGTCGTGGAGGCATGAATATGGAAGACATATTTAGTCAATTTGGCGATATTTTTGGTGGAGCATTTGGAGGAGGAGGATTTAGTGGATTTGGAGGTTCACGACAGCGTGTTGTTAAAGGAAGTAATTTACGTATAAGAGTAAAACTAACTTTAGAAGATATTGCAAATGGTGTTGAAAAAAAGATAAAAGTAAAACGCAAAATTATAGCTTCAGGTACTACTTATAAAACCTGCTCAACCTGCAATGGTTCTGGTCAAGTTACTAGAATTACAAATACTATATTAGGTAGGATGCAAACATCAGCACCTTGTAACACTTGCGGAGGAGCAGGGCAAATGATTGATAAAAAACCCGCTGGGTCTGATGCTCAAGGATTAATTATAAGTGAAGAAACGGTTTCTATTAAGATTCCTGCTGGTGTTGTAGATGGTATGCAACTTAAAGTAACTGGAAAAGGCAATGCAGCTCCTGGAGAGGGCATTTCTGGAGATTTATTAGTTGCTATACAAGAATTAGATCATGATACATTACAACGTGAAGGGGATAATTTGCATTACGATTTATATGTAAGTGTACCTGATGCGGTTTTAGGAATATCAAAAGAAATAGATACAGTTACAGGAAAAGTTAGAATTAAAATTGATCCTGGGGTTCAATCAGGAAAAATTTTACGATTAAGAGGTAAAGGTATTCCTAGTATTAATGGATATGGTAAGGGAGATTTGTTAGTTCATATAAATGTTTGGACACCAAAAACATTAAGTAAACAACAAAAAGAATTTTTTGAGACTATGAGAGATGACGAACATTTTGATCCTAAACCAGAAAGCACTGATAAATCATTTTTTGAAAAAGTTAAAGACATGTTTTCTTAATTGTTTGTAGAAATTAATCTTTTTGTAGCGCAATACTTTCTATTGGATATAAAGTTAAAGTTATTTACCAATTTTAATAATTATATAAGAAAAAATAGTATATTTGAGTTATCACTAATTAACGTTAGTGATAATTTTTCTTTTTCATAGCAATTTTTCCCATCCTTAATTATTTGAGGGTGGGTTTTGTTTTTATATGGTCTCGATGCTATTGAGATAAGGATTGCATATTTTATTAATTATTTCAAAATAAAATCATTCTTTTTATTAGTGTAACATTTAATATCTTTACTGGACTTATTTATCATATAAAAATAACTAGATGAAGAACGCGTTAGTGACCAATTCGGTTTCTAAAAATTTTGGAAATTTTAAAGCATTAAATAATGTTTCTATTACAGTTCCTAAAGGAAGTATTTTTGGACTATTAGGTCCAAATGGGGCAGGTAAAACAACTCTTATTCGAATAATCAATCAAATTACATTGCCAGATACAGGTAACGTGTTACTTGATGGAGAACCATTACAACCACATCATATAAAAGACATTGGCTATTTACCAGAGGAAAGAGGGCTTTATAAAACAATGAAAGTAGGAGAACAAGCATTGTATTTAGCACAATTAAAAGGAATGACAAAAGCTGAAGCCAAAAAGCGCCTTAATTACTGGTTTGAAAAGTTTGAGATTGGTAGTTGGTGGAATAAAAAGATACAAGAGCTTTCAAAAGGGATGGCACAAAAAATTCAGTTTATTGTAACTGTAATGCATCAACCAAAATTGCTGATTTTTGATGAGCCTTTTTCAGGATTCGATCCAATAAATGCAAATTTAATTAAAGATGAAATTCTTCAATTAAGAGATGAAGGTGCTACTATTATTTTCGCAACTCATCGAATGGAATCTGTAGAAGAATTGTGCGATGATATTGCTCTAATTCATGAGTCTAATAAAATTTTAGAAGGCAAGTTAATTGATATTAAAAGACAATATAAAACCCATACTTTCGAAGTTGGTTTGGTAACAAATAATGAAGATCAGTTAAAACAAATTATTAAAAGTAAATTCGATATTTCTCCAGCAGTTTACAAATCTTTAAATAAAGATTTAAAGTTAAATATAAAATTAAAGGAGAATGAATCTTCAAACGAATTATTAGCTTTTTTATCAAGCAATGCACAAGTAAATCACTTTAACGAATTGGTGCCAACTGCTAACGATATATTTATTAAAACGGTAAAAAACAATTAAGCATGAACCATTTACCTTTAATTATAAAAAGAGAATATTTAACGAAGGTTAAAAACAAATCATTTATTATAATGACGTTTTTAAGCCCAATAATAATGATGGCTCTTTTTGCTCTTGTCGCTTATTTATCGCAGTTAAATAATAATAAAGAGCGTACAATTTCAATTTTAGATGAATCAGGTTTTATAAGCGAAGTTTTTGAAAGTACAGAAAACACCAAGTATAAAATCTTGAATAATATTTCTTTAATAGAAGCTAAAGCAATTGTAGAAGAAAAGGAAGAATATGGTTTACTTTATATTCCATCAGTTAATGATATTTCAGAAATAGAAAAGGGTATTAAATTTTATTCAGAAGATACACCATCATTAACTTTAATTTCAAGTTTGGAATCTAAACTAGAGAAAAAGCTAACTGATTTAAAGTTACAACAAGATGGTGTAGACCTAGAGAAAATAAAAACTGCAAAATCAAATATAGATATTGCACAAGAAAGTTTTCAAGGAGAGAAATCGTCTAAAATAGATAATATTGTAAAACTTGCTTTTGGTGGTTTTGCTGGCTATTTGCTCTTTATGTTTATCATTATTTATGGCAACATGATTATGCGTAGTGTTATTGAAGAAAAAACGAGTCGCATCATTGAAATTATAATTTCTTCGGTAAAACCAATACAATTAATGCTAGGTAAAATTATTGGGACATCGTTAGCAGGAATAACACAATTTGTAGTTTGGGTAATATTAGGAAGTGTTTTATTATTCGGTATATCTGCAATATTCGGAGTTAGTATGACAGAAATGCAAACACCACAGCAAGATATAATGCAACAAGCTATGCAATCTCCAGATGCTCAAATGCAAATGGAAAATATCATGTCAGCTATTTACAATCTACCTTTAACTAATCTTACATTTGCTTTTTTACTTTTCTTTATAGGAGGGTATTTACTTTATAGTTCGTTATATGCAGCAATAGGTGCGGCAGTAGATAACGAAACAGACACGCAACAGTTTTTATTGCCAATTTTGTTGCCATTAATTCTTGCAGTTTATGTAGGTATTTTTACAGTAATTGAGGATCCTCATGGTACAGTATCAACTGTATTTTCTTTTATTCCGTTTACATCTCCAGTAGTTATGTTAATGCGTATTCCTTTTGGTGTACCAATTTGGCAACAATTGATATCTTTAGGGTTGCTAATAGCAACGTTTATGTTTACAGTTTGGTTTGCTGCTAAAATTTATCGGGTTGGGATATTGATGTATGGAAAAAAACCGAGTTATAAAGACATTTATAAATGGTTAAAATATTAAGTTATGAAAAAATTAATCGATTTTTTAAATTATACATTTAGGTTTAGTGAAGAAGTTCAGATTTCTGTAAAATCAATTTTGGTGGTTATTGCTGTTTTATTTGCAACATCTATCTTTTTAAAATTAATTAGAAGATTTATAACCAGAAAACTGCCACCTAACGATAAAGCAAAGTTTGTTTCTTTATTTTCTTATAGTAAATGGTTTATTTATGTTATTATACTATTGATGACCTTTAATAATATGGGTGTAAATGTAACCGCGATTTTTGCCGCTTCTGCAGCTTTGTTGGTTGGTGTTGGATTAGCGTTACAGACCTTATTTCAAGATATTATTTCTGGAGTCTTTATTTTGGTAGATCAATCGGTTCATGTTGGAGATATAATTGAACTTGATGGCAAAGTGGGTCGTGTTGAGGAGATTAATTTAAGAACAACTCGAGCAGTTACTATTGACAATAAAGTGTTGGTAATTCCTAATCATTTGTATTTAACCAATAGTCTGTATAATTGGACCGAAAATGGCTCGAAAACACGAGAGAATGTTCAAGTTGGTGTTGCTTATGGAAGTGATATTCATTTGGTGAAAAAACTATTAAAACAAGTAGCTAATGATCATCCGGCCGTTATAGATAAATCAGAAATATTAGTCCTATTTACAAATTTCGGAGATAGCTCATTAGATTTCAAATTAATTTTTACATTAAACGATAGTTTTCAAGCTGCAATACCAAAAAGTGATATGCGTTTTGAGATTGATAAGGTATTTAAAGAACATAATATAAGTATTCCGTTTCCACAGCGAGACGTTCATTTATACAATAATTAAAATAAGAAGGAATGTCAAAAATTTTAGTCATTGAAGACGAAGCAGCTATTAGAAGAGTATTGGTTAAGATCCTTTCAGAAGAAAGTGATAAATATCAACTAGATGAAGCCGAAGATGGTTTAATAGGAATCGAAAAAATTAGAAAAGACGATTACGATTTGGTGCTCTGCGATATTAAGATGCCAAAAATGGATGGTGTTGAGGTTTTAGAAGCTATTAAGAAACTAAAACCAGAGATTCCTATTGTTATGATTTCTGGACATGGCGATTTAGATACTGCTGTAAATACAATGCGTTTGGGAGCTTTCGATTATATTTCAAAACCACCAGATTTAAACCGCCTTTTAAATACAGTAAGAAATGCTTTAGACAGAAAAGAACTTGTAGTAGAAAACAAACTGCTCAAAAAGAAAGTCAGCAAAAAATATGAAATGATAGGTGAGAGTAAGGCCATTTTAAAGATCAAAGATATGATTGATAAAGTTGCTATTACTGATGCACGGGTTTTAATTACAGGATCAAACGGAACAGGAAAAGAGCTAGTAGCACATTGGCTACATGAAAAAAGCCAGAGAGCAAAAGGCTCATTAATTGAAGTGAATTGTGCAGCAATACCTTCCGAATTAATAGAAAGCGAATTATTTGGACATTTGAAAGGCGCTTTTACAGGTGCAAATAAAGATAGAGCAGGAAAATTTGAAGCTGCTAATGGAGGAACTATTTTTCTTGATGAAATTGGAGATATGAGCCTATCTGCTCAAGCAAAAGTGCTTCGTGCTTTACAAGAAAACAAGATACAACGTGTTGGTAGTGATAAGGACATAAAAGTTGATGTGCGTATTATTGCTGCCACAAATAAAAACTTAAAAAAAGAAATTGAAAAAGGTAAATTTCGTGAAGATTTGTATCACAGACTAGCAGTTATATTAATTGATGTTCCTGCTTTAAATAATAGAAGAGAAGACATACCGCTTTTAATAAATTATTTTTCAAATAAAATTGCTTCCGAACAAGGAATTGCTAAAAAATCATTTTCTGATAAGGCGATAAAACTATTGCAAGAATACGATTGGACAGGAAATATTCGAGAGCTTCGAAATGTTATTGAACGATTAATTATTCTTGGCGGTAATGAGGTAAGCGAAAGTGATGTTAAGTTGTTTGCAAGTAAGTAATTAAGTTTTCTAAATTGTTTCAATAAAGTCATTAATAATTACTACTGCTTCTTTGTTAATGTTACCATTTTCAACCCAAGTATGAATGCTGCCTAAATAATTCATGCATAAATAATTAGCAGATTCTCTAAAAGGCATGTCAAAACCATCTATTAAATCATTATAATTACTACAACTAATCATTGCCATATTTTTACCACGCAATTTTCTTCCTAAATCTTTATGTATTCGTATCAAATCAGAAATTCTATCAAAAAAAACTTTTAATATTCCGCTCATGCTATACCAATATACTGGAGTTGCAAAAATAATAGTATCATATTTTTCAATTATATCAGTCATTAAACTAATAAAATCATCGCTACTGTTTTTATATTCATAATCATAATGACCAATATTTTTAGTGTGTAAATCTATTACATCAACATTATTTTTTTTAGCTATATAATTTACTATAATATTTGTATCTCCTTTGCTTCTTGAGCTACCTTGTAGTATTACTGTCTTTTTCATAGGTTTTATTTAGAATACGAAGTAATAATATTTGTATAAAAATAAATCAATATTTGTATAGAAACAATTAATGATTGTAAAGATATAATCAATTGCAATTTTCATATATTTAATCCATATATATTTTTTGAAATGAATACATACAAAGTAACCCAAAGAATATTTCTTAAAGACACCGAAACCAAAGAAGTTATAACAGATGCAGAAAAGCAGTTAAAAAGTATTCGTAAAAAATTGGGAAAACTTCAAGACACTATGTTTGCACATGGTAAATATTCAGTTTTGATTTGTTTGCAAGGGATGGATACTTCAGGAAAAGACAGTTTGATACGAGAAGTGTTCAAAGATTTTAATGCCAGCGGAGTAGATGTTCATAGTTTTAAAGTACCTACAGAATTAGAGCTTAAACACGATTATTTATGGCGGCATTATATTGAGCTTCCGTCGCGTGGTAAATTTGGGGTATTTAATAGAACGCATTACGAAAATGTGTTAGTAACAAGAGTACATCCTGGTTATATTTTAGGAGAAAATATTCCGACAGTTAATCTTGTTGAAGATGTAAACGAAGCGTTTTGGAATTTGCGTTTTGAGCAAATAAACAATTTTGAAAAGCATATAGCAGAAAACGGAACGATTATCTTTAAGTTCTTTTTAAACCTTTCTAAAGAAGAGCAAAAAAACAGATTACTAAGACGTTTAAATAAACAAGAAAAAAACTGGAAATTTTCTCCTGGAGATCTAATAGAACGTAGACTTTGGGATAAATACCAAGATTGTTACCAAGATGCTATAAATAGAACTTCAAAAGATCATGCACCTTGGTTTACAATTCCAGCCGACGATAAGGCTACTGCTCGTTACATTGTTGCAAAAATAATGTACGAAACTTTAAAAGAATTTACTGATATTAAAGAACCAGAATTAAACGACAAAATAAAAACACATTTAGTAGAATACAAACAAGAGTTAAATAACGAATAGTTTTTTATGATTTCTTTTTGTTTATCATTTTTTATAACTAGTACATTTATCGCTTAAAACCATTAACAGATGAAACACATTCTTTTTCTATTTGCCTTAATAATTTCTATTCCGTTTTCTGCCCAAACAGATGCAGAAATAATAAAAAAAATCTACGATACTTCTTTAAGTAATGGAAAAAGCTATGAATGGTTAGACTATTTATCCAATCAAATTGGCGGACGATTATCGGGTTCTCTAAATGCTGAAAGAGCCGTGCAATGGACAAAAGAAGAGCTTGATAAACTTGGTTTAGACAAAGTTTGGTTACAACCAGTTATGGTGCCAAAATGGGTAAGAGGAAATAAGGAGATAGCCTATATTGAAACTAAACCAGGAAAGACAATCAATGTTAATCTTTGTGCACTTGGAGGCTCGGTTGCTACTCCAGCATTGGGAATAAAGGCTAATGTAATAGAAGTGCATAGTTTTGAAGAACTAGAAACACTTGGTAAAGAAAAAATTGAAGGTAAAATAGTGTTTTTTAATCGTCCTATGGATGAAACTCTAATAAATACATTCCGAGCTTATGGTGGTAGTGTAAATCAACGTGGTTCTGGTGCAAAAGAAGCTGTAAAATATGGAGCTATTGCTACTATTGTCCGTTCCATGAATTTACGATTAGACGATTTTCCGCACACAGGAGCTATGAATTATGGGAACACTCCAATTAACCAACGGATACCATCAGCAGCAATAAGTACCAATGATGCAGAGCTATTGAGTGCGATGTTAAAACTTGATAATACTATTAAGTTCTATTTTAAGCAAAACTGCCAACAACTTAAAGATGTATTGTCTTATAATGTTATTGGAGAAATTACAGGGACTCAATTTCCTAAAGAATATATTGTTGTTGGAGGGCATTTAGATTCTTGGGACTTAGGTGATGGTTCTCATGATGATGGTGCTGGATGTATGCAATCTATGGACGTATTACATTTACTAAAAGAAACTGGAATAAAGCCAAAACGCAGTATAAGAGTTGTGCTGTTTATGAATGAGGAGAATGGTTTAAGAGGCGGAAGAAAATATGCAGAAGAAGCAAAAAGAAAAGGCGAAAATCACATTTTTGCTTTGGAGAGTGATTCTGGTGGATTTACGCCAAGAGGGTTTTCTTTCGATTGTAGTGATACTAATTTCAATCAAGTTCTTGGTTGGAAATCATTATTCGAATCATATTTAATTAACTATTTTCAAAAAGGAGGAAGTGGCGCGGATATAGGACCACTTAAAAATGAAAACATAGTATTAGCAGGATTGCGTCCAGATTCTCAACGCTATTTTGATTATCATCATGCAAGTAACGATACATTCGATGCAGTAAATAAGCGCGAATTAGAACTAGGTGCAGCAGCAATGACAGCTTTGGTGTATTTATATGATAAATACGGAGTTAATCCTAATTAATACTAATCAATAGATTAAAGACTAGCTAAATTTTTAACAGATGAAAACTTATTTTACAATTTTAGTAGCAATCATATTTTCGTTCAATATGACAAATGCACAAGACAAAATGGAAGAAAAATTACCTTATTACGAAATCCCTGAACATTCAGAAGAATATACCGCTGGTACAGTTGCAGCTCGAATGGTAGATGGTTTAGGGTTTAGATACTATTGGGCAACTGAAGGATTACGTGCTGAAGATTTAGCTTATAAGCCTAGTGAAGAAGCTCGTACTACAGCTGAAACCATAGACCATCTTTATGGTTTAACAAAAGTGATTCTTAATTCTACTCTAAAAAAACCAAATTCAAGAGTTGAAGAGCCAGAAATGACCTTTGCTGAAAAGCGTAAAAAAACCTTAGAAAACATTAAAATGGCTGCTGATATTTTAAGAGCGAGTGAAGATCTTACAGATTTTAAAATCATTTTTGGAGAAAATGAATTTCCTTTTTGGAATCAACTAAATGGCCCAATTGCAGATGCTATTTGGCATTGTGGACAGGTAATATCGTTTAGACGTTCTTCAGGGAATCCTTATAATTCTAAAGCAAGTGTGTTTAGTGGTAAAGTAAGAGACTAATAATCAATACTATTTATAGTTGTATTTAAAATAAATGTGATGTTACTTTTCATTTATAATTGAGAGGTTGTAAATTTGAATTGTAAATTATTCAAACTATGAAACTTGTATTATCACCAGCAAAATCACTGAATTTTGAAAGTAAATTGCCAACAACCATTACAACGGAATCTTGTTTTTTAAATGAGTCACTTCGTTTAAACAAGTTACTTAAAAAAAAATCGGCAAGGAGTTTATCAAAACTTATGAGTATTTCTAATAATTTAGGACAACTCAATTACGAACGTAATCAAGACTGGCAGTTACCATTTACAAAAGACAATGCAAGGCAAGCTATTTATGCATTTAGTGGAGATGTGTATAGAGGATTAGATGCTTACAATATTTCAAAAGAAAGATTGAATAAGCTCCAGGATACAGTTCGTATTATTTCGGGTTTATATGGTTTGCTAAAACCTATGGATTTAATGCAGCCCTACCGATTAGAAATGGGAACAAAATTTCCAGTTGGCAAAAACAAAAATTTGTATGAATTCTGGCGAAAAAAAATCACTCAATCTTTGAATGACGAATTAGAAGACAACGAATTGTTTTTAAATCTTGCCAGTAATGAATATTTTAAGGCTATCGACTCTAAAGCATTAAAAGTTCCAGTAGTTACTGCTTTGTTTAAAGATTTTAAAAATGGTGAATATAAAATGATTATGACCTTTGCGAAATTAGCAAGAGGTTATATGACACGCTATATTATAGATACAAATTCAAAAACCATTGATGATGTAAAAGGATTCAACTATGAAGGCTATGCGTTTAGTGAATCTATGTCAACCGATACCGAATTAGTTTTTATAAGATAAGTTACTATTTTTTTGCCGTAGTTTTTGGTTTAGCTTTAGCAGGAGCTTTAGGCTTTGCTGCTGCTTTTGGTTTAGCTTTAGTAGCTGCTTTAGGCTTTGCTTTAGCAGTAGTTTTGGTAGCCGCTTTTGGTTTAGCTTTAGTAGCTGTTTTCGGCTTGTCAACTGTAGCTTTTACAGCGGTTGCTGCTTTTTTCTTTACAACTACAAAAGGTTTAGTTTTTTTACGCGGCCGTCTTACACCATAAGTTCCCATAGTAATTTTACCTCGTCTTGTTTTTTTATCGCCTTTTCCCATAATAGTTGTATGTTTAGATTGTTTAAAATTAATGATTTTTATTTCATAGACAAACTTTATGTTCTCACATCAACATCCTTATAAACCGTTTATAAAAAAAGACACGACAAAATTGATTGTTGGTACCTTGCCACCACCACGTTTTACAACAGGTGACTTATTAGAAAAGGATGTAAATTTTTGTTATGGAAGTTATTATAATTCACTTTGGTTGTATATAGATAAAATTTATAACCTAGGTTTGAGTTACGATAATTCTAATGAAGCAATTGAAGAACGCAGAACGTTTTTAATCAAACATAAAATCGGTATTTGTGATATTGTAGAAAGTGCAGAACGTGATAAAATTGATGCATCCGATTTGGGTATGCAAAATATCAAGCTAAGAAATGTAATGGGTTATTTAAAACAGTTTCCTAAAGTTGATACCTTATTGTTTACAGGTGGCAATAGTAAAAATGGGCCAGAATATTTTTTTAGAAAACATTTAAAAGATAATAATTTAAAATTAGAAGTAGTTGCTGATGAAGTTCCTAGAATTCATCAATTTAAATTAGACAATAGATTAATAAAAACCGTTTCCCTAACATCAGCTTCAGGTTCTGCCAACAGAGCAATTGGCAGTATGCCTTTATACCAACAATTAAAAAACAAAAATCCAAAATTTAATACTTTCGATTTCAGAGTGATGCAGTATCGAGAATTTTTTTAGCCTATTCATGAGCTTGATGATCATAACTATAAATTCTACTCATTTTCCATTCATCTTCAATTAGAATCCAAAGCGTAGTGTATTTAGCACTACTTGTGAAATATTCAGGTTTATCGTTTTGTTCTTTAGCATAAAAATTGTGTTCTCCTTTAAGTATTGCTGCATACAATACTCCATTTTTATACATAGGGAATACTTCCATGCTGCCTTCAATTAATTCGCGTCTGGCTTTATAAGATAAATTCCCTAAACTTTTCATGCCATTTATAAAGCCTTCTTTTGTATATGTTGCACCTCCTTGATCGTGATAAAATTCTATATCATCAGTTGCTAGCTCTTCAAGAATACTTGTGTTTAATTGGTTGTATGACAGTTCAAACATAATGCTGTCTTTCTCTTTGAGTATTTTATATAATTCACTTTTTACTCCATCGTTTTGAGATACATCGAGTCTGCCATGGACTTGTTCTACATCATCATGAATTTGTTCTACTTGTTTATGATTTTTACAACTTGTAAATAGAATTACCATTACTAAAATGGCAAGAGTTGGTTTTAGTTTCATTGGATGAGTTTTTTGGTTGATGTCTATGAGACTAACCCTTTTATAAAATGTTACAGAGTTAAGTAAGGATAATGCCAATATTTAATTTAATTAATTACAGAGTTTCGAGTTTTTTTACAAATCATTAAAAATAAAGGATAGGTTTTATTTTCTGACTCTTTTTTTATCTCAAAGCATATGTTAAAGTATTCAACTTCTAATCCGTTTTTAGATAAGATTTCACTCAGTTTATTTTTGTCAAATCCGTTATGTCCATCAAAATCTGGATATTCGTCATGAAAAGAGCCATCTTCCTTAACCAAATCGGCAATACATAAATAACCATCAGGTTTTAATAAGAAATTAAAAATATGGAGAATCTTGTTTAATTCAGGGATATGATGAAGCGTCATTAAAGTATAAATCACATTAAAAGTCCCAATGTTAATGCTGTCTTCTAATAAATCAATTTGAAGCGGCTTAAAATTTGTGATATTATTTTTTTTGATTTTATCTTTTAAGACATTTATCATTCCAGTAGAAGTATCTGTAAGTGTAATTGTGTTAAAATCATTTTTTAACTGAAAACTTAATAATCCAGTACCACTACCAAACTCAAGAGCGCTCCAATTTTTATTTGGTTTTATATAACTAGTAATCTCTTCTGCAAAAGCTATAGCTCTCTCTGTCTTCTTCGGGTCATTGTCCCAATCTATGGCTTCAGTATCAAAATGCATATTCTAATGTAAGGGTTAGCAATTTCCTACGAAATCAAATTTCCATCATCATCCCATTGTGCAATATCCCCTCTTGTAGTATGGTCGACACATTTGGCAAGCCATTCTGGTTCGTAACTCAACTCAAAATTGTCCAACACTTCTTGTGGGACACCATCCCAATTATTCGGGGTATTGCCTTTGTAATTCAGTTCCTTGATTCCCACTTCAGATGTAAAATACCCAGTAAGAACCAAATTTCGCATCAGTGAAAAGAATCGTACCTCCTGTACTTGCTCAACAACATCAGGATCTGGATAGGCAATGCTATCAAGTACTGCTCTTTGTTGGTCTTCTGTACACTTGACAAAAACCGTATTGTATTTGGAATTGCAATACCCGTTGAGCCACATTAGACCGCCACGAATCTTAACCTGAAATTCTGGAACATCCTTGGACATAAACTCAATAAAATCTACAACACCTGCTTGTTCAATGGTGCCGTTTTCGTTTGGAGGTAAAATTAAATTGGCCAAGATCGTGATGGTTTGCAGTTCGTTGTCTTCAAAAAAGTGTTCGGACATAAGTTTCTCATCAAACTCGGCTTCTTTTGGAGTTCTACCATAAGTATATTTCCAAATTTTATCTTCAATAACTTCTGGAGGAGTTTCTGATAGACAACTTTCTAAAGTAAGCCCAACAGCCATTGAGCCCAATATCATCGATTTTAAACTTTCTCTTCTATCCATGGCTTATAAGTTTTGTTTTTTTAATTCCTGCACAATATAATCAGACGTTCTCCAGGCTAAGGCTAAAATGGTCCAAGTGGGATTTTTATCGGCTTGTGAAACAAATGGTCCTGCATCAACCACAAACACATTATCCACATCATGTAATTGTTCAAATTCGTTTACCACCGAAGTTTTTGGGTTACTTCCCATTCTGGTTGTACCCACTTCGTGAATGATTCTTCCAGGATTTAAAAGCCCATAATTTTGATCTTTTCCGGGTTTGTCACCCAAGACAACACCACCCATATTATGGCCAATTTCTTCAAAGGTCTCATGCATATGCTTGGATTGATTACGTTCAAAATCTGACCACTGATAATTGAACCGCAATACCGGAATTCCGAATTCATCAACTGCTGTCGGATCGATTTCACAATAGTTCTCTTTTCTTGCAATCGCTTCTCCACGACCAGACATACCCATTACAGAGCCATAGAATTTTTTAACATCATCACGAAGTCCATTACCATAACCTCCAACAGTTAGACCCAAATATTTGTTTAGGTCATTAGGGTTAAAACCTGTTCCATATCCTGGCATACTCATTCCACCCCAAACCTCAATATGATAACCCCTTGGGAAGTCAAGTTTTTTATTATCCAGCCACCAAGGTGAGTAGACATGCAGACCACCAACACCATCTTCATTGTAACGTTTGCGGTTCATGAGTTCAGGAATAAATATAGCACGATCGGTTCCAGTGGAATCGTGAAGATATTTTCCAATCACGTCACTGCTATTGCCGAGCCCGTTGGGATATTTTTCACTTTTGGAATTGAGCAAAATACGTGCTGAACTACAGGCCGAAGCAGCCAACACCACGATTTTACTTTTGAGTGCATATTGTTGCCGATCTTCTTTGTTGATGTATTTTACACCATTAGCTTTCCCATTGTTGTCAATGGTCACTTCGCTGACCATACTATTTACGTAGAGATCGACCTGACCTCCATTTTTTTGAGCTGGAAAAATTAAACAGGAACCTGATGAAAAGTCGGCATAAACCGAACAGCTTCTGTTACATTGTCCACAAAAGAAACAAACCCCTCGATCGTTGTTGATGCGTTTGGTAAGAATGGATAACCTTGAAGGTATGACATCTACATTTGATTTTTTTGCCCCTTTTATATAGAACAGTTCATGAAGTCGCGGTTTTGGAGCAGGTAAAAAATAGCCATCGGGATCATTATGGCGCCCTTCATTACTTCCAAATACGCCAATGAGTTTATCCACTTTATCATAGTAAGGTTTAATATCTTCGTAACCAATAGGCCAGTTTTCACCTAAACCATCGCGGTCTTTTCCTTTAAAATCTCTTGGTCCAAACCTTAATGATATACGACCCCAGTGATTGGTACGCCCACCCAACATTCTGGAACGGAACCAATCAAATTGAGTATCACCAATATTATTATAGGGTTCGCCATCAATATTCCAACCTCCGTAAGACATGTCAAATTCACCAAAGTCCCGTTGCGTTCCAGCACCACGTCTTGGAGACTCGTAGGGCCATTTGAGTTGGGTTCTCTGTTCGGAATTTTTTGGGTCAAAAAATGGGCCAGCTTCCATGACGGCCACTTTAAGTCCGGCTTCTGCCAATACTTTTGTGGCCATTCCGCCACCAGCTCCAGAGCCAACAATTATGACATCATAAGATTTTTGGGATTTAATAATCTGCATTGTAAGAGTTTTTATTGTTAAGCGTTAGTTTTTATGAAGTTAAAAATACAATATATTTAGAAATCTATGTCATTTTAGGTTTAACAGTTTATACAGATAAATTTGATGAATGCTTTAAGCCTTCATAAACAACAATACTTACAGCATTTGCTAAATTAAGGCTTCTAACATGTTTGCTAAATAAAGGTATTTTATAAAGTTTGTCTTTATGGTTTTTTGATATTGATTTCTGGCTTTACGGTTTGATAAACTTTAGTACAAAGAAAAATTAGATGTATCTTTGCAACTACTTTTAAAATGACGCAATAAATAAATTGTCATTTTGTAAACAATTTATATGTCATTTAAACCATTAGGTCTTTCTGATGCCTTATTAAAAGCTATTAGCAAAAAAGGTTACGAAACACCATCGCCAATACAAGAATTAGCAATACCTCCAATTTTACAAGGAAAAGATATTTTAGCATCAGCACAGACAGGAACTGGAAAAACAGCAGGTTTTGTTTTGCCTTTATTACAATTACTTTCTCAAGACCAACCATTAAGGTATAGACCTATTCGAGCTTTAATTTTAACACCAACAAGAGAATTAGCTGCACAAGTTTATACTAATGTTAGGGAATATAGCGAGTTTATAGATTTACGATCTGCAGTTATCTTTGGAGGCGTAAGTCTAAGACCTCAAGTTGCTCATTTTAGACGTGGAATGGATATTTTGGTAGCAACTCCTGGTAGATTATTAGATTTAGAAAATCAGAATATTTTATCATTATCTAAAATTGAAATATTAGTTTTAGATGAAGCAGATCGTATGCTTGATATGGGATTTTTGAGAGATATTGAACGCATAATGAAATTAATGCCTTCAAGACGTCAAAATTTAATGTTTTCGGCAACGTTTTCAAAAGATATAAAAAAAACTCGCCTACGGAATTTTAAAAAATCCAGTGTTAGTTGAGGCTACGCCTGAAAACTCTACTGTAGAGTCAATTCAACAAAAAGTATATAGAGTTGCTAAAGTAAAAAAAACAGACTTAATTATTAAGTTAATTTCTGAAGGTGATTGGAAACAAGTCTTGGTGTTTACCAGAACAAAACATGGTGCTAATAAATTGTGTAAAAAAATGATTAGCGCTGGAATTACAGCAGCAGCTATTCATGGAAATAAAAGTCAAGGTGCAAGAACAAAAGCATTAGCAGGTTTTAAAATGAGTACTGTTAGAGTTCTTGTTGCTACAGATATTGCTGCTCGTGGTTTAGATATTCCATTATTACCTCATGTTGTGAATTTTGAATTACCTAATATTTCTGAAGATTATATACACCGAATTGGTAGAACAGGAAGAGCTGGAGCAAGTGGAGAAGCTATATCTTTAGTTTGTGGAGAAGAACAGGGCTATTTAAGAGATATTGAAAAACTGGTTGGTTTAAAAATTCCAGTTGAAATTGTAGAAGGTTTTGAACCAGATCCAAACGAGCCAAACAAACCTCAAAAAAAGCAGCAAAATTCTAGAAGACCAAAAAATTCTACACCTTCTAATAGAAGTAATAGTAGAAATAGAAGAAGAGGTGGTTCAAATCAAAATCAAGGAAGAAGACGTTAATGGAATCTCAACCCAATAACCCTTTGCATGGCGTAAAACTAGAACAAATAATAAATGATCTGGTTGAGCATTACGGTTGGGAATATTTAGGATTTAATATAAATATTCGTTGTTTTACTCACAACCCTTCAGTAAAATCCAGTTTAAAATTTTTGCGTCGAACACCTTGGGCAAGAACTAAAGTAGAGAATATGTATTTGGAAATGCTTAAAAAACGACCAAAAAGCGATTGATTTGTTTGAAGTTTCGTTTAACGGTCTTGTGTATGGTTAGTTGCGTGTTTAAGCAACTAATTTAGCAAATACAAACCGAATAAGAAAATCCGCGAGGATTTTCAGAAGTAGGCAAGTACTAGCAATGAATTATACACGTTGTTGGCGTTTGTTATTGAGTTTAAAATTGTCAATCTTTCTTTTTATTAGCTCCATAATATTTAATTTTTCTTTTGACAATATATTTCGGAACATTATCACTGAAATCAGTTCTTTCAATCCAATTGTTCATTGTGTCATATTTATATTCATAAGTCCATTTATCATTTTCATCTGTTTTCAAACCATATATAATTTCTTCAACAATGTTGTTTTCTTTATCATAACTAAATGACTTTTTACCAGTTAATTTACCATTCTTATCATATTCTTTCTCTTCAATTAAATTAGATTCATCATCATATGTATAAATGACACGATTATTATCAAAACCATCATATGAATTGATGGCTTCAATTTTATTACCTCGATTGTCGTATTCAAAAACATGCTTTATCATCAATTTACCATCACTACCAAAAAAAAGTTCTTCAATGTTATTACCTTTGGAATCATATTTATACTCTCCTTTTATCAGATGTTTGCCATTTGAATCATGACTGTCGATAATTTGTAAATTTCCATCATTATTGTATTTATACATTCTAACAACATCAAGATTGCCATTTCGGAATTCTCTTTCCTTAATAAGATTATTAGTTTTATTATACTCAAATTCTACTGAAGAAAATACAGTTCCTTCAGATCTATAGTTTTTTCTTAAAACAATTTGTTGATTATAGTTATAGATTTCAATTCTATCGTTTTCCCAAACACCCTGTCTTCTTCCAAAATCGTGTCGTGATTTTTGATTGGTATTTTCAATTTCACCAAATTTTTCAATAGCACGAAAAGATTCTTCAGAAATCTGAACTATATTATTATCTGTTTTATTAGAATTTATTTTAAAATAATCAATAAGAAAGAACCCACCACCGATAATTATAATTGTGAGAATGAATTTTAATAATTTTTTCATTGTTTGTATGTTTTTATAATTAACGCCAATGTTTTGATATGGTCAGTAGTTAAACGAAGGTAGCTGTTTTTTTGTTCAAAGTCAAGTTTTAAGAAATTTGCTTTAATCCTTCATAAATAATAACACTTAATGCATTTGCTAAATTAAGACCTCTAACATATTCACTTTATGGTTAGGAATATTAATGTTGTATATTGTTGATAATTATGCTATTAAAAACACTAATCAATTAAGAATAAAATGGATATACAAAACGAAAATGGTATGGATAAGCACATCCAACAGAGATATAAGAAGGCCATAAATTATTATTGGAATGCGAGTAGAGCAAATAAGAGATGGTATAAAAGAACTCGATCATTTACTGTAATTATAGGCGCTTTAGTAACATTAATTGCATCATTAACATCATCTAAAATAATTGTTGATTTTGGATTGAAAACTACATTTGAATTGGGGACTCCGATTTTGGCTGCTGTATTGACTATAGTAGCCGGATTTTCTCAGAGTTTCCAATGGGGAAGCACCTGGCAAAATATGGTTCTCACTGCACAATACTTGGAAAAGGAACATGATAGGTATTTGGTTACACCCATTGATAAACGAAATTTTATTGAGGAAGTAGATAAATTAAATGGTTTCGTAATTAATGAGAGTAAAGGATTTTTTGAAAGAATGCTTGGTATTGGAAAACCCAGCACTGATGACACGAGCGAAACAGATAATGTGGTTTGATGTGAGAGATACTTATAGATTAACCTCAAGTTTATTTATATTATTGCCTACTAAAATTGAAGGAATGGTGTACAATATACAATTTTGATAATTTTAGAATAAAAAAACAAGTAAAACTATATAAATATGACTAATGTAAAATCTTATACAGATAAGCAAATACTCGATAGAGTTAAATCCGTAGGCGGTAAAATAATGGCAGATAAATACCTTTTAGTTGGTGTACAATCGGTAGAAGATGCCACTGATCTATTTGATGATAAGTTCTACATTTTTGATGGTGGACATTTTGTAATGGTTACTTCTGGCACGACAAACCCTGGACTTACGGTTTTAAAACATTTTGCCGAAAAGGGACTGCCAGGAGCATTAGTATGGAAAACAAATATGTTTTATAAGGACTTATTCGAACCAGGATACCATAGAGGTAGAATGAAGGCTTTGAGACAAGTTGCACCGATTAAATTTTATAGAGATAAAGATAAAGATGGAAAATGTGAAGAACAAGGTGAGTTGCATGAAGGCAATCAAAACTGTAATCAACATGGTGTAAGTTATGATCCTTTTAGTAAAAAAATAGGAACTAAAATAGGAGGTTGGTCTTATGGTTGTCAGGTAATGAATGTAATGAGTGATTATAGGAATTGGATAAATGCAGCTTGGGAACGAAATAAAAAAGTAGATTATTGTTTGTTAAAAGAATGGTAAATGAGAATCAATACAATTTGATGCTTTTATGAATTATAGAAATATCCATTAAAGACTAGTTTTTTAATTCATCTATTCTTGATGTTATTGTACCACGTTCTCCAATTCTAATTATTACAAAGATAATTTTTACAATTTTCCCTGGTTGGTTAATAATCTTTGTGTTTTTAGCTACTTTTTCATCTCTAATTTTAATTAGATTCACAATTTCTTCATTCGATTTGTTGGATATGCTTTTGGCAAATTCCCAAGCCTTATCTCTTGCTATTCCCATACTAAAGTCAATTAGGAAGTTGTCAATTTTTTTAGACAATTTTAAAATATATTTTAAGTTAGGCCAAATTTTGGATAGATCATTTTCCACTTTAACAACCAATGAAGATAAAACGTCATTAATTTTATTAAAGTCGCCTTTTAAATCTTCTATGTTTTTATTTTTTGAAACCTGGGCTGCAGCAATCCCTAAATCAAGACTTATATGTGCATTCATTCCAATAAGCAAATGTTGTAAAACAATTGGCCAATATTTAGCAGAAAGGTCAAAAGCTTTTTTCCAGGAAAGTGTATTATTTCCTTTTCTTTGATTTATATAATAAGCGTTAATATATCTATTGGCAAAAATTACATCTAATTTTTCCATTCTTTCACCATCTTCAAAATAACCAGTTTTAATTCCTTCCTTAACTTTTAGGGTTACCTTTCTGTACAGAGCTGCGAAGTAACCTGAAGGATCTTTGTTTTTTTCAGATTCAAGTATAATTTCATCTAAAATTGTAATGACCTCATTAATTGAAGTGGCTTGTTTTGATTCCATTTGTTTAGGTAAAAGAAATTTAAATGCATTTTACAGGAGTTAACGAAGTTAACTGTTTTTCTTTAAAGTCAAGTTTATAATATTAACGACGCACACCTTGGGCAAGAGCGAAAGTGGAGAATATGTATTTAGAGATACTTAAAAAACGACCAAAAAGCGATTGATTTTTGGATGTTTCGTTTAGCGGTCTGGCATATGAAAAGTAGTGACTTTTAAGGACTAACTTTTCGGTTTATAACTAATCATTATTTTGTGTTTATTCTTTCGTTTTAGCCTTAAACCTCAATTTTTTATATACTTTGTAAGCTGCTGGGTTTTATAGGTGCTCTTTTATTATTTCTATATTTTGAGGACGGATTAATCGGTCATTATCACAAATTCTATTTGGTGTTATATTTTTTGTACTTAAAATTTCGTCTGACCTTAACCCTTTGACAATATTTAATTCGGTTGAAGAAAAATTCATAATACCTAATCCTACTGTAAGGTCAAAAGTGTTTTTTATCACAACGATGTCTCCAATTTTGAAAGAGCCATTAACTTTCTTCACTCCAACTGGTAATAAAGAATTTCTTTGTGTTAATGCAGTAACTGCACCGTCATCTATTGTAATATAACCGTCTTTAGATTTGTTTTTGGCTAACCAAATCCAATGTTTTCTTTTTTGTAGTTCACTATGCGAATATGGGATGTTATGACCTCGGCCGGAAAGATACTTGGTTACTTTAAATTTTTCACAATAAAAAGTAACAGCTGTAATATATTCACCAGCGAAGTCTTTTTTTGAGTTAGTTTTCACCAAAACTCGTTCACCAAGAATACGTCCAAAGACATAAATACTATATCTTAAGTCTTCAATGTTTTCTTCATTATAAATCTTCTCACATAAAATATTTAGATCAGTTAAATTTATTATTTCCTCAAATCTTTCTTTAGAAATTTTGTTTAATTTATTAAGAGTTCCAGGTAGACGTTTCAGTGGTAAACTGAATATTTTTTCAGATAATATTTCAGTAGATGCAGATGTCAACCATTCTTCACCTTTAGTTAAACTTATTTTATAAAGATTATGTATGAAAAGAGAAATATCACTTGCGTTTGTCCTAGATAAAATCTCATCTTCAGAGTTTCTGAAATTTACAGATTCTATTAGTTTCCATAATTTAGACTTGTCTATAGATTTTAATATATATAGTGTCCAACCAGCTAGATTCAAATTATACTCATTTTCAAGACCACAACTAAAATTTGGCATTAATTCTTTCGTGTTGAATAACATTTTGAGTACATCAGGAGATTTTCTTATACCTATAATTAATTCACAAAAATTCCTAGGATTAGACCGAATATAGGTTTTAAATAATCCTAAAGGAAAAGGTTTATACTGATTAATAATATCAGAGTAATCTTTATGATTTTTTATTTTTATTGCATTGGAATAGAGTTTTGCGATGGAAGAATGATAGAAAAAAATGAAATCATTTTCAATTTTCAAAGTTCCATTTGTAATTAGAGGTAAAACATTTAAGTTCAGAGTTTTTTGCAAGAAAGTTTTTTCAACACGAACTTCAAATCTATAAAACAATCCTACAATAAATAAAACCTTTACAGCATCAATATTTCTTTGCTTAAGATTTTCTATGTCTCGGTATATAGAATCAATAACTTTATTATGAAGTTTTGAAAAATTAATACTTGTACTTCCATTCCATTCTTTTAAGTATCTTCCAAGAATTAGTAAATCGTTTCCACATTCATTGATAAAACTATTTCTTGTGATTTTTGAAATCTTTTGCTTATAAACATTTAGAGAGAAATAATCTACCATTTCTATCATTGCATGATTAGCAGAAATTTCAATCGTTTCCATATAATTTGTAAAAATAAATTGAGAAAGTTCTTCATCGATATGACTCAAGTTTATTGGTCTACTTATGATAATTATTTTTATTTGACTTAAATTATTATAGATATTCCAAAAGAAATTTGAAGTTGCCGCTGTGTCTAAATGTGCATCATCAATAATGATTAGGGATTTTGGATTATCCATTTTTTTTAATCCAAATGGCGTAGTTAAAAAGTCAATAAAATTTTGATCAATACTATTAGGACGGTCAAAATATATTATTTGTTTAAATTTTTTTAGTGATTTTACCGCATAATTCCAGGTGAGAACGGTTTTACCCGATGATGGAGCACCTTCAATATGTGCAAATCTATTCTTAGACAGAATGTTTACAATTAAAGACAATTCCTTTCTTTCGAAAATATAACCCTTCTTAAAATCAATAAATTTTGGACCTGTGTTTCTAAACAATTCAGGTTTTTTATTCGAAACATCGAGCAGCTTTTCTATTGAAGGAAAAATTATTTTCTTTCGTTCTAAACGCCATTTATATATATTTGGTGCTATTGTCGACTGATAAAATTCTATTACTTTGGTAACTAGAAATAATAATCCTAAAAGGGATAGTATAATAAACCCAATCCAAGTAGGGGATGATATAAATTCCTTTAATAAATCTTCCATTTCTTATGTTACCTTGCAGCAAATGCTACGATATAGTATGTTTCAATGTTCTATATCGATAGTTAAACGAAGTTAGTTGTTTTTAAATTAAGAATCAATAAAAATCATTTTAGGTTTTTCAATCCTTCATAAACCACAACACTCACAGCGTTTGCCAAATTTAGGCTTCTAACATGTTTACTGTATAAAGGAATTTTATATAACTTATCTGGATGCTTTTCAATTATAGATTTTGGCAAACCAACCGATTCTTTTCCGAAGACCAGAAACATATCATCTTTAAAATCTATGGACCAATGGTCTTTTGTCCCATGGCTGGATAAAAACACCATGTTTTCGTTTTTATTTTTTGTAAAGAAGTCTTCAATACTTTCGTAAATATGGAGATTAATATGTTGCCAATAATCTAAACCTGCTCGTTTTAAACGTGTGTCATCAATTTTAAAACCAAAAGGTTTTACCAAATGTAAATTAGAACCTGATGCTAAAGTTAACCTTCCAATATTTCCTGTATTGTTTGGTATTTCAGGTTCTATAAGTACAATGTTTAGAAGCATTTATTTATTCCTCTTGGGGCTTCCCAATTTCGCTTATCTCTTCGTCGTTGACTCCTTTTGGGTCTGGACCATATTCGTTTGAACCTCTATCTCCTTCTGTTACAAGTAAAATTAAAAGCCATATTCCACCAATAAAAGGAATTAATGATACGAGATAGTACCAACCGCTTTTTCCAATGTCATGTAGTCTTCTTACAGCAACTGCAAGACCTGGAATGAAAACACCTAAAGCATAAATTAAATAAATACTTATTATTCCAGGAGAGTCTAAAGCCGTAGCAATAAGGCCAGATATAATAATAATAGCAATTATAATAAGAATATTGAATAATGTAAACATCCAATATTCTTTTCGTCTCGCTCTGCCTTGAAAATTAGCATAATTATTTCTTACTACTTTTAAATACCATTCCATAATTTTTAGTTTTTTTGGTTAGTGATCTATTTGGGTACTAATATATTTAAATTAAAATTGATTTTGCAAACTTCTCAATTGTATCAACACTTTCATTACTCAAATGCTTAATAAAAGCAGAACCAATAATAGCACCTTTTGTATATTGTGTAGCTTGTTTATAAGTTTCGTTGTTTGAAATACCAAAACCAACAATTTGAGCATTTTTGAGTTTCATATCTGCAATACGCTTAAAGTAATTGGTTTGTTCGTCTCCAAAACCAACTTTAGCTCCGGTTGTACTAGCACTACTTACCATATAGATAAATCCATTAGAAATAGAATCGATATAATTAATGCGCTCTACAGAAGTTTGAGGTGTAATTAAAAACACATTGATTAAACCATATTTTTCAAACGTAGCTTTGTATTGTTCGTTATAAACATCGACTGGTAAATCTGGGATAATTAATCCGTCAACACCAACTTCTTGGCATTTCTCGCAAAAGGCTTCCACACCATATTGTAATATTGGATTAAAATAACCCATGATGATTAATGGAATATTCACGGTTTCTCTTATATCTTTTAGTTGCTCAAAAAGTAGGTTAGAGGTCATTCCATTTTTGAGAGCTTGTGTAGAACTTTCTTGTATGGTTGGGCCATCGGCCAAGGGATCGCTAAATGGCAATCCAATTTCAATCATATCTACACTAATTTTTTCTAAATTTTGAATGATTGTAACTGTATCATCAAGATTAGGATAACCAGCTGTAAAGTATATAGAAAGTAATTTTTTATCCTCTTGTAATTTCTGATTGATTCTATTCATGGTTAAACTCTTCTTTCAATTTTATAAATATTTCTTTTTGGGCTTTGTTTAAATTATCTGCTGTAAATATTGAAAACCCTTTCGCCCCTTTTTCTTTTGCCAGTCGTATAGCCTTTTCCAGGTCTTTTGGGTCTTTTAATGCAGGAGCATACAATCCAGAATAAATGGGAAAATTCACATCTCTAACACCTTGCTCTGTTGCAAATCCAATCCAGTTGATGTTCTCACGATAAAAATTATTATAGATCATAGGATATGCTGCATCCAGATTCCAATCATTCCATGCCTGTCTTACCATTTGCCGAGACATTTCAGGAAATGGAAACACAGCAGCTGTCATTTTATGGTCACTTTCATGAGCAATTTCTACAAGTTCATTTACTAATGTTGTTACAGCATTTAATCTATATTGCCTCCATTCAGTACTTAATTCCGGATGCTCAAAATCTTGAGGATCTTTATCAAATATTGTTTTAAAGCCCTTTCGTGCTATTGGATGATAGCCATAATCGTATTCTGGCATTTCATGGTCTTGCACGAGTCCGTATTTAGGCTGTAAATCAGCACCAAGAATAACATCAACATATCGAACATAATCTAAATGGATTGAGGCTAATCCATCAATTTTAGTCAACTTCCTTACATTGTTTTTAATATGCTCACGAGCTTCTGGGTGAAACGGACTTAACCACTGATAATAATCTACATAAGCTCGATATTCTAGCGAGTTTTTACCTACTCTATTTACAGCATACCATTCGGGATGTTTATTAGCAATAGTATCACCAGGGCGATTTAAAGTCCACATCCATGCATGGGTTTTGATATTTTTTTCAGCTGCTAAAGGCACTAATTGGTTTAAGAATTCAGGATTTCCTTTAACTAAAACTTCTGATATTCCTAAAGAATCATATAATGACAGTTTTGCTTCCCATTTTATTTTATCAAAATCACCTTCAGCATTTGCCCAAGTTGCAAAAGTGAACTCTTGAGAATTAGAGTCAGAAACTTTCTTTTCTTCTTTACAAGAGAATAATACTATTGCTAATAGATAAATGAATATTTTTTTCATAATGTTTTAAGTGAGCCTTCGTCGTTAATTAAGTAGATTTTTTTTGTGATTTGACTTTCAAGTTTATATTCAAAACCAAAATCTGTTTTATAAAATGTCGCTTTAAGCATTTCTCCTTTTTTAAAGGTTACTTCAACATTTTGTATAAATCCTGTACTATTCTCTAACAGATGCTTTAAACTGCCAAATCTTGTCTTTCTAAATAAAGCAAAAGCAGTCTGTTTTACATATAAATCTTTGTCATTAAAAAATGAGACATCCTCTGAAAAAGACCTTTCGGTAAATTGCAGGTAGCCCCATTTTTCGGGTTCGTGCATATTAATTACGGTTTGATTACTCCAAACCCAATTGTATTCTTTAAGGTAAGTGTTGTTTTCTTTTTTACGATAGTATTTCCCATCGATAATATCATGATCCCATTGTACACGCGAAAAATTAATACGCCATTGCTCACTTTCTTTTGGTAAGGTTATTGGTTCATTTTTAAGTCCAATTAAAGGCTTTAATGGAATTGCCATTTCAACAGACCAAAAAGAATCTATATCATTCGGATTATTTAATGTGCCTTGTATATTGACAGCCGATTTTAGATCGTTTAAATCCCATTTAAAATCTGCATTTCCGCCAACACGATAAGGTTTATTTAAGTACAAATCCCATACTGTGTTTAAAGCATTTATTTCAATTTCTCCATATTCTTGAGCATTTCCAGAAGGGTCTAAAAATACCTCAAAGTCATTGTTGTAAAATATAATAGTGTCACGTTGCTTTAAGTTCCCCCAAACATGAGGTTCTTCCATTTTGGAATACAAATACAAGTAATTATTATCCCAAAGCATTTTAATTTTAGTATTAAATTTTGGTATTTTAACACCTTCAATGTCAATGAAATTATCAGTGAATTTTGCGTCTTTCCAACTGGATTCATCGGCAATACCATCAATTTTTAATGTTTCATTTGTTTTAGTTACGATATAGTGTTTAGGAACAACAATATCATTTGTTACATCAACAGATATAGTTATTTCAGATGCTTTTTCTTTTTTACACGAGAAACAAACTATAATTGCTAATATGATAAGAATGTTTTTCATTTAGAGCTTAAAGTGATTTATATAAGTATCCAAATCCTTATCACCTCGGCCAGACAAACACAAAACAATTATGTCATTTGGATTGAAAGTTTTTTGTGCAAAAATTGCCAAAGCATGAGAGCTTTCAATAGCAGGAATAATGCCTTCTAATTGGCAAAGTTCCAATCCTGCTTTCATAGCTTCATAGTCCGTAATAGAAATAAATTCTGCGCGACCAGATTTATATAAATGTGCATGCATTGGTCCAACACCTGGATAATCTAATCCAGCCGAAATGGAATAAGGTTCAGTTATTTGTCCATCGTTTGTTTGCATCAATAAGGTTTTACTACCATGAATAATGCCTACTTTACCCAATACAGAAGTCGCAGCACTTTCACCGGAATCTATTCCTAAACCAGCGGCTTCTACTGCAATTAATTTCACGTTTTTTTCATTTAAAAAATGATAGTAAGCTCCAGCAGCATTACTTCCTCCTCCAACACAAGCCACAATATAATCTGGTTTGGTTTTACCTTCGTGTTCTTGTAACTGCCATTGTATTTCTTCAGAAATTATCGCCTGAAATCGGGCTACCATATCTGGATAAGGATGTGGTCCAACTACACTACCAATAATATAATGAGTATCTACTGGATTATTAATCCAGTCACGAATGGCTTCGTTGGTAGCATCTTTTAGTGTTCTACTTCCCGACAATGCCGGAACAACTTTAGCACCAAGCATTTTCATTCTGGCTACATTTGGTGCTTGTCTTGCGATATCAATTTCTCCCATATACACAATGCATTCCAATCCCATTAAAGCACAAACGGTTGCTGTAGCAACGCCATGTTGACCTGCACCAGTTTCGGCAATAATGCGATGCTTACCAAGACGTTTTGCCATAAGGATCTGACCAATTGTATTGTTTATTTTATGTGCTCCTGTATGATTAAGGTCTTCACGTTTTAAGTAGATTCTTGTATTGTATTTTTCTGAAAGTCGTTTTGCAAAATAGAGTGGAGAAGGACGACCAACATAATCTTTTAGTAATTGATTAAACTCTTTTTGAAAATCTGGCTCCGCCATTATTTTCAAATAATTCTGACATAACTCCTCTACATTTGGATAGAGCATTTCTGGAATATAAGCACCTCCAAATTCTCCATAATAGCCTTTTTCGTTTACGTTATAACTCATTATTTATTGATTCTTTTATATTTTTTAAATACACTTGAATACCTATCATTAAATGTTACTCTTGTAATTTCAGAAAATTTATGAATTATATTATTAGTATCTAAATAACCTTGTGCATTAAAATATAGAATTGACACCGAGTTTTTATTTACTCTTTTTATTCCTCCTATGCAAAAGTATTCATGTTCAAATGCTTCACATTCAGAGATAATACAATCTATATTGCTTTTTAAGTTTTTAAAAATGCTATTCCAACAACTAATATCGATTTTATATTTAGGTAGTTGAACTTTATTTGTTATTCCTTCTTTTTTATGAATTTGGAATAAATAACTATCGTTTTTATTAAATCGAATTTTCTTAATGGTATTCACTGGAATAATAACATAGCCATCAATTTGAAAATCATCAGTTTCTTGAAACAAAATAAAGCTGTCATTATATTGTAGGATATATCCATAACTTAATCTTTCAAAATCATTTTTAATACCTGTTGTAATTCTACAGTATTTTTTTTGTCGAAAGTGACCTTCTATTTTTTTTAAAAGCTTCATTGTAGAATATTTTTAAATTCTTTTAATTCTTCTATATCTTTTAATCCTGGCTCTATTTCAAATTTACTATTCACATCAATGGCATAGCAGTACTTTGAAGCTTCACTAATTTGAAACTGTTTTATGTTTTCTATCTGATTTAATCCAATACCTCCACTTAAAAAGAAGGGTTTGGTTGATGAATAGTTTTTTAAAACATTCCAATCGAAGGAGTAGCCATTACCTCCAGGTAATTTTCCTTTCGTATCAAACAGAAAGTAATCACAAACGGTTTCATATGGTTTTAAAGTATCGAAATTGAATTCGTCTTTTATTGAGAACACTTTGATTATTTCAACATCTTTCGATTGTAAGCTTTTACAAAATTCTGGTGATTCTTTTCCATGTAATTGAACTGCTTGTAACTCGTACTTATTTATTTTATCAGTGACATCACTTAAATCTGCATCAACAAAAACACCTACTTTTTTAATTGTATTTGGAACTTGTGGAATGTTATCTTGTATAAAACGTGCAGATTTATCATAAAATATAAACCCAAGATAATCTGGTTGCAATGCTGCAATTCTATTAATGTTATCTTGATATTTCATTCCGCAAACCTTTAATTTCATGATTCCAAGTCTTTTATAAATTGTTTTGCACTTGCTCCTGGATTATTTGTTTTCATAAAGTTTTCACCAATTAGAAACCCTTGATAACCATAAGGCCTCAATTCTTGAATAGCTTCAATTGAACTTATGCCACTTTCAGATACTTTAACAAAATCATTAGGGATAAGTTTACTTATAGATTTACTCGTTTCTAAACTGACTTCAAAAGTTTTTAAATTTCGATTATTTACACCTAACATATCTAAAGAAGGCATTATAGATTTGTGTAATTCTTCTTCGTTATGAATTTCTAAAAGTACATCAAGATTCAAACTTTTTGCTAATTCTGAAAATTGTTTTATTTCAGCCTTGCTTAAAATTGCAGCAATCAATAAAATTACATCAGCTCCATTAGATTTAGCTTCTATTATTTGGTACTCATCAATAACAAACTCTTTTCGTAATAAAGGTAAATTACTACTTGCTCTCGCGATTAATAAATCGTCTAGAGAGCCTCCAAAATATTTACTATCTGTGAGTACAGACATACCGCAAACTCCAGCATTCTCGTAATCTTTTGCAACGTCTTCAACTTTTGCTGTATTGTTGATTATAGATTTTGAAGGTGAGCAACGTTTGAATTCTGCAATAATACTTGTTTTACTATTTTTTAATTTGTTAGCTAACGAAATGGTCTCTCTTTTAAATAAACTGGACTGTTCCAATTGTTTGATTGAAATCAATTCTTTTTTCAGAAATACTTCTTTCAGTTTGTCTTTTACTATTTTATCGAGTATTGCCATAATTACTTACTCAATTCTATTAATTTATCTAAACAATGTTTTGCTTTACCTGACAATAATGATTCTTTCGCTAATTCAAAACCATCTTTGTGCTCAATTTGATTAGAAGTAGAAATTGCTAATCCAGCATTAGCACAAACCACACTGTTTTGTGGTTCTGACCCTTTGCCATTAATGACATTCAAAAATATTTTGGCTGATTCTTCAACCGTATTGCCTCCGAAAATATCACTTTGTGTTATTTGTTTAATACCTAAATCTTCAGGTGAAAATAGGGTTTCAGAATGATTAGAAATCACTTTAGTTTTACCTGTTAATGAAATTTCATCATAGCCATCTAACGCATGAACAATAGAATAATTTTTATCAGTATTTTGATATAAATAACCATATAATCGCAATAGTTCTAAATTAAAAACACCAACGATCTGATTTTTTGGAAACGAAGGATTAACCATTGGTCCTAACATATTAAAAAATGTTTTTATACCTAATTCTCGTCTAATTGGCGCTACATTTTTCATAGCTGGATGAAATAGTGGTGCATGTAACACACAAATACCTGCTTTGTCAATAGATTGCTTTAAGAAATCTTCATCATTAGAAAATTTAATTCCAAGATGCTCCATAACGTTTGAAGATCCACAAGCTGAAGACACTCCATAATTACCGTGTTTAGCAACTTTAACTCCCGCACCTGCAGTTACAAATGATGACAAGGTAGAAATATTAAAAGTGTCTTTACCATCGCCTCCAGTTCCACATAAATCAATAGCATTAAAGGCAGTTAAATTAATTGGAATACATAATTCTAATAGCGCGTCTCTGAACCCTTTTAACTCTTCCAGTGTAATACTACGCATCATATAAACCGTAAGAAAAGATGCAATCTGACTTTGATTATAATCGCCTTTAGAAATATTAACCAATACATGTTTCGCTTCTTTACTGGAGATACTTTCTTGATTTATGAGTCTGTTTAATAATTGCTTCATTTTACTATGAGTTAATCCAGTTTTCTAATATTTGTTTTCCTTTTGGTGTTAATACTGATTCTGGGTGAAACTGAACTCCTTTTACATCAAAAACCTTATGACGTAACGACATTACTTGTCCGTTTTCATCCAAAGAGGTTGCTTCGAGTTCTTCTGGTAAATTTTTATCTACAACCCAAGAATGGTAACGACCTAC
This sequence comes from Flavobacteriaceae bacterium, assembly GCA_965250265.1. Taxonomy (GTDB): domain Bacteria; phylum Bacteroidota; class Bacteroidia; order Flavobacteriales; family Flavobacteriaceae; genus PRS1. Next base: position 327,044 of record CBDFNO010000010.1, on the reverse strand, counting down.
TTCAATTTCTTTGTTAAACCCGTTAAATAAAGATTCATCATCTACTGTAATATTTATTTTGGTTGCTACACCATGATAAACAGTATCTAAATTTATGAGCTTTCCACCAAATACTTCACAAATTGCTTGCTGTCCTAAACAAACGCCTAAAATACTTTTAGTAGATGCATATTTTTCAATAATTGATTTTAGTAATCCAGCTTCTTCTGGAATTCCAGGTCCTGGAGACAACACAATTTTGACGAAAGGTTCAATTTCCTCAAGTGTAAGTTTATCATTTCGGACAACTGCAACCTCACAATTTAAATCTTTTAAATAATGTACAAGATTGTAAGTAAAACTATCGTAATTATCTATAACTAATATTTTTTTCATTTTAAATATTTTCTGCCAATTCTATAGCTTTTGTGAGTGCTCCTAATTTGTTATATACTTCTTGTAATTCGTTTTCTGGATTGGATTTAGATACTAATCCTGCTCCTGCTTGCCAATGTAATTGATGGTTTTTACTTAAAAAAGTTCTAATCATTATGGCATGGTTATAATTACCTTCAAAATCCATAAAACCAATTGCACCTCCATAAAAAGAACGGCTTGTTTTTTCGTACTTTTCTATAAGTTGCATAGCTTTATGTTTTGGTGCCCCACTTAAGGTGCCAGCTGGGAATGTGTCTGCAACCACTTGCATTGTAGAAATATCTTTAAGCTTTTTTCCAGTGACTTTACTCACTAAATGAATTACATGAGAAAAAAACTGAACTTCACGATAAGTTTCTACCTTTACATTGCTACTATTTCTACTTAAGTCGTTACGAGCCAAATCTACAAGCATTACATGTTCAGCATTTTCCTTATCATCTTTTGTGAGTTGTTTTGCAAGTTTAGCATCTTTAAGATCGTCTCCTGTTCGCTTAAAAGTTCCTGCAATTGGATGAATTTCGGCTTGATTATTTTTAACCACAAGCTGTGCTTCTGGTGAACTGCCAAATATTTTAAAATTTCCATAATCAAAATAAAATAGGTAAGGAGAAGGATTTACATTTCGTAACGAACGATATACATTAAACTCGTCACCTTTAAAATCTTGTGCGAATTTTTTAGACAAAACTAACTGAAACACATCACCTCGAGCACAATGTTTTTTTGCTAAATCTACATGATTTTTGTATTCGTCATCGGTAAGATTCGAAGTTATTTCTCCATGAGTTGAAAAATCATAAGACGCAAAATTCTTGGCGTTTATAAGTTGAAGAATGTCGTCTATATTATTTTCTGTATCAAAGCAATGTGCAAAAATATATGCTTCATTTTTAAAATGATTGATAGCAATGATGTTTTGGTACACAGCATAATAAATGTCTGGGATTTCTAAAGAGTTTGATTTTTTAGAGATGTCAACATCCTCGAAATATCGTACTGCATCATAAGACATAAAACCAAAAATACCATTGTTGATGAATTTGAATTTTTCTTCAGAATTTACTTCAAAACGTTGTGTAAAACAATGAATTTCTTCTGAAACGTTAACGGTATTATTTATTTGAGTTGTCGATATACTTCCATCAGGAAATGTTTGAGTAATGATCTCGTTTTCGACTTTTATTGAAGCTATTGGGTTACAACATATATACGAGAAGCTATTATCATTTGCATGATAATCGCTACTTTCTAACAAAATACTATTTGGATATTTATCTCTTATTTTAAGATAAATGCTCACTGGTGTAATGGTATCTGCAAGGATTTTTTTGTAATGGGTATGTAAGCTAAATATTTTCATTTATATAAATTAAAAAAGGCTTGTCGTGAATGACAAGCCTTTTGGATATTTTAAGTTTTAAATATACTATAGGGATTTATTCACGAATTATTGTTTCGAGAGTTCCACCACCAAGTATTATTTAAAATTGTGTTCATTTTGTTTGTTGGGTCAAATATAGAAATGAAAAGTTGTTTTTCAAACTATTTAATAAAAAATCCGTTTAAATTCAAGTTTTAAAGCTCATCTAGATAATTTTTTGTTAAAAATTCAAAAAATTAATAATGGATTGATAACTTTATAGCATGAAGTATTTGGTTTTGGTAATGATAATCTTGTCTTTCTCATGTAAAAATGAAGTAAAACAAGATGCAATTGCAGTAAATGAGGTTAATAATACAGTTGAACTTGAAGTTTATGATTTTGAAGGTTTAGAACCTTTATTAAACAAACAAGACAATAAAGTATATATTGTAAATTTTTGGGCAACTTGGTGTGCTCCTTGTGTAAAAGAAATGCCTCATTTTGAAAAGCTTAATGTTAATTACAAAGATAAAAATGTAGAAGTACTTTTTGTGAGTTTAGATTTTCCTTTTAACTACGATAAAAAACTAAAGCCTTATATTAAAGAGCATAAATTACAATCTAAAGTAGTTGCGTTAGATGACCCAGATATGAATGAATGGATGCCTAAAATTAGTGAAGAATGGACAGGAGCAATACCTATTACAATAATTTATAATAAGGACAAACGTCGATTTTACGAACGTACATTTACTTACATTCAATTAGAAGAAGAATTAAAACAATTTTTAAACTAGAACCTATGAAAATTTTTAAACCTATTACACTTGTAGCTGTAGTGCTTTTAGTAAGTGCATTCTCAGCAAATAAATCTATTTCAGAAGAAAACGGCTATGATATTGGAGATATAGCCACAGACTTTAAATTAGAAAATATTGATGGTAAAATGGTGTCCATGTCGGATTATAAAGACGCTAAAGGTTTCATTATTACATTTACGTGTAACACATGCCCTTATGCAGTTTTATATGAGGACAGAATAGAAGCATTAAACAAAAAGTATGCTTCAAAAGGATATCCAGTAATTGCAATCATGCCTAATAATACTGATATAAAACCAGGAGATAATATGGAAGCTATGAAAGCAAGAGCAGCGTCAAAAGGGTTTACATTCCCATATTTAATGGATAAAGAACAAAAAATATTTCCTCAATATGGAGCGACTAAAACACCTCATATGTATGTGTTACAAAAAACTAATAAAGGTAATGTAGTTAAATATATTGGTGCAGTGGATAATAATTATAAAGATGCTTCAGCAGTAACTGAAAGATATGTTGAAAATGCAGTCGATGCATTACTAAAAGGCGAAGAAGTTACCGAAACAAAAACTCGAGCTATAGGCTGTTCTATAAAAATTTAATATTATAATGAAAATAATTAAACCTGAATTGTAACAGTTCAGGTTTTTTTTCGTCTATATAATATATCCTAAAGAAATGTTAATTTCTTATTAGCCTAAAGTATGAGTCGTTTTCTAGTTATTCTTAATTATTGTTACAACTGTATTTAGTTATAGTTGTAAGAGCAATGCCGATGAAAAAATACAAGTTGTTACTCCTGAAGAAATGCAAGAATTATCAGAAATTGATGACGTACAACTGGTTGATGTTATAACACCTGAAGAACGAAAAGAAGAGTTTATTTCAAATTCTCAAAACATCGATTATAATTCACCAACATTTGCTCAAGAAATTAAAAAATTAGATAAATCTAAACCTGTTATTGTGTATTGCAAAACAGGTAGACAAAGTGCTAAATGTACTGAAAAAATGAAAGACGCTGGTTTTGTTAAAATCTACGATTTAGATAGTAGTATAGCTAAATGGAAATTTAGAGGGTTTGAGATTAAAAGCAACCCTTAGTTAAAACAAAATATTAAAAACTAAAAAAGCACAACTATAAATTAGTTGTGCTTTTTTAGTTTAAATTCAATTACATTTTTTATATAATCTTGTTGTTGTAATGCCAATTTGGTAAAATGAAAAAGACTTATACATCTATCAAGGTTTTGATTTTCATGAGTAACCTTATAATAAATATTTCGGTTAAGGTAATCGGTTAGAGCTCTTATTCCATGTATAAAAGGCATAAGTGCTGTTGCAATTGGCAACAATTCTACTTCTTTTTTGGTTAAAAAGGAAGCATTTTTGTTTAAGCCATCTACAAAAGCTTCAAATAATGTTGTATTAAATGTGATTTTTGATAATTCTTTTTCGTCCTCATTTGCAGTATTAACAATAGTTCTTATAGCATCTCCAAAGTCGTAATGAAAATAGCCTTTCATAATAGTATCTAAATCTATTAAGCAAAGTGCTTCATTGGTTTTACTAAACAGAATATTATTCAATTTTGTATCGTTATGGCAAACTCGCAAAGGTAATTTCACTTTATAAAAGTTATCAAACGTTGGAAGTGTTTTTATTGCAAAATCAATTTCATTTTTTGCAATCTCTTTTCTAGTTTCAGTGGTTTTGTTTAGTGCATTATTGTATTCAGATATTCTAAAAGGGAGATTATTGAAATTTGGAATGGTGTCTATAAAAACATCTGGCGATTCATCCTTTAATAAGTTGTGAAATTCACTAATGATGCATCCTGCTTCAAATGCAACCTTTGGATTGGTTGTTGTGTTATAAGTTGTACTTCCGTCTATAAATGTCATTAAACGCCAGTAATTATCATTTTGCTTATAAAACGATTGTTGATTATAAGTTTTAAGAAGTGTTATAGTTTTATAATCATTAGATTGTAATTTATCTAAAGCCATTTCAATATTAAGCATTAATGACTCAATGTTTTTAAACACTTTATGATTTATGCTTTGAAATATGTACAATGGCTTTTGGAACTTTAAAACCAAAAACGTGTCATTTATAAATCCTGTAGTTATTTGTTGAAAAGTTACTTCTTGAGTGTCAATTTTAAAACGATTTATTATATGTTTTAAGTGTTGAATCACCATTTATATGTATTATAAAAGTTTATCTCCAGAGCGGAGTAGGATACTGATTTTTATTTGTTATGTCTTGTAGAGCTGTTACAGCTTCTTTTTTATCTTCGTAATAAGTTACACCAAACCATGCGCTTTTAGATTCTAATACATTAATATCTATTAAACCATTTGCCAACATTTCTTGTGCTACAAAAGGTATGTAAATTTCACCCTTTTCGAGATTTTCAGGTATTTGTAAAAAGGAACTGAAATAGGTTTCTATATAATTAAAAATAGATGTATTACAAATCCAGAAATTCATTGATACAATGGTATCTGGTTCTAAAGTTCTTCCTGAATTAGCATCGATAATTTTATCATCTTTAGCTTCAATTTTAATTAGCTCTTCAATAGAGATTAATTTCTCATTATTTACACTACATACACCGCGGGAAACCGAACCAAAATCCGATAAGGTATCTTTTAAACTATAACCTACAAGTGCATAAGTAGAATTAGAAGTGTTATTAATAATAAAATTTGCCGCGCCTTCAAATGCTTGTTTACCATAGTAATCATCAGCATTAATGATTACAAAATCTGAATCTATTACATGGCGTGCAGACCAAACAGCATGTGCTGTTCCCCAAGGTTTTTCTCTTTTACTGTCTACTTTAATATATGAAGGAATATCATTTATATCCTGAACTACAACATCTATCTTAATGGATTGTGGTAATCTTTCAGCAAGATAATCTAGTAAAAAGTCTTTATTACTTACCTTAGTAACTAAAACAATATGATTAAATCCATATTGAATAGCATCATAAATACTGAACTCTAATAAAAATTCTTGTACAGGGCCAAGTTCGTCAAATTGTTTTAGTTTTCCATAACGACTACCACTACCAGCAGCCATAAGTAATATGGTCATAGCTTTTATTTTGTTGGGTAAATATATAAGTTTGGAATGAAAAATAAATAAAAAATGTTAAATTAAAAGATTATACGATATCGTCTATTTTAATATTGGAGGAATAGCTGTTGTAGGATTGGTAGGACTTTATTTGCTTCTATATACTACTGTCAAAGGAATTACTAAAGGGTTAAGTAATTGATAAAGAATTATTAAACGCTCTATTTGGTCGATCTACAGGCCTCACTTTATTAGAAAATCGTTGAATGATTTATTTCTTCAATGTGTTAAGAGCATTTTAAAACAGTTTAAACCAACTAACTAATTTAACTCATATGTTAATTATTGTTTTATAAGTATCATTTTCAATGTAAAATTCATTTTTTTTTTTAGTATATTGTCCCTATCTAATACTCGATTTTTTTGAATCGAGATTCTCACCCCTTTTCTACTACTAAATTGGTTAAGTGAAAATTATAGTAATTACTAAATACAAAATAAATGAAAATTATTCGATTTAAATGGCGCTATTTATTGGTTGCCGTTGGACTTTTATTAGTGCTAAATAGCTGCAATACAGAATTAATTTTAGAGGATCAAATTATCAATAAAAATGACATCTCGAATACAGAGATAAGGGCAACAAAAATTAAGGTATGCCACTATGCTAAATCTGATGATTTCTGGAATGTTATTAGTATTAGTAGCAATGCTTTATCTGCTCATCTACAACATGGTGATGTACAACTAATTGATTCTGATGGAGATGGCTATGTTGAACAAATTAATGAATGTGTGCCCGGTGGTGACTGTGATGATACTAATGCTGCGATCAACCCTGGTGCTACTGAAATCTGTGATGGTATCGATAACAACTGTGATAGAAATATAGACGAAGGTTTTGATGCTGATGCCGATGGATTCACTACCTGTCAGGGAGATTGTGATGATACCGATGCGACCATTTATCCCGGTGCTGTTGAAATATGTAACAATGGGGTCGACGAGAATTGCAATGGTCAGGCCGATGAAGATTGCACAGATTTAATTTCTTACTGGAGATTTAATGACAACCTAACAGATGAGGTTTCAACCAATGACGGTACAGGGACAGCGATAACATACATAGCAGGGAAATCAGGTAATGCAGTTGATTTAACAACAGGGACATCGAGTAAGGTGGATGTGGCGGATGCGGCTGAACTTTCATTTGGAGATGGTTCTACCGACAGCCCATTCTCGATTTCTATGTATGTTTATTTCAATAGCCTTACCGATGGAATGGTATTTGACAAACGAACCGTAGGAGGAGGAGCAAGGGAATATTCGGGGTGGTGGGATTCCGGGCCTAATATGTTAGTTTTTAGGCTTTTTGACCAAAGCACGGGAGGATATATTCAATATAAGCATGCTTGGACACCATCAACAGCAACGTGGTATCATTTGACCTTTACCTACTCGGGAAGTGGTATATCGAGTGGGATGGTAATATATTTAGATGGTTTGGCAGTAGGCTCTCCAACTTCGTCGGGGAGTTATACAGCTATGGAAAACGGAACGGGTAGTTTGGTAATCGGAAAACAAGCAAGCGGGACGACTTTCTCGGTGGACGGTTATATTGATGGATTTGGTCTTTGGTCTAAAGAATTAACCTCCGACGAGGTTACGTCTATTTATGATACTCAAAACGGTGGAACAGAAATATTATAATAATTTTAAAAGTAATACATCATGAATCAGTGGAATGATTTTCTATTGCCAATGTGTAATGCTTAAAATGATTAACTTTGTGGATATATCAACAACTACTAAAAAGTAAATATTATGGGTAGTAAATTTTTCGGCAATAAATCAGAACAAGCAACTAATAAAAAGGGTAAGCGTAAAGCTGGAAAGAGTAATAGTAATGTTAAAAGACAGTCAAGCGTTAAAAAAAGTGGAAGAGGGAGATAAATACTAACCTAAGAATTATGCTCATTTTGTTATTGCACTCCTTTTAATTGTGATTATAGTTCAATTACCATTTATTGTATTTAAAATCAATTAACTGATTTAAACTGATAATCATTAATGATTATCTTTAAGTAATGAAAATAAAGAGAAAAGATAAACAACGCTATAGTTATTTTAACAATTATAATAACAAAGTTAAAGTAACATTGTTAACAGGGTTTGTTTATGCTGTTATAGCCATATTTGCTTAATTTATTTATTTCTTAAGGCACAATTCACTTAGTGATTTAAAAATTTTGCATATTCATTTTTCATTCTAATAATAGTTTCTTTAATAAGTTTGTTGTTTACAGAGCTATAACCCATGACAATACCATTTTTTTTATTTCCACCAATAAAATAATTACTATAAGGGTGCACAATTATATCACTCTTTCTTAAAAAAGCGGTTAGCTTTTTATCCTCAATTTCATCTTTTAAACTTCCAATAATATGTAAGCCCGTGTTATTTGAATCTATTGAAATCTCGTTATTGAAGTGTGAATTAAAACAATCAAAAAATAATTTCTTTCTTTCAATAGAAACTTCAATAACACTTCTTAAATGTTTGTTTAAATAATCTTTTTCAATAAATGAACTTAATGTTTTTTGTAATGGTGGTGAGACAAAACGACTCGATTGTTCGTATAAAGCGGTTATGGTGTCCAGTAAATAATGTGGAACAATCATATATCCCATCCTAATAGAAGGATGCAATAACTTATTAAAAGTGCCTAGATAAACAACACGTTCTTGCTTATCAAGACTGAAAATTGAAGAAATAGGATATTCCCAATTACTAAATTCATGATCGTAATCATCTTCTATAATAAGAGAATTTTTGTTAGATGCCCACTTCAATAATTCTAATCGTCTCTTTAAGCTCATTTTTATTCCTGTAGGATATTGGTTAGAAGGTGTTGTATAAATTAGTTTAGGTGATTTACATTTTATATTCTCGATTGAAATTCCTTCATCATCAATATTTGCAGTACAAATTTTTGCTTTTAAACTATTGAATAAATGGTAAGCATGAGGATATGTTGGGTTTTCCATAACCACTTCATCCTTTTTATCAATTAAGGCATCGCTAATTAATGATAATGAATGTAGAGATCCTGTTGTAATCATAATTTGATCTGCGTGGCAATCTATATTCCTATAGATTTTTAAATAGTTCGAAATATTTTGCCTTAAACTTTCTAAACCTATAGTTTTAGAATAAGATAATTCTGAAGAGCGCACCGTTTTCCAATAATCGTTTGCTAAATTTTTCCATTGGGTTATCGGAAAGATATCCAAAGGGGGTAAACCAGGTCTGAATGCAATACCTTTTTCCGATCTTTTACTAATAAGTTGAATATTTTTTCTGAAGGCATTACCTCGTTTTGAAATACTTGGATATTTGCCTTGAACCATTTGAGTTTTAAAATGATTGCGAATTTTTTTATTTTTTATTGATGCAATATAGTAACCAGAACCTGGAACAGATTTGACATATTTTTCCAAAACTAATAAATCGTATGCCTTAATAACAGTGCTTCTGGAAATCTCAAGATCTTGTGCCAAAACCCTTGAAGGAGGTAGTTTTATATCTTCATCTAAAGTCCTGTTTATAATAGCTTTTTTGATAGAATCAAATAGATTAATATAGATATTTTGGTAATCATCTTTATTGCCAAAACCATAGCTGGTGAGTATGTTCTTTATGTTAAAATGCAAATTGGTATGCTTTATCTTTCGTAATTGGTATGTGCAATATAACATAATATTGAATTAGTTTTATACTTATTTTGAATAAATACAATGAATTTGGGGATCATTAAACCTTGTTATATAGCATTAATTTTAAGCTTTTTAGTATTAGTAGGTTGTACTAGTGTAAAGCCTGTAAGTTTTAAAATGCCTGTAGATACTACTACAAAACGAATTTCAATTCAAACAAAACAAACGTATCAATTAAGTGATGTTGGTGTTTTTGCCAGTAACGAATTTGATGGAGCTCGCCTCAACGGATTTGAAAAAATTAATGATAGTACAGTACTTGTATCAATTTATCCAGAAAATGCGCCAATAAATAACAGCGCATATTATGCGTTTAAAACATGGTCTAATACTTCAAAACCATTTTATTTTACATTTAAATACCCAAAAGGATATAAGCATAGATATATTCCTAAATTAAAAATTGGTAATCAATGGTCAGTTATTGATGCCTCCAATATGTTTAGAAAAGATAGCATTGTAACTATTAAATTAAATTTAAGTAAGACTCCAATTACTGTAGCTGCTCAGGAAATACAATCATTTACGGATGCTGAAAATTGGTATTCTAATTTAGTTACTGGTAAAGATAATTATGTTAGGTTAAAAAGTATAGGAAAATCTACTCTAGGCAAGAATTTACCTGTTTTAGATATTTATAAAGGTGATACTAAAGAAAAAGATATTATTGTTTTAGTCACGCGTCAACATCCTCCTGAAGTAACAGGGTATTATGCATTTCAAAGTTTTTTAGAAACTATATTAAGTGATACAGAATTATCTAAAAAGTTTTTAAATAAATACCATGTTCTCGCTTTTCCAATTATGAATCCCGATGGTGTGGATTTAGGGCATTGGCGGCACAATGCAGGAGGCGTTGACACGAATAGAGATTGGTCTGTTTACAATCAACCAGAAATTAAACAAACTGTAGAATACATTACTAAAACTATAAATAAAAACAATTCAAAAATTATATTAGGACTGGATTTTCATTCAACTTATGAAGACGTATTTTACACTAATAAAATTAGACAAACGACCACTTTACCAAATTTTATAGAAGACTGGTTTAATGGTTTAGAAGATAATATTCCAAATTATAAAGTAAATGAAAAAGCTGCCAATAGTACCAGACCAGTCTCTAAAGGATGGTTTTTATATGGACATAATGCTGTTGGTATTACCTACGAAATAGGAGATACAACCCCAAAAGAAAATATTAAATTAATTGGCCGAGTATCTGCTGAAGAAATGATGAAAATTTTACTAAAACAAATTAATAACTAATCTTTAAAAGTATGAACAAAAAACTATTTTTTTCTATACTTGTTTTAATACTCTCAAGTGCATTTATTTATGCGCAAAAGACAGTAACAGGTACGATAACCGATAATTATGATGTTCCATTGCCAGGAGTTAATGTGATTGTTAAAGGCACAACAATAGGAACAGCCACCGATTTTGATGGTAACTATAGCCTAAATGTAGAGAATGATACTGATATTCTTGAAATAAGTTATGTAGGTTTTAAAACACAGGAGATTACTGTAGGCAGCCAAACTGTGATCAATGTAACTCTGGAAGAAGACGCAGAAAGTTTAAGTGAAGTTGTTGTAACCGCACTAGGTTTTACTGAAAACAGAGATGAACAAGGATCTACTTCCTCGGTAGTAGCTACAGAAACTGTATTACGATCTGGAGAAGCAACAATTATCAATGCTTTGAGTGGTAAAGCTTCAGGAGTAAAAATTAGTCGTTCTAATGGAGATCCTGGAGCGGGAAGCACTATTCGAATTCGTGGAGCGAATACCATTTTAGGCGCTAGTGATCCATTAATTATTGTTGATGGTGTTCCTTTAAACAATACTACTTCTTATGCAGGAGGAAATGGTTTAACAGGAGGACGTTCAGGAGGAATTAGTCAAGGATCACGTTTTAATGATATCAATCCAGCCGATGTTGCTTCCATAGAGGTGTTGAAAGGAGCTTCTGCAGCAGCGGTTTGGGGGAGTAGAGCTTCCAATGGAGTAATTGTAATTACAACGAAAAAAGGTAGAAGTGGAAAAGCTCAAATTACATATTCATCGAGCTATTCTTTTGATAAAGTATCAGAACGTATTCCTATGCAAAATACATGGGGTCAAGGACGAAGTGGATCTTTTGGTGTGACTCGAGCTGAATCTTGGGGAGATTATATACCGGATCGTGCTGGAGGATCTGATGATTTTGATACGTCTGGCGAATTTTTTACGGCTAAAGATGGTACTGTATATTATCCAATAACGGGAAAAAATTCTCAAGAGACTTTTGTAGACTCAAATTGGGATTCTACATTCCAAACAGGAACTTTCTGGCAGAATGATTTGACTATGAGTGGTGGTGGTGATAATAATACTTATTTCTTTAGTCTATCTAATATACAGCAAGAAGGTATTATTAGGGAATCTAATTATGATCGTACAAACTTACGATTGAATTACAATTCTAAATTGAATGATATCCTTTCATTGTCGGCTAAAACTAGTTATACTTTTACCGATTCTAATAGAATTCAGCAGAGTTCTAATACAGCTGGAGTAATGTTGGGTCTTTTACGTACAGCACCAGATTTTGATCAACGAGATTATATTGGTACGTATACTAACGATGATGGGGAAGAATTTATAAGAAGACATCGTTCTTATAGAAGGTACCTTGGTAGTTCTAGTAATCCAAGTTATAACAATGCACTTTGGACGGTTTATGAGCAAAAAGCGCAAACTTTAGTTAATCGCTTTACAGTAACTCCAGAATTAACAATAAGACCAACTAGCTGGTTACGTTTAATTACAAGAGCTAATGCCGATGTGAGTGACGATAGAAGAATTTATTTTTTCCCTATTGGTACAGCTGGAAGTGTTAGAAATATTGGTGCCTATCAAGAAGATGAAATTGCTACACGCGACTTAAACTTCGATTTTATTGGTAGAGCTAATTTTGATCTCACAGAAAACATCGATTTAACTGCAACGGCAGGATGGAGTGTTAATGACAGAAAATATAATAGAAATTCAGGACTTATTAATGGGTTTTTAGTAAATTCTACTAAACAAACGACTTCCTTAAATACATCTGCAGAAGCTTCAATCTATGATAATTTTAAAAGCCATAGAAGATCTAATCGTGGTTACGGAATCTTAAACTTTGACATTGCTGATGAATTATTTTTAAATTTCTCAGGAGGTGTGGAGGCTTCATCAACTGTAAAAGGCACATTCTTTTATCCTGCTATAGACGCCGCGTGGGAGTTTACTAAAACGGCTATAGAGTCAGATGTTATTTCTTTTGGAAAATTAAGAGCTTCATGGGGAAAAGTGGGAGTTCAACCTTCAGCTCACCGATTTGAAACTTTAGCAGAAGGTGGATTTTCATATTCTACCTATAGTGATGCCCTAAGTATTGATTCCTTTGGAGGCGGATTTAGATTGGATAACAATTTAGGAAATCCAAATTTGAAACCTGAAATAAAAACAGAATGGGAAATAGGTGCTGATCTTCGTTTCTTTGATGGGGATCTTACATTTGGATTTACTTATTATAATAATAAAATAGAGGATATATTATTAGATGTAAGTCTTTCACCATCTTCTGGTTTTGCGACTCAATATGGGAATTTTGGAGCTATGGAGAACAAAGGTCTTGAATTTGATTTATCTTGGAAAGCCATTAAAAAAGATGACTTACAATTGTCGGCAAGCTTAAATTGGTCTAAAAACGATAATTTAGTAACTGATTTATTTGGAACGGAATCCGTAAATCTGTCTCCTGGAGCTTCTGTAAGTTCAAGAGCCGTTGTAGGATATCCATTAGGAGTGCTATACGGAACCGGATCTCAAACTAATTCGGACGGTAGTTTACTTTTAGATGCTAACGGTTTCCCTCAAATTACTCCAAGTCCTATTGTATTAGGAGACCCGAACCCAGATTGGAGAGCCGGAGTGGGAATAGATCTTAGATATAAAAAATTCAATCTTAATATAGTAATGGAGCATTCTCAAGGTGGAGATTTTTCTCCAAGAACACTATGGGTATTACGACGATTTGGAACTACTCAAGAAACGGCTAATCGTATGACTTTAAACCAAGATCTTGTTAACTTTGCAGGAAATACAATTTCGTCAGGAACTACTGTTCGTGGAAATGTAAAGGATTTTGGAGGAGGTCCAGTGCTACTTGATGAAAGCTGGTACAGAACAGGTATTGGAGGAGGATTTGGTGACAATCAGGCTTACAACTTCTCTCTCTTTGATGCCACTTTTACAAAAGTACGAGAACTATCTTTGAGTTATACGCTCGATACACCTTGGTTAAACAAAGCTACAGGATTGAATAGTATTCTATTTACTGTAACCGGAAGGAATTTAATTAATCTTAATAATATTCCAGGAATTGATCCTGAAGTAAATCAATATGGTGTGGGAAATGCACTTGGATTAGATTATTTTACCAATCCTCAAACTAAATCTGTACTCTTTAAGGTTTCTTTTAACTATTAAAAAAATAATTATGAAAAAAATATCTTATATATTAACAATAACAATAGCTCTGCTAACCACAGTATCATGTGAGGATATAGTAGAGGGTATTAACGACAACCCGAACGATATTATCGTTTCTGACGTAGAAGATAGACTGTTTTTGACTGGAAGTTTGATTGCCAATATACAAGTGAATTGTGGTCATCTTAATCGTATTAGTGCCATGTACTCAGGTCAATTAATTGGTTTCTCATCACTTTATTCTAACATCTATGGATATAGTCTTTCAACAGCAGAATCTAACAGTGAGTGGACTCAAGTTTATGTTGGAGTAATTACGAACATGAGACATGTTATTAACAATTCCAGTAATACACTTTTAGTAGGAATTGCGAAAGTAGTTGAGGCTCATGCAGTTGGGACAGCGGCATCACTTTTTGGTGATATTCCTTATTCTGAAACTGGAAATCCTGAAATTTCTGATCCGATTTTTGATTCACAAGTTAGTGTTTATACAAGTGTAATTGCTCTTTTAGATGATGCGATTGCCACCTTAAATTCAGCTAACTCTGGAAGTATTCCTGAAGACATTTATTATGGAGGAGATAAAGCAAAATGGATTGCTGCTGCAAATACACTTAAAGCACGCTTTTATTTGCATCAAAAAAATTATTCGAGCGCTTTAACCGCAGCTCAAAACGGAATTTCTTCAGCAAGTGGAGATATGAAATATATTCCTGGTGATGCAGCATCTGGTGATAAAAATCTCTTTTGGACTATCTTAGAAGGATCTAGAGCCGGAGATATAGGTAACAATAGCGGAGGGTCAGAAAGTTATCTATTACAAATTCTTGATGCTACTAATGGCCTGTCTCGTAATCATGCCAAAACGAATGAAGCTGCGCGTAGAGGTTACTATACCATTGATTCTTCATCAGGTAGCGCAAATGATGGTATCATTGAACAACAAGAGCCTCAAAATATGGTTACATTTTTTGAAAATGAGTTAATCATGGCAGAAGCTGCTGCAAGACAAGGTTCAGTGACTGACGGGCTTCCTCATCTAAATGCTGTAAGAGCTTGGATGAATACAGGAGCTCATGTAAATAGTAATTATCAAGGCATGCCTTATTTATATAATGCATTTGTTGCAACCGATTTTGACAATGGAGGAATTGAAAATACAGATAATATTGACTCTAAAACTGCTTTTCTTCGAGAAGTAATTGAAGAACGCTATGTATCTGGCTTTGGAATGCATATGCCTTACAATGATGCTAGAAGATTACGTAAAACGGATGGTGCTTTTGCAGTGCCATTTATATTAGTTGATGGACCTGGTCCTCCGTATCCAGAAAGAATGCCATATTCGACAAACTCTCTGAATTCAAATTCAAATGCTCCAAGCGATGATCCTGGAATATTTACAAAAACAGAAGTGAATCAGTAAACTTTGTTTTAGTTAAGAGGTTGTTTAAAATTGAGTGTTTTTTAAGCAGCCTCTTCTTTTAAAATTTTAAGATGAAGAACGTATTACAAATAGGATTTGGTCCTTTAGGGATCCAAACAGCAAAATTTATTGCGGAAAAATCCAATGTGCAAACAGTAGCCGTGGTTGATATTAATGAGAGTTTAAAAGAAAAATCATTAAATCATTTTTCCAGTGAATTATCTCAAGGAGTAATTGTTTATAACTCAGTTAAAGAGGCTTTAAACCATCTTGAAAACAAACCGGATATTGCTATAATAACGACGGTATCCAGTTTAGAAAAGTTAATTCCACAAGTAGAAGAAGTGGCTCAATTTGGCATTCCAGTGATTTCAACCTGCGAAGAGCTGTCTTATCCTTGGGATACTCAACCAGAGTTAAGTAAAAAATTGGATGAACTCTGTAAGAAGCACAATATAGCTTGTTTAGGTACTGGTGTTAATCCAGGATTTCTAATGGATTATTTGCCATCTGTATTAAGTTCAGTATGTAAGGATATTGAGCAAGTAATTGTAGAACGTATTCAAGATGCCACACCAAGACGTGTTCCTTTTCAACGAAAGATTGGAGCTGGTTTAAGTATTGAAGCATTCAAAGAAAAAGAATTACAAGGAACTTTACGACATGTTGGACTACAAGAATCAGTACATTTGTTAGCCAATAGTATAGGTACAAAATTAGATCGAGTTACGGAAGACTTACAACCTGTAATATCTTCAAAAGATATTAAAACAGATGCTCTAAGTATTAAAGTAGGTGATGCAAGAGGCGTTGAACAAATAGCCTACGGTTATTTAAATGGTACTTGTAAAGTAAAAATGCATTTTAAAGCTGCAATAGGCGAAGAACGATCGTATGATAGGATTACTATTAAAGGAACACCTTCATTTTCTTCTGAAATTGATGGTGGTATTAATGGAGATATAGCTACATGTGCAATAGCAATTAATAGTATTAATACTGTATTGAAATCACAAGCTGGACTACATACTATGGCAGATATTGGAGTGCCAGGGTATATAAATTAAATAATAGTTAAATTTGATTTAAATTTCTACATGAAATTCATGAATGATTAATTATCCTACCAAAGTTTTTATAAACGATAAAATATTAGATTATCAAGACGCTAAAATATCTGTCTTTGATCGAGGTTTTTTGTTTGGTGATGGTATTTATGAAGTAATGGTTCAAATTAATAGAATTTTTTTTTATGAGCAAGAACATATAGAACGACTTTCCGATTGTATTCAAAAAATTAATATCGATTTTGACGTTAAAACTATATCAGAAAAGATTGATGATCTTTTGAAATTGTCTGGTTTAAAGGAAAAGGATTGTTTACTTTATATTCAGGTAACTAGAGGAGTTGCTCCAAGAAAACATGCATTCCCAAAAAATGGAAGCTCTACATTAATAATGTACGCATTACCATTTATATTATCCGATATTAATCAAAATCATGTTTCAGTTGTTACAATTCAAGACTATCGATGGCATCGATGTGACATTAAAACCACCTCTTTACTCGGTAATGTAATGGCAAACGATTATGCATCTAAACAAGGGGCTTATGAATCTGTTTTTATTAGGGATGGAAGGGTAACTGAAGCATCACATTGCAATATTTTCTTCGTGAAAGACAATGTTATATATACTCATCCTGCCAATGAATTTATCCTAGATGGAATTACTAGGAAAATTGTTATTGATTTATGTAAAAACTTAGGCTTGGTACTTCGTGAAGAAGCTGTCAGGCTAGAAGATATCTATTATATGAATGAAGCCTTTTTAACTGGAACAACTACTCAAGTAGCTTCAATAAGACAAATAAACGACCATTTTTATTATGAGGATAAAGAAATTGGATCAATCACAAAAAAGTTGCAAAAAGCTTTTTTTAAATTAAAACAGGAAAAATCTCTAGGATGATTTTAAATAGATTTTTAATCCATAAATTAAATTTAAAAATGATGAAATTAACGACTAACACTTATAAAGGATTAGTCTTTTATATTTTTATTTCCCTGTTTTGTATCAATAATACAGTTTGTGCACAAAACCTTCCAACGGCAGATAAAAGTTATATAAATGAGATTGAAAGACTTGTAGTTCAAAAACCTATCCAAGATGCTTTTAAAATTATAGATGAAATAGACTTGCAAACAACAAAAGATTTAATAACATTAACTGAAATCCCAGCACCTCCATTTAAAGAAACACAGAGGGCTAAAGTTTTTAAACAGATGCTAGAAAGTGCTGGTGCTGATAAAGTGTGGATTGATAAAGAGGGAAATGTTATTGCTCTTAAAAAGGGGACAAAAGGAAATAAGGTTGTTGTTCTTGATGCACATCTTGATACCGTTTTTCCAGAAGGCACCGATGTTACAGTGCAGAAAAAAGGAGACACGCTTTATGCTCCAGGTATTGGAGATGATACACGAGGATTATCTATGGTTATAGCCATACTTAAGTCAATTAATAAAGCCAATATTCAGACAAAATCAGATATTTTGTTTGTTGGTTCTGTTGGCGAAGAAGGCTTAGGTGATCTTAGAGGAGTAAAACATTTATTTGAGGAAAATAAAATAGATTCATGGATATCTATTGATGGTGGTAATTTAGGTCGTGTCAATAATGCTGCTCTGGGATCTAAAAGGTATAAAGCTATATTTAAGGGTAAAGGAGGACATTCTTGGGGAGCTTTTGGATTAGCGAACCCACATCATGCCTTGGGTATTGCAATTTCTCATTTTACAACCATTGCTTCTCAATATGTTTTAAAAGGATCCAAAACAAGTTATAATATTGGTCGTATAGGCGGAGGTACTTCTGTGAATTCAATACCATTTGAATCTTGGATGGAAGTTGATATGAGGTCAGTGAGTGAACATAGACTTAGCCAAATTGACAGTATTTTTAAATCGTCAATGTATAGTGCGCTTAAAGAATATAACAATTCTGGAGTTCAAGATTCAATTACATTGGAATTATTAAAAATAGGAGACCGTCCCTCGGGAGAAATTCCTGTTAAGATCCCGTTAATACAACGTGCTATAGCTGTGTCTAATTATTTTAATGCTAAAACAAAAGTTACAAGAGGTTCAACCAATGCAAACATTCCTATTTCTAGAGGTATTCCTGCTGTTACCATTGGTCGTGGAGGTAAAGGTGGAGGCGCCCATTCATTAGGAGAATGGTGGATAAATATAAATGGTACGGTAGCAATAAAAAAAGCTTTGCTATTGACTGTGTTAGAGGCAAAGTTTGATAAATAGAATTATTATGAACTTAAAAAATATTCTAAAACTTGCTGTAATTGTAATTACATTGTTTGGCTGCTCTAAAGAACCAAATTATGATATTCTTATACTAAACGGAGAAATTTATGATGGTTCAGGCAGTGATCCTATTGCAATGGATGTTGCAATAAAAGATTCGTTAATTGTAAAAATTGGAGATTTATCATCATTTAAAGCTAAAAGAATTATTGATGTCAGTGGTTTAGCTATAGCTCCTGGTTTTATAGATATGCATGCTCATTTAGATCCTATTTTAGAGCTTTCGGAATGTGAAAGTCATGTAAGACAAGGTGTAACAACTGCACTTGGTGGACCTGATGGTTCTAGCCCATGGCCATTAGCTAAATACATGGATACATTAAACCAAATTGGGGTTGGAATGAATATTGCCTATTTAATTGGTCATAATACGGTTAGAAAAAACGTAATGAAGCTAGAAAATAGAGCTCCTACAAAAAGTGAGTTAAGTAAAATGAAAGAGCAGATAGAGCAAGGCATGAAAGATGGAGCCTTTGGGATATCAACAGGATTAAAATATTTACCAGGTACTTTTTCTAAACTAGATGAGGTTATAGCTTTATCTAAAGTCTCATCAGAATATGGTGGCATCTACACATCACATTTACGAGAGGAGGGATTGGGACTGCTTGATGCTGTTGAAGAAGCGATTACAATTTCTCATGATGCTGACATTCCTGTTGTGCTTACACACCACAAAGTTATTGGTAAACCTATGTGGGGGAAAAGTGAAAAAACACTCCGAATGGTAGATTCAGCAAGAGTTTCAGGATTAAATATTTTAATAGATCAATATCCATATAATGCAAGTTATACAAGTATTTCTATTTTAATTCCAAGTTGGGCACGTGCTGGAGGGAACAAAGCATTTAAAAAAAGAATTTCAAATTCAAAATTAAGAGATAGTATTAAAACTGAAATAATTTTTAATATTGTTAATGATCGAGGTGGGAATGATTTAACAAGAGTGCAATTTGCAAAGGTCAAGTGGATGCCTGAACTAGAAGGCAAAACATTAAAATATTGGTGTAAAAAAAAAGGGCTAGAACCTACCATAGAAAATGGAGCAGATTTAGTAATAGAAGCTCAAGTAAATGGAGGTGCTTCATGTGTTTTTCATGCTATGGATGAAAAAGATGTAGAACGAATTATGCAGCATCCACAAACTATGATAGCTTCCGATGGTAGATTGGTTAAACCGGGAATGGGGCATCCTCACCCTAGATGGTATGGTACATTCCCTAGAGTGTTGGGGCACTATGTTAGGGAAAAGAAGATAATTTCATTACCTCAAGCCATATATAAAATGACAAAACTACCAGCTATAACATTAGGACTAAATGATAGAGGACTTATTAAAGAGAAAATGAAAGCTGATATTGTGATTTTTGATCCAAAAACAATAATTGATAAAGCTACATTTGAAAATCCTCATCAATATCCTGAAGGAATTGATTTTGTAATTATAAATGGTCAATTTTCTGTAGACAAAGGAAAGTTTAAAAATTTAAAAGCTGGAAAAGTCCTCAAGAAAAATAGATAAATATTAATATTTTGTATTGTTTAATCTGTTAATGTTATATAAAGGACATTGATATACTTTTACTCTAATAGAATAAAAATCTATAATGACTATTTTGAGTTCAGAAAAAAAGTTTAAATGACTCTATTATTATGAAAACACAGAAAACATTTTTAATTTTATTTTTAAGCGCTTGTATTTTTTCTTGTTCAAAAAAGAACATTGATGCTGATATTCTTATAAAAAATGGAACTGTTTATAACGGAACAGATTTACTTCCAAGCCATATTTCAATAGCGATAAAAGATGATATAATTGTTTTTATAGGTGATGAAAATTCAGTTTCAATCAATGCTCTTAAAACCATTGATGCCACTGGATTGATTGTCTCTCCAGGATTTATTGATCCGCATACGCATTCCGATGAAGATTTAGCTGACCCAAAGCAATCACACAACAAACCTTTTTTATTTCAAGGAGTAACAACCGTAGTTGTAGGAAATGATGGAAATAGCCTTTTCGCAACATCCAAGTATAAAGATATATTTATTAAGAATGAAATTGGTACAAATGTAGTACAGCTTGTTGGGCATGGTACTATTCGTAAGGAAGTAATGGGTAATAGTGATGAATTAGCTACCGAACAAGATATTGTAAAAATGCAAAACCTTATTCAACAAGAAATGGATGCAGGAGCTTTTGGTATATCGACTGGTTTATTTTATGCTCCAGGAAGTTACTCAAACACCGATGAAGTAATTGCTTTAGCAAAAACAGTAGCAAAAAACAATGGCATTTACGATACACATTTACGAGATGAAAGTTCGTTTACAATTGGTTTGATACCAGCTATAGAAGAAGCGATTGAAATAGGTAGACAAGCCAAATTACCTATTCATATTTCACATATTAAATGTTTAGGAGTAGATGTTTGGAATCAAAGTAATACTGTTATTCAACTAATTGAGAATGCTCAAAAAGAAGGAATAGAGGTAACTGCAAATCAATACCCTTATGAGGCTTCTGCAACAGGTTTAAAATCGGCAGTTATACCACGTTGGGCAGAAAGTGGTGGAAAAGATTCGTTGTTCATTAGATATAACAAACCAAACCTTAAAAAACGAATTTTAGATGATACTAAAGCTAATATTACTCGAAGAGGTGGGCCAGATAAATTATTGATTGTAAAAGCAATTGATTCAACTATTGTTGGAAAAACTTTGCTTGAAATTTCGAAGGCTTTACATATTTCACCTGAAAAAACTGTTTTTAAAATTATAGCTTCAGGTTATATTAAAGTAGCTTCATTCAATATGAATACAAGTGATATTACAAATTTCATGAGACAAGATTGGGTAGTAACAGGCTCTGATGGAGGTTCTGGTCATCCAAGAAAATATGGTAGTTTTCCTCGTAAATATCGCAAATATGTCCTTGAAGACAAAATTATAGACTTGTCTACTTTTATAAATAATAGTTCATCAAAAACAGCTAATATTTATAAAATACCCAATAGAGGGAAATTGAAAGAAGGATTTTATGCTGATATCATCATCTTTAATCTTGAAACTTTTAAAGATATTGCAGACTATACTGATGCTTTTCAATATGCAGAAGGATTAGAATACAGTATTATCAACGGAAAAATGGCTATTGAAAATGGAAAATTTACAAGCAAGTTAAATGGAAAAGTATTAAAAAAATAAGTAAGCATAAAAAAACGAAATTTATTACATTCGGTTTCAGCCTTATTAATAATAGAATAACTACAAAATATGCACCTATTGTGTCACCTTCAATTACAAAACCCTATAAATCAAAAAATATAGGGTTTATTGTGGAGTCGGAGGGAATCGAACCCTCGTCCAAACAAGTAACCAAAGAGCTTTCTACACGTTTAGTTTTTAATTAGTTTTAGATTATAAGCTGATTAAAAACAATCCACTTATAACTTATCTTCTTAAGTTTCGAAAATGCACCGAAGCAATACATTTTCTATGTTAACTTTTACGATGCCTCAAAATTGAACGCCGTTAATCAAGGCTTTCAGGAGACATTTAGCATTCCTACCTAGTAGGACGAGGCTAATCTTACTATAATTCAGATTATGCAGCTAAAGCGTAGTTATTCTCGCCGTTTAAATTTTGAAATAGCCTTTTACGAGTCTCAATTTCATTACTCGACGTGCTTACCATTCAATTAATCTCGCTGTCAAAACCAGTCGACCCCGTTTTTTAAAAGAACCTATCAATAAAGATAGGATGCAAAGTTATCAAAAAGTTTGTATAAGCTTGCAAATCCTCTTATTTTCGTGCAAAATTATACTAAAATAAATGAAGTTTGCAATTATTAAAGAGCGCAAAAATCCACCAGATCGTCGCGCTGTATTTTCACCTCAAGCTTGTCAAAAAATTGTAACCGATTTTCCAGATGCTGAAATTGTTATAGAATCTAGCAATATTAGAGTATTTAACGATGACGAATATTCTAATTTAGGATTTCAGGTAACAAACGATGTTTCTGATGCAGATGTTATGTTTGGCGTAAAGGAAGTACCGATTGAGGCACTTATCCCTAATAAAAAATATTTCTTTTTTTCACATACTATAAAAAAGCAACCTTATAATAGAAACTTGCTAAGAGCTTTATTAGAAAAGAATATTGAGTTTTATGACCATGAAACCATTGTAGATTCTAATAATATCAGACTTATAGGATTTGGTTATTATGCTGGAGTAGTAGGCGCGTATAATGGTTTAAGAGCATATGGTTTAAAGCTTCAAGCGTTTAATTTACCTAAAGCTGGGCATTTTAAAGATAGGAATGAGCTTGAAAATTATTTGGATACTATTAAATTACCAAATATTAAAATTGTACTTACAGGAACAGGAAGAGTAGGTAATGGTGCTAAAGAGATTTTAGATCATTTAAAAATTAAGGAGGTATCAATTGAAGTCTATTTAACCCAAGAGTTTGATGAAGCTGTTTATACACAAATAGATGCATTGGATTATAACGCTCGTAAGGATGGAAAACTTTTAGATATTTTCGATTTTTTTAAAAATGCACAAGATTACGAATCTACATTTATGCGATTTGCAAAAGTAAGCGATTTGTTTATAGCAGGTCATTTTTTTGGAGATGGAGCACCTTACTTATTTACTAGGGAAAACGCAAAGGCTAAAGATTTTAATATTAAAGTCGTTGCAGATATAAGCTGTGATATAGATGGTCCGGTAGCTTCAACTATCAGATCTTCAACTATTGCAGATCCTGTTTATGGATATGACCCAAATACAGAAAATGAAGTTGATTTTATGGATGACAATGCTATTGGAGTGATGGCAGTGGATAATTTACCATGTGAATTACCAGATAATTCAAGTAGAGGTTTTAGTTTCATGTTTTACGACAATGTAGTTCCAGCATTTTTTAACGGCGATAAAGATGGTATTTTATCAAGAGCAAAAATGACTGAAAATGGAAAACTCACTCCTCGTTTTGCTTATTTACAAGATTATGTAGATGGAAAAGAGTAGTTAGAATTTTTAAAATTTATTAGCTACATTTAGGTTTTTAAATTTTAAAGGTGAAAAACGAATATATTGATATAGACACATTAAAATTCTTATTATATAATGTGCATCATACCGAAGACTTATTAACTAGAGAACGATTTAGCGATTACGATAAGACGTCTTTAGACATTTTTATAGACTCGGTTAAAACTTTTTCTGATACAGCCTTATTTCCATTCATTAAAGATATGGACGAAAAGCCATCTTACTTTGAAGATGGTAAAATTAACGTTCATCCACAATTTAAAAATATATTAAAGCCAGGTGGCGAAATGGGATTGGTAGGATTGGGTTTTGATTATGATGATGGAGGAATGCAATTACCTTCTACCATTTTTCATGCGGCATATTATATTATGGAAGCTGCTAATAATCATGTTCCAGGTTATTTTGGATTGACTGCTGGTTCGGCTAATTTAATTTTGTCTTTTGGAAGTCAGAAACTTAAGGATGATTATGTACCTAATATGTTAGATTTAACTTGGGGAGGAACCATGTGTTTAACCGAGCCTCAAGCTGGAAGTTCTCTTTCTGACGTTAAAACTTCTGCAACTCCAACTGACGAAGATTACCATTTAATTAAAGGCCAAAAAATATTTATTTCAGCTGGAGACCATCAATTTTCAAGCAATTTTGTTCATTTAGTACTAGCGCGAATTGATGGAGCACCCTCAGGTATTAAAGGCGTTTCATTGTTTGTAGTCCCTAAAAAACGTCCAGAAGAAAATGGCGAATTGGTTTATAATAGTGCTGATATTGTTGGAGAGTTTGAAAAAATGGGTCAGAAAGGTTATTGTACAACACATATTGTTTTTGGTGATAACAATGATTGTAGAGGTTGGTTGGTTGGCGAACCTAACAAAGGCTTATCTTATATGTTTCAAATGATGAATGAAGCAAGAATAGCAACAGGACGAATGGGAGCAGCAATTTCTTCAGCTGCATATTATTCATCTCTAAAGTATGCTAATGAACGCCCGCAAGGACGAAAACTAAATAGTTCAGGACAGAAAAATGCTGATGAGGCGCAGACGCTAATCATTAATCATCCTGACATTAAACGTATGTTATTGAATCAGAAAGCAATAGTAGAAGGCTCTATGAGTTTAATTTTTCAAACCTCAAATTATTTTGATAAAGAAATAACAAGTATTTCGGAAGAAGAAAAGGAAAAGTATAATCTGTTATTAGAATTATTAACTCCTATTGCTAAAACATATCCAGCCGAAAAAGGTATTGAATCTACAAGTAATGCTGTTCAAATTTTAGGAGGTTACGGTTTTTGTTTCGATTTCATGCCACAACAATATTATCGAGATATACGGATTATTGCTCTTTATGAAGGAACTACAGGAATACAATCTTTAGATTTATTAGGCAGAAAAGTAACAATTAAAAATGGAAAGGCCGTCGAATTATTAGCTGAAGAAATTCAGCAAACAATAAAAGATGCCAATAACCATGAAGCATTAAAACCTTATGCAAATGTGATGTTAGAAAATTTAAGATTGGTGCAAAAAGTAATAGACACATTAATGCCTCACGCTTTAAAAGGAAATTTCGAACGTTTTCTTGCAGATGCCACAGTTTTTATGGATTTTTTAGGGACGATTGTTATAGGTTGGCAGTGGTTGAAAATTGCAAAAGAAGCTAAACTAGTTTTAGAGAAAAAGAATGGTAACCAACCAAATGAATTTTATGAGAGTAAAATTCATACAATGAAATTTTTCTATACTTATGAATTGATAAAAACGAAAGGGCTAGCTAAAACCTTAATGAATAATGAAGAGTTGACTATTTCGGTTTCTAATGATATTTTTTAATTAACAAGATTATTCGTAAATCTTAAATACATTTTTTATGATAAAATTTGATTCACCTCTTTCCGCTTTTGAGCATTGGGAAGGCACAACTCCAAATAAAGAATATTTAAGACAATATATAAATGGTGAACTCATAATTTACACATTTAAAGAAAGTGGAGATGAAGCAAGACGAATTGCTACAGCTATTAATGGGTTTAATTTGCTTCCTAAAAGTAAAATAGCATTGTTATCTTCAAATTGTGCGCATTGGGTTATGGCAGATCTTGCTATTATGATGTCAGGTCATACATCAGTTCCTATTTATCCAACCTTAGGAGCAGACACTATTGAGTTTGTTTTAGACCATAGCGAAGCTAAAGCAATTATTGTTGGAAAACTTCTTGATTTTGAATCACAAAAACCAGCTATTAAAAACATGCCAATAATTAGTGTGGAACTCTATGGCATTAAAGAAGAATATACTTGGGAAAACTTGATTGTAAAAAATGAGCCTGTACAAAATAGTATAAAGTTAGATCCTGAAGATTTAATTACAATAATTTATACTTCTGGAACTACAGGAAACCCTAAAGGAGTGATGCATACTGTAGAAGGTTTTACAAATGGAGCTCATAATTTAGTACAAAATTTACCATTAAATGAGCACCCAAAATTTTTCTCCTATTTACCATTGTCTCATATTGCCGAACGCGCTGGTTTAGAAATTGGATCTATGTTTAGAGGAGCTTCGATGACCTTTCCTGAATCTTTAACAACGTTTGCTAGTAATTTAGAAGCGACACAGCCAGATGTGTTTTTTGCAGTCCCAAGAATTTGGGCAAAATTTCAAGAAAAAATATTGATGGGCTTGCCTCAAAAAAAATTAAACAAAATGTTGCGAATTCCTATTATTGGAAGCATTATCAAGAAAAAGATAAAAAAGAAATTAGGACTCTCTGAAGCTACATATATTATTTCAGGAGCCGCTCCATTAGCACTAAGTGTTATGGAATGGTACGAAAAAATTGATATTACAATTTTACAAGGTTATGGAATGACTGAAGATTGTATTGTATCTCATGGTAATTTACCAGATGTTAATAAATTTGGATCTGTTGGAAAACCAACTTATGGAGCTAAAGCTAAATTAACAGCCGAAGGAGAAATTTGTATTTTAAATGATTGCTTAATGAAAGGCTATTATAAGAATCCTGGAGCAACAGCAGAATCATTCGATGTCGAAGGATATTTAAAAACTGGCGATGTTGGTGAATACGACCATGATGGTTATTTAACTATAACTGGAAGAGCTAAAGATCAATTTAAAACCGATAAAGGCAAATATATTTTTCCAGCCCCAATTGAATTAGAACTCTCTAAAAATCCTCATATAGAACAAATTTGTATTGTTGGTATGGGAATCCCTCAACCTATTTTGTTAGTTGTTCCATCTGAAGAAGGACATAAAAAAAGTAAGGATGAGTTAAGCAACAATTTAATAAAAATGATACAAAACATAAATCCTACACTTGAGAAACACGAAAAAATTGAAAAGGCAGTTGTCATGATTGAGGAGTGGACAGTAGAAAACGGATTGATGACACCAACACTCAAATTAAAACGTAGTCAAGTAGAAAAAATACACAGACCAATGTATAAATCTTGGTTTGATGCAGAAGACAAAGTGATTTTTGAATAAGATGAGAGCATTTTTAAGAGTGATTATTATACCTAAAAACTAAATTAAATACTCTGAACAATAAAAACAGCATTATTGTTTAAATCGTAAAACCCGAACTCGTGAGTTTTCCAAGCTGTATTTAAGCGTAGTCTTTCTTTTGTTATAGTTTTTCTTTCAAGGAATTCTTTAAAAAGAGGTTGAATATTTTTTACAAAAATCTTTATTACTGAACCACCCAATAAAAGGTCTTCTTTAGTGCCAGCATGCCATTGTAAATGAATATAAAGATTATCTCTGTTTAAAACGGCATACATATCGTCAAGATGTATGGGTTTAAAACCAGTTTTTTCTTCATACCAATTAGCATCTCGTAAAATGTTAGCACTGGGTATTACTGGAATAATATTTAAAAATTGTGATTTGGTGTTCAATTTTATTTATTTGTTATAGATATAACATTTTAAAACACAAAAAATGCCTATCAAAACTGATAGGCATTTCTGTAAAAAAAATATAGAATAAAATTAGACAGCTTTTACGTTAACTGCATTCATTCCTTTTTTACCTTCTTTTAATTCAAATTCTACTGCGTCACCTTCGTTAATTTCATCAATTAATCCAGAGACATGCACAAAGAATTCTTCTTTTGTTTCGTCTTCAATAATAAAACCAAATCCTTTAGCTCCATTAAAAAATTTTACTGTACCGTTTTTCACTGTATTTAATATATAATTTAATAAAGAGCAAATGTAGTGCTTATAAATGTGTTAAAGCTATAATTCTAATTTTTTTTGTAATCTGTTTCTTTATTTTCTTCATTATTATTTGAATTATCTTTTTTTTTCATTTTTATATAACCAGTAACTAGCCTAATACCTAATCTTGCGAAAAGGATAATTGCTATAACCATTACTATATTAAATCCGTCCATACTATTTTTTAATTTTCCCCAAATAATTTTGGTGAGTCTCCAATTGGTTCTTTTAAAAGTATTCTACAAATTTGATAACTTCCATTTCTAAAACCTGTAATAAGTAAATTAATATCTTTTGGTGACCAAGATGGTAAAGTGTCACCTTCGTTATTATAAGTTATACGCTGTTTACTTTTACCATCTTTATTCATTATATAAATTTCGGGCTTTCCGTCTTCAAAAGAAGTTACATAAGCAATACGTATCCCATTATGTGACCAATTTGGGTAAAAATTGTGTTGTGGACAATTTGTTAATCGCGCTTCCTCTTTGGCAATTATATTATAAGCATATATTTCATCAATTTTATCTTTTGTGTGTTTTCTGGAAAAGTAAACAATGGCATCTCCTCTTGGTGAATAATGAGGATATAAATTTTTATGTCCATTTTTAATAGCAGGTTTTAATCTTTTTCCTTTAACTGAAATTATATAAATATTAAAATTATCATCACTTATTTTATAATTAAAAGCAAGCTCTGTACCATTTGGTGCGTATTGTGCGAAGGATTTATTGCCTTTAAGCGGAATAGCAATTTTTGACATTACTCTAGTCGATAGGTTATAAGTGTAAATTTCACTTTTACCACTTCTGTCTGATTCAAACAAGATGATGTTTTTTGATGGATGCCATGTTGGCCGCCTGTCATTTGATTTACTATTAATTACTCTTTTTTGATGATTACCATTAATATCCATACTATAGATTTGCCAATGACCATTGCGGTTAGACTCGAAAATTATAAGGTTCCCTTCACTATTATAACTTGCATATCTATCATCAAAATTATTATGTGTTAACTGTTCTTCTTTATAACCTAAATCTTGAGCAAAACATTTAATTGTAAACAGAAACAAAAGCGAAAATGTGACTAATAGCTTGTAGGGATTCATCATTTATCGTTGAGTCGATAAAGTTAATATATAAATTAAAGATAGTACTGATTTTTAAAAAGAGTTTAACAGAAAGAATTTAATTTTTTTTAAATATCTTATAGTCGTTCCTCTAATTTTTCTAATATTTTTTTTGCGCCATTATTATATAGATTAATGAATAATAAATGGTTTTTTGCCGCCAAAAGGTTATGTGAAGCCACACGTTTGCGATAGTCTTCACTTTCAGCAAAATATTGTATCATTTCTTCAGTAAAATTTCCTTGTGTCCAGTCTACAAACCAAGGTTGTTCTTTAAAACTTTCTATATTATTCATAACCTCTTTTTTTACAAAACCATTACTGTCGTCAATTAGTCCAACCAGTGTTGTATAGAATTGAGTAATATTAGTAATTAAAGTATCATTTTTTACAGTGTTTTGATTTGAAAAATTTGTTATTAAACCAAATCCTTTTGTTTGAATTATAAAAGGCCTGTAAATACTAACTAAACTTGGGCAAGTAGGACATTCTTTATAATTATCAATTGAGATTTCTTTATTGATGATTTTTAGGCTACTTTTTTCATTGTCCTTATAATATTTTATAATTCCATCTGCTACTAGTGTATCTCTTTCTAGGTCTAATGAAATTGTTTTTAAAATACTTCTTAACTCGTTTTGTTGTGTCCTCGTTTCATTCCAGTTGTTTACCTGAAGCGCCAAAAGAATACCTATCATAACCAAAAGAATTTCACCTATGGCATATAAAAGGTAGTTGGTAACCTTATTTTTAGTGATCATGTCTTGTCTGAGTTTACCGAAGAATTTAATCATTCAATTAATTTTTTGTTTTAATGGGATATGCCGGACGTTGTACCTTTTTTGGAGGATTGGCTTTAAGTTCTTTTAATGCTATCTCGATAGCTTTTTCTAATTGAGGATCGTGACCTTTAATAACTAATTCTGGCCATTGCTCAACTTCAATATCTGGAGCTACACCTTCGTTTTCCACTCTAAAACCGTCTTCGGTATAAAAGGCAACATTTGGAGCTGTAACAGAACCTCCATCAATAAATTCTGGATAACCTAAGACACCAACAAGTCCTCCCCAAGTACGTTTACCTACAATTGTTCCTAACTTAAATTTCTTGAACATCCATGGTAAATAATCGCCTCCTGAACCTGCGGTTTCATCAGTTATCATCACTTTTGGACCTTGAATTGAAGCACTTGGTGCTTTATGGTCTTTCCCATATCTATAATTCCAATATGATTGAACAGGTTTTTTGAGCATGTCTATATAATAATCGGCTAATTGTCCACCTCCATTAAAGCGCTCATCTACAATAATTGCTTTTTTATCAGCTTGAGGATAGAAATATCGCTTAAAATATTGGTGACCAGCTCCAGCTGTATTTGGCACATATACATAAGCAACTTGCCCATTTGTAGCTTCATGAACTTTTTTCATATTACTTTCTACCCAATCTCTGTTTCGTAATGCACGTTCGTTTGCTACAGGAGTTACTTTAATTGTTCTGGTATCTGAACCATCTGCTTTTGTGCTAACTTTAAGATTAATTATTTTATTAGCTGTATTTTCAAAGAAGCTATATAAATTATCATTTGAAGTTACATTCTCACCATTTACAGAAATAATATAGTCTCCAGTATTGATAATAACTCCGGGTTCTGTTAATGGAGATCTTAAGTTTGGATTCCAATTTAAACCGCCATATATTTTCTTAATTTGATAGCGATTGTTTTTCACATTATAATCTGCGCCTAAAAGACCACCAGGAATACGATCAGGATTGTTTAATCTATCACCTCTACTTCCAAAGCGATGATGACCAACTGCGAGTTCGCTACACATCCATTGCATAACACGATATAAATCACTTCTGCAAGATACATAGGGCAAAAAGGCTTTATACTTTGCTTTCATTGCAGGCCAATCTACACCATGCATACCTGGATCGTAAAAGTAATCACGATTTACTCGCCATGTTTCTTCAAAAATATTGTTCCATTCATTTCTTGGATTTATTTTTATTTTAATATCAGAAAAACTTAATGGACCATCTTTAGGTTTAACACCAATATCAGTGATGCCAAAACTACCTCTATTTACATACAACATTTTTTCACCTCCACTAGCTATTTGAAACCCTCGAGCTGGCATAATAGATTCTTCTTCTCTTTTTTTAAGGTCATATTTATGCAATGTTGGTGTATCATCTTTTGATGCTATATAAAATAAATCACCTTCTTTGGCTATACCAAGATTTCTATAACCTGAAGGAGAAACAGGAATGTCTATAATCCTATTTTCAAATCCATCCCAATCAATTTTTAGAGTCTTTTTATCTTCATCTTCATTTTCATCTTTTTCATCGTCTTCATCTTCATCTTTTTTATCTTCCTTAATTTCCTCTTCATCATTTTCTTTGGCAAAAGGAGAAATAGTATCTTTTTGTAATGTTACTAAATAGATAGAATTTGTAGCAATCATATCATTATTAGACTGATCAAACCAGTTTACAACTGGTCCTGCATCAGTAGAAGCTAACATGTATAAATATTTACCACTAGGATCAAAAACAGGTTCCGATACATTTGCCAACCCATCTGATACTGTAAACGATTTATCATCTTTAACAGAGTAGAGGTAGGCTTTCTCAAAGTTAGTTCCTATAATTGTGGTATAAGACACCCAATTTGAATCAAAAGACCAATCGCCAAATAGATCTCTAAATGGTCCAGGAAAATACATTTCGTCTGAAGCTATTTTAGTAGTTTTTTTGGTTGTAATATCAAATACATAAAGATTTCTACCATTATCGACAAAGCATACTTTTTTGCTATCTGGAGACCAATGTATGTTGGCATAAAAACCTGTTCCTGTTAAAGAAATTTTAATAACTGAACCACTTTTTGTTGATTGAAAATGTAAAGCATATTCACCAGACTCATCTGAAAAGTAAGCAATACTTTTACCATCTGGAGACCATTCTGGAAATTTTTCGTGAGTTCCTGTCGAAGCTGTAATGTTTTTTGAATCTCCTTTTTTAGCTGGAACAGTTATAATATCTCCTCTAAAATCTACTACAACTCTATTTCCCGAAGGTGAGATTGCAGCAGAACGAACATAATTATTTCCAGAAACAAAGCGTTCTCTAAGTTCAAGTAAATCGGTAGAGATATTAACTTTTAAGCGTTTCGATGAACCTGAATTCTCATTATAAACATGTAAATATCCAGCTTGTTCAAAAATGACGTTTCCATTACTTGCTGATAAATGAAGTACAGGGAAATCTTTAAATTGTGTTAACTGTGTCGTTTCTTTAGAATTCACATTATAACTAAATAAATTGAACTCTCCATTTCTATCACTTCTAAAGTAGATATTGTCTCCCATCCATTGTGGTCGCGTATTATTTGCAACATTTCCTGGTCTTGGAATTTCATCAACTTTATGAGTTTTTACATTATAAATCCAAATTCGAGACTCCATACCTCCACGATAATGTTTCCATTGGTTATACGGTTCGTATAACGGAGTGTAAGCCATATATTTGCCATCACCTGAATAAGAAGACCAAAATGCATTAGGAATTTCTAATTGCGTTACAGCTCCTCCATTTGTAGAGATAGAATAAAGTTGTAAATAACGACCAGTAAAAGTATTTCTTTGTGAAGAAAAAATAACGTTATTCCCTTCAGGAGAAAAATCATTTACAAAATCACCACTAGGATGCCAAGTTAAACGTTTTGGGATTCCACCATTTACAGGAATTGTATAAACATCAGTATTACCATCGTATTGAGCATTAAAAGCAATTGTAGAACCATCGGGAGAAAATATTGGATCAGATTCAATACCTTCATCTATAGTTAATCGTATTGGATTTGAACCATCTTTATTGGCAACCCATAAATCTTCTGCGTATATAAATGCAATATTATTTGCACTAATTGCAGGCTGTGAAAGAAGTCTTGTGTCATTTGACATTTGACTGAAAGAAAATAAAGGCAATACTAATAGGATAAGCATTACTATTTTGTGGTTGGTTTTCATGATATATAGTTTAGTTTTTTTTGATATTTAATATTAAGATGGTGCTACATGTTTACAAATTCGTATCCAGAGAGTTCAAAACCACGAAGATCAATTTCGGTTTCATTAAGTAATATATTGTGCTCTAAATATGCTTTTAAATTGGCTAACCAAAATGTCCATCCATTACTACAACCATAAAAAATTTGCAGCTTACTTTTTTCGTCTTTTGGTATTTTAGATTGGGTCAAGGATAATAAAACTGCTTCTTCTCGTTGCTCTAATGTTACTGAAACCTCACAAGTCTCTGCAAATGAAAACTGAATACAATCTTTCCCATTGGCTTTAATTATCTTTCCTGTTTCTTGTCCGTCCCAATTGTGCCACATCCAAGTATAGGTATCGTTTTGTTGAATATATTCAGAAGAATTAATTTTTTTACCATCTCGCAGATATTCGGAGTTCCTTAAAAACCAAGATGTAATTCCTTCTTCGGTTGCCCAACACCAATAGAGTTTTTCAATGGGCGCTTTGATGTGTATTCTTTTAGTGAAACTGTCCCATGTTAAGTCCTTCATAAGAATTATTTTGGATTTTAAAGATAATAAAAAAGCGTTAACTTTTTGAGTTAACGCTTAAGGTTGATTTATAGAGTTATTTCTATTTGATTTTTTAAAATATCATCAAAGGTTTCCCGTTTTCGGATTAAATGTGCCTGATCATTATACCATAATACTTCTGCTGGACGATAACGCGAATTATAATTACTCGCCATAGTAAAGCAATAGGCTCCAGCATTTTTAAAAGCTAGAATATCACCTTCATTTATTTCTGTAATAGGTCTGTTGGTTGCAAACGTATCGGTTTCACAAATATAACCTACTACAGAATAGAAGCGTTGTTTTCCATTAGGATTGGAGATGTTAATTATTTCATGTTTCGCACCATATAACATAGGTCTTATTAAATGATTAAAACCAGAATCTACTTGAGCAAAAACAGTTGAGGTTGTTTGTTTTATAGCATTTACTTTAGTTAAAAAATAACCTGCTTCACTTACCAGAAATTTTCCTGGCTCGAAAGCTAATGTTATTTCTCGACCATAATTTTTACAAAATGTTTTAAAACGAGCTGTCAGTTTTTCACCAAATTCTTCAATATCAGTTTCGATGTCGCCATCTTTATAAGGAACTTTAAAACCAGAACCGAAATCGATAAATTCAAGTCTTTCAAAGTTTTTTGCTGTTTCAAACAAAATTTCACTAGCATACAAGAATACATCAATATCTAGAATATCACTGCCAGTATGCATGTGTATGCCGTTAATTTGCATTCCAGTATTTTTTACAATGCGAAGAATATGTGGAATTTGATGTATCGAAATTCCAAATTTAGAATCTATATGTCCAACAGAAATATTTGTGTTTCCGCCAGCCATAACGTGCGGATTAATACGAACACATACAGGAATATTAGGATACTTTGTTCCAAATTGTTCTAATATCGATAAGTTATCTATATTAATTTGAACACCAAGTTTTGCAACGACTTCAATCTCTTCTATAGAAACACCATTAGGTGTATAAATAATATTTTGAGGAATAAAATTTGCTGCCAATCCTAATTTTACTTCCTGAATAGAAACTGTATCTAGACTAGCCCCTAATTTTTTCATCAATTTTAAGACTGAAATATTCGATAATGCCTTAACTGCATAATTAATTTTTAATTGTTTCACCTTATTAAATGCAGAAGTTAAACGTTTATATTGCGTTTCAATTTTAGTAGCGTCGTAAACATAAACCGGGCTTCCAAATTCTTTTGCGATGTTTAATAAAGTTTCATTTTTCATTGTCTTAAAAATTAATTGTTTTGCATAATTTGTTTGTTTTCTTTTTTGAATAATTTTTTTGTAAAACTATAATCTTTTTTCTAATCTGAAGGTAATAAATTCTTAAAAAAATAGTCAAAAAAACGAATAATTGTTAATATAAATAATCTGTAATAAAAAATGTTTGTTTAAAGGTCTAGTATGTTTATTTTTGTGACATTAAATTTAAAGGATGAATTTACACGAATATCAAGGAAAAGACATATTGAATAGTTTTGGAGTACGTATACAACGTGGTATCGTTGCTCATAATGCTCAAGAAGCTGTTGATGCTGCAAAACAATTAACTGCAGAAACTGGTACAGGTTGGCATGTTATAAAAGCTCAAGTTCATGCTGGAGGAAGAGGTAAAGGTGGAGGAGTTAAACTAGCAAAAAGCCTACAAGAAGTTGAAGAGATATCCGGACAAATTATTGGAATGAATCTTATTACTCCCCAAACTTCGGCTGAAGGGAAAAAAGTACATCAGGTTTTAGTTACAGAAGATGTGTATTATCCTGGAGAAACTGAAACAGACGAATACTATATGTCAGTGCTGTTAAATCGTGGAACTGGACGAAATATGATTATGTATTCTACCGAAGGCGGAATGGATATCGAAACTGTAGCTGAAGAAACACCTCACCTAATATATTCTGAAGAGATAGATCCTTCTGCAGGTATTTTACCTTTTCAAGCACGTCGTGTTGCTTTTAATTTAGGATTATCTGGAATGGCTTTTAAAGAAATGACAAAATTTGTGACTGCTTTATATACAGCTTATGTAAAATCTGATGCATCTTTATTTGAAATTAATCCGGTTTTAAAAACAAGTGATAATAAAATAATGGCTGTTGATGCAAAAGTAACCATAGACGATAATGCACTTTACAGACATAAAGATTATAATGACTTGCGTGATTTACGTGAAGAAAATCCTATTGAGGTTGAAGCGAATGAATTAGGTCTAAACTATGTAGATTTAGATGGAAATGTAGGCTGTATGGTTAATGGAGCTGGTTTAGCTATGTCTACTATGGATTTAATTAAACAATCAGGAGGAGAACCAGCAAATTTTCTTGATGTTGGTGGGACTGCAGATGCTGCAAGAGTAGAAGCTGCTTTCAGAATTATATTAAAAGACCCTAATGTAAAGGCAATACTTGTCAATATTTTTGGAGGTATTGTAAGATGTGATCGCGTGGCTCAAGGTATTGTAGACGCTTATAAAAACATGGGAGATGCTATAAATGTTCCAATCATTGTTCGTTTACAAGGGACTAATGCAGATATTGCCAAGGCATTGATAGATAGTTCTGGTTTAGATGTGCAAAGTGCTGTAGAATTCCAAGAGGCAGCAGATAAGGTACAAGCAGTTTTAGGCTAAATAAAATTAACATATATAAATTTTGAGCAATGTGTAAACATTGCTCTTTTTTATTGAGCTATTATTACTTCTCCATAATAAACTTAAAGTGTTTTTCAAAAATCTTTTTGAAAAGTGACGAATTTGTGAATTTGAATGTTAATTAACTACTAAATAAAGTTAAACAATAGTTAATTAGTAATTCTTGGTGTAACATTTGTTACATATATACAGTCTATAAGATATCAATCATTTTAAAACAAACAATTATGAGAACAATCAAAACTTTGCTATTAGTCGTAGCATTAACATTTAGTAGTGTACTTGCAGCAAGTACTAATACTGAAGACAAGAGAGCTGAATCAGTTGCAATAACTGAAGAAATTGGAAAATTATTACAAAACCCTAGTTTTTTAGTAGATGAAGAAATTACTGCTAATGTAAAATTAACATTAAACAAAAACAATGAATTTGTAGTATTATCTGTTGATACTGAAAATATTTATGCGGAAAACTTCATTAAGAGTAGGTTAAACTATCAGGAATTGCCTGTAACTATAAACGATGGTGAAAAAACATATATAGTACCAGTAAAAATAACACCCGAAGATGATTAAATATCTTTGATTTATTTGAATTAGTCTTAAAACTCCTAAATTATTTTAGGAGTTTTTAAATTTATACTATTCTTTAAAAAACCATTGATGCGCTAAAGGAAAATATTGACTCCAAAATACTTCATTATGCTTTCCTCCATCAATAACATTGTTAAATATATTTTTTTCATTAACACCTTTTTCTTTTAAAAGTGTCACCATTTTATTTTGATTTGGTACAGCTGTTTCTCCTTCTTCCGTTCCCATAAGAAAAAAGAATTTTGTCGTTGAACTTATTTTTGAACCCTTTGCAAAATCAAATATTTTTTTATTAAACCAGAATGAGGGAGAAAATACACCAGCATTTCCAAATGTTTCAGGGTGTTTTAGAACAGCATAAAATGAAATTAATCCACCTAAAGACGATCCGAAAATTGTTGTGTCTTTTGGGTCTTTTAAAGTCCTATAAGTTATATCGATATGCGGTTTTAAAGTGTTTTTAATAAAAGTTAAATAAATATCTCCTTGACCACCACCATATTTATCATTTTTGTAAGGTGTTAATTCATCCATACGTTTCTCATTGCCATGTTCTATACCAATTATAATAACTTCATTGTCTATAATTGTATCCAAATATTCATCAACTTTCCATTCGCCTACATAAGATGTTTCAGCATCAAATAAGTTTTGAGCGTCATGCATATAAATTACTGGATACGATTTTTTTGTTGCTTTATAAGATTTTGGTAAATACACCCAAATTCTTTTATGGGCATTTAATTGTGGAGCTTCAATAATAAAAGTTGAGACTTGTTTTGTTGCTGTAGATTGAGATTTTACATTTATTGGTAAAAATAATAACGATGCAATTATAAGGGCAATTTTTTTCATATAATAAATTTAATTATTTCTGAAAAATAAATAAAAATTAGCAATTATCTAATATTTATTTAAAACACTGTTCATCAAATAGTTATAAAAAATAATAGTACTAAAGTAAAATAACTTCGATGAAACAACATTCTTTTTTCGTCAAGTTACATTATATCTACGATGATAAAAATAAGATAATATTTAATTTTATAATGTAATAATTAATCCTCCCTCAACAATGATAAATAGAATAGAAAAATTAAGCTTGCTATCCGAAATGATAGCGTTTGCAAGAATAAATAACAACTTAAGAGCAATTGAGCATAAATTTTTACTAGGCGTAGCTAAACAATTAGAGATTACTAGAGAAGATTATGATTATTTATTAGACAATCCTGTGACACATATTAATTTAAAATCTCATAGCGAACGTATCGTTCAATTTCATAGATTAATTTTGTTAATGAATCTTGATAAAGAAATTGCAGATTCAGATCTTATAAGATTACATAATTTTGGTTTAAGAATGGGGTTAGGACACGAAGCTATTAATCGTGTTTTAGATCTAATGGAAAGTTTTCCAGATAAGATTGTTCCACCAGATTTCTTAATAGACATTTTTAAAACGCAATACAATTAAACTTTTAATTGTTCAAGTTTTATTTGATAATCTTTTATTTGGTCTCTTAATTTTGCGGCAAGTATAAAATCTAATTCTTTTGCAGCTTGTTCCATAAGTTTACGTCTTTCTCGAATATTTTTTTCCAATTGTGGTTTCGTTAAATAGTCACTTTCAGGTTCGGCAGCTTTTAAAGCTTCCAGTTCATAATAATAACTACTTACAGAATTTTTAGTTAATGCATTATCCAGATTTTTTTGTATTGCTCTTGGCGTAATATTATTTTCAGTATTATACGCGGTTTGCTTTTCACGTCTGTAATTGGTTTCGTCAATAGTTTTTTGCATGCTTTTGGTAATTTTATCTGCATACATTATCGCTTTTCCGTTGAGGTGTCGTGCTGCTCTGCCAACTGTTTGAGTTAAAGATCGTGCAGAACGTAAAAAACCTTCTTTGTCTGCATCAAGAATAGCTACCAAAGACACTTCTGGTAAATCCAACCCTTCACGTAAAAGATTAACACCAACCAACACATCAAACAATCCTTTGCGTAAATCTTGCATAATCTCAACACGCTCTAAAGTATCCACATCACTATGTATATAACGACAACGAATCTGTAATCTGTCTAAATATTTAGTCAGTTCTTCAGCCATTCGTTTTGTAAGCGTCGTCACCAAAGTACGTTCGTCTATTTCAACACGCAATTGAATTTCTTCAATTAAATCATCAATCTGGTTGAGACTTGGTCTTACTTCAATTTCTGGATCAAGTAGTCCTGTTGGTCTAATAACTTGTTCTATGTAGATACCATCAGTTTTTTGTAATTCATAATCAGCCGGAGTTGCACTTACATAAATCACTTGATTTTGTATCATTTCAAATTCATCAAACTTCAAAGGACGATTATCCATTGCGGCAGGTAATCTGAAACCAAATTCTACCAGATTTTCTTTTCGGCTTCTATCACCTCCATACATAGCATGAACTTGCGAAATGGTTACATGACTTTCGTCAACAACCATTAAATAATCATTAGGAAAATAATCTAACAAACAAAAAGGTCGTGTTCCAGGTAGTCGTCCATCGAGATATCTCGAATAATTTTCGATACCAGAACAATAACCTAATTCTCTAATCATTTCAAGGTCAAATTCTGTACGTTCTTTTAGACGTTTGGCTTCCAGATGTTTACCAATCTCTTTAAAGTAATCTACTTGTTTTACCATATCTTCCTGAATATGATGAATGGCATTTTGTAACACATCAGGAGAGGTTACAAACATATTTGCAGGATAGATAGTAAGTCTATCATATTTTTCTATAACTTGATTGGTCTGTAAATTAAATGCTTCAATCTCTTCGATTTCATCACCAAAAAAGTGAATTCGAAATGGATCATCTCCATAACTTGGAAAAATATCTAAAGTATCTCCTTTTATTCTGAAATTACCATGTCTAAATTCATCTTCAGTACGAGAATACAAACTCTGCACTAATTGATGCAATAATTTTGTTCTTGAAATTACCTGATCACGCTTTAAAGTGATGACATTTTTCTGAAATTCAGCAGGATTCCCAAGACCATAAATACAAGATACCGAAGACACTACCAATACATCGCGACGACCAGAAAGTAGGGAAGAGGTTGCACTTAAACGCATTTTTTCAATTTCCTCGTTTATTGATAAGTCTTTCTCTATATAAATTCCAGAAACTGGCATGTAGGCTTCAGGTTGATAATAATCGTAATAGGATACAAAGTATTCCACAGCATTATTAGGAAAAAATTGTTTGAATTCTGAATACAATTGCGCAGCCAAAGTTTTGTTATGCGCCAAAACTAAGGTAGGACGTTGGACTTCTTCAATAACATTAGCAACTGTAAATGTTTTACCAGAACCTGTCACACCAAGAAGTGTTTGGTATTTTTCGTTGGACAAGAGGCCTTTTGACAGTTGTTCTATCGCTTCTGGTTGATCTCCAGTAGGATTAAATTCTGATTCAATTTTGAACTTCATACTACAAATTTAGAGTATAAATTCACCTAACCAAATCAAAATGAATATGATATTTTTTATTAAAATCTATCGCCTTAACGTAAAATGCCCTCTAAACTCAAATTGAGTATTGTCTTTTCTAACGTCTGCAAAAAACCAATAATCGTTTGCAGGCATCATATAGCCATTAAAGGTCCCATTCCATCCTTGAGAAGTATGTGACAATGTTTTGAGTAGCTTACCATATCTATCAAAAATATAAACGATGGTTCCTGGCAGTTGTTCTATGCCAATAACATGCCACGTATCAAAATAGCCATCGCCATTTGGTGTCATAAATAAAGGGACATCTATTACAAACACTTCTTTAACAGCATCTGTACAACCATTTAAATCTCTTACTGTTACTGTATGTAAACCAGGGGCAACATCATTAAAAAAGTTAGATTCTTGTGGCACTCCATTATCTAAAAGAAAGACATAATTTCCAATACCACTAACATCTACAGTAATACTATTTGGGTTTGAAAAATCTACAGTTGTTGTAAAGTCTATACTTGCAGGTTCAGATGTGGAAACAGAAAAATTATGAGTTGTTTCGCAGTCAAACTCTGATGTTATAGTTACCCAATAATCACCAATTACTGTAATATCAATTTCAATTTCTGAAGTGGTTTCGCCATTAGACCAAACATATGTGTCGTTTGGAAACGCTGTGTCAGCAATGATAGTTAGTAATGGTTCGTCATTACAAAAATATACAATATCTGGAATGTCTACAATTGGTTTTCTATGAACAACCATTTGAAGCTCCGTAGTATTGAAACATCCAGTTGCATTGTTTTCTACTCTTACATAAATAATGTCCTCATTAAAAGCATTGTGTAAATTTTCAAGATTGTTTTCGGCATTTTCAGCATCAGTTAAACTTGTGTAATAAGTAACGGCAAAATTTAGAGGACTTTGAACTCCTAAAATTGTGTTGTTTTGTTGCGATAAATCAAATTCTAAAAAGCTATCATAATCATCATCACAACCTTCAACGGTTACTGGAGAATTGGCTATGGGAAGCGGATTGATATTTAAAATAAACGATGACAATGTATAGCAGCCTGTATCATTAAATTCAACCCTAACGTGAATGGTATCATTGCTACTTAAATAATTATAAGAGCCTGGTAAAGGATTTAAACCTAGATCGGCATCTGATTGTGTTGAGTAATATGATATTGTAACATTTGAAGTGTCATTTACCAACTGTGAATCAACTGAAGATAATGTGAAAGAATCATCATCAGTATCACAAATAGTAATTGCTACAGGATTTACAACAGGAGTATTATTAACAATAATTTCTATTGGCACTGACACATAACAATTAGTAGAAGTATTGGTAACTCTTAAATATACTATTTGAGGATTTGTTAGGTTGGTATATTGCTGTGGATTTGTTATTTCGTTATTAAAAGCATCAAGATCTGCTAGGGTTTCAAAATAATTAGCTTCAATATTATCTTGTCTAACATCAAAAATTTCAAACTCTGATGCTGTTAAATCTATTTCAGTTATACCATCATTATCTGCATCACAAAACTGAATAGGTTGTGCTTCACTTACCTCTGGAACAGCTAATATATTTAAACCAAAATCTGTAATGATAGAACAAAATATTTCACTTTCTACTCTAACAAATATTTGCTGTGGATTTGTAACATTTGAATATGTTAAAGGTAAAGGGTTAATGTTACTTTCAGCATCTTCAGTTGTTAAATGAAATGTAATTGTTGGTACTGGAGAAACCCCTTGCGTCATTTCTGTTATCACTCCATTAAAATCAAATTCTTCAGTACCATCGTTAGATCCATCATCACAAACAATAAAGTCTGAAGGGATGTTAAATACTGGATTTGGAGCGACTTCTATTAAAAATTCAGCTTCAGCAAAACAATTTGGATCAGTAAGATTTTCAACTCTTACATAAATAGTTTGTGGAGTACTAGTATTTAAATATGGAAGTGTTTTATCTATAAGAATTGTTCTACTAGGATCTTCAAAATAGAAAACTTCTTTATCAGTTTGACCATTTAATATTTCGGCATCTTTTGTTTCAAATACAAATTCGGTTGTACTATCATTATCGTCTTCACATAATTGGAAACTATCTATTGTATTTATTACAGGAAGC
This sequence comes from Flavobacteriaceae bacterium, assembly GCA_965250265.1. Lineage (GTDB taxonomy): Bacteria > Bacteroidota > Bacteroidia > Flavobacteriales > Flavobacteriaceae > PRS1. The sequence goes on along the minus strand of CBDFNO010000010.1, from coordinate 284,260 downwards.
GTATTTACTAAAACTTCAAAAATCACTGTAGCATAACATGTTGTTGCAATACTTTCAACTCTTACATAAATGGTTTGTGTATTTGCGTTATAAGCAGTAAGATTGGTAATTGGATTAGTATTTGCGTCTAAATCTTCAATAGTTGTAAAGAAGCCTATTGTAAGTCCTGTTTGCGATGGAACTATTTCAGATATTTTAGAATCAAGGTCAATGACAGAAAATCCATCACCATCATTATCACAAATAATAATATCGTTTGCTTGTGTTACTGTGGGAGCTGGAATAATGTTTATTTCGAAGAAATTTACATCAAAACAACCTGTAAGATTATTTAGAATTCTAGTATATATTATTTCAGGATTTGAAATATTAGTATATAAATTTGGATGCACATTTGTACCATTTCTTGCATCGATTTCTGTTGGGTAGTACAAAACATTATAATCTGGATCAGCTCCAGTTACTAATACATCGAAGGAAGATAAATCAATTTCTACAAAGCCATCATCATCTATATCGCAATAATCTTGTGAACCAATTGGAGTGAATGACACAAAAGCATTTATTAATAAATCAACTTCAGCTTGTTCAGTACACGATCCATTGGTTAATTCGAAATACAAAGTTTGAGGACTATTGGTTACATCAAAAGGAGTTAAGGGATTTAATGGATTTGTACCATTGTCTAAATCGGTTTGTGTTGCATAAAATGTAATGTTTAATCCAGGGATATCATTAAAAATTACAATTGCAATACTTCCAAGATCAAAGCTGACTTCTCCATCACCATCATCATCACATAAAGCAAAATCTTGAATGTTTGTTCCAGTAAGTAACAGATTGGTGTGAATTTCTAATTCTTTAATAGCTGCACATCCGGTAGTATTATCTTCAATACGAACAAAAATAATTTGTTCTTCTATATCTATATTAGCGTAATTAGTTTCGTTTGCTATTGGATTTGTGCCAGATTCTGCATCAGTTTGATCAACATAAAAAGTTACAGTAACATTGGTTAGACCTTGTAATATTTCTGAAATAGCTGAAGTTAGGTCAAAAGTTGCAAAACCATCATGATCCAAATCACATGCATCAATATACACAGGATCAGGATTAACTATGGGATTATCTACAACTCCAATTTCTACTGTTGTTGCACTAACACAACCAGTTTGTGAGTCAGTAACTCTAACATAAAGTTGTTCAGGATTACTAATATTTGTATAAGGTGATGCTAAAGCGTTTATACCATTATTGGCATCATTTTGCGTTAAATAGTAATTAACTACTAAACCACTTTGTCCTGAAGTTATACTATTATCAATTTGAGGTAAATCAAAATCTGTAAAACCATCTGCAATAGCATCATCACAAAGATTAAAAGGTTGCGGATTTATAATAGCAGGCAAAGGACCAACTATAATATTAATTGTGTTAAATGCTAAACAGCCAACATCTATATCTTCTATTCTAACATGGATAGTTTGTGTTCCTGAACTTAAAATTGGTGTTGTAATTGGATTAACATTGTTTTGAGCATCTATTAACGTCAAGTGATATGTAAATGCATAATTTGCAGGTGGGACAGAAGCTAATACTTCAGCATCTTTTGTTGTTAAATCAAAAGTTTCAAAACCATCACCATTGCTGTCACAAATCACATAATCTGCAATAGGATCTGCAGTTTGTTCTGTACTTATATTAATTTCTATTTCGTCTTCAATAATACAAACTTCACCATTTAAAGGAACAGAAACTTCTACTCTATAGATTCCAGATTGTGTAACATTAAATATTGGCGATCCATCATCAACCACTAAAACATTATCTAAATACCAATCGTAAGTTGCTTGTGAATTTTCTATATCTGCGTCTAAAACTATAGTGTCTGCACAAGTAGATAAATTATCTCCAAGATTTATAACAGGACTTAAACTATTACCTTGAATAAACACAGCAGAATCAAAATTTTGATCAAATCCATCAGCAATTACAAGTTTGACATGATATTGTGTATAAGGAGTTATTGTAGTTCCTGCAGTAAGAACAACAGTTCTACCATTATAGTTTGTATCTCCAATATCATAATTATCAAAATAGGTTTCATTTTCAGGTGGACAAAACCCAAAAATTTCGGCATGTATTGAGTTAGTACTTACTGGTGTTGCAGTTCCTGGAACTAAAGCTACGTTTGTATATGGACCAGCACTTGCAGTTTCTCTAATTAAGAACACAAAACTGTCGGCATAATTACATAGGTATTGTGAACCATATTCTTCGGAAGCTATTAAATAATCAAATTGAATAAGATTACTTACTGAAATAAAATCAAATTCAATTGAAGTTGCATTATAAGTGTTAGAAGTACCTAAAGCTGCTTCATAATCTGAATCTGTTCCCCAGCTTAAGGTACCTTCATTTAAATCTTGATCGTTAAAAGAATTTCCACCAGAAGTAGCATTACCTGTAGTTAATACAATACCATTTTCGAAAGGAAAATTTGATGATGCTCTATTGAAAGAACCAAAGCTCGAAAACCCATTTACACTACCATTTACTGTTGAAGTTATATTAGTTACTTCAACGCAACCTTCAACTAAATGGTTTTCGATAAGCTGTTGTGCTGAAAGACTATTGTCTATTGTTATTTGTTGAGAGAACACAAAATTACAACAGCATAGAAGCATGATGAAATGTATAAAAATACTTCTCTTCATTATTAGTAGGTTTATATTTAAATCACCCAGTATTTGGAGAATAATAGACTTAATTTATTTTAATAAAATACATAATTAGCAAACATAGCTAAAACATAGTCAAAACGCAATAAAAATCGATGAAGCGCATATTTGTACAAAATTTAACGATGAATAAACATGTTTTTTGATATAGGTTTTATTCTTAATTATACTATCTTTTAAGTGTAAAATGGCTTTTAAAGATTCTCCCATCTTGCAGAGTTACGTGAAACCAATAATCACTATTAGGGAGTCTATGTCCGTTAAAAGTTCCATCCCATCCAGGACCAGTAGGATCTAATTGTTTTAATAATTTACCATAGCGATCGTAGATATATATTATGGAGTTTGGTTGAAACTGTTTAGAAAGCCCATAGACTTGCCAAGTATCATTGTAGGAATCGTTATTTGGTGTAAAAAACACAGGAAAACCAATAACCGATACAATTTCTTCTACAATACCACAGTTATTTTTGGTGTCAATAACATATACGGTATGTAGACCAGGTGCAACATTTTCGAAAAAGTTACTGTCTTGATATGGACCATTAATATCATCTAATGCAAAACCATAAGTACCTTCACCAGAGACATTAACAGTTACGGTGTTATTTTGTGTAGCATCAGTAACATCAATAGATTCGAAAGTAGCGATGTTAGAAGGTAATATTGTAATGTTTCTATTTTTAGAACAGCCATTAATATTAGTAACTGTTACAGAATACATTCCTGTTTGATTTATTTCAATCTCGGAGCTTGTTTCACCAGTAGACCATAGATAGGTAAAATCGGAAGGAGAACCATTAATAAGTCCAGCATTGAGAGTTATAGTTTCTGGAAAAATATTAAGACAATAGAAGAGTTGTTCTTCAATTTCAATATCAGGTAGTTCGTAAACCGTTAATTGCACTTGATTAATACCAAAGCAAGCATTATCATCTTCAACTCTCACAAAAATAGAGTGTGAATATGGAACTGTATTTACATACGAAAGAGGTAGAGGCATTTGTTCTAACAGTGCATCGTTATAATTTTCGTAATAGTTAATAGTAAGATCAGTAGATAATCCATTTAAAACATCAGCATCAGCATCAGAAAGATCAAATGTGTAAAAGCCATCTTCAATACCATCATCGTCACAAGTAAAAAGAGTAGCATCAAAAGCACTAGTTGTGCTTACTTCTAGAATTAGTTCAGCAAAATCAACACAGCCAGTAACATCATTATTAACTTGTACGTAAATAGTTTGAGGATTAAGAGTGTTATCGAAAGAGTTACCATCTATTTCGTTAGTACTAGATTGAGCATCAGCCAGAGTGAGAAAGAATTTTGTAGACCTTTCGGTAATTCCACCAGTAAGTACATCGTTGGCTTCAGTAAGATTAAATGTTGTAAACCCATCTACATTACCATCTTCATCACATTGAAAGAGTGTGGTGTTAAATGTTTCAGGAGCAATATTAACGATTAAATCAAATGATAAAGTATCATAACAATCTGTATTTAAAATATTTTCGATTCTAACAAAAAGAGTTTCAGAGTTTGTTGTTGAATTGTAGTAGGAAAATGGTAATGTAGCATTCCCAGCATCGGCATCTAATTGCGAGCTGTGATATGTGATATTGTATTGTAACGGATCTTGACTACCAAAAACTAAAGCATTTATCTCAAGTAAATCAACAGTAGTTTGACCATTCATATTATCACCATCCGAAGTATCGTCGCAAACTTCGAAATTTCCAAATACAGTAGCAGTTGGAGTATTAAATATCTCGATAAAAAAAGATGTTGTGTCAAAGCAATCGGTAAAGCCATCGTTATCAATTCTCACAAATATTTCTTGTGGATTCACAATATTTTGGTAAGGCATTGCAATTTCATTTATATTATTGTCGGCATCTGCTTGAGATTCAAAATAATGCACACTAAATGTAGTTGGGTCTTGTGCACCTAATACTTGGGCATCTACATTGACTATAAAATCGAACATAAACAATCCATCGTTATCATCATCACAAATAATAATATTTGATGGCTGGTTTGTAATTGGAGGTGTAAAATAGCCTACAGTCGCTTCTCCTTCAACAGCACAATCGCCATTATTTGGGTCGATAAATACTTCATATTGACCAGCTTGAGTTACGATGAGATCTAAATCGTTTTCAGCTAAAAGGTTGCTATCTAAATACCAAGTATATGTAGCACCTGGAATATCATCAGCTAAAAGTGTATAGGTATCACCATCACATAGCGAAAGGTTTGTGACGCTCAACCCATTTCTAATAATATCAATTTCTGAGTTAAAAATTGATTGAATAAAAGGAGGCAATCCTTGTGATGATAAATTTGGTGACAGACTTATGGCATTATGCTGGTAGTTTGCCGCAGCACCAATATTATTTGGGTTGTTTATAACTCCAAGAAATGGTAAGCCTTGTCCATAAGTAGCACTTAAAGCACGATATATTTTACCATTAGGACCAAGCTGTAAACCACCTCTATAAAGTTGTCTCCCATCTAATTCAAATTCACTGGCTTGGATATCTGCAGCAGCTAAATTAAATTGTGTTAAAACAGAAGAATGGTTTGCTGCACCACCACCACCAGCATTAGATGAATGTATATATAGCACTTCGCTGTTTGGCGAAAACTCTACGCCATAAGGCGCAAAACTTGGGGAATTAATAATGAGCTGTTGCTGGTTAGTTACAATTCCAGTATTTTCGTCAAAATCATATAATAACAATCGATCTACCGTATTGGTAATATCAAAATTAGCAGTCATGTTAGCACACACCATTTTAGTGCCATCAGGTGATAGTTTTAAATAACCCCGTCGGTCTGTAATATTTAAATTAAAAGTTGATTTGATCGAAGTTGTATTTACTCCAGTATTATTTACTTCAAATGCATGATAAGTGTCAAATACAGGAAAAGTTCCATCAGTTGATGCTAAAGTTATAACCCAAATAGATTTTGTAATACAATCTTTTAATACGGCAGTAATTTTTTCGGAACATCTATCGAGTAAAGGCGTATTTTTATCAATAACATCTCCTAATCCACCATCAAGTGACATATCAATTATAGAATAATTGAGTCCAAAATTTGGATCACCTTCAAAAGCTGTGGTGTCCACAGTAAAAATAAAATAAATGTCAGGATCATCAGGTTTTGGAACAACTAAAGCAGATTGTGTGCTGGAAGGATCTCCATATAGTCCTGTTCCATTAGGCATGACTTGATGATTCCTATTCCAAACAGTTATCCCATCGGAATAAAAAAGTAAGTTGCCATTTGCATCAGATATTGTAGAACAACCTTCTCTGGTATTTAATTGTCCACCACTTACTACAGAAACATTTCCTGTTGTTTGGTCAAATTGCATTCCTGCATTTTCACCAAAATACCAATTGTTGGCTTCGCCTTGACCTACAACATTTATTGAAATGAAGAGGGAAAGGATTAATAATATCTTTTTCACACGTTAAATTTTTAATAAACTTAACGATAACTTTTTATTAAAAATGAGGACGTGTGTAACCACTTCGTTCTCATACTAAAAATTTAAATATTCATAAAATTAATATTTAAATGTTATTAGCGATCGTTTCATTTATAAGCAATAAAGCCTATAAATATATTACAAATCTCTCTTTTTTAATAATCTGTACGACAAAAAGATAAAAATTGCTGTCCAAACAAGTACGATTACAAATTCGTACCAGTGCACTCCATAGTCATAAACTAAATTTTCTTTGTCTGGAAACTTAGTCATAGCAATACGTTGGAAAGGTTGCTTTATAAGGTTGTACATAGATTTTAGAGGAAAGAAGTTTTGGATTTTTTCAGCTAACTCAAAATTAGCTTGCCAAGTAATTATCCCTAAAATAATTCCTTCTACGATAAAATCAACTAAAAGAAAAGCTAGCGCAAAAGCTGAACGTTTTGCCAGCATACCTAAAAATAAACAGAATGAGAAGAATCCTAATAGTTTTACAAAATAACCAAGTAAGAATTCGGTTTCTTGAATAATAATATTAAACTCAGTATAGCTCGAATAGTAGAGACCTATACATAATGAAATGAAAAATATTATTACTGTAGATACTAATGAAAAGAATATAATCGTATAAAATTTAGAAAGGATAAATTCTTTTTTGCTTAGTCCATCTATTAAGTTTTGTTTGATGGTTTTGTTACTATACTCATTTCCTATCATGGATACTACTACTATGGCAAAGAAAAATTTAAACTGCGACGCAAAAAATGTTGTGAGATGCCAAATAATGGGGAAATTAAAAATTCCTAACTCGCCAAGCTCTATAGTAAAAAAACCAAATACATTTATTTTAAATGAGGATAATAATATGACAAAAAAGGGTAAAATAAATGATATAAATATGAGTATTTTACTCGTTTTATTAAGTAAAAGTTTTTGTAATTCTAATTTTAAAAGACGTAGCATTTGCTTGATTGATTTTTTTGGTTAGTTGTTGTCGGTTAATTGTAAGAACTGTTCTTCAAGACTTTCCTTACGTTTTACCAAATGTGAAAGTGTAATACCTTTTTCAAACATTAGATTGTTAAATGATGTTGCATCCATTGGAGTATTTAAAAAAGCAGTAATTATGCCATCTTCAATTTTAAACTTCCCAAAATTATTATCGTTTTCTAGGAGATTAATTAACTCATCATGCTTATCCGCTTTCAATTCAAAAAAGCCATGACTAGAGATCATTTCATCTACTCTTCCAGAATATAGCTTTTCACCTTCACGAAGCACAACTACATGTGTACATACTTTCTCAACTTCGTCTAACAAATGTGAAGCTAATAAAATCGTTGTACCATTATTGGCAATTTCTTTTATTATTTCTCTTACTTGGTGTATGCCTTGAGGATCCAAACCATTTGTAGGTTCATCAAGAATTAATATTTCAGGATCGTTTAGTAATGCTGAAGCAATAGCAAGACGCTGTTTCATCCCTAAAGAATATGTTTTAAACTTATGATCTCTTCTGTCTAATAGATCAACAATTTTAAGTTTTTCATCTATTCTTTCAACAGCCACTCCTTTTATTTTACAAACCAATTGTAGATTTTGGTAAGCTGTCATATATGGATAAAAATTAGGACGCTCAATTATAGCGCCTACTTTTTTAAGGGCGTCATGAGTTGAAAGTTTTCCATCATACCATAAAAAATCTCCATTAGTTTTATTTACAACATTTAGAACAACGCCTAAAGTTGTAGATTTTCCGCTTCCATTTGGTCCAAGAATACCATAAATATTACCTTTTTCTATATTAAACGAAAGGTTTTTTACGGCTGTTACATAACCATACTTTTTAGTAAGGTTATTAATAGTTAGAATTGACTCCAAGATATGTGTATTTGGTTGGTTATAAATGTAAGACGATAAAACTTAAAACTTGTTACAAAGGAATAGATAACTATATAAAATATATTACATTTGAGATATCGAAGAAGTGTATGAAGGACTTAAAAATATCCAAAAAGAAACCATCTTTTCCAGTAAGCAGTAAATTGCATACTTATCTTACTGAATATAATAGAAATATTAGAATTCCTATTTTCTATGATGATTTATTGCGCTTTCAAGGCTCAGTTGTGGTTTATGATAAAAATGAAATTGATACACTTTGGATACGTGTATATTACAATGAATTTGAGCGTCAAGATATAGATTTAAGCTTAAAAAAAGTGTATACAATTTTGCATTCTGATGGAAATGAGAAAACAATTCCATTTCTTAATGTTGATGCTATAGATTATTGTACGTTTGGAAACTCAAACCCCTTTCGAGTTAAAATTAGAAATGTTCTAAATGACAATTACATTTATTTTTATGTAAAAAAAGCTGATGCTTCACGTATCTATGGTTTAGAGTTAGAACATATGCTATCGCCATATAATCTAAATTTTTTAGTCTTTAAGAATACTTTAATAGAAGAACATATAGCTGGAATTCCTGGTGATGAGTTTATAAAAAATATGCTGCCAAAATGTACTGAAGCTGAAAAAGCTCAAATTGCTAAAGAATTTGTCAAGTTCAATGAACGATGTATGATTAGGCTTTTAGGAGATATGCGTTCGTATAATTATGTGATTGTGCCAACTCATGATTTCGACCAAGTAGTTTATAAAATTAGAGCGATTGATTTTGATCAACAATCTTATGAAGGGAAATTTAACATTTATAGACCTCAATTTTTTAAGGAGAATTCTGAAATGGTTGAAATGGTTTCTGAAAAATTTGAAAAATTTTCTGTCGATCAATATAAAGTTGAAGAACGCTCTATAATAGTGAAACGTTTAATAAGTTTTAATGACAGAATAGAGGAATTGTTGGATTGTATGATTTCTGATTCTATTTCTAAGAAAGAAAATATAGATTTATTAAAGTTAAAAATTTATGATTACACTTTAGATTTAAAATTTAAGGGAAGTAAAAATATGGGAGAAATTTTAAAAAATGCATTAGCATTTGTAAAGCGAAATTACGAAAATGAAAATACTCAGAATTTATAAATAATCCTGATCCCAATAGCTATCGGGACTATCAGGAAATTAGTTCCAGTTTTGGTTAAAATCTAAATTCTCATAATCGTCTAAATCATTTTCATTCTCATCAAAGTTTTCAGTTTCTTCTGTTTGGAAAAACTTTTCTGGAGCTTCATCAGGAATTTGGCCTTGAACAAACATGAGGTTAGGATAATCGGTTCCTTTTACCTCTTCCACAATTTCAGCTAATTCAACATAAAACGTCCACATACTAAAAAAATCGTATACATAAATGAGTTTGGTACTGGCTTCATGAACAACATCATTGGTAATAGTTTTATTCATTAATTTTACAGCATTCGCACCTTCACTCATATCAAATAAAGAGATTTCTTCGCCTTGATTCCATTCTTCGTCGCTTAAATAAAATGATGCCATTTCTGTACCATCAAACCCAAATGATTGTATGATAATGTTGTGTAGATCTTCGAGAGTATCTGTTTCATGTAGTTCTAAGTCACGAAATACATCGTCTTCTGTATCGTTGTCAAGTATAACTCTAAATCTGTAGATCATGGTAAATAATTAGTTAGCAAAGATATGTTTTTTTTGAATTATTTACTGAAACGATGTAAAGTAAATGTCATAGTTGCAAGTAATAAAAATGCACCAATTTGATGTGCCAATCCAAGCCATACAGGGACTTGAAGTAAAACGGTAAATACACCTAATAAAAATTGAACACCAACCACTATGACCAACCCATTAACTCCTTTTGATTGATACTTTGTGAGGTTCATTTTTTTTGCTCTAAACCAAATGAGAAGTACAACTACTACTACCATATAAGCTAAAATTCTATGTATAAATTGAACACCACTTTTACCTTCTATAAAGTTTTTAAATAATGGATTTTGCTCAATATAAACCGTTTCGTGCATAAACTTACCATCATTCATCATTGGCCAATGATTATGTATAAACCCAGCATCTAAACCAGCTACAAAAGCACCATAAATAATTTGAAGAAGTAAAACACCTAAACCAACCCTTACTAAGTTTCTGAAACGTTTATTAATTTGTTTTTTGTAAGGAAATATTATGTCCAATACCACCCAAAGTGTGTAAGCAAAAGTGATAAATGCTGTTGTTAAATGCGCTGCTAATCTATAATGGCTCACATCTGGATTGTCAACTAATCCGCTTTTAACCATATACCAACCTAAAAAGCCTTGAAATGCTCCTAAAGCGAGTAATATGATGGATTTTTTTATAGTAGATTTTGTAAGTTGTTTTTTTATTAAAAAGTATAAAAAAGGTAAGAAAAACACTAGACCAATAAGTCGTCCAATAAAACGATGTAACCACTCCCAAAAGTAAATGTCTTTAAAATCTTGTAATGAAAATTGGCTGTTAAGTTTTTGATATTCTGGATACTGTTTGTATAAATTGAAAGCTGTTTCCCATTCAACATCACTCATTGGTGGAATTGTTCCAGAAATTAGTTTGTAATTCGAAATAGATAAACCTGAATGTGTCAAGCGTGTAATTCCACCTATTACAACCATAATAAAAATTAAGAGGCAACCAGTTAATAGCCAAATAATGACACGTTTGTTATCTTTTTGCATTAATTTGGAGTCCTAGTTTTTTACCTTCATTAAGCATTAATTGGAATGCTGCATCATGTTCATTTGGAATAATGCCTTCTAAAATGGCTTCTTTAATGGCATCTTTAATTAAACCAATTTCTCGAGAAGGTTCTAAATTAAAGATTTTCATAATTTCTTCACCAGATACTGGCGGTTGAAAATTACGAATATGATCGCGCGCTTCAACCTCAACTATTTTATCTCTAACAATTTTAAAATTGTTATGATACTTTTTAAACTTTTTAGAGTTTTTTGTAGTAATATCTGCTTCACAAAGTGTCATAAGATCATCCACATAATCACCTGCATCAAAGACTAAACGGCGAACTGCAGAATCGGTTACTGTTTCTTGTGCCAATACAATTGGGCGAGAACTCATAAATACCATTTTTTGCACAAATTTCATTTTATCGTTTAATGGCATTTTTAATCTTTTAAAAAGTTGAAATACCATTTTGGATCCTTCAAATTCATGAGCATGAAATGTCCACCCAATTTTTTTATGAAACTTTTTTGTTGGCGCTTTCCCAATATCATGTAACAACGCTGCCCAATGTAACCAAAGATTGTCGGTGTTCCTTGCAATATTATCTACCACTTCCAATGTGTGATAAAAATTATCTTTATGGCGTTGTCCTTCAACTTCACCAATACCTTTTAGTGCAGTAAGTTCTGGTAAAATTAAATCCAATAACCCTGTTTTTTCTAGTAAAAGAAAACCAATAGAAGGTCTTTCACTTTCAAGAATTTTATTGAGCTCTACTACAATACGTTCTTTAGTGATAATCTCAATTCTTCTATTATTTTTAGAAATGGCATTGAGTGATTCTTCTTCGATAGTAAAATTGAGTTGTGTTGCAAAACGAATTGCTCGCATCATACGTAAAGGATCATCGCTATAAGTAATATCTGGATTTAAAGGTGTGCGAATTATTTTATCATTTAAATCTGAAATACCATTAAAGGGATCTAGTAAATCACCAAATTTATTTTCGCTTAAATCAAGCGCTAATGCATTAATTGTAAAATCGCGACGATTTTGATCGTCTTGAAGTGTGCCACTTTCAACAATTGGGTTTCTACTATTTTCGTTGTAAGACTCTTTTCTTGCACCAACAAATTCAATTTCAATACCATCATAACAAAGCATTGCAGTACCATAGGTTTTAAATACTTGTACTTTAGGATTTGTTGGTAGATTTTTTGAAACTTGTTTAGCGAGTTTGATGCCACTTCCTATAGCAACAACATCAATATCTTTAGGCGTGCCACGTTGTAGAATTAAATCACGTACAAAACCACCTATGACATAACCGTCCAAATTTAACTCTTTAGCAGATTGAGATATAATTTTAAATATGTTATGTTGTAATGCTTCTTTGTAATTCATATTCTTTATAACGAATACTAAAATTTATTGACGAATTATTCTAACTTTTCCATCGTTAGTTAATTTAATAATTGATGATGGTTTTGCAGCTTTTTTTTCGTGTGGCAAATTTACAACATAGTCTACACCTTTAATAATATGTTCACTAATATCTTTAAACGATTTTGGTGTGGATTTCCCACTAATATTTGCTGAAGTTGATATAATTGGTTTTCTCAATTTTCGTATTAACTGATTTGTAAAGCCATCATTAACAATTCTCATTGCAAGCGTATTATTTTCTGCAATTAAATTTTTTGCAACTCTAACAGGTTTGTCGTAGATAATTGTAGTCGGCTTATCAGCATATTTTAAAATATCATAAGCAGTTTCAGGAATGCTCTGTATATAATAATTTAGCATTTTTAAATCACTCACAAGACAAATTAAAGATTTTCTTTCGTTACGTTTTTTGAGTTTGAATATTTTTTCAATCGCATCAAAATTCGAAGCATCACAGCCAATTCCCCAAATAGTATCAGTTGGGTAAAGAATAATGCCTCCTTGTTTTAGGATTTTTAAGGCGTTGCTAATTTCAGTTTGCATTGAATAATTAATAGTTATTTGCTGCAAATTTAAGATTAGTTTTCTACATTAAGAACTCCTTTAAACTTTTTCTATTCCCTAAAAAATGATTGAAATTCGCCCACATATCGTTACTTTTCTTATACGTATCGCTGCTATGTACTTCAAAAAGTGCCTTATTTAAACAAATTTCATCTCATTTTCAGTAAAACACAAAAAGATTAAATGAGTTCTATCTTAAAACTTTGTAATATTGCCACATGAAGAAAGTGTTTCATCATAAATACCAAGATATTGAATTAGAAATTGATGACTTTATTGAATCTTTTGATAGTAGTGGAGAGCAAATCAAAGATGCAAGGAATAAGTTGAAATTGTTTCAGTTGAATGATAAGGTTGTAAATATCAAGTCTTTTAAGATCCCAAACTTAATAAACCAAATTGTTTACAAATTCTTTCGCAAAGGAAAAGCACAGCGATCTTTTGAATACGCAGAAAAACTAACTCAATTAGGCATAGGAACTCCGCAACCAATAGCGTATTATGAAAATTCTTCTGGACTTTTGTTTAAAAGGAGTTTTTATGTTAGCGAACATTTTGAGTATGATTTAACATATAGAGAACTTTCAAGAAATTTAAATTATCCAGACCATGAAAAAATATTAAGAGCCTTTACCAGATTTACTTATAAATTGCATGAAAAAGGAATTCATTTTTTAGACCATTCTCCTGGAAACACATTGATCAAAAAAAGTGGGAATGATTACGATTTTTACCTTGTTGATCTTAATAGAATGAATTTTGGAACTATAGATTTTGAGACTCGAATTAAAAATTTCTCTCGGTTAACTAAACACAAATCTATTGTTGAGGTGATGAGTGATGAGTATGCTAAATGTATAAATGACGATTGTAATAAGGTTTTTGACTTGATGTGGCAATCTACTCGAGAGTTTCAGAATAAATTTCAGAAAAAAAAGCGTTTAAAAAAGAAATTAAAATTTTGGAAAAAATAAAATTATTCTCTGCCTTTTCGTAATAACCAAAGTTTTACATAACGCATAAAGATTACATAGCCTTGAACATATCCAATAGTTAGTCCAACAATTCCATCTCTAAATCCACTTTGAACAATATAATGTTTAAAGAATCCCCAAAACGGTTTAATAACAAAATGATAAGGTGTTAACTTACCAGTTTTTACATCATAATCCTTTGCTTGTAAATTAGCATAACGATTCATTTTTTCGATATACTTATCGAAAGTTATATAGGTGTTGTGATATAATTTGTGTTGTAATTTATCAATAGTACCATCTACAATAAGTTTAGCATGAACGTGTTTGTCTTCATATTTACAAAAATCACGTTTAAATAACCTTATAACAGTGTCGTTTCTCCAACCACTAAACTTTACACGTTCTCCCATAAAATGGTTGTTTCTGCCAATATCATAAGCTATAACACCTTCTTTTGGGTTTTTAAGAATTTCAATAATTTCTGTTTTTAATTCTGAAGTCACACGCTCATCTGCATCAACAAGTAAAATCCAATCATGTTGTGCTTGAGGAATAGCCCAATTTTTTTGTGAAGCCGAATATTGATATTCTCTTTTAATAACTTTTGTAGCAAGTTCTTGAGCTTTTTCAAAGGTGCCATCTGTACTTAAGCTATCTACAACTAAAATTTCATCAGCAAAACCTACTGAAGCAATAACTGCTTCTATATTGTGAATTTCGTTTCCTGTAGGAATTATGGCAGTAAGTTTTGTCATTAATTATCTAATTCGATAGTGAAAGGTTTATTGTAACTCTTTAATGTAAAATAATTTAGGCGTTTTCTCATTTTGTATTTGCGCATCAAATTTAAAGGCTTCCGTTTTAAATATGATTTATCTTTATGTAAATAAGAAATTGAAGCATCAATGATACGCTTGCTTGATTTACCGTCAAAATATGGATGTAAATCGTTAATAAACGAACTTATATTATGTATTAATTCTTCTGGATATGTTAATGCATCATTAAAAGCGTTTTCAATACTTGAGGTATCATTTATATGAATTAAATAATTGTGTCTAAAAGTGTGATTAAACGATACTACTGGTTTCTTCTGAAGTAAAAACTCTTGTATTGCCGAAGTTGTATCAGCAAACATGATATCTGATTGTTTAAAAAGTGGAATTAAATCGGTTGTATTCTTAAAAGTAAAAAGATTACCATTTAATATTTTCCATTTGTTAACTAATTCTATTGGAATTTTAGGATGTAATACCATTATGAAATTAAACTTTCCAGAATTGGATAAAGCTTTAATAATGTTAAATACAGAATCATTATATGCTAAACTTAAACGTTCTGTAAAAGTAGAAGCAATCATTATTGTTGGTATTTTGTTTATTTCTTTGCTACCTAAAGGGAACAAAGGATCGACCTTGCTCCAGCCAGTTTCTATGACTTCAAAATATGGATGTTTTTTAAGTTGTGCTTTAAACCCTTTACTAGTATTAGGACCTTGCGTACAATACAAATCAAAAAAGCCACGTAACCTAAAATGTGCAAAGGCATTTTTTTTATTCGGTCTTTTTTGCGCATTAAAACCATGAAATACTTGAACCTTTAAAGCTTTAATAAAATCCGGAACACTGTCAGTGGCAGTTAAAATAATGTGAGGCTTATAGGCAATGACATCTTTAATTTTATGTAATACATTGGCTTTAACTTGTAATGCTCTTTTTCCGTCATCTAAATCACTAAACCATTTTACATTATAACCACGTTTGATGATTTCATTTTCTAACGGATTACCAATCGGAATAGCATAACTATAAGATATGTAAATTAAAAATTTATACTGAAACATCGTATTCACGTAGTGCATTATTAAGCGATGTCTTTTTATTAGTACTTTCTTTGCGTTCTCCAATAATTAATGCACAAGGTACATTATAACTTCCAGCTGGAAATTTTTTAACATAGCTACCAGGGATTACTACTGAACGAGCTGGGACAATTCCCTTCATTTCAAGTGGTTCATTACCAGTAATGTCTATTATTTTAGTTGATGCAGTTAGCACGACATTAGCACCTAGAACTGCCTCTTTTTCAATGCGAACTCCTTCAACCACAATACTTCGTGACCCAATAAATGCGTTGTCCTCTATAATGACTGGAGCTGCTTGTAAAGGTTCTAAAACGCCGCCAATACCTACACCACCAGATAAATGAACATTTTTACCAATTTGAGCACAGCTACCAACCGTTGCCCAGGTATCTACCATGGTGCCTTCATCTACATAAGCGCCAATATTCACATAACTAGGCAATAAAATAACACCTTTAGAGATATATGCACCATATCGTGCAACAGCATGAGGAACAACACGAATTCCTTTTTCGGCATAACCAGTTTTTAAAGGAATTTTATCATGAAATTCTAAAGGACCAGCTTCAATAGTTTTCATTTTTTGAATTGGAAAGTATAAAACAACAGCTTTTTTAACCCATTCATTGACTAGCCATCCATTAGTACTAGGCTCTGCAACTCTTAAAACGCCGTTATCTAATAATTCAATAACCTTTTTAATAGTAGAAATGGTGTTTTCATCTTTTAGAAGTGCTCTGTTATCCCAGGCATTTTCTATTATAATTTTAATATCTTCCATTGTGTAATTGAAATTCGAAACAAATATAATGCTATAATTTATTTGGTATAGAATTTAATCTACTTAAAAATACGTTCTTAACAATAAAGAGTTTTTTTGTTTAATTTTGTGCAAATTTACTTTATGGGGAGAATTTTAGCTATAGACTACGGAAAAATACGAACAGGAATTGCTGTAACGGATGAACTTCAAATTATTGCTTCTGGACTTACCACTGTGTCCACTAAGGAACTTATGCCTTTTTTGCAAGAATACTTAAAAAAAGAATCGGTAGAACTTTTTTTAATTGGAGAACCAAAACAAATGAATAATAAACCCTCAGAAAGTGAAGAATTTATCATTCCTTTTTTAAGCAAATTAAAAGTTTTTTTTCCAAAAACTCCCTATATACGCGTAGATGAGCGTTTTACATCAAAAATGGCTTTTAAAACTATGATTGATAGTGGATTAAGTAAGAAACAACGAAAAAATAAGGCTTTAATTGACGAAATCAGCGCCGCTCTTATCTTGCAGAGTTATTTGTATTCAAAGTAAGAAATTATTTTTTTACATTTTATCGGAAAATTTTGCTTTTTAACCTGAAAATAAGTATGTTTGTCTATTAGTCGAGTTTTAATAACTTGATTTAAATTTAAAAAAACATTATTTTAACAATTAAAACCAAATCTTATGAAAAAAATCTACTTATTGTTGTTATTAGCTATTGTATTTAGCTTTAACGAAATTAATGCTCAAGAACCTTGTCCAGATTCTGCGACTATTAATGGTGGCGGAAGCAAAATGACTGTAACTTATGATGGATCAATAAATTGTGCTGGGATGCCTTTGATTATTACTACTACTGGTGGGGCATCATGGTCTTTATCAAATTGTGTGGCAGGTAATAATACTGCATTTTATAATTTGGATTCAGGAACACCACCGCCAATTGGAGGTACTTTTCAAATAGATACAGGTTTTGATGCCGTGTGCAACTATAATGATAGTGTATTACCAATTAGTGATTTCGAATTTTTAAACGCTATATTAACAGTGTATCCAAACCCTTTGATGAAGGATAATCAACTCAATTTAAAGTTTGAGGTTAACACGACTGCCAAAATATTCATATACGATGTAACAGGAAAATTAGCTGTTACAGATGAAATGAATAACGTTAGGAGAAAAGAAATTAATACATCTAACCTGACTAGTGGTGTGTATTTTCTTCGTTTGGCTACAGATAATACTACAATAACCCGAAAAGTTATTATAAATAAATAACTTATATAATATATTGCAAAAAACTCCTTTTTTAAAAGGAGTTTTTTTTTGCGCTAGTGTTGGCAATAAAATGTAGGGTAATACATAAAATCAAGATAATTTGTTTCTTATCGGTATAAATGGTATTTTTATCCCGATAAACGGATTTTTAGTTTATTGAGCTATTATTTTAACAACTAATTTTAATAAATGGTTATATTCGAGTTTTATAGAATATTAACCCCAAACTATTATGAGAAAAAACTACTATTTATTACTGGTATTGGCATTTTTATGTGTCAATTTTATTAATGCACAATTTGCATGCCCCGAAACAATAGGAAACCAATCTACAGTTGCAACAGTTCATTTTAAGATAATCGCAGGTACTTGTGCTGATTATCCCTCACCAATTTTAATTTCTGATAGTGGGTTATTTGCTACTTATGTATTAGCAAGTTGCAATGGTACAAATTTAAAGTACGATTTTCTTTCTGGTGATACTTTGCCAAGTGCTGACACATTTACAGTTGACTTTGATCCTAACGGTCTTTGCGGATATGTAAATGGAGATTTAATTGTGTTATCAAATAATGATGTAGCATTAAATGAATCGATTTCAATTTATCCTAATCCTTTAAGAAAGGATGATCTACTTACTATTAAATTGGCTACAAACATTTCGGCTAAAATTTATATGTATGATGTAACTGGAAAATTAACCGTTACCGACGAGATTGATAACGTTACAAGAAAGCAAATTAATACTTCAACCCTTACTAATGGTGTATATTTCATGCAAATAGTTACCGATAATGCCACTATTACTAGAAAAGTTATAATAATGCAATAAAATTAAGTTCTATTCTTATATTTAACAAAAAACTCCTTTAAAAAAGGAGTTTTTTTTGCTCAAATACTAACAATAATAGTGTAGAATTGTATTTTTGCAAACAATTATCTAAAACAAACAAATGATTTTACCAATAATAGCATATGGTGATCCAATACTTAGAAAGAAAGCTAAAGATATTAATGCTGAATATCCAAAATTAATGGAACTCATTGAGAATATGTATGAGACTATGTATAATGCTTATGGAATTGGATTAGCCACACCACAAATTGGGTTACCAATACGTATGTTTATTATAGATACTTCACCATTTGCGGAAGATGATACTCTTACAGTTGAGGAAATAGAGGAGTTAAAAGATTTTAAATGCACTTTTATTAATGCGAAAATACATGAAGAAGAAGGTGAGGAATGGGTATTTAACGAAGGCTGCTTAAGTATACCAAACATTAGAGAAGATGTGTCGAGAAAACCACAAATAAAAATTAAATACCAAGATGAAAATTTTAAAACACATGTAAAGGAATTTGATGGCTTATTGGCTCGAGTGATACAACATGAGTACGATCATATTGAGGGGATTTTATTTACTGATAAAATTTCTAATCTAAAAAAGCGGTTAATTAAAGGAAAACTTAAAAACATTTCAAAAGGGAAGGTTAATGTTGATTATAGAATGCGTTTTCCTGATGTAAAAAAGAAAAGATAATATTTTGATTAGAAGTACAAACATATGATATTTGTCGTTTTAAAAATTATACCAAAACAATGAGTTTAGACAGTATTTTATCAATCTCTGAAAAACCAGGATTATTTAAATTAATTACCCAAACCAGAAGTGGTTTTATTGTCGAGTCCTTAATAGACGGGAAGCGTTTGTCAGTGAATTTAAGGAGCAATGTAAGTTTATTAAGTGAAATTGCTATTTATACGTTAGAAGAAGAAGTACCTTTAAAAGAAGTACTAAAAAAAATTAAAACAAAAGAAAGCGGGAATAAAACAGCCATAAGTCATAAGGATACTAAAGATAATTTAGAAGAATACTTTTTTTCTATATTACAGGATTATGACGAAGATAGGGTTTATCCTAGCGATATAAAGAAAGTAATACGTTGGTACAACATATTGCAAGAAAATAATATGTTAGATTTACTCGAAGATGATAGTAAAGATGAAGAAGAATAAACGAGATTAACATAATTGTCTTATAACAAAACAAAAAGGGAGAACAATCTCCCTTTTTTTAGTTTGAAACTTTTTTACAAAAGTATTTTTAAATCCCTCTAAAATATAATAGCTAAAAGTTTCTAATAATTATGTAAAGCATACTTAAATAGTATTAAATAAATGTGCTTTACAAAATATGTGATTACGAACTATAAAATTAAAGCATTAATCATTTAAAAATGAGCATGTTGAAAATATTTATTAACAATTCCATTTGTTTTTTAAATTTTTCATCAAAATTCGTAATTACAAAATCTAAACTTAACTTTGCATAGCTTAAAATTATTTAAAGTGTTAGCTGACTATACCAAAGAGTTTAAATACAATTTTAAATTAGCAACTCCAGTAATGCTTGGTATGCTGGGACACACATTTGTAAGTCTAGTTGATAATATTATGGTTGGCCAATTAGGTTCTGCTGAATTGGCTGCTGTATCGTTAGGAAATAGTTTTATTTTTATAGCAATGTCGCTTGGCATTGGATTTTCTACGGCTATTACACCATTAATTGCAGAAGCTGATTCTGGAAATAATTTTAAAAACGGAAAGTCTTCATTCAAACATGGATTATTTTTATGTACTGTTTTAAGTTTTGCTCTATTTGGACTAATTCTGCTTGCAAAACCTTTAATGCATCTTATGAAACAACCTGAGGAGGTTGTTACACTCGCAATACCTTATTTAGATCTAGTAGCTTTCTCGTTAGTACCATTAATTATTTTTCAGGGATTTAAACAATTTAGTGACGGATTGTCTATGACTAAATACCCAATGTATGCTACAATTTTGGCAAATGTTATTAATGTGATTTTAAACTATATATTAATTTTTGGAAAATTTGGTTTTCCACAAATGGGAATAGTTGGTGCTGCTATTGGAACATTGGTTTCCCGGTTTATTATGTTATTCTTTTTATGGTGGATACTTAAACAAAAAGATAAATCCAGAAATTATGTTACCAATATCAAATTGTTCGTGCTTGAAAGCAAAATGATAAAAAAAATATTAAATCTAGGCTTTCCTAGTGCTATGCAAATGTTTTTTGAAGTAGCTATTTTTACAGCAGCTATCTGGTTAAGTGGTACTTTGGGTAAAAACCATCAGGCAGCCAATCAAATTGCACTAAACTTATCATCAATGACATTTATGGTTGCTATAGGATTAAGCGTTACAGCTATGATAAGAGTTGGAAATCAAAAAGGATTGCAAAATTTTAAAGAATTGCGTCGTATAGCGTTTTCTATATTTCTACTCGGATTAAGTTTAGCTTTTGTTTTTGCTCTTTGTTTTTTAGCATTTCATAAAGTATTACCTCATATATATTTGGATTTAGATGATGTAAATAATTTTAATGATAACACCGAAGTAATTAAAATAGCAGCTAAACTGTTATTAGCTGCTGCAATATTTCAGTTGAGTGATAGTATACAAGTTATGGTTTTAGGAGCATTACGGGGTTTACAGGACGTAAAAATACCTACATTAATTACTTTTGTGGCCTATTGGCTAATAGGTTTTCCTATCAGTTATTTTTTAGGCAAAGAAGAAGTGTATGCTAGTTTTGGTATATGGTTAGGCTTATTAGTAGGACTAACTGCAGCAGCAATTATGTTGTATATTAGATTTAATTATTTAACAAAACGATTAATTAAAGAAAAACAAAATAATAATTAACTTATATGGAGCTTCCAAAATTTATACTTGGTGACAATACAGATTTACCGAATGCTATTTTTGTAATTCATACTGAATTTCCTAGGTTTATAATAAACCTCGAAAATGATGAAGTAGAATGGTTTGAAGATTTCGACCAACATGACGAAAAAGAATTATTAAGCGAGACTGAAAATGTAATAGAGCAGGCTTCGGCATTTTATGATAGAGAAGTTTCCAGATATGATGAGTAAATAATATGTTAGACCAACTCCTTCAATACGATAAAGAATTATTCCTATTTTTAAATAATCTTGGAACGGAAAGTTTTGATGGCTTATGGTTAGTAGTTACCAATAAGCTGACGTTTATTCCAATGTATGCTGTATTACTTTATCTTATTTACAGAAAGCTTGGAGTAAAAACATTGATGTTGATAATAGTCGTTATTGCTTTAATGATAACCTTTACAGATCAAATAACGAATTTATTTAAATATATTATTGCTAAACGACCTAGACCTTGCAGAGAAGAGGATATGCAAGGAATTATGCGTTTTATAGCGCCAAGATGTGGTAGATATGGTTTCTTTTCGGGGCATTCCTCTAATACAATGGCAGTAGCAGTTTTTGCAGGATTATTATTAAAACCATACTATAGAAAATTAATCTTCCTTTTATTATTTTGGAGTGCTGTAGTAGCTTATAGTAGGATTTATGTTGGTGTACACTATCCACTGGATATTATTTGTGGGATGACATTTGGAGCAATTTCAGGGCTTGGATTTTATAAACTTCAGAAATACTTAGTAAATCGTTTTATTTCTTAGTTAATACATAGTAATGACTAACTAATCTTTTTTTATGACCTTTTGTGTCAGGAGCAGAACGATTTAAATCGTAAGTAGCATGTTGAACAATGTTATAGTTTTCTTTGAGTAGTTGTGTATCAGCTGCACTAAAACTATTTACTAGTATTCCAAATCTATTTTCTTTTGGAAAGTTATAAGTTGAATCGCTTATTTTTATTTGCTGAATTTTATCACCAAAATCCCAAATCATTTCTGGTGAAACAGCACCAAAACTATAGATTTTTAGGTTTTCTTTTTCAGCTTCTTTTTTTAATTCAGAAACACTTTTATAAGTATCGCTTTTTAATACTATTGAAAGTGGTAAAACAAATACAAAAACGCTAATCATAAAACTAATAGTTAAGTAAAAAACAGTCTTAATATTTTTTCGTTTCAGTTGAATTAATATAGAAATACCTATACTTAATAGTAACAAAGAAGCGACGAAAAATAATGTCCAATTTACATTTGTATTTCCTTTTAAGAAAAGATATCCAACAACTGGAAAAGCTATTCCAATAAGAGCAATTAAACCAAAATTAAAGTATACTGGAAATGTTTCTCTTTTATCTTTTAGGTTTTTAAACTCTCTAATAAGATATTCAATATAAAATCCTGTATTTATAGCCAACGGAATTAATACAGGCATTAAATAACGTGACTTTTTTTCAGGGATAATTGATAATAAGATAACAGCCAAAATAGTCCAATAGAAACTAAATTTGTAAGCCTTTAAATTACTAACACGAGATTTTAAATATGGATACAATAAACTTATAAAAGCTGGTATTGTCCAAATTCCGCTTTGCGTAAAAAAGCTCCAATAATAATAAAACGGTCGCACATTGTAATTTCCCCAGTTTCCAGTTTCCTTGACTGCAATACTCAAAAAGGTTTCAGGATCTTCTAATCTCACATATAAAAACCACCAACCACCAACTAATAAAGCAAGAATTAATATCGAAAATAAAGAAAAGAGTTTTGCTCTAAAATGCTTGTATTTATAGGTTATTCCATAAGAAATTAAAAAAGGTAGCAATAAGGCATAAAAAGAAACAGGACCTTTACACATTATAGAGAAGCCTATAAAAAGTCCTGCAAGTAATGTGTGTTGCCAATATTGGTTTTGTTTTTCGATAAGCTGAAATAAATGAAAAATGGCAATAAGCATGAATCCATGCGTAAAAATATCCCAAGGCGCTTCAATTATTATTCCTATTACATAAAAAGAGGTAATTGTTATTAAGCCATTTATTAAACTGTGAACTTTATTGTTTAATAATTTGTTGCTTAATAAATAGGAGTAAATTCCAGTAAGGATTACCATAATAATTCCAGAAAAACGTAAAGCAAGGATGTTTTTTATTCCAAAAATTAAACCAGAAAGTGCTGCAAACCAAGTAGGTAATGGAGGTTTTTGGAAACGTGCTTCGCCATTCATTGTAGTTAATAACCAATTACCATCAGTAATCATTTCACGAGCTGTAATAAAATTACGAGCTTCCATAATGGTAACATCTAAAACATCTATGTTAATGCTCAACATTATTAAGACGACAAATATTATAATTAGAATGGGATTTTTTTCAATTTTATTCAACATCTTGCCTATGTAATAAAATTAAATTTCTAACATAAATAATAGTACCTAAAATATGTCCAATAAATAAAACCGGATCCCTTCTAAATATTGCGTAGGTTAAAATTAAAAGTGAACCTGCTAAACTTAATAACCAAAATCCTAATGGTAAAACTGATTTTCGCTGTTTTTCAGAATATAACCATTGATATACAAATCGTAAAGTAAAAACAACTTGAGAGACAATGCCAAGGGATAATAACCAAATAGGAATCGCTTCATTTTTAAATAACAATTCTACATCAATCCTGTTGTTATTAAAGTAATATATAACAATTAGTGAAGGCACCAAAAATAGAAACCATCTAACTAATTTTGGAAACTTTTGCCATTCATTTTGCAATTGAAGATTTCTTATATAAATAAAATAAGTAAGCGATTGTCCTAACATAATAGCAAAATCATCTCGTAGATAACCATAAACAAATAATAAAAATGAGGCCATTAAACTTAAAGTCCAGAACAGGGTAGGAGTGACTACTTTGCGCTGTTTTTCTGAAGTAACCCACTGTACTACTAATCTTGAAGAAAACAAAATTTGAGCTATAAACCCAATAGAATATATTATCCAATTGCTCATTAACTCTTTTTAGAAATGGTGTAATTAATATACTTTTTTTTCATCCATAGATATGCAAAACAATCACTTAAAGGTCCAATTAAACGATTCCACAAGCCAAATTTTGCTTGTCCTGCAATACGAGGAAAATGCTGTACAGGAATTTGAATAATCTTACCTTCTTGCAATAATATCATTGCTGGTAAGAAACGATGTAAGCCTTTGAACATTGGAATACGTTTAGCATATTCAGTTTTAATAACTTTCAGAGGGCAACCAGTATCATCCATTCCGTCGTGTGTAAATGCTCGTCTTATACCGTTTGCAATAGTAGAAGATATGTTTTTTACAAATGAATCTTTTCTATTTGCCCTAACACCAGTAACTAAATCATAATCAGTTATATGTTCTAAAAGTAAATTAAAATCTTCAGGAGTAGTTTGAAGGTCTGAGTCAATATAACCTACAAACTCAGTTTCTATGCAATCAAAACCTGCTTTAATGGCGGCACTTAAACCTCGATTTTCTTCAAAAAGGATATAGTTGAAATTCTCATTTCTATAGCAAATATCATTTATAAAATCTTGGCTCCTGTCTTTAGAACCATCATTCACAAATAAAATAGAAGTAGGTAGAATTGCAATTTTAGTATAAGCAAGAAGCTCTTTTTCAACACGTTCCAAATTATCTTCTTCATTATAAACTGGAACAATAATGGTGAATCTATAATTCATCTACTAAAGGTTAGTTATTACAAAAATATTCTTTTTTTGATTAACTCAATGTTTTCATATTTTAAATATAAAAAAGATGCTAAATTGCAACTATAAATTTTAAAGTGTGAATATATTAATTACAGGAGTTGCAGGTTTTATTGGCTCCCATACAGCTGAACGATTGCAAGATTTAGGACATAACGTAATTGGTGTCGACAATTTTTCAGACTATTATGATATAAAATTAAAAAAACTAAACGCTAAAGCTGTTGAAGATAAGGGCGTGAAAGTAATTACACTTGATTTAAGAACTTCAAATTTAATAAAAGAGTTACCAACTAATATTGATTATATTTTTCATTTTTCAGCCCAGCCAGGAATTTCTACTACTTCTACCTTCGAAGATTATTTTAGCAATAACATTATTGCTACTAAAAATCTGATAGACTTTGCTCTTAAATGTCAAGATTTAAAGCTTTTTGTAAATATTGGAACGTCATCAATTTATGGATTGGAGGCAACTTATCCTGAAGATTTTCCTCCTAAACCTGCATCATTTTATGGCGTTACTAAATTAGCTTCCGAACAGTTAGTACTTCAAAAAAGTAGAGAGAAACAACTAAAGGCATGCTCTTTAAGATTATATTCAGTTATTGGTCCAAGAGAGCGTCCAGAAAAAATGTACACAAAACTTATTGATTTAGGATTAAAAGGTGACCCTTTTCCACTATATGAAGGAAGTGACAGACACTTACGAAGTTTTACTTACGTTGGTGATATTGTTGATGGTATTGTGAGTGTGTTGGGAAAAGAAGCTATTATAAACGGGGAGATATTTAATTTGGGAACAGAAGTAGAGCATACTACTCAAGAGGGCATAGAAGCTGTAGAAGAAATTTTAGGTATAAAGATTAAGATTAATGTTATCTCAAAACGAGCAGGCGACCAGTTACGTACAAAAGCTAATATTGATAAAGCAAGAAGGTTATTAGATTACAATCCGCAAACTACCTTATTAGAAGCTGTAAAAGAACAAGTAAATTGGTATAAAGCGAATTTTTTGTAGCTATTTCTTGTCATATAAAAAAATAGACATCTTATAATTAGATTCTAATAAAGTCATTCGATATTTATATTTTTCGGGAATTTCTTTTATTCTTTTATTTAAAACTATAAAGTAAAATTTATTGTGAGTGTCTATAATGGATTCTAATTCTTGTTCATTTTTTATTTTTTTTGCATCACCGCTAGAATAAAATTCTCCTGAATAGGAAACGTTGTTCCAATAATAAATTGGAGCAGATTTTTCCGAAGACTTGGTAATTTGATTTTCTATAAGATATTTATCAGAATTTAAATATTTATACCATTGTGGATTTAGATTAAGTCCAATAAAAACTAAAATGGCTGCAATGGGAAAAATAGAACTTAAAATGAATATTATTTTTTTCTTTTCGTATTGATCCCACCAATGTACCATTAATAGTGCTATAGGAATTGTAACTGGAAGAATATAAGTATGCAAAATATTTTTAGACAAAGTAAAAAAGAGAGGTGTCCAAAATAGCCACAATACTAAAAATGAAACCCAGTTATCTTTAAATATTGTTGTTCTTTTTCTCCACAATTTTATTAAAACTATTTGTAACCAAGGAAATGTAAAAATCATTAAAAACACCCAAATCATACCTAGAGGTTGCGAATGACCACTACCATAAAGATCACCTTCCCACCCTAGTTTTAAAAATCGATTAAAATGCTCGCCAACAATAAAATAATCTAGAAAACCTGGAGATTTTTTTTCAGCTAAAACATACCATGGTATAGCAATTAGTCCTGTTATTATGATTCCCTTAATCCACGGTAATCTTAAATAAATATCTTTAATTTTTATTTTTTGAATAATCAACCAGATAAAAATTGGCGGTGCAGTTAATACCAAAACCAGAGGGCCTTTAGATAAGAATCCCAAACCGAGTGCAATAAAAAATAAGTAATCCCAAACCGAATAGCTTTCTTTTTGCATTGCTTTCCAAAAAGAAATCATTATTAAAGTGATACTAAAACTTAAAGCGGTATCTGTAGAAACAACGCCAGTATGAATTAAAAACTCGGGAGTTGTTAGAAGTATAAATGCTGGTAAAAAAAAAGACTTCTTAATGTTTTTAACCCAATTTCCCAAAATTATAAGGATTACTACATTAAGTAAAAAATATGGAAGTCTTGCAGCAATCTCGTTTACACCAAAAATATTAAAACTAAACCCAGAAAGCCAGGTAGATAAAGGAGGTTTCGCCCAAAATGGAATACCATAATCTATTTGTAATACAACCCATTCTTTTGTTTCATACATTAACCGAGCAATTTCGGCATATCTCGCTTCAGTTTTATCTAATAACGGGATGGCTCCTAAAAGTATAAACCTGAAAACAATAATTACAATAACTGAAATGAAGATATAAGAAGAGTAAGAGATCGTTTTTTTCTTAAGCATTTTTGTTAAGTAATTTTGATTCCTGAGAGTTAGTTTTTGCCTGTACCTTGCAAATTTTATTAATTTGATAAAGATGAATCCAGATTCTAAAAAAATAGAGTATACTTACCGAAGAACCTTCAGCGTCTATCCATTTTTTTAAAGGGACTTCAAGCATTTTTTTTATGGCCTTTTCTCTACCAAAATAATTGATTATTCTATTAAAAATTTCTACATCAAACAGCCAAGTTGAAATAAAAGGGTCTTTGAAAGTGTAATTAGCTAGTTCTTTGGTAAAAATCTTACAGCCACATTGTGTATCATATACTTTTAATTTTAAAATATTTGAAATAATGGTGGCTATAAACCTTCCTACAATAAAACGGAATTGATTTCTAACTATCGTAGATCCAACTTTCATAATCCTTGAACCAAAGACAAAATTTATTTCAGAATTTATATAAGATGTTAACTCAAGACATTCTTCTAACGATGTGGACAAATCGGCATCAAGATATGCGATGTATGTAAAATCATAATTTTTATTACAATAATGCATACCTTTTCTTATAGCTTCAGCTTTTCCTAGGTTAGCTTTATATGAAATGACTTCAATTTTTTCAGCACATTCATTTTTTAACTTTAAAAGAACTTCTAAAGTCTTATCAGTAGAGCCATCATTTACGAAACAAAGTAAAACTTCAGAATTTAATTGCAAGAAATTTTGATACTCTAATTTTGGCAATCTCTTTTCCTCATTGTAACAAGGAATAATAATGCATGTGTTTAATTTTGGAAGGTCAAAATCCTTCATTTTGTCAGGAAGTTTTAGATTGGGAAGTTAACAAAAAATAAAATAAAATTTTATAGGTGCATTATAATTTTAATAAATGCTCAGCTGCAATAAAAGGTGTCGTTTTATTTGTTGCTATAAGCTGTAGTTGGTGTTTCAATTCTTTTTTTACTTCAGATCGGTTAAAAAAATCTGATTTTAATTGATCTTCAATAGTTTGCATCAACCAAAATTTGTTTTGCTCATTGCGTTTCAATTCAAAAAAATCATTCTGTTTGGTAAGTGTAGTATAGTCCATAATCATTTTCCAAACTTCTGAAACGTTTTCATTTTTTAATGCACTGCATGTAGAGACTTTTGGCATCCATTTAGAATCTTTTTCTGGATAAAGCTGAAGTGCTCTTTTAAATTCAACTTTAGCGAGTTTAGCACGTTTTAAATTGTCTCCATCGGCTTTATTAATAATAATAGCATCTGCCATTTCAATAATACCACGTTTAATACCTTGTAATTCGTCACCAGCTCCAGCAAGTTTTAGTAATAAAAAGAAATCTACCATACTATGTACAGCAGTTTCACTTTGACCAACTCCAACTGTTTCAATAACAATGGTATCAAATCCAGCTGCTTCACAAAGTATTATTGTTTCACGTGTTTTTCTGGCAACACCTCCTAGAGAATCTCCAGAAGCTGATGGACGTATAAAAGCATTTTTGTCTTTTACTAAATCCTCCATGCGTGTTTTATCTCCTAAAATACTACCCTTAGTTATCGAGCTGCTAGGATCTATTGCTAGAACAGCCACTTTTTTTCCTAATCCAGTAAGATGTTTCCCAAAAGCTTCAATAAATGTGCTTTTGCCAACACCAGGAACTCCAGTTATTCCAATTCTAATGGACTTATTTGCTTTAGATAAGCAAGCATTTATTATAGTGTTTGCTTTTTCTAAATGTTTCTGATTTTTACTTTCTACAAGAGTAATTGCACGACTTAACGCTGTGATATCTCCTTTTAAAATTCCTTTTATAATATTTTGAGTACTTGGGTGATTTTTAATATTAACTTTTAATTTAGAAATAGAATTATCATTAGTAGTTTCTGGTGGAGAAAATCCAATGTTTTCTTTTAATGCAGACTTATGTTTGTCTTGTTTTTGCAATGAATTATTTTAATGGAACAACGATTTTAGTTTTGTCCCAAGCCATGGTTAAAGATAAGTTATCTGTAGAATTATCAAAAGCAATAGTGAATTGTTCTACAATGCTAGGAATATCTTCTACAGGAACGTCAATATTTATCACGTCAAATTCTGCTTCACGCATTGCTTGCATAGCTTCATTAACTCCCCAAGGATACTGTTTTGAATTAAAAATAATACGCCATGAATCTTTATTTGGGATAGTCCATAATGTGTATTTTCCTGCTGTTAAAGAATCGTTTCCAATTTTTAAAGCTTTGTTTGTTTCAAAAGTTGTCGCTTCATTAGCACCAGTTCGCCATACTTTATTATATGCAACTAATCCTCCAAATATGTCGCGTTCTCTTTTTGATGGTCTGTTGTAAAACACTTCAAGCTCTAAGTCGTTAAGTTTAAATTCTACAGTATCGTTCGGACTTAAAGGTTTTTTAAATACATCTGAATAAAAATAAGTGTATGTTAAAACTCCAATAGCGACAATTAAAAGTAGTAATATAATACGTTTTAAAAACATAATTAAAGGTTATTTTAGATTACAAAGATAAATATTAAGGCAGTTATTCTTTTAATGAAACGTTAATTTGTTAGGCTTTGTTTTATTTCTTTAGAAAAAATAATTATCTTTTTGCAACATCTTAAATTATGTATCGTCTTTAAGTTGAATCCTAACCAATACACCAAAATTGAGTACGCTTACAATAGACATTATTGAAAAATGCAAACAAAACAATCGCAAAGCGCAATTGCAATTATATAATCAATATTGCGACGGGATGTTTATTGTAGCTAAACGTTTTGTAAAGGACACTCTTGAAGCTGAAGATATCGTACAAGAAGCCTTTATTAAAGCATTTGCAAAACTTCATCAATATAAAGCTGAAGTTACATTTGGTGCTTGGTTAAAACGTATCGTTATTAATAAAAGTATCGATTTACTTAAATCTAAAAAACAACAAATGTTGGAATTAGATGAGGTGCACTTAAAAGTAGTCGATTCTAGTTATGAAGACGAATGGTTAGTTGATGATGCAATTACTTTAGACGAAGTAAAAGATGCAATTAATAAATTACCTGATAAGTACAGATGTGTTGTGATGATGTTTTTAATAGAAGGTTATGACCATCAGGAAATAGCCGAAGTATTAAACATTACAGAAGTCGTATCACGTACACAATTATCGAGAGGTAAATCAAAATTAAAAGAACTATTAACACTATTACACAATGGCACAGGATATTAGAAAGTTGTTCGAAAATGAACCAAAGGTAATTAAAGATAAAATGCCTGAAGGACATGAAGCTAGATTTTTGAAAAAGCTGGACGAAGAACTTCCAGTAGAATCTAACAAAAGCAAATTTACATTTTTAAATATTGCAGCAAGTGTTGTTTTGTTAATTGGTTTCAGTTTTGGAGCTTACCAGTTTATTGGTTCAGAAGCGGAAGAGCTTCCTGTTGAAACAACAGTAGCAAGAAAATCTTTAGGAGATATTTCTCCACAGTTTAAGAAGGTTGAAGACTATTACTTGGCAAATATCAATTTAGAGTTATCTAAAATGAATGTTACAACAGAAAGTAAAGAGCTTTTTGATGGTTATTTAGTGAAGCTAAACGAATTAAATAAAGAATATACTCGTTTGGAAGAAGAGTTAGCTCAAGCAGGACCTAATGAACAAACTATTAATGCATTGATCGACAATCTAAAATTACGTTTAAACCTATTGTATCGTTTAAAGGAAAAATTAAGCGAATTAAATGAATCCAATAACAATTTAGAAGAAGTACAGGCGTAATTCTTTTAAATATTAAAATTTTAAAAAGTCAAAAAATGAAACAGTTTAAATTTATAACAGTAGTATTAGTTTTTTTAACAGCATTTAGTGTAAATGCACAACAAAAGTTGGAAAAAACTACGCAAACAGTTAAAGCAAATAAGGACGTTACCTTAAATTTAGATACAAGTTATACTAATATAGAAATAGATACTTGGGATAAAAACGAAGTAAAAGTAGAAGCTTATATTGAAAGTAAAGAACTAACAAAAAAAGAACTCCAAGACATTTTAAAAAATTGGGAGGTAGATGTTGAAGGATCTGGAGCAAAAATTTCTATATCAACAGGAGGTGATTTTAATCCTAATTATAATTGGGATTTTAATTTTGAATTTGATGAAGGTGCCTTAAAAGCATTAGAAGACTTACAATTTGTAATGGCAGATATGCCAGAAATGCCAGAGATGCCAGAAATAGATTTTGAGATGCCAGAAATAGATTTCGAGATGCCAGAAATGCCAGAAATGCCAGAATTACCAGAATTACCAGAAGGTGTACACAATGTAAATTTCGATTTTGATACTTATAAAAAAGATGGTGAGAAATATCTTGAAAAATGGAGCCAAGAGTACGAAAAAAAGTATGGCAAAGAGTATAAAGATAAAATGAAAGCTTGGGCTAAAGAATTCTCTAAAACCGATTTTGATAAGTACTCTAAAGAGATGGAAGTTTGGGGAGAGAAATTTGGGAAAGATTATGGTAAAAAAATGGAAGTTTGGGGAGAGAAATTCGGAAAAGATTATGAAGTAAAAATGGAGGCCTGGAGTAAAAAAATGGATGGTAATTGGGCTAAAGAAATGGAAGAATGGGGAGAAAAATTATGGAGAACAATTTGGAGAAAAATTTGGAGAAAAATTTGGAGAAGAATGGGAAGAGAAAATGGAAAAGCATGGAGAATTATTAGAAGAGCAATTAGAAAAACATGAAGGTAAATTCTTTAGTAATTCTAAAAACAATAAGGTTATTAAGACTATAAAAATAAAAATGCCTAAAGACGCAAAACTTAAATTAAATGTGCGCCATGGTGAACTTAAAATTGTATCTGTAATACATAATCTAAAAGCAGATTTATCACATTCAACATTATTAGCAGAGAACATTAATGGAAGTAATACTTCCATTAATGCCTCTTATTCACCTGTGTTAGTTACAAACTGGAATGAAGGTGAGTTAAAGTTGAATTATGTGGACAATGTCTTATTAAAAAATGTTAAAGCTCTGATTCTTCGTTCTAACTCATCTAATGTAAATATTGATTATTTGTCTGGTAATTCTATTATTGAAGGGAGTTTTGGTGATTTGACTATCCATAATATCCTGGATTCATTTAGTAATTTAAATGTGGTTTTGGAGAATAGTGATGCAGCGATTAAATTACCTAAAACAGATTTTAATTTACAATATAAAGGAACTCGTACACGTTTTCAGCATCCAAATAAAACGACTAAAGAAAATATTTCTACCTTCTCTACAGGAAATTTAAGTAGCAACAAAACCATTGTTATAAATGCAAAGTATAGTAATGTAGTAATGCAATAAAAAGATCTGAACTTTTATAAGTCTAGATTTTTTCTATTTTTTTTAAATATCTATTATCTATCTAGTCCTCTACCAAAACCCAGTCACCTTTTGTAATTAAAGGAATTGCTTGTTTATACTTAAGGGTTTTATTTTCTCCACTCATCACGTGTTTTATAGTAACACGATCATTACGTCCAATTTTTGGTCGCTCTCTTACAATAGTTTCAACTACCTCTTGTTGTCGTTGTGTATTACCAGCAGCTCTATTTTCAGCAGCACGCTCATCCATATTTTGGATCTCTTCTTTACTGGTTTCTACTTTATCTCGGCGTCTTGCTTGTGCTTCGTGGATTGTGTTTGTAGTTTCTTGAGGTAATTCGCCTTTGAACAAGAAGGAGATCACATCTTTATTAACTTGGTCTATCATTGCTTTAAACAATTCGAAAGATTCGAATTTGTAAATTAATAAAGGATCTTTTTGCTCATGAACAGCTAATTGAACCGATTGTTTTAATTCATCCATTTTACGCAGATGTGTTTTCCAAGCATCATCAATAATAGCTAATGAAATATTTTTTTCGAAGTCTGTGATAAGTTGTTTTCCATTAGTTTTATAAGCAGTTTCAAGATCGGTAACTACTTGAAGACTTTTTATACCATCTGTAAAGGGAACAACAATACGTTTAAATTTATCACGTTGTGTTTCATAAACATTTTTAATAATAGGAAATGCTAAATCTGCACTCTGTTTCATTTTTTCCTTATAATGATCAAATGCAGCTTTATATATTTTAGAAGCTATCTCTTGATCTGAAAGGTTGCCGAATTCTACTTCAGTAATTGGCGAACTCATAGAGAAATAGCGTATTAGCTCAAATTCAAAATTTTTATAATCGTTAGCAGCTTTGTTTGTTTCGGTGATTATTTCAGAAGTATCAAAGATCATATTTGCTAAATCTACACGAAGGCGTTCTCCAAATAAAGCATGATAACGTCGTTTATAAACTACTTCACGTTGAGCATTCATTACATCGTCATATTCCAACAATCGCTTACGAACACCAAAATTATTTTCTTCTACTTTCTTTTGTGCACGCTCTATAGATTTAGAAATCATTGAATGCTGAATCACTTCACCTTCTTTTAATCCCATTCTATCCATCATTTTTGCAATTCGTTCACTACCAAATAAGCGCATAAGGTTGTCTTCCAGCGATACATAAAATTGAGAGCTTCCTGGATCTCCTTGACGACCAGCACGACCACGCAATTGCCTGTCTACACGACGAGAATCATGACGTTCAGTACCAACAATAGCCAAACCACCTGCTTTTTTTACGGCATCAATTAATTTTATATCTGTTCCACGACCAGCCATATTTGTGGCAATAGTTACTTGTCCAGATTGCCCAGCTTCTGCAACAATATCGGCTTCTTTTTTATGGAGTTTTGCATTTAATACATTGTGAGGTACTTTTCTAATAGAAAGCATTTTACCTAAAAGTTCACTAATCTCTACATTGGTTGTTCCAATAAGTATTGGACGCCCGGCTTGCGAAAGTTCGGTAACTTCATCAATTACAGCATTGTATTTTTCGCGTTTGGTTTTATAAACTAAATCTTGCCTGTCATCTCTAACAACGGGTCTGTTGGTTGGTATTTCAATTACATCCAATTTGTAGATTTCCCAAAACTCGCCAGCTTCTGTCACTGCAGTGCCTGTCATACCAGAAAGTTTGCGATACATTCTAAAGTAATTTTGAAGCGTAACCGTTGCAAAGGTTTGTGTAACAGCTTCAACTTTTACTTTTTCTTTGGCTTCAATTGCTTGGTGAAGTCCATCACTATAGCGACGACCATCCATAATACGACCAGTTTGCTCATCTACAATCATAACCTTGTTTTCCATCACTACATACTCGACATCTTTTTCAAACAAAGTATATGCTTTTAACAATTGGCTTAAAGTATGAATACGTTCAGATTTAACTCCGAAATCACGAAATAGTACTTCTTTTAATTCTGCTTCTTTTTCAGGTGTTAAGCCTTGATCTTCAATTTTTGCAATTTCAAGACCAATCTCTGGCATAACGAAAAAGTTTGGATCATCTTTTCCAGAAAGAAATTCAACACCTTTATCTGAAAGTTCTATTTGATTGTTTTTTTCTTCAATAACATAATACAGCTCCGCATCTATTTTTGGCATTTCTCTATTATTGTCCTGCATATAAAAATTTTCCGTTTTTTGAAGCAGTTGTTTTACACCTTCTTCGCTTAAAAACTTTATTAACGCTTTATTTTTTGGAATTCCTCGATATACGCGAAGTAATTGAAACCCACCTTCTTTTGTATCTCCAGCTGCAATCAATTTTTTTGCTTCGGCTAAAACACCAATTAAATATTTACGCTGTACCTGAACAATATCTTCAATTTTAGGCTTTAACTCATCAAATTCATGTTTATCGCCATCAGGTACTGGCCCAGATATAATTAATGGTGTACGCGCATCATCCACTAAAACCGAATCTACCTCATCTACGATGGAATAATGGTGTGGTCGTTGTACTAAATCGTCGGGCGAATGTGCCATATTATCACGCAAATAATCGAAACCAAATTCGTTATTTGTTCCATAAGTAATATCTGCGTTGTAAGCTTTTTTTCGCTCGGGTGAATTTGGTTTATAATAATCTATACAATCAACACTCAAACCATGGAATTCAAAAATAGGAGCCATCCAGGCACTATCACGTTTAGCAAGATAATCGTTAACAGTTACCAGATGCACTCCTTTTCCTGCAAGTGCATTTAAATACATAGGCAATGTAGCAACAACCGTTTTTCCTTCTCCTGTTTGCATTTCGGCAATCTTACCTTCGTGTAAGGCAATACCTCCAATAAGCTGTACATCGTAATGTACCATATCCCAAGTTATGGGTTTGCCAGCAGCATCCCAAGAATTAGACCATATTGCTTTGTCATCGTCTAATGTTATATACGACTTACTCCCTGATAATTCTCTATCGTAAGTTGAAGCCTTAACAGTAATAGTTGTATTATTTACAAAACGTTTTGCGGTTTCTTTTACAACTGCAAAGGCTTCAGGTAGAATATTATTTAAAAGATCTTCAGTAATTTTGTAGGACTCATCTTTTAAGCTATCGATTTCCTGATAGATGTCTTCTTTTCTATCTATATTTTCACTTGTATCTGCTTCTTCTTGCAGTTTAGTAATATTGGCTTCAATTTCTTTTCTTACTTCAGCAATTTTAGTTTTAAACTCAATAGTTTTATCACGTAGCTCATCATGAGTCAGGCTTTCGATTTGTGCTTCGAAAGATTTTATTTTATCTACCAAAGGTATAATTGCCTTTACATCTTGTTTGGATTTATCTCCAACAAATACTTTAATTACTGAATTTAAAAAACTCATCTATATATTTTTATTTTAGTCTTTGACATTTTACTTGTCAAAGATACTGTTTGTCGTTTTGTTAATTGAAAAAATTAGACACAAAAAAAGCCTCGAAAGAGACTTTTAACTATTTATTAATGTTTATTATTTTTTAATATTCATCCTCATTCCAAAGATAATCTTCATCTGTCGGATAATCAGGCCAAATTTCATTAATCGAATCGTAAGAATCACCTTCATCTTCAATTGATTGTAAATTTTCTACAACTTCAAGTGGTGCTCCTGTTCTAATAGAGTAATCTATTAGTTCGTCTTTAGTGGCTGGCCAAGGTGCATCACATAAATAAGATGCTAGTTCAAGTGTCCAATACATTTTTTAATAAATTAATTTTTTGCAAAAGTAAATTTTTAACTGAAATAGCCAAGCAAAAAACCAATTATTTATCATTAATTTAAAGAACGTCTGTTTTTCACTGTAAACTTTTAATGCCAAAGCACTTTTGCAGTGTTATAATCCCGATAGCTATCGGGAAGTTGAATATATTAATCTTCCTTTTTCGGAATCCATTTAATTTCATCAACTTGTAAGTCTTTGGACAACTTTCGTGCCAACACAAAAAGGTAGTCAGATAGGCGATTTAAATAGATTAGTGTGTTTGGTTGAAAAGGCTCTAATTCGTTAAGAGCGGAAGCTAAACGTTCGGCTCTTCGGCATACACATCGAGCAATATGACAGAATGACACCGTTTGATGACCTCCAGGAAGTACGAAGTGTGTCATTGTTGAAAGCTGCGCATTCATTTTGTCCATTTCGTGTTCTAGTAACTCAATATCTTCATTAGAAATTTTAGGTATAGTTAAGCGCTCTTTTCCGCTTTTTAATATTGCTTTGTTAGGATCAGTCGCTAAAATAGCACCAACCGTAAATAATTTGTCTTGAATATTAATTAGAATATCTCTTGAGTTAGTGTCAATATTTTGATCTCGAATTAAGCCAATATGTGAGTTGAGTTCATCAACAGTACCATAACTTTCAATGCGAATATGATGTTTTGGGACTCTTGTGCCTCCAAAAAGTGCAGTTGTACCTTTATCTCCAGTTTTAGTGTAAATCTTCATGCTGCGCAAGTTAAAAGTTAAAAGTTAAAAGTTAAAGGTTTTTGCCACGAATTCACGAAATGGTTTTTATAAATATTCTGAAAGATGATGGATTCCTGCATTCGTAGGAATGACAAAGGGTTTAAACTCTTATTACAAAATGTTCTTTTTTTTGTTCTTTTCTGAAGAATGCAAACCCCCAGAAGAAGGTATCAATGCTCACAGTTACTTTTGGATGTTGTATGATTGTTTCCCAAGCTTCAGTCATACCTTTTGACCAATAAATATCATCAAATATAAAAACAGAATCGTTATGTGCTGTTTCTAAAAGCGTTTCAAAATAATTTATGGTTGCTTCTTTTTGGTGATTTCCATCAAAGAAAATAAGGTTATAGTTATTGTATTTAAGAGTTTCAATTTTATCAGAAAAATTTCCTGTTAAGACCTCAATATTTTCTAAATTGAATTGCTTGAATGTCTCTTGAGCAAATTCTGAAATATTAGGACAACCTTCAATAGTTGTAATTTTGGATTTTGGATTCCCTAAACTTATAGCATGTGTGCCAATGCCAAGAGAAGTTCCTAATTCAAGAATAGCATTGAATTTGAAATATTGTACTAACCGAAAAAGCAGTTTTGCTCTTTTGTGAGTTGTGCCTGCGCTTTTAGCAATTTGAGATATCTTACGAGTATTATTTTTTAGTATGTGGGAGCCAACACCTAAATCGATTACATTAACAGCATATTCATTCTTTATTAAAAATGACCTGTACTGTTTGAGTTGTTTATAAGCAGAAAAATTAGTCTTATTGTAAAAACCTTTTGTAATAAGATTATATACAAATGGCGAATGAACACCATGTTGATTTTTAGATTTTAAAAGAAATTTAATATATGAGATTACTTGATACATCACAATTAACTTTCAAGTTTTTCAAGTAATTCTAACCAACGTTCTTCTTTAGTTTCAATATCCTTAATTATGTGTTGTAACTGTGAAGATAATGTGTTTACTATTTCGGAAGATAATTCATCATTATTAAATTGTGCTTCCAATTGCTTTCTATCATATTCTAAAGACTTAAGTTTGCTTTCGATGTTTTTAAGTTCTTTTTGCTCGTTGTAGGATAATTTGGTGTTTTCATCTTTCTTCCATTGTTTTTTTTCTTCTTTTTGGTCAGATGCTTTTGTTTTAACGATACTGTCTTCATAAATTCTAAAATCGCTATAATTTCCGGGAAAGTCTTCGATAACACCTTGTCCTCTAAAAACAAATAAGTGATCTACTATTTTATCCATAAAATAACGATCATGAGAAACCACAATGAGACATCCTGGAAAATCGAGAAGGAAATTTTCAAGAACATTTAAAGTGACTATATCTAAATCGTTTGTTGGCTCATCCAGAATTAAAAAATTAGGATTTTGAATTAAAACGGTACATAAATACAAACGTTTGAGTTCTCCACCACTAAGTTTTTCAACAAAATCGTATTGTTTTTTTCTATCGAATAAAAAGCGTTCTAATAATTGCTGTGCACTAATTTGTCGTCCTTTTTTAAGCGGAATATAATCCCCATATTCTCTAATCACTTCAATGACTTTTTGCTCTGGTTTTATAGCAATTCCATCTTGTGTATAATATCCAAATTTTACGGTATCACCTATGATTATTTTTCCAGAATCTGGAATGACAGATTGAGTAAGTAAGTTTAATAGTGTCGTTTTTCCAGAACCATTTTGCCCAATCACACCAATACGTTCCCCTTTTTGAAATACATAATCAAATTTGTTGAGAATTATAGTGTTACCATATGCTTTCGAAATATGATGCAACTCTATGATTTTACTGCCCAAACGCTCCATATTTATTTCCAATTGAACTTCATGGTCGCTACGACGTTGGTTTGCACGTGCTTTGATTTCGAAAAAGTCATCTATTCTGGACTTGGATTTTGTTGTACGTGCTTTGGGTTGTCTTCGCATCCAGTTGAGCTCCTTTTTAAAAAGCTGTTTGGCTTTATTGGTTTCAATAGATTCACGCTCTATTCGAGCTTCTTTTTTATCTAGATAATAAGAGTAATTACCTTTATAGGTATATAGTTGTCCTTCGTCTAATTCTACAATTTCATCACATACACGCTCTAAAAAATAGCGATCATGCGTCACCATAAATAGCGTTATATTTTCTTTGGTAAAAAAGGATTCTAACCACTCAATCATTTCTAAATCAAGATGGTTTGTGGGTTCATCAAGAATTAATACATCGGGTTTATGTATTAATACATTGGCCAAGTTTAATCTTTTTTTCTGACCACCAGAAAGGATACTTACTTTTTTATTTAGATTGTTTAGTTTGAGCTTGAACAGAATTTGCTTGTATTGAGTTTCAAAATCCCAGGCATTATGACGTTCCATATCTTCATATGCCTTTTGATAGGCCTCTGTATCTTCAGGATTTGAAAGTGCTTCATGGTATTGTTTAATAATTTCTAGCACAAAACTATCGGAAACAAAAATGGTTTCTTCAATCGTTAGGTTTTCTTTCAATTCAGATTCTTGCTTTAAGAATGCGGTTTTAAGCCCCTTCCTGTAAATAACTTGTCCAGAATCGGGCTTATCCATTTTAGCAAGTATATTTAGGATGGAAGTTTTGCCAGTACCATTTTTTGCTACAAAAGCAATTTTTTGATTCTTATGTATGCTAAAAGAAATATTTTGGAAGAGGTTCAACTCTCCGTAAGATTTCGATATGTTCTCAATGGTAATGTAATTCAACTTTTTTTTTTGCAAATAACGTATAAAAAACCAAAAAAGACCGTTTGCTGTATTGATATTGCTAATGAAAAGTTAGATTTACTCTAATAACTTTATTGCTTAAATTTTCGAGATGGAATCTACTAATAAATTTCTTCATTTATATTATTGAAAATAAAATGAAAAATTTGTGTAGATTTGTGTTAAATCAATTCGCCTCAATATGAAGAGATATTTTCTTGTTATTATATTAATTATAAGTAATATAGT
Organism: Flavobacteriaceae bacterium; assembly: GCA_965250265.1. GTDB lineage: Bacteria > Bacteroidota > Bacteroidia > Flavobacteriales > Flavobacteriaceae > PRS1. Next base: position 243,627 of record CBDFNO010000010.1, on the reverse strand, counting down.
ATCTTCTTGCATCCCTCACAAGGACACAATCTATCTGCAAAATAAAAATACCGCTTTAGACAGTACACAATTGCTCGTAGAAAAACAAACGCCATACCGTATTCAAATTTATGACATTTTAAGTATTATAGTAAAATCTCTCGATCAGGAGAATGTACAAATTATTAACCCAATTGGAGAGGAGAATATGAATGCAAGTAGTTCTGAACGCGCTTATTTTGATGGGTTTACGGTAGATCTGCATGGAGATATTAGAATACCAACATTGGGCAAAATAAAGGTTTTAGGTCATACGACTGAAGAGATTGAGCAAATGATTGAAAAAAAACTCCTTGATGAGCAATTTAAGGAAACTGCCAATATATTTGTCACTGTAAAATTATCAGGATTTCGATATACAACCATGGGGGAAATTAGTACCGGAACCAGAACTTTATTTCAGGAACGTGTAAATATTTTTCAAGCGATAGCTAATGCTGGTGGTATACCAGTTACTGGAAACAGAAAAGATGTATTGATTATTAGGCAGTATCCTCAGGGTCAAAAGATTCATCATATAGATCTCACCGATATTAATGTGATGAATTCGCCTTATTATTATGTCCAACCTAACGACATGATTTACGTCATGCCATTGAAGCAAAAATCTTTGGGTACAGGTACTAATGCATTTCAAAATTTAACATCTTTTGTTACAATATTATCTATAATTACAACTGGAATTGTATTATTAAAACTATAGATTATGGCTTATAATGATTTAGACGATTTTGAAAATAATGAATCTAAAGGCTTAGCTTTTGATTTTAAAGGATTTTTATACAAAGTTATATACCTTTGGAAATTGGTATTATTATGCATAGGAGGAGCACTTGTTATCGCTTATTTTATTAATGTTCGTAAACAAAATATTTATAGATTAAGCTCATTAATTTCTATTGAAACCGAACAAAATCCTTTTTTTACTGCTAATACAAGTATTTCTTTTAATTGGGGAGGAGTTTCAGGTAAGGTGGGAAAAGTAATTACTTCTGTAAAAACCAGAACTCATAATGAAAAAGTGGTCGATTCTTTGGAATATTACATGCAATATTTAAAACAAGGGAAATACCGTTTTGAGGATATTTATAAACAAGCACCTTTTTATTTAAAACTTAATAAAACAAAGGGTCAAATATTAAATACACCTATAAAAATTCGTTTTATAAATGATACAGTCTACGAGGTGCATATTGAATTTGTTCATGAAAGAGCTACTGCACAAATATATAATGATAGATCTAAAATTAGTGTTGCTGTTCCAATAGGTCAGTTTAATAAAACTTTTTCAGTAGGCGAATTAATGTCATTCTCTTTTTTTAATGCTTCCCTGTTTGTAAAACCAGGATTTAAAATAACACCTGATACTGAATACATTGTTAGATTTTTAAATTTTGATGGTGTGGTTAATGGTTATAAAAACAATATTAAAATCAATCCATTTTCAGGACGATCCTCAGTTTTAAGACTTCAACTCTCTGGCACTAATAAGTCTAAAATTGTAGATTATTTAAATACAACGGCAATTATATTAAGTAAAACTGAGCTAGAACGGAAGAATTTATATGCCACTAATACATTAAAATTTATAGACAGCAGTCTTGCAGTTGTTGATGAAGATTTAAAAGGTTTTAATAATGAAATGAACGATTTCAGAAGGAAGAATAAAGTCTTTGATGTAAATGATGAAATCAAACAATTATCAGGAGAACTTAGACTATATGATAAAGAAAAAGAGCGAGAAGAAATTAAATTAATTTATTTAAACAATCTAGAAAGTTATTTACAAACAAAAACGGATTATACTAATATAGCTGCTCCAACATCTGTTGGTATCAATGAAGGTAATATATTAACTAGTGTTGGAAAAATTACGGGTATGGCTATCGAACGACAAAAATTGGAATATACTACACGTGAAGGGTCTTCATTGTTTAAGGATTTAGATAGACGAATTGATGCAGAAAAAAATGTGCTATTTGAAATTATAGATGCTACAACAAGTATCATTAATATTCGATTAAATACTATTAGTAGAAATATTGCAAATTCGGAAATAAAGTTACGTGATTTACCTGAAGACCAACAGCAATATTTAAGAATCTTACGTAAATTGAATATTAGCCAGGAATCCTACGATTTATATATAGCTAAAAGAGGTGAAGCAGCTATTGTAAAAGCAGCTAATGTATCTGATATTAATATTATTGATGCCGCTAAAGATATTGGTGGAGGTTTAATTGGACCTAATACATCGTTAAATTATATGATGGCATTGATGATTGGTTTTTTTACACCTATGTTCATTATTTTTGTCCTGTTTTTATTAGATAATACTATTCATGGTTCTGATGAAGTGTTACAATTGTCAAAAATTCCAATTTTAGGTTTAGTAGGAAAATACAACTACAAAAACAATTTAGTAGTTTACGAAAAACCAAAATCGGCTGTAGCTGAATCTTTTAGAGCCATTCGATCGAGTTTGCAATTCATTTTTAAAAATCAGGAAATTGATGGAGGTAAAACCTTATTGATTACTTCTTCTGTAAGTGGTGAAGGAAAGACTTTTTGCGCCATTAATATTGCTACAGCTTATGCATTATCTGGTTTGAAAACTATGCTGTTAGGATTGGATTTAAGAAAACCTAAAATATTTGGAGATTTTAATATTAATAATGATAATGGAATCATTAACTATTTAATTGGAGAAAAATCCTTTGTAGAAGTGAGGCATAGCACACACATTGAAAATTTAGATGTTATTACATCGGGAACTGTACCTCCAAACCCTTCAGAAATGTTAATGAGTGATAGTTTGAATAATCTAATTACTCGATTAAGAAATGAGTACGATTTGATAATATTTGACACACCTCCTTTAGGATTAGTTACAGACGCATTAGAACTTTCTCAATATGCTGATGCCACAATTTTTATGGTACGATTAGACTTTACTAAAAAGGGTATGTTACAACTTATTAACTCAAAATACAGAGTAGGAGAGGTTAAAAATATAAGCTTCGTACTTAATTTTTACAAGCATAAGAGCAATCATAATTATGGTTATGGTTATGGATACGGCTATGGCTATGGCTATGGGGTTTATTACGGTAATTCGCAAAGTAAGGGTAAAAAATCTATATGGAAACGCATTAAAAAGCTATTATGGCAATATAGTGGTTAGGATTTTTTAGCATTACATTAAAAAAAATAGTAGAAAAAACAATATATTGAAAATTAAGCACAAAGAAACTCTAGCAGTTATTGGATTAGGATATGTAGGACTACCTCTTGCCGTTGAATTTGCGAAGCAATATAATGTTATTGGATTTGATATTAAAACTAGCCGAATTCAAGAGATACAAAATGGAATAGATACTACTTTAGAAGTTGAAAGCAACATGCTTAAAAACGTACTTTTAAATGGAATTGAAGGCGAATATGGCTTAATAGTTACAGATGATCCCAAAGAAATATACAAAGCTAATATTTACATAGTTACAGTACCTACTCCAACAGACGATTTAAACAAACCAGTTCTTACACCACTTATTAAAGCAAGTGAAATAGTTGGAAAAGGATTAATACCAAACGACATTGTTATTTATGAGTCCACAGTGTATCCAGGAGTGACTGAAGATATTTGTGTACCAATTTTAGAACAGCATTCGGGATTAACTTTTAATACCGATTTTTTTGCAGGATATTCTCCAGAGCGTATTAATCCGGGAGATAAAACCCATACGATAACTAAAATATTAAAAGTGACTTCTGGCTCAACTCCTGAAATTGCTGTAGTGGTTGATAACTTATACAAGTCTATAATAACTGCAGGAACACACATGGCTCCATCAATTAAAGTTGCTGAAGCTGCTAAAGTTATCGAAAATTCGCAACGCGATATTAATATTGCCTTTGTTAATGAACTCTCTAAAATTTTCAGATTATTAAATATAGATACAAAAGCTGTTTTGGAAGCTGCAGGTACTAAATGGAACTTTATCAAATTTACACCCGGACTTGTAGGTGGACATTGCATAGGAGTAGATCCTTATTATTTAGCGCAAAAAGCCATCGAAACTGGTTATACTCCTGAAATTATTTTGGCCGGACGTAAAATGAATGATAGCATGGGCAGCTATGTGGCACAGGAAACGGTTAAAATGATGATAAAAAAAGGGGCTACAATTAAAGGGGCAAAAGCATTAATTTTAGGGATTACCTTTAAAGAAAACTGTCCGGACATACGCAATTCCAGAGTTATCGATATTATTCGAGAATTTGAAAGTTACAATGTTATTGTAGATGTGTGCGACCCTTGGGCTTCTGTAGACGATGTAAAAGAAGAATATAATTTACATTTAATTACTTGCCAGTCCAAATTAGAATCCAAATACGATGCTATTATACTGGCTGTAGAACACAACCAATTTTTAGAGATCGATTTGCGACAAATAAAATCAGAAACGGGAGTTATTTTTGATGTTAAATCGTTTTTTAAAAATCAACAAGTTGATGCAAGTTTATAATGTATACCAATAAATACCACAACCAGGAACTTTCAGATTGTTCCTTTCTAATCACTGGAGGTGCAGGTTTTATTGGATCTAACCTTGTGGAATATTTATTAAAATTTGGAGCAAAAAAAGTGAGGGTACTCGATGATTTTTCTAATGGGTATAAAGAAAACCTTATAGAATTTAAAGACCATCAAGCCTTTGAACTTATAGAGGGCGATATCAGGGATTTAGAAATATGTAAAGTAGCAATGGATGATATAGATTATGTATCACATCAAGCAGCTTTAGGTTCGGTTCCTCGATCTATAAATGACCCTGCTACTACCAATGCTGTGAATATTACGGGCTTTTTAAATATGATGATCGCTCTAAAAGAAAGTGAAACTGTAAAGCGAATGGTGTATGCAGCATCCAGTTCTACATATGGAGACAGTTCTGACTTGCCAAAAGTTGAAGATAACATCGGAAAACCTTTATCACCATACGCTGTTACGAAATATGTAAATGAATTATATGCCAATGTGTTTGGAAAAACTTATGACACCGATGTTATTGGCTTGCGCTATTTTAATGTGTTTGGACCCAGGCAAAGTCCACAAGGAGCTTATGCTGCGGTTATTCCGTTATTTATGCAAGCACTTAAAAATGGAAAATCACCAACTATATATGGTGATGGAGATCAGACTCGTGATTTTACATTTATCGATAATGCTATTCAAGCCAATATTAAAGCATTTTTTGCATCAAAAAAAGCAAAGAATGGAGTCTTTAATGTGGCTGGTGGTGAACGTTTGAGTGTGAATGCACTATGGGAGCTATTTAAGATTGAGGCTAATTCTAATCTTGAACCAGTATATGGGCTACCACGTCAAGGAGATGTAAGGGATTCATTAGCAAATATTGTTAAAGCGGAGCAATTGTTGGGATATAAACCACAGGTTACTGCTACTGAAGGACTAAAAATTACTTACGATTGGTTTTTAAAGTAGTATAAGGTTTTAAAAAAAATGTTGATATCAATTAGTCTTAAATAAAATGTTAAATTGGAATTTAGTAAATGTTAATTTAAATGTAATAGAATAAGTGACAGTTTCAATTTTGCAATCTAATTACATACCATGGAAAGGATATTTTGACATTATAGCAAAATCAGATTTTTTTGTAATTTATGACGAGGTTCAGTATACTAAAAACGATTGGAGAAATAGAAACATTATTAAAACCCAAAATGGTACACAATGGTTAACAATAGCTGTAAAACAAGAATCGTTAAAGCAAAAAATACATGAAACATATGTATTCAAAACTAATTGGGCTAAAAAACATATAGGTACATTGCAGGCTAATTATGCAAAAGCACCATTTTTTAAAGATTATAAAGATATTATTTTTAGAGTTTACGAAAGTGCATCAACTAACTTAAATGAGATTAACAAAGTATTCATAGATACAATTTGTAATATTTTAGAGATAGATACAAAAATTATTGACTCAAGAACTTTAAAATTAAAAGGAGATAAGCAACAACGTTTAATTCATGCCTGTAAAATTTTAAAAGCAGATAGATATTTGAGCGGCTCCTCTGCAAAAAATTATATTGAAGATGACTTTTTTAAAAAGCACAATATTGAATTAGAATGGATTGATTATTCAAATTATAAAGAATATAATCAATTATATCCTCCTTTTGTACATGAAGTCAGTATATTAGATTTGATTTTTAATGAAGGTCCAAATGCAAGACATTTTTTAAAATATTAACAAATTAATTATTTTAATAATTTGTTATGAAGAAATAATAAAAAAGGGTTATTGTTAAGATTATGAGTAAAACACTATATTCAATTATTATTCCAGTATATAAATCTACTACATCATTAGAAGAATTAGCAAAAAGGGTTGATATTGTTTTTTCAAATATTTCAAATTCTGATTACGAATTAATTTTTATAAACGATAGTCCATTCTATTTGGAAACCAAAAAAATATTAGAAGAAATTATTTATAAATATCCAAAAGTGGTTGTTATAGAATTAATGAAAAATTTCGGTCAACAGCCAGCTACATTATGTGGTATTGAAAATTCGAAAGGAGATTACATAATAACAATGGATGATGATTTACAACATGCACCAGAAGATATACCAAGTTTAATAAAAAAACAAAAACACGATGTTGTAATAGCCAAACTTAAAAGGATAAAACATAACATATTTAAACGTATTAGTAGTAATATTAAGGGTTATTTTGATTATATTATTTTGGGTAAACCTAAAAACATTAAACTTTCTTCCTTCAGACTAATAAAATCAAGTATAACTAAACTAATGTTTAAAAGAAAAACCCCATATCCATTTATACCTGCACTTTTATTTTCAATTACATTAGACATAGTTAATGTTGAAGTTGAACATAATCACAGAAATGACGGTAAGAGTAATTATACTTTTTTTAAATTGGTTCAAGTATTTAGCAATTTAATGATTAATAATTCTTCCTTATTATTGCGTGTTATTGGTTATTTGGGCATATGTATAGCGTTTTTAAGTGTAATATTTGGATTAATAATAATTTATAAAAAGATATTTTTAGATTATATACTACTGGGTTGGTCTTCCACAATGGTAGCATTACTGTTTTTTGGAGGAATGACCTTGTTTACTTTAGGTGTTATTGGCGAATATTTAATTAGAATCATTGCTACTACAGAGGAAAGGCCAGTTTATTATATCAGAAAAATAAATACGTTTAAAGTTAATGAATAGTTTTTTTCTAACTGGAATGGGAAGATCTGGAACAACTTTGGTTGAGAAGCTTCTTTGTAATCATCACGAACTATCAATGTTATCGCAACCTTTTCCTTTCTTGTTTGTTGAATTAAAAAAAATATTTTTAAAAAAAAGAGGGATTAATAAACATTATGTTTTAAATGAAACATTAAATGATAATAATTATGAAATGGAAGAATTTAATAATTTTTTGGAATCATTTCAAATTACTAAAAAAAAGATAAACACTTTATTTAAATTAATGAAAAATTATTCTGGTCAATTGACTAAAATAAATAAAATAGATATTGATATAGGATCCAAAAATTTCATTGATTTGTACAGGTTATTGGTTGAGAATCTTTCTTATACTAGAGGAGCATACCTTTATGGCTCAAAAGAAATTTTATGCGAGGAATTCTTACCATATATGACTAATAATAAAATTAAAGCAATTATTATTGTTAGAGACCCAAGAGATGTTCTGTCTTCAATAAACTATCCAAAAGAAAAAAAATATTTAGGCGTAAAAAAACCATCATTGTTTCTATTAAAAACTTGGCGTAAAAGTGTAGATTTTATTCAATATTTAAATAAAAATAAAATTTTCCATTTTTTAAAATATGAAGATTTGGTTAACAATCCTTACGAGGAATTAAATAGAATCACTAATTTTTTAAATATTGAAAGATTTGATGAAAATTATTTTAGTAAAGGTATTTTAGATCAAAATAAACAACTATGGTCAGCTAACTCATCTTACGATAATGCGACTTGTTTTATTTCTCAAAAATCTGCTGGAGCATATAAAAATATTTTATCAAAAAATGAAATAGCATACACAGAAGCAGTATGCAAAAGCGAAATGTCATGGTTAGGGTATGATTTTGAAGTAGATAATCTTAATCAAATTGAGATTATAAAATCTTTTAAAGATTATGGTGTTGAAAATCATCATCATTTATCAGCTGGGTTTAGTTCTCAAAAAAATAACATTGATATAGAAATTAAAAGAATTAAGAATATAAAAAATGAAAATTAAAACAAATTTTGTTCCACTGCTTTTAATAAGTATTTTTTTACAATCTTTTTCATTCTTAAGTGTTAAAGTTTCAACATATCATGAAGGGTTGAACATTTATCTGTTCCTAATTTTAGCTTTTATTTTTATGGGACTTAGAGCTGGTATTTGGCAATTATTACTTAAAATTTCAGACCTTTCAATGATTTATCCTTTTGCTTCTTTAGTTCAAGTACTTATTCTAATTTATGCTGTACTTTTTTTTAATGAAAATATAACTTTTTACAATATTATTGGTTTGGGTATAATGCTGGGTGGAATTTATTATTTAACCCGTAAAAAATCTGTATAATGGATATTTTGTATGCTTTTTTCATAATATTATTTACCACTATCGGTCAGATTTTATTAAAGAAAGGAGCTTTATGTTTAAGGAAAAATAAAATGTACTTATATATTTTCATTGGTTATTTTTTCTTTGTATTGGCTGTTTTATTATCTTATGAATTATTGAAACTTATACCATTGAAATATTATACAGTGGTAATGAGTTTGAATTATATTACAGTATTATTTGGTGCTTATATATTTCTTAATGAAAAAATTAATAAAATAAAAATCAAAGGAACATTTATGATTGCAGTAGGAATATTTATTTTTTTATATAAAGGATAGAAAAATATTTGTGCTTAAATTTATACATTTATATTATCAATGAAAATTCCATTTAACAAACCATATTTTTCAGGAAATGAAACACAGTATATTAAACAGGCTGTAAACTCTGGAAAGATTTCTGGAAATGGAATATTTACAAAAAAATGCCAATCTTTTTTTGAAGAAAAATACAATATCAAAAAAGCATTACTTACCACTTCGTGTACAGATGCCCTTGAGATGGCAGCAATATTGTTAGATATAAAATCAGGAGATGAGGTCATTGTACCATCGTATACATTCGTTTCTACGGCAAATGCATTTATTTTAAGAGGTGCTAAAATTGTTTTTGCAGATTCTAAGCCAAACCGTCCTAATATAGACGAGACAACATTGGAGGCACTAATTACAAAGAAAACCAAAGCAATTGTTGTAGTGCATTATGCTGGTGTAGCCTGTGAAATGGATAGTATAATGAGTCTTGCCAAAAAATACGACCTCCTTATTGTTGAAGATGCTGCTCAGGCCGTCGACTCATTTTATAAAAGCAAAGCCTTAGGAAGTATTGGGCATTTAGCAACCTTCTCTTTTCATGAAACCAAAAATATAATTTCTGGCGAAGGTGGACTTTTAGCTATAAATGATGATCAATTTGCTGAAAGAGCAGAGATTATTTGGGAAAAGGGCACAAACCGTGCTGCTTTTTTTAGAGGCGAAATAGCAAAATACAATTGGGTGGATATTGGATCTTCTTTTTTACCATCCGAAATTGTTGCTGCATTTTTATGGGCTCAAATAGAGAACTTAGAACCAATTCAAAAAAAGCGATTAGCACATTGGTCGTTTTATAATAACAATTTAAAAGATTGGGCAATTCAGCATCATATCAAACTTCCACAAATACCTGATTATGCTACCAACAATGCACATATGTATTATTTAATCTGTGAGTCTTTAGACCAGCGTACACAACTTATTGATTTACTGAATAAAGAAAATGTACATGCTGTATTTCATTATATAAGTTTACATAACAGTCCATTTTATTTAAATAAACATGATGGACGAATTTTGGGTAATAGTACTCGGTATACAGAATGCCTTTTAAGATTGCCTATGTTTTTTGAATTACCTATTGAGCACGTAGTAGAGACAATTCAAAAATTTTGAAAATAATGTCGGGAAAAAGTCTAAAAAAGCACGGTGACACAAACACCTAAAAATATTTAAATTTAAAATTAAGTGGTCAATAAAATTTATAGAAAAATAATTATTTCTTTAAAGAGATTTAGATATTATTTTTTAGCAAATTATGATTATGATAAATTTGTTGTTATTACACGATCAAGAACTGGTTCAAACTTGCTTATATCACTATTAAATTCACATAAGAATATTCAGGCTCATGGCGAGGTATTCGCAAGGCTATATAATAAAAAAACTAAAGAAAAATGGAATCTTATTTTTTCAAAAAAATTCAACCCTGTTGAATTAGTAGGATTTAAAATATTTTACTATCACCCATTTGATAATGATGATAAAGATGTTTGGAACTATATAAAGAATGATAATAAAATCAAGATAATTCATCTGCGAAGAGTAAATAAGTTACGAACACATATTTCTAGATTAATTGCTGAAAAAAATGATATTTGGTTAAGTGAGGGAAAAGATCAAATTAGTTTAAATGATAAAAAAGTTAAAGTAAATTTAGATAAATGTTTAGAAGATTTTAAGAAAATTGAATATTGGGAAAATCAAGTGAAATTAGACTTTTCACACCATCCGCTTATTGAAATAACATATGAATCTTTAGTTAATAAACAACAAGCTACTATGGAAGATGTTTTTAATTTTTTAGGTACTCGTAATTTAATTGTTTCATCTAAACTTAAAAAATTAAACCATGGGAAACTTAAAGGTTTAGTATTGAACTATGATGAATTATTTAATGAATTATCAAATACGGGATATTCATATATGTTAAAAGATTAATAATTAAATTAATATATGATGTTCGATTTATTAGAAGAGTAGATAGTAACGATAATAAAAAATTTCAAATATAATGTTAAGCAGTATTCTTAAAAAAGCGTTATTGATTATAATAGCAATTTATGCTATTATGTGCATATATTATATTTTGGGAATAAGAATTGGAGACGGTGATGAGATCATTTTTATAAAAGATATAGAATTCGTAAAAGCGAATGGATGGATTGAAGCTGTAAAAAAGAATATTTCTATACCTCATATGTTATTGGTCTTTCCTTTGACATTTGTTTTTGAGAATTATATCGCATTGCGAGTTCTTAATGTTATCCTTTTGTTAGGATTATATGTGTATTTTAAAATTAGAAATAAAGAGACATTCTTATTTTTTGTGTATTTCACATTTTTTATGGCGACGTCCAAATCATTTTTAATGGGAACAAATGATACTGTTTTCCATGTCGCTTTAATTATTTTTTTTAATGAAGTTTATAAATTAAGCAAATCGGAAATCTGGTATGGTAGTTTAGCAATGTGTGCTTTAATTGTGGCTGTTTTTACTCGAGTAGTATTTATTGTGTATTTACCTGTGATCATCCTAGGTTTATATATTATTTATAAGCAGAAGGGATGGCGATCGGTTAAGTCTATATATCCAACAATATTAATTGTGGTTCTTCTTTCCATAAATATTCCTTCCCTTTTAGAAAATAACAATTTATCTTACGATAAGAAAGCACCACCAGAGAACCTTAATGTTAGCTGGGCACAACGTCAATATTTAGCACAACTTTTGGTAAATGATGGAAAACTACAAAACTACCAGCATCCGTCTTTTCAGGAAACACAGGATTATCTTTGGGAACATGGAAATGAATCATTACCAAGGAACAATTTTCAAAGCATTATTTTTGATTACAGGCTCACCACAAAAGAATTTTTTAAAGATCTGTGGCATATATTATTTTACGGTTTCAGACAACTGGGATTAATGTTATTCATTCCCATATTTTTTATTTTCTATAAACTTTACAAAAAAGATTTTTCTATAAAACAATTATTTGTTCCTATATCATTGATGGTAATGATCCTTGTATTTGCCTTAATCATAATTTCTTATATCGAATTACGATGGTTTATCCCAATTTTCACACTGGCGATATTATATTTTAATGATTTAAGTAAAATTAATCATATTCCAGGAAATGTGGTAATGATTAACCATACTATATTAATTGGAATGTCAATATATGGATTGTATAGGTTGATGCCATATTTTATATAGCTCAATTCAATTTAAAAACCATTAGATTTGTAAGTGTCAAAATAATGGAAATAAACATCATGAGAGAATTTATCCACTTGTGGCATGCATTATTGAATTAAACGGAACAATAAAACAACAAATAGATTGCTTTATAAAATAGATTGAAAAATATAGTCGCTCAAATATTTTAATTTTAAAACAGAAGTTTTTAATTCCACTTTTGATCCTTTTCCCATTTAGAAAAGAATTTGACCAAAATAATTTTGTTATGAATAAATATTGGTTTATTCCAAATAGATACAAAGAAAAAATTAAAATCATATTAATTAATATGATTAATAAATCAAGAAGAGTTATTGAATTAGAGAAATTGGCTAAATCTTCTCAAATAAAAATTACTCAGTTAGAAGAGTCACTTCGTTTAAATAATAAAATAATTACACCTCCTCCAGAGAAGCTTCAAACAAGAATTGTTGGTGGCTTTTATAATGATTTTGTAAGTAGTGGTTACCGCAATATCAGGGATTTCAATTTAGCTTTATCCAAATATGGAAAACATCTCTTTGATTTCAGAACCGTTTTAGATTTTGGGTGTGGTTGCGGGCGTGTTTTTATGGCTTTACACAATACTTATCCCGATATAAAAATTAGTGGAAGTGATATTGATTCTGAAGCCATAAATTATTGTCAGACTTACCTCGGGCATATTGGCAGTTTTATGATAAATAATACAAATGCACCTTCTTTATTTGAAGATAATACATTTGATTTTATTTATGGAATAAGTGTTTTTACGCATCTTCCGGAACTTAATCAGAATGATTGGCTTAATGATTTACATCGTATATCTAAATCAGGAGCATATTTAATTTTAACCATTGAAAATGAAAAAATACAATCATTTCTTAGACCTAATCAACTGAAAGAGTTTCTCGAAAAAGGAATTTATTTTATCGATTTTGGGAAAACACAAGGGCTTCCCAATTATTATGGAACAACTTTTCATACACATGATTATGTTAAGGAAGTTTGGGGAAATTATTTTGAAATATTAGATATTATTCCGCGAGGAAGTGAAGATCATCAAGATCTTGTTATTTGTAAAAAAAGATAAAATTAATTAATAATTAAACTCAAACATTTTATAAATCCAATAATTCAGTAACCCTTTTATTGCTGTTTTTTTGTAATTTTCTATTTGAAACTATTCTTTATATCAATGAACAAATTCTCGTTAAAATTCTTGTCTTATTCATTTAAACGAAGCATTAAAAATTTATACTCCTTTACTATGGACTCTATTTATAGAATTAAAAGTAGAAACCGTATGATACCACCACCAAGTAAATGGTCATCAATTGGAGGTTCGGGATGGTTTGTTGAGATTGGACAAGAATTTAAATGTTATTTAATTGTTTTGGCTAAACTGAAACCTTATAATAGGGTATTAGATGTTGGTTGTGGTAATGGACGCATGGCAATTCCGTTAACAAATTATTTATCTAAGGAGGGTGAATATTATGGATTTGATATCATTAAGAAAGGCATAGTTTGGTGTAATAAAAAAATAAGTACTAAATTCAACAATTTTCATTTTCAACAATCTGATGTTTATGACAGGTATTACAATAAAGATGGTTTAATACAAGCTAAAGATTTTAAATTTAAATACGAATCTAGATATTTTGATGTTGTATTTCTTGCTTCTGTTTTTACTCACATGGTCACACTAGATGTAGAGAATTATTTAAGCGAGATTTCGCGTGTACTTAAAACCGGAGGGAGATGCCTTATTACTTTTTACATTATAAATGAAGAATCAGAAGGTCTAATGCGATCAGGTCGAAGTGTACATGATTTAAAACACAAGATTGATGATAATTGTTTTACATCGAAAAAAGATTGGGCAGAAGCCTGTATAGGATTTAATGAAGTTTATCTCAATAAACTATTTTTAAAGAATGGATTAAAAATAATTCAACCTGTTCAATATGGAAATTGGTGTGAAAGAGATGATTATTTAAGTTCACAAGATATAGTTGTTGCCATAAAAGAATAAATTTTAAAAAAAATATAATGGTTCAACCGATTAGAAAAAATCATTATGGCATGTTTAAAATACTACCAAAGTATTTCAATATTCTTTTAAGTCTTGAGACTACTTTTTTGAAAAACAACTTTATTAGGTTTACTTTAGGTGGATTATAAATAAGGCTATTTTCGGGCCAGTTCTCATCCAATGTATTCACCGATGGTGAGTTGATAATCTCACATTTTTCACCTTTTAATGCAACAAAAGTACAGCGATGTTTTCGTTCCGGACCAAGATGAATTGGATTAAAACACTCATATACCGAAGTAAATCCAGCATAACCCAAGATGTTTACTAACGATGGTCTTGTAAACCAAAAACTTTCATTATTATCCCATGATGACCATAATCTTTTAGATTTTCTTTCCTGGCTATCATCTCGAAAATGTTCTTGGTGTATCTTACCCCAGTATTCCTTATTTTCCTTATTATATTTTACTTCCGGTTTTAGCGCAATTGAAGTATCAATTACCACTAATTTCTTTGACATTTCAAACATTTTAGAAATTAGATCAATAGCATCTGGTGCAGTTAAATGATATAACAATCCACTGCAAAGAATGGCATCAAATTGTCCATAGCACTCAACGGAGATGTTTCGGGCATCGTCCTGACGAAATTTTAAATTATCCAACCTCAATACGTCTTTACAAAACCTGGCCTTTTCAATATTGGCCTCTCTAATTTCAACTCCAATAGTTTCGGCTCCCTGTTTTGCAAATTCTATCGAGAAAATGCCATCAAGGCATCCAAGATCGAGTATTCTGCATTTTGATAATGGTTTTCCGACGGTATCACTAATTATTCGAACAATACGGTTTAGCCGGGTGTGGGGTAAATTTTGATTTCCATTAGTCCAAATTTCATATGGAAGGGGAATATCGTAGGCCCAATCCCCATATTTCAATTTTAAATTTTCAATTTGCTCAAGTATTTCGACCTTATCCATGTATAATTAATTTTATTTTCGAAGATATATTAATTACAACAGGTAATAGAATAAATATAAACAAACTGTTGAATTTGCGTTGTGGTTGTCGTGATTAAATTGTGTGAAACAAATAAATTAAGTCTCTATAATAGTCAAAACGAATTATTATATTAGCGATAAGATAAAACTTATTTTGATTGCCCAAAATTGATGCGGTTTGAGTAGGTATGAATAATTTATTTAAAATATTGAATATTTCAAACCAAAATATTCTAAGGAAAAAAGGAAAGGGAAAATACACTTTGCTAAGTATTGGACAAGAGATAGCAAGTCCATTACAAAACAAATTAAGACTAAACGTCTTATTTTCTCATCAACAATTATACGATCCCAATTTAATTTGGATTTTTTAGAATGAAAGTTAACTTAATAATTTCGGGGACCCAAAAATGTGGTACTACAGCTTTGTATTCATTTCTATCAAGTCATCCAAAAGTTATTGGTTCTAAAGGCAAAGAGATAGACTTTTTTAATTACAAAGAAAATTATAATAAAGGAACCAAATATTATCACTCCCGTTTTAAGCAACCCCTCCTACATGGAATTAGAGGTTTTAAATTCTTTGATGCCTCGCCTTCGTATTTAAATGATGGTGACGTCTTAAAAACCGCAAACCGGATTTATGATTATAATAGTGAGATCAAGATTATTTCATTAGTTAGAAATCCAATTTATAGAGCTTATAGCGCTTGGAATATGTATAGAAATCGATACTATGATGGGAGATCAACATGGTGGTTTGACTGGGTTGAACATCGAACGGGTGAAAAATCTAATGCAATTGTAAGATCGAAAGAAGAATACGACGATTTTTTGACTTTTATAACACGTGAATTGGAATGTTTGGCTTTAAATATAGCAATAGAATGTAATGTTTTAAGACAAGGAAATTATTACAACGGGATACAAATTTTTAAAAATATATTTAAGAACAATTATGTAATTATTGAAAATGAAGATCTAAAAAGTAATACATCTTCAGAATTGAAACGAATTGGTGAGTTCCTAAATTTGAAGGCTTATAATTGGGAAAAGTTTGATAATGTAAAAATTTTTAAAGGAGATTATGAAAGCAAGATTAATGAAGAAGCCTTACATTTATTAAAAAATTATTATAATAATGCTAATGAAAAATTATTCAACTTAACTGGAATAAATTATAATGATTAACGTCACTAAAACATTTTTACCGCCTCAAGACGAATATCAATCCATTTTAAAACGAGCTTGGGATACAGGAAGGATAACTAATAGGGGTGTCCTAGTTAAGGAGCTAGAATCCTCTCTTAAAAGCTATCTTCGAGTGCCAAATATAATTGCAACGACTAACGGTACCTTGCCTATTCAAATTGCCATAAAGGCTTTAGGATTAACCGGCGAGATTATTACCACACCATTTAGTTATGTAGCCACTTCATCAAGTATTGTATGGGAAGATTGTACGCCTGTGTTTGTAGATATTCACCCAGACTTTTTAACCATTGACGAAACCAAAATAGAAGCCGCTATTACACCAAAAACTATGGCAGTTTTGGCCACTCATGTGTATGGGAATCCTTGCGATGTTGAAGCTATAGAGTCTATAGCCAAAAAACATCAGTTAAAAGTGATCTATGATGCTGCCCATTGTTTTGGGGTGAACTATAAGGGACAATCCTTATTTAATTATGGAGATCTGAGTACCTGTAGTTTTCATGCCACAAAACTGTTTCATACTGGTGAAGGAGGGGCTATTTTTACCAAAGACAATGATTTGCAGAAGATCCTTTTTTACCATCATAATTTTGGACATAAAGGGCAAGAGGAATTTGAGGGTTTAGGTATCAATGCCAAAATGAGTGAGCTCCAAGCTGCTATGGGATTAGCGGTATTGCCTTATATGAAAAAGATATTAGATGGGAGAAAACAATTGGTTGAACTGTATTTTAAAGAATTAAAGGAAACTCATTTGAAATGCTTACATGTCCGCGCGGAAACGGATTGGAATTACAGTTATTTTCCAGTAATTTTTGAAGATGAAGATCAACTCTTTAAGGTCAAAAAGGCTATCGAAGCCCAAGAGATCTATCCAAGGCGTTATTTTTATCCAAGCTTAAATATGCTACCTTATGTAGACTATGTTTCCTGTCCCATATCGGAATTAACAGCCAAAACCATCTTGTGTTTACCGTTGTTCCATGATTTGTCTTTTAGAACTGTAAAACTCATAACTGCCAGTATAAAAACACTTTTATGAATTTAGCTATCATGCAGCCTTATTTTATGCCGTATTTAGGTTATTTTGCATTGATAAAGCAATCCGATACGTTTATTTTATTTGATACTCCACAATTTATCAGACATGGTTGGATTGAACGTAACAGGATGTTAGCTTTAAATGGTGAGCCATTTTATATTAAAGCCCCACTTTTGAAACACTCTAGAGATACCTTAATACAGAACATCAAGATTGATAAAGCACAAAACTGGGAAGATAAAATTTTTGCCCAACTCAACCATTATAAAAAAAGAACGCGCTATTATAATAGGGTTATAGATTTATTGCAAGAGATTTTTAATGTTCCATTTGACAATATTGTAGAGCTTAATTGTAGGGCATTGCAAGTGATTTCTGAATATCTTGAAATTGGCACGCCTATTAGTGTTTGGTCTAAAATGAATCTTGAAATTGAAGCAGTGCATGCTCCAGACGAATGGGCCTTAAATATTTGTAAAGCCCTTAACGCAGAGGTTTATTATAACCTCCCTGGAGGAAAGACTTTTTTTGATAAAACGAAATATGATCGTGAAGGTATTGATTTAAAATTTTTAGATATTATACCAAAACCGTACAAACAGTTTGATGAAGAATTTATACCTTTTCTATCAATATTAGATGCTATGATGTTTTGCGATGTAAATCAAATAAATGAATTGCTTAATTCTATTAATGTCAAATAATTAAATGATATCAAAGCAAGCCTTAAATACAGAGAACTTTAAAAGGAATATGATTTTTACCAAAACAGCAAGAGAAGGTTGGAAATTGATATTAAATGGATTAGACTATAATGCCAAAGTTTTATTGCCATCTTATATTGGAATCACAGATAGAGAAGGGTCTGGGATTTTTGATCCCATCATTGAAACAGGACATTTGTATGATTTTTATTTGCTGGAAAATGATTTGTCCATTTCATATGATGCTTTAGAAAAGTGTTTATCTAATAGTAAATATGATGTTATACTCTTGGTTCATTATTTTGGTTTTAGGATACAGAACATTGAAGACATTGTAAAATTATGTAAAAAGTATGACCTTATCGTCGTTGAAGATTGTGCACACCTTTATAATTATAATATGTATAATTATTCTGATGCAGGTACTTTTGGGGATTATGCGTTTTACTCTTTACACAAGTATTTTCCTCTTAGAGAAGGAGGGCTGTTAGTGCAAAATAATTTGAATGCTCTTAAATTAAACTATTCTGAAATCGGGTTAAATGATTATTTTTCGAAGATTATCATAGAATACCAAATAGAATCTATAGCAGATAAGCGTATTAAAAATTTTAAATTATTGGATGAGTTACTTTTGAACGTTAAAGGTGTTAAACCACTAAAATTATTAGGCCAAGGCGATATACCCCATAATTATCCCATATTAGTTGAAAATGGGTTAAGAGAGAAGTTATATTTTTGGTTGTTTGATAAAGGAATCCCACTTATAGCTCTATATTATCGCTTGATAGATCCTTTACAGGATGAACAGTTCACAGACATGACATATTTATCGAATAATATATTAAATCTTCCTGTTCATCAGGATATGAATAATGACGATATAAAAGAATTGGTGAGATTGATTGAAGACGGAATAATGCAATTAAAAGAATGAAAAAAATAGCCTTACATAGTGTTCCAAGAAGTGGTTCAACTTGGCTAGGCAATATTCTTAACAGTCATCCACAAATGAGTTTTAAATATCAGCCATTGTTTTCCTACTCATTTAAGGATTATTTGGATACAGAATCTTCAAATGAAAAAATACAGGGATTCTTTAACCACATACAAGTCTCAAAGGATGAGTTTATTAATCAAAAAGAAGGAATTGATAAAGGTATTATACCCCTTTTTAAAAAGGATGCCATTTTTACACACACCTGTTATAAAGAGGTAAGATACCATCACATTTTAGAAAATATGTTGCAACAAAGCAATGATATAAAAGTAGTTCTTTTAATAAGAAATCCTTTAGCTGTTTTACAAAGTTGGTATCAAGCCCCAAAAGAGTTTAGACCAGAACAAGGATGGATTTTTGAAGAGGAGTGGTTAGATGCGCCAAAAAAAAATCTGAAAAAACAAGAGGAATTTAATGGTTTTAATAAATGGAAAGAAGCCTCAAACTTATTCTTGAAGCTTAAAAAGGAGTTTCCTAATCGGGTATACATTATTACTTATTCAGATTTACTAAATAATACTATTAAAGAAACACAAAAAGTATTTGATTTTATTAGTTTGGAATTGGTACCTCAAACGATTCAATTTATAGAATCTAGCATGTCTTTAAACCATAAAGATGCTTATTCCGTTTATAAAAATAAACAAGCCGATGATAATTGGAAACTGTTGTCAAAAAATATAATTGATTATATTGCCAATGATTTGAAAAATACAATTTTAGAGCAGTTTTTAAATGGATAAAAAACGCCCATTAGTTAGTGTTTGTGTAACAACATATCAGCATGTTCATTACATCAAACCATGTTTGGATGGTATTTTAATGCAGCAAACTACGTTTCCGTTTGAAATCATTTTGGGAGAGGATGAAAGCAACGATGGTACAAGAGAGATATGCATTGATTATGCTAATAAATATCCTGATAAAATCAGTTTAAAATTAAGACATAGAAGAGACGTTATTTATATCAATGGTCAAGCTACTGGGCGGTATAATTTTATTGAGAATTTAAAAGCTGTCCGAGGCACTTATATTGCTCTATGTGAAGGTGATGATTATTGGACAGATCCTTTAAAATTGCAAAAGCAAATAGATATTTTAGAGGCTAATCCGGAATGCGCCATTTGTTTTCATCGTGTTAAGATATTAAGAGGTAACAATTATTATGGCGATTCTAAAATAGAATCCCGATTTGATAAAATTGAAAATGAACCTATAGGTGTACTGGATTTATTGCAACATGGAAATTTTATGCATACTCCATCCGTCGTTTTTAGAAATCAAAATTTAGATCTTCCCTTTGAATTTAATCACGCATTCGCTGGAGATTATTTTTTGCATATAATAAATGCCCAAAAAGGATATATAATGCGGTTAAAGGATTTTATGGCGGTATATAGGGATGGCATTGGGATATATTCGTCTTTAACATCGACAAAGCGACTTAAAGTTATGCTGATTTATCAAGCCTGTATTTTATCTTATTTGCAAGATGACAATCAAAAAGGGATAATATTGAAAAAATTTATTGAACATATTGACAAATTTGAATATCAGTATTCTAATTCTAAACATTTGGCTCAATCTTTAAGTTTTAAATTATTGTTTAAGGCGGTTTTAGTAAAAATTAAAAGCACATTAATTAGGTGAATACATATATAGTATTAGTAACCTATAATGGGATGAAATGGCTACCAAAAACTATGGCATCTATTCCAGAGGATTACCCTGTGGTAATAGTTGACAACAAGTCTACCGATGGTTCTATAGACTTCTTGGAATCTAATTTCCCGGAAGCAAAAATCTTGCAGCAAAAGAGTAACTTAGGGTTTGGAAAAGCCAATAATTTGGGTATAAAATATGCTCTAAGTAAGGGTGCTAATTATGTCTTTTTATTAAATCAGGATGCCTATTTAATCGAAGATGTTTTGGATAAGCTAATTTATTTTCAAATTAAAAATAATACTTATGGTATTTTAAGCCCTGTGCATTTGAATGGAAGACAAGACAAATTGGATAATAAATTTGCCACTTTCCTAGAGAATAGCGATAACTCATTTATTTATTCCGATCATATTCTTAAAAAACCAGTTAAACCAGTATATAATGTACCTTTTATAAATGCTGCAGCCTGGCTAATTTCGAGGAAGTGTTTAGAAATGGTTGGAGGATTTGATCCACTTTTTTTTCATTATGGTGAAGATGATAATTTTTGTCAACGAACAATTTATCATGGATTTAATATTGGAGTCGTCCCGAATATCTTTATAATTCACGATAGGGAGGATAGAGAACGTATACAGATTAAACCATTTACTGACATTTATTATCAACGAAGAAAAACATCTTATTGTAAAGATTACGGGAATATAAACGATAAAGAAGGTCTGATAAAGCTTTCTAAACAAATAAAAACTTTAAAAAGAAAAGTTATAAAAGCAATTCTTCAGGCTAAAATAAAGCATTTTAGTGGGACTATTAAAGAAATAAAATTATTGAAGAAAATTCGTCCTCAAATACTTGAAAGCCGCAAAAAAAATCGCACTAAAGGCCGTCATTATTTATAATAGTTCATTTTTAAAGCCTTAAGTTGACCGATAATTTTTTCTTAAATGATAGTTCTTAATTTTCTTATATTAGCTATAACCAAATTATAACTTATTGCATGACTAATAGACCTCTGATTTCCATCATTATTCCTACATTTAATCGTGCTCATATTATTTCGGAGACGTTAGAGAGTATTATAAATCAAACTTATTTAAACTGGGAATGTATTATTGTAGATGACGGTAGTACAGATAGCACTCTAGAGCTTATCAGGACTTTTTGTAGAAAGGATGATCGTTTTAAATATTACCAAAGACCGTCAAGTCGGCCAAAAGGTGCTAATGCTTGTAGAAATTATGGATTTTCTGTAAGCAAGGGCAAATATATTCAGTGGTTTGACAGCGATGATATCATGTTACCTAATAAACTGGAAATTCAATTGCAAATACATTTAGAAAAAGATCTGGATTTTGTTATTTGCGAAGGCGATGAAATGCCATTGACGTATACAAACAGTCGTAAAAAATGGGGACTTCACCTTGACGGTAACGTGTTATTAAATCATATTCGAGGTAGCATTGCATTTGGAACTAATGGACCGTTGTTTAAAAGTATGTTTCTTAAGGACAAACCGCTATTTGATGAGACCCTGATAATTCGTCAGGAATGGGAATTCTTTAACCGTTTGCTGATGGATCAACCAAACATTGGAGTCGTTAACGAATCTCTATATTTGTACAGGAGCGTACCTACAAGTATACGGGGAACAATGACCAGTCTTAAGTTAAAATCGAAAATGCACTCGGACCGAAAAATTTTAAAACTGCTAAACAAAAGGAAATTATTTAATGCACAGGAGGACTTTATCTACAGGCGAGATCTATTGATGAAACATATTAAGTATGTTCAAACCATGAGACAGCTTGGGCAGTATAAAGGGTTTTGGTACGGGATTTATACCTTGGTATTAGGCCTAAATTATAACTACCTAAAAACCGGGTTTAAAAAAGTCCTGAAAAAACCATATATTATTAAAAATATTTGGTCGTTGTTTTTATTTAAAAAGTGATTTTAAAATACTTTAATGTTTTAATGCTTCGAAATTAAATTATTAGTACTAGCGCATTCTATGATAATTATTATATTAGCTGTTAAATGAGAATAATTGTTCCATGGCCCTAGAAATACGAACTTATCAGAAGGAAAAAACGTCAAGTATTCTTAAGCTTATTAAAGAAAGTTTAAGTGATATCTATACCTCACGATTTTTATCATGGCAATTAACCGTTAGAGATATAAAAGGGCAATACCGACAATCTTATCTAGGAATTTTTTGGGCCTTTGTTACACCACTTACTACGGCCTTTGTATGGATCTTTTTGAATGAAACCGGTACAGTTCGGCTTTCGGACACCGGCGTGCCCTATCCGGTATTTGTATTTGCAGGGACTCTGATATGGTCTATTATTAAAGAATCTATTAATGTTCCTGCCACAAGTACTTATGGGGCTATGTCAATAATTTCAAAAATCAACTTTCCAAGGGAAGCACTCATTGTTTCAGGGGTTTATAAACTATTGTTTAACAGTTCTTTTAAAATAGGCTTATTGGTGGTGCTAGTTTTTGCCTTTGGTGTAGGTTTTCATTGGAGCTTGTTATTATTCCCTTTAGCGGTAATAGGTGCTGTATTATTCGGGATCACATTAGGGCTTTTTATTACCCCTTTAAAGATGCTTTATAGCGATTTTGGACGTATGGTTAATTTTTTGCTGGGCTTTTTAATGTACGTCACACCTGTGGTATATATCATACCAGAAACGGGAATTCTTAAAACTATTATGGAGTTAAACCCTCTGACTCCTATAATTTTAACGTCCAGGGATATGGTAGTAGGAATGTCTCCCCAATATCTTACTTATTATTTTATCGTAATACTTTGTTGTATTCCGTTATTGTTTATTGGTTTGGTATTATATCGTATCTCTATCCCAATAATTGTTGAACGTTTAGGTTAATATGGCAGATACTGAAATTTTAGTGAGCGTTAAAGGATTGTCCAAAAAGTTTTGTAAAGACTTAAAGACAAGTTGGAAGTATGGAGTTAAAGATCTTTTTTTGGGACTTAAGGGAAATATGAAAGACCGTCTGTTGCGTCCAAAAGAATTTTGGGCCTTAAGAGATATTAGTTTTGAACTTCGTCGTGGGGAATGTTTAGGTCTTATAGGGCATAACGGTGCCGGAAAGTCTACTTTATTAAAAATATTAAATGGATTGATAAATCCGGATGCTGGCAAAGTAACCATTAAAGGTCGCGTAGGTGCATTAATTGAACTTGGTGCTGGTTTTAACCCTATACTTAGTGGGCGTGAAAATATTTATAATAACGGTGCAGTATTGGGGTTTACAAGAGCAGAAATAGATGCTAAGGTTGAAGATATTATAGATTTTGCAGAGATTCGGGAATTTATCGATATGCCTGTAAAAAATTATAGTAGTGGTATGAAGGTAAGGTTGGGCTTTTCTGTTGCAGCCCAAATGGAGCCCGATGTTTTACTTATAGATGAAGTACTTGCGGTTGGTGATTTAGGATTTATAATGAAATGTTTTAAAACAATAGATAATCTTTTAAATAAAACGGCGATTATTTATGTATCTCATAATATGCCAACTGTTTCAAGGTTATGTGATAAAATAATTTTAATGGAACGCGGAAAAAACATGTTCCAAGGGTATGATGTTGGTAAGGCCATTGATATGTATTATGCAAGTTTTGTTGAAAATGAAAGTAATGTGGTGTATACTAATGGAAGTATGGAGTTGTTAAGTGCAAGATTATTGAATGCACCTGTAAATAATAGTAATACACAACAGATTAAATGGAAAGAAGATTTAACAATAACTTTTAAGTTCAAATTAAATTTAGAGATAGCTGTCCCTCTTTTTCGAATTTTAATTTATGATAAAGAACAACGGCCATTAGCAATATTTGAGCCTAATTATGATCCAAATCTAATACGAATTAAAGATGACCGTTTGACATTTAACGTTCATCATAAAAACTTGCAGCTTTCGAAGGGAGTCTATTCCATAAATGTAACTGCCTTTAAAAGAAATAGTAACGAGCCTATTTTAAGAATAAATGGAGCATTATTATTTCAGATTATTCATGAAGATGATCATTTTCAACCTTTCTTATTAAATTCAACTTTTCTCCCAATTGAAAAAAATAATGTCTGATCATTTTTTTAATTTGTATTTTACTATTTGTTGATTCCTAGGGTGATTCCAGTCTCCAATAAATTCTACCTCCCAACCATTTGAAATTCCAAAATGTTTGATTTCTTCAATTGTATATTTAAATATACCATGGTCGTGTGCTTTTTTTGGGTTTTTGTATTTTTCTTCAGACAAAAAATAGGTAGCAAAAAATATACCATCAGTATTAAAATGAAGGCTTAATTTCTTAAAACAAGAATTAATTAAACTTGGAGGTAAATGCGTGAATAATGATTGAGCTATAGCGAAGTTAGGAACTTTACTGAACTTGTTAAACTCAAAATTATTCGAGATTACAAATTCAGGTTTTTTATGAGGTAACCATTTATTGTCAAGCTCGTTTGTTAAGCCAAAATCAATTAATGTCTGCTCTTTATCAATGCCTAAATAGTTGCCTGCTTGCAAATAAGGAATTAAATGCACACCTGCTCGCAAACTTCCACAAGCTATATCCATAAAAATATCAGATGGTTTTAAACCATTGGTCACCAAAAAGTCAAACTGTAGCTTTCCAATTTCGTTCCAAAGACCACCAACATAATTTCTGTGTCCCACTTTGTTAATCCCTTTTTCACCATGTTCGATAGCAGGTTTATTTGAAGATGATGGAGATTTTAAATATTTAATTATTTTTTTTAGCATTTTTATTTTTTTGTTAAAATAATATTCAATATAAAATTTAATAATTTTACAAAATTTGAATGGTTAAAGTAACAAAAATATAATGAAATTCATTTCCTATATTTGAGGATTCAATTGTTATTGATTAAAAGTTAAAAACGATTCATGAAACTATTTTTATAAAAAAATAGAAGCGAAATTATTTATAAGAATCTGTCGAAATATTAATTTATTTTGAAAAGTCTATTATAACCTACAAATGAAAGTAAATTCAAAATGATTTCCCATAAACATAAATGTATTTTTATTCATATTCCTAAATGTGCCGGGTCTTCAGTTGAAAAAGCCTTTAGTTTATATAATCCCACAAATACTGCAAACTATGAGGCAGTAATAGGATGGTGTTATAAGAATAAGCTTCTTATGCAACATGCAACTCCTCAACAGCTATTAGATTATAACTTAATTTCAACCAAGCAGTGGAATTCATATTATAAATTTGTTATCTATAGAAATTCTTGGGACAAAGCACTTTCAGATTATATGTATTTAAATCAAACATCTAATCTTTTAGGCAGATTTGATTCTTATTTAGAAGGGAAAAAGGAGTATTATCATAAGTTGAATTTAATAAATTGTGGGAATCCGCTATATGAAGGAAGTCATTTATTAAAACAAGTTGATTATTTTGTTTTAAATAATGAGTATATTAATTATGATTTAAGTTTTGATTTTAAAAATATTAGCGAAGGGTTTGAAAAAGTCATTTTGGATTTAAAATTAGATTCAAATTTTTTTAAAGAATATGTAAATGAATCTCAATATAAAATTAGGCACTATTCATTATTTTTTAACCTTAGAAGAGAAAAAATGATACGGGAGAAGTACAATGAGGATATTGATTTTTTTAAATTTAAATTCGTTGATAATAAAACTTTAAGTGAAAAATTGATTTCACAACTTGATTTACGCTTAATACTTAAAAACATTAATAAATTAAAATTGACTAAAACTAAATGAAAAAAATTCTTTTTATATCACATGATGCATCACGATCGGGTGCTCCTTTCGTTTTACTTTATTTATTGCAGTGGTTAAAAAGTAATAAAAAACATATTCAATTAGACCTTTTATTAGTCAATGGTGGTCCACTCGAAGAAGATTTTAAATCATTATGTAAAGACGTTTATATGGTGCCAGAGTTTCCTGAAAAACCAAATTTTCTTCAAGAAGTTTACCAAAAAGTGTTCGATTTTTTAGGTGAAAAAATAAAAGATAATATCGATTTGTTCTTCAAAAGAATTGCAAAAAACAACTATAATTTAATTTATGCCAACACGGTTGTTTCCGTTTCCAATGCAGTAAAATTGAAAAGAAATCTTCCTCAATCAAAATTAATATTACATATTCATGAAATGAATACAATTATTACCACGATGGCACCAGATTTTAATATTTATATCAATAGTGTTGATTTTTTTATAGCTGCTTCTGAACCCGTTAAAACTAACTTAATTACTAATTGGTCCATTATACCAAACAATGTTGAGGTAATCTATGAATTTAATAATCAAAAACCAAATGAGTTAAAAAAGTCAAATACGATTTTTACGGTTGGCGCTAGCGGTTTATCGCATTGGCGAAAAGGCAATGATGTTTTTATTCAGGTTGCCCGTTATATTAAGACTCATTTTCCTCAGGCAAAGATAATGTTTGTTTGGGTTGGTCGTGAATTTCGTGATAAAGCAATGATTGATGCAGACATAGAGAAATTAGGGCTTGAAAAAACAGTATATTTTATTGGAGAATCACAGCATCCAGAAGAAGAATATATAAATTTTGATATTTTTCTTTTAACGTCCAGAGAAGATCCTTTCCCATTGGTATGTATAGAAGTTGCAAATTTAAAAAAACCAATAATTTGTTTTGAACATGCTTCAGGTTCGGCTGAAGTAATTAAAAAAGGAGGCGGGTTTGTCGTTCCCTATTTGGATATTGAAGGCATGAGCGAAAAAATCATGTTTTATTATAACAATCCTAAAAAAATAAGGGAAGATGGTGAGGTGGCTCAGGAACTCTTTTCTGGTTATACGCCGGAGAACATTTGCCCATTGATTTACGAGAAAATCGAAGCCTTACTTTAGAAACAATTAATGTGATACAAAAAGTAAAATTCTATATTAAAATAATATGAACGTCAATTGGAAACTATAACATATTATTGGAAAGCGTATTAGTATGCATTAAAACCCATAGAAAAGCTTAAAAACTTTATGAAAGTACCAGTAGTCTCTATTATCGTTCCCAATTACAATCACTCCCAGTTTTTACAACAACGGCTGGATAGTATTTTTAATCAATCCTTTCAAAATTTTGAAATTGTTCTATTAGATGATGCCTCAACTGATAATAGCCGAGAGATATTATTAAAATTCCAAGATCATGTTAAAGTTTCACATGTAATTATCAATAGAGTTAATTCCGGCAGTCCCTTTAAACAATGGCAAAAAGGAATTGACTTAGCCATAGGGGAATATATATGGATTGCCGAAAGCGATGATTATTGTGAGCCAAATTTTCTAGAATCTATGCTAAAATGCTCTCTAGAAAACACGGTATTATGTTATTGTGCTACTAAAAATGTTGATGCTAATGGAATGGTACTTGGTATGAATATTTGGTCATCTGGATTAGATAAGATGCGATGGTTAACCGATTTTAAAAATATTGGGGCTAATGAAATAAAAGAATATTTAAAATATCGTAATACAATACCCAATGCGAGTGCTGTAATTTTTAAGAAGAAGATTATTAATAAAGTATTGATTCCTGTGCATATGAATTATTGTGGTGATTGGTATATTTGGATAGAACTTTTAAAACAAGGAGATATAAGTTATGTTTGTACCCCTCTAAATTATTTTAGAAAACACCAGAATACAAGCCGTACATTAAAGAATTTTAAAAATGAACGACAGCGATTTACCGAATATTTCTACATTGTCACTTCAAATAGTACTTGGGGTAGTAGACGAGGAAATCCACACAAATACAACTGGATATTGGAAGAATGGGCTACTAAAAGACCATCATTCGGTTTATTTTATACGTTTCTTCTTGGCATGCCTTTGGATTTTTTAATTCGGTTTTTATTAAAAAGTTATAAAAGATAAATAATATGTCAAAAGAAGTTATTTGTACAATAATTACTGGAAACTATGGACATTATGCTATGGCATTGCATGATTCTTTATTGACTTATAATAAAAAAATGCATTTTGCCATATTTATAAGTGAAGGAGAACTTAATGAAAAAGTTAAGACTGAAATCACAAAAAGAAAAAATATAATAGTTTATGATGATGATGATTTTACAGATATAGAAGTTGCTGAACAGTTAAGGCATAAGTATAAAACGTCTAATAATGATGCTTATAGATGGGGAATGAAACCCATTTTTTTGATTTATTTATTAGGAATGACTTATGAACGGGCAATATATGTAGATAGTGATATTTATTTTTTTAATGATTACAGTTTTTTATTTAAACAATTAGAACAATGTAGTATATTATTATCTCCGCACTGGAGATGTAGTGATCCTACTAAGGATATTGAAAATTTTAAACTAAATTTTTTAGATGGTATATATAATGGGGGTTTTATAGGCTCGAGCAAAAGTGGTAAAAATGCGTTGTTATATTGGGCGAAATTGTGCTTTTTTAAGTGTGAGGTGAACCGTAATGAAGGTTTTTATGTTGATCAACGATATTTAGATATTTTACCCACACGCTTTGAAAGTGTTGATTATATTAGACATAAAGGCTGTAATTTAGCTTATTGGAATCAGGTAGATTGTAAAAGGACTTTAAATCCTGATGGAGTGGTTTTGATTAATGAAATCGAACCTATTGTTTTTATTCATTTTACGAATAGCTTTTTTAAAGGTGTTTTTTTGGAGAGTGATAGTTTGCTATTGCCTTATCTTGAAAAGTATAGGGATACCATATTAAAATATTGTGAAACAGATTTAATTTCAGAATTTTTTAAAGAAGGAATACATTTAAAATCAAGAACGGAAGAAGTTGAACCTCAAAAAAACACGAATGAATTTAATAAACATCTTAAAAAAATAACACATATATTTAAAAAACTTAAGAAAGCATTTATCAAATATTGAACATAGCACTATTTTCACCAAATAAAAATCCTTATTCTGAGACGTTTATTCAGGCGCACAGGCAGTATTTAAAAGGGAATGTGTTCTATTATTATGGGACTAGAGACTTTATTCAGCTTGAAGAAAAGGGTATATTAAAAGTATCAAAACTTAAAAAATTACAATTGCGTTTGCTACGTTTATTTTTCAATAAACCATTTTCTTACATTAGTGATCAAGTGTTTTTACAATCGCTAAAAAATAATAATATTAATGTGGTTTTGGTAGAATATGGAACTCATGCTCATCATTTATTACCTGTGCTAAAAGCGTCTAACATTCCATTTGTTGTACATTTTCATGGTTTTGATGCCAGTGAAACCTTGGTTGTTAAAAACAATAATAATTACAAGGAGTTATTTGATTTTAGCAGTAAAATAATTGCAGTTTCAAAAACTATGGAAAAATCACTATTGGATCTTGGATGTTCAAGAAAAAAATTAATTTATAATGTCTATGGACCAAATAATAAGTTTTTAGAAATTAAGCCAAAGTTTACTAAAAAACAATTTATTAGCATAGGGCGGTTTACAGATAAAAAGGCTCCATATTATAGCATACTTGCATTTATGCAGGTATTAAAAACTCATCCAGATGCTAAATTACTTATGGCTGGTGATGGTGAGTTACTTAATATGTGTCAAAACATTATATCATTATATGGCTTAGAAAAAAACATAAGCCTTTTAGGTGTTGTTACACAAGAAAAATGCAAACAGCTTTTGAGTGAATCGTTAGCTTTTGTGCAACATTCTGTTACTGCTGCCAATGGTGATATGGAAGGCACTCCAGTTGCTATATTGGAAGCAAGCATTGCGGGCTTACCAGTAATTGCGACAACTCATGCGGGTATACCTGACGTTATTGTACATGGTAAAACAGGACTTTTATGCAAAGAGCACGATGTAGATACTATGAGTAAACATATGTTACAACTTTTAGATAATATTGCTTATGCCAAACTGTTAGGTATTGCAGGAAAACAGCACATAAAAAATCACTTTAGTTTAGATCGCCATATTGATGTACTTAATGGTGTTCTTTCAGCACTGGTAAAGAAATAGTATAATAACTAAGAGATATGAATCCACTTATTTCAATTCTAATACCAACGTATAATCGTGGACACCTCATTTCTGAAACTTTAGATAGCGTATTGGCACAAACCTACACCAATTGGGAATGTATTGTGGTAGACGATGGATCTAACGATAATACTATAGATGTTGTTACAAACTATAGTAATAAAGACGCCCGATTTCAATACTACCAGCGTCCAACAAATAGATTTAAAGGGGCTAATACATGTCGCAATTATGGGTTTGAGCTAAGTAAGGGTGACTATATTAATTGGTTTGACGATGATGATATCATGCTGCCAACTAAATTAGAGCGACAGATAGTTGAGCTTAATAATTCAGCATATTCGTATTGTATTTGCCAAACCATGATGTTTGATGTTAAAACAAATAGGAATATGGGCTTGAGAGCAACTTCCATAACTTCAAACAACATTTTTGAAGATTATATACTATTTAAATCGTTTTGGTTAACAGGTGCACCTTTATGGAAAAGAGATTTTTTAATTGAAAACCAATTAACTTTTGATGAAGATTTACATCAAGCCCAAGACTACGATTTTCATATGAGAGTACTTGAGGTATCCAAAAATTATATTCCGATAGAGGATTATTTAGTGATATTTAAATATCATGGAGAAAATATGTCTAATTCAGCAACAGATTCTGCTTTAAAACTATTTTCGAACGCTAAAATAAAGTTCAATATTTTTAAAAAATATAAAAAGAAATTAAGTAAAGATTCATTACATAAAAATTATTTAGACCTTTTAGCATTGTATAAATTTTCGGTGCGTAAGAAACAATATAAAAATTCCTTTTTTATCTTTAAGACTTTAATTAGTAATATTGATGTATTAAAATATAGCTTATATGTAAAATTTGTTCTGGTGACAAAATTATGTATGTCTTTATTTCTGTTTGTTGCTTTTTCAAAAGGTGAGCGATTTTTAAAATTTAATGTTTAAGGAATGATCAACCCATTAATTTCTATTATTATGCCTTGTTATAACCAAGCCGAATTTTTGCCGATGGCATTAGATTCAGTTTTAAAGCAAACCTATACAAATTGGGAAATTATTGTTATTGATGATGGATCTGAAGATAATATTGATTTAGTTATTAAACCTTTTCTTGCAAACCCTAAAGTTAAATATTATAAAAAAGAAAATGGAGGGCTTTCAAATGCTCGTAATTATGGTATACAGAATTGCAAGGGAGAGTTAATTTTACCACTTGATGCCGATGATAAAATACATGCGGTATATATTTCAAAGGCTATTTCCGAATTTGATAAAGATATGAGCTTAACATTAGTATATTCAAGAGCGTTTTATTTTGGAGAATTAAATGAAGAGTGGATTTTTCCAGATTATGATTTTAAAAGTTTATTATCACAAAATTTAATATTTTGTTCTGCCATTTTTAAAAAGGAAGATTTCAATTTAGTTGGTGGCTATAGAGAAGAACTAAAGCATGGCAGAGAAGACTGGGATTTATGGTTAAGACTCCTTAACGAAACAAATAAAGTTGTTAAAATTCCTGAAGTACTTTTTTATTATAGAAAGCATAAAAACAGTTCTATGAGTGACAAATTTTCTGAAGATGATTTTAATAATCATATTCTAATGGATATATATTATTTAAACAAAAATATTTTTATGAAATATTACGGTAATCCCATTATGCTTATTAATCAATATGATGACTTAAAGAATAAATTCTCTAGTTTGAATGAAAAATATAGAGTGTTGAATGATTCTTTATATAAACGATTGGTTAAAAAAATTAAACGCACTTTTAAAAAATAATAAGTTAATTTCTATTTGATTTTTATGGAACGTATACCTCCACAATATTATTAAAAATGTTAGCTATTGTTATTCCATATTATAATTTTTTATTTTTTGAAGAGACTTTAAAATCACTTTCGAATCAAACGGATAAACGTTTTAATGTTTATATCGGAAATGATGCAAGCACATCGAATCCTGAAGAATTGCTGAGTGAATATAAACATAACTTAGAATTTAATTATCACTATTTTGACTCAAATTTAGGCCAGCAATCTCTTGTACAACAATGGGATAGATGTATAGGCTTAACAAAGAATGAAGAATGGCTTATGTTGTTGGGTGATGACGATGTTTTAGGGTCTAAAGTGGTTGAGGACTTTTATCAAGCTATTGAGGCTATTGCAAATGCAAATATTTCTGTTGTAAAATATGCTTCAGTTGCCATAAATTCTGATGGTGACCAAATTTCTGATATATATAAGCATCCCCAAATTGAGTTAGCCACAGATGCTTATTTTAAGAATTTTAAAAATGAAAGCCGGAGTTCTTTATCTGAATATATTTTTAAAAGAGAAGCTTACCAAACCTATGGATTTGAGAATTATCCTTTGGGTTGGTATACTGATGATATGGCCTGGTTAGAATTTAGTAATTTTGGCCATATATATACTATCAATAGTGCCATTGTATCAATTAGAACTTCGGAGCAAAGTATTACCGGTAGATCTGAAAATTTTAGAAAAAAATACAAAAGCGCTTATTTTTTTTTTAGAGATATAATACGCTATAAACCTAAACAGTTTACCGAAGTTCAAAGAGGGGAATTTATTCGCTATTTTGAACTTATGGTTTTTAAATTAAACTTTTTAACTTTTTCTAACTATTTTTTAATTGCTTGCTTTTGGTTAAAAAGGTTAGATTTGCTTACAACAATACTATTTACTAAAGCATTTTTAAAACAAAAATTTAGAAATGGTTAAAGACCCGTTAGTTTCAGTTATTATGCCTACCTATAACAGGGCACATCTTATTATTGAGTCTTTAGATTGTGTATTGAGTCAAACATATTCCAACTGGGAATGTATTATAGTAAATGATGGTTCAAAAGATAATACTGAAGATGTTTTAAAGCCTTGCATTGAAAAGGATAGTCGTTTCAAATATTTTAAAAAACCAAATGAAGGTGCAGCCATAGCTAGAAATTTTGCCGTTTTAAAATCTAAAGGAATCTATATTTTACCTTTAGACTCCGACGACCTTATAGGCTTAAATTATATAGAAAAAGCTGTAAACATATTTAATAGTAATCCCGAAGTTAGTATTGTATATAGTAAAGCAAAAAAGATTGGCGTGGAATCTGGTGAGTGGAATTTACCAAATTATAAATTCGATAAGTTTTTAATATACAATATGATCTTTAATTCTTCTATGTATAAACGAGTCGATTTTGATCGTGTTGGAGGCTACAATGAAGAGAATATGTTTGAAGATTGGGATCTATGGATAAAAATTTTAAAACCTAATGGGACAGTATACCAAATTCCTGAAATATTATATTTCTATAGAACTCATTCGAACCATTCAGTAAGTACACAATTGGCCTTAGATGAAGTGCTTTATAAAAAAAGCATGGACCAATTGTACAAAAATAATGTTGATGCTTATCTAGAATATATTGGCAATCCAATAATGTTAGAGCGTGAGCGACGTCAATTGGCAAGTATTGTAAAAACTGCCGATTATAAATTGGCAGTCCGTATCATGAATTCAAAAGCCTTTAGGTTTTTAAGAGGGCTTAGAAATAGTTTTAAACGTCAAATTAAATGAAGCATTCTGCTAACAATTCTAATAATTTGCCGTTGGTCTCTGTATGTATTCCAACCTTTAATGGTGAGAAATATTTACAGGAAGCTTTAGATTCAGTGACACAACAATCCTATGTCAATCTGGAAGTAATTATTTCCGACGATGCCTCTACAGATAAGACTTTGGAAATAATTTCTGACTATAATAATACATCAAAAATCCCGATTTATGTGTTTCATCATATACAATCCGGGATAGCCGAAAACTGGAATAACAGCTTAAAGCATGCTCAGGGCATTTATATTAAGTTTTTATTTCAGGACGATGTTCTAAAACCTGAATGTATTTCTCAGATGGTTGATGTGATGGAAACAGATAACAAAATTGCTTTGGTGACTTCCAAGAGAGATATTATTACAGATCTAAACAATCGATTTTCAGAAGGCTGGATTAAAAACTTTGATGATCTGCAAATTAATTTAAACTTACCAAGTGAAGAGTTAACAGTTTTATCGGGAAGATATCTATTAAAATCACCTTATTTTAAAAAAAAGCCTATAAATATTATTGGCGAACCCGTTTCAGTATTATTCAGAAAAGACCTTCTTGAAACTATAGGTTATTTTGATACCAATATGTTTCAATTGGTAGATTATGAATTTTGGTTACGTATGTTTAAAAATTATTATATTGCCTTTTTACGGGAACGTTTGGTCCAATTTCGATTACACGAGACACAAGCTTCCTTTTTAAATAACCGATACAATATAAATGATAAAGACATTTATTATAAGTTATTATATAAAAGGTTTTTTTGGCTTTTGCATTTTAATTTTAAATGGTACTTGTTAAAAAGATATCATTTTGTATTTAAGTTCTATAGATTTATTAAATCTTTTTTTATAATAAAGCATAAATAATTAAATAAGAATGTCTTCATATCTAAAAACATATTGTGTTATAGCTACATATAATGCAGAAAAATGGTTAAAAAAGTCTTTAATCAGCCTTAAGGAAAGCAGTTATGAACTTATCACAATTGTTGTAGATAATGCTAGTACAGATGCAACACTAGATATTATTGAAACTGATTTTCCAGAAGTAATAGTTTTAAAGCAAATTACAAATTTAGGTTTTGGAAAAGCTAATAATATTGGGATTTCCTATGCATTAAAACATCAGGCGCAATATGTGTTTTTATTAAATCAAGATGCCTATATAGAAAAGAATACTTTAGAACATTTGATTAATTTTGCTCAAAAAAATCCTGAATACGGGGTTTTAAGCCCAATACATTTGAATTGGAAAGGGACACATCTAGAATTTTACTTCGCACGATTCGTTGCCAAACAAGAAGAGTTTTTAAATGATTATGTACTTCAAAGACCTTTAAAAACAATTTATAATGTACCATTTGTTAATGCGGCTGCATGGTTACTTTCTAGAAATGTGCTCAATACTATTGGTGGTTTCGATCCTTTATTTTATCATTATGGAGAAGATAATAATTTTACGCAAAGAACACGATATCACGGTTTTAAAATAGGCATAGTTCCCAATATATTTATAGGGCATGATAGTCCTAAAAGAAAGTTGAGTCATGGACAACTGTTTGATGACGAATACTATAGGATTGAAGCAAATCAATTTAAGCTAAAATTCGCCAACATTTTAAAAGACTATAATGATGAAGGGGTTAAAAAGCAAAAAAAACGCATAATTAATTTAATTATTATTAATATACTAAAACTTAAATGGAGTTATGTAATGGGTTATATTAAAAAATATAAGATATTTGGTCAAGCGGTTACGCAGATTAAAGAAAGTAGAAAAATAAATGTAGTGAAAGCACCCCATTATTTAGATATTTAAAATATGTTTATTAGTGTCATCATCCCAACCCGAAATCGTTATGATTATGTTAATTTATTGATTGATGATTTATTAAAACAAGATATTTCCAATTTTGAAATCGTAGTAGTTGATCAATCTGAAGCGCCACAACCCATTTCGCGATGTGAGCATATTTTAACCCAAACTTTAGGCCCATGTGTTTCCAGAAATATAGGGTCAAAAAAAGCTAAAGGAGATATATTAGTGTTTTTAGATGACGATGCACGTATTTATTCTGATTTTATTAGAGAAATAACCTCTCCTATTATAAAAAGGAGCTTTGATGTAGTTGCAGGAGCAGTTTGCAATACTAAAGGGGATTATACAAAAAGTAATAAAGATTACCTTAAATTAAATTCTGAAAACTTTATAAAAGTACTAACTACAAATCCCGATGGACCAGAATCTAGAGTGTCTATGGCATTTCCTGCTGGATGTTCAGCAATTTTGAAAGATTTATTTAATGAAGTTAAGGGCTTTAATGAAAACTTTGACCCAACAGGCGCAGGTGAAGATAGGAATATGGCATTAAACCTATTTCGACTTGGGCATCCTATTTGGTATAATGCAAATGCTAAACTATTACATGCTCAAGCTTCTGATGGTGGATCTCGAGATGTAGGAAGTAGAACGTTGATGTTGGATGTACATACATACATAATGTGCAAGGAACATTTTTCAGTAGAATTAGCAAATAACCTAAAAAATACTATTCTGAATAAATATAAGAAGAACTTCTTAATGTCTTTGTTAAAACTAGGCAATATAAGAACTAAGTATATAGAACTAAAGCAAATAAAAAAGATGCTAAATTTGAATTAACTCTATTAATTAAAGACTATTAAATATATGTGTGGATTTTTAGGTGAGTTTTTATTTTTTAGTAATGATTTAACTTCAAAAGAACAATTTGCGGATTTATTAAGACTTTCAAATCATCGAGGTCCAGACAATACACAAATTGTAAATAGTGCTATTTTCCAATTAGGTTTTAATCGATTGGCCATTTTAGATTTAAGTGCAAATGGCAATCAACCCAAACATAGTCCTTCAAAACGATATCATGTCGTATTTAACGGTGAGCTATATAATTTTAAAGAGCTTAAAAATAGGTACAATCTTACCAACTTAAAGCCATCATCCGACACCGAAGTGCTGGTACATCTTATAGACAAAATAGGAGTAGAAAGGACATTAAAGGTGTTAAATGGTATGTTTGGAATTGCTGTTATAGATGAACAAGAAGATATTTTATATCTATCACGCGATTTTGCTGGTATTAAGCCATTGTTCTATGGAATTTCGAAGAACGGAGTTGTATTTGCCTCACAATTTAATCAAATATTTAAACATCCTTTTTTTGAATCACAAATTGAGTTGAGACAAGACGTATTGAAAGAATATTTTGGTCTTGGCTATATGCAGTCACCAAATACTATTTATAAGAATATTTTTCAGGTTAACCCTGGCGAGATGTTAAAGATTTCAAGGAAAGGTAAAATTACAACAACAACCATATTAAAATTTGATTTCAGTCCTTTAAAGAACAATGAGAAGGCTTTATCAATAACAGATGAAGAATTTGAAGTTAATTTTTCTGAAGTAATTAAGAGACAACTGGTAAGTGATGTACCATTAGCAACATTTTTAAGTGGTGGAATTGATAGTCCATTAGTTAATGCTATTGCCAAAAAATTAAAACCAGACATAGAAGCATTTACTATTGGGGTTGATGATGTAAGTTTTGATGAAAGTAAAAAAGCGTCTGAATATGCAACTCATATAAATATCAATCACCATATAGAGCATATTAAATCGAAGGATTTACTTGATTGCATTGATGCGCATTTTAGATCCCTCTCTGAACCATTTGGAGATTATTCTTCAATTCCGACCTTTATAATTACTAAATTAGCAAGACAACATCATACCGTTATGTTATCTGGTGATGGAGCTGACGAACTGTTTTTTGGTTACCCTAGAATGCTGGATGTAATGCAAAAACGTCTCTGGTTTAAAATACCATTCTTTATCAGAAAACCAATGGTTAGATTAGCTATAAAGCTTAAACTAACAGATTCTTGGGGACCTTATATGTTTAAAGAAATATCAGATTGGATATTATTAAAACAACAACATATTACTAAATATCATTTAGACCGTATAATTCCAAATACAACATTCACTAAAGAATTAAAAGCCTTGTATCATCAAAAGGATTTGGGAACCAAAAACAAATTGATGAGCTGGTTAAGATACAATGAGTTTTATGGCCATTTACAGAGGGTGCTAATAAAAGTTGATAGAATGAGTATGGCGAATAGCTTAGAAGTTAGGGTTCCTTTTCTAGACAAAAAGATGGTAGAATTTTCTTCAAAATATTTTCCAAAGATTAAGAAGAATACCTTTGCACTTAAAGGAATATTAAAGAAAACTATGGAACATAATTACCCAAAATCTATAATAGAAACAAAAAAAAGAGGATTTTCGGTTCCTATTGCAGATTGGATGCGTTCTTATTTAAGAGATGATCTTGAAAAGCATATATTTAATACAACTATTTATGGCAACCAATGGATTAATGAGGAGGCATTGAGAAATTATGTTTCTGATTTTTTGGAAGGAAAACATGAAGAATCCTGGGGTATTTGGAATATTTATGCTTGGCAAAAATGGGCAAGCATACACTTAAAATGATAAATTATAAAAGCATATCTAAAAGACTTAAAATAATAATCTTCGATGGAAGTTTTAAAACAACACCTTTCATTAATAGATTAATTATTGGTTTATCCCAAAAACATAATGTATATGTATTAGGGTTTAATGAAACATTGCCTTTAATTATTTCGAATGTTAACTATGTGTCTTTGGGAAGTAACAGTAATAAAATTGGATTTGCTATAACTTCACTTAAATATCCTTTACGATTAGGTCAATGGAAAATAATGTTAGGTACATTTAGAATGCTTGGAAAAGGGAACAGGACAGAATTGCAAAAACAAAATTTAAAATTGGCTTTAGAACATATTCAGCCTGATATAATACATCTTCAATGGCCTTCGGTAATTCCCTGGTTTGAATCTGTTTTGAAGGAACAACAAATTCCAGTAATATTAAGTCAGCGTGGATACCATGTTAATGTAAGACCTTTTGTAAATTCTCAAAATTTTAAATATTTACAAAAATGGTTTTCTAAAATTTCAGCCTTTCACTCGGTATCTCAAGCTATTTCAACAAAAGGGGATTTAATTTATAATTCGCAAGCTAAGATTGACCATGTTATATATACTGGAGTTTCATTGAAGGAGTTTGAGTTTAGCAAAGAATATAAAAAAGAAGATAATTTAAATATTATTTCAGTAGGCAGATCTCATTGGAAAAAAGGTTTTGACTATGCGTTAAAGGCATGTAAATTATTAAAAGATCATGGTTTGGTATTTTCATATACCATTGTTGGTGGCACAAAATTGGAAGAATTAATATATCTCATTAATGATTTAGGATTACAAGAGCACGTGACATTAAAAGATAAATTAAATCAGCATGAAACATTGGATGCAATACGTCGGGCAGCAGTTTTTTTATTACCAAGTA
The DNA here is from genome assembly GCA_965250265.1 of Flavobacteriaceae bacterium. GTDB lineage: Bacteria > Bacteroidota > Bacteroidia > Flavobacteriales > Flavobacteriaceae > PRS1. Next base: position 203,503 of record CBDFNO010000010.1, on the reverse strand, counting down.
TCGAAGAAGGGATTGCAAACGTAGCCGTTGAAGCTATGGCACTAGGTATCCCCATCATTAGTACGGACTGTGGAGGAATGCTAGAATTGATTACTAATGAAAAGGAAGGTTGGGTGGTAGCAACAAGAGAACCAGAAGCACTTGCAGATGCGATAATGAAGTTTTATGAAATGCCCATTGAGAACATTCAAAGAATTCGAGCTGCTGCAAGGCTAAAAATAGAAAATCAACATTCGAACGATCAGATGGCAAAAGGTATGGAAGAACTTTATAAAGAGGTTTTAGATAGAAGTAAGATAACGCACAAATTTACATATGATAATTAGCCTTACAAATACTTAAAAAAACTATATTAGTAGCTAAATATGCTAATAAAAACACCCATAATTCCTATACAACCAACCTTTGCAAAAGCGCATGGGAGTCATGATCTTAATTTAGAAGCTATTTGTGTGTTTGCAGCACTCGGGTTTTTTTTGGATGAAGATACATTCTGGAAAGACAAGGTGGTTTTAAGTCCTGCCTCTAACCATACTTTGGATACTGAAGGGAAACTTATAAATTCTGAGCCTTATTTTAAATGGCATTATGCACCCCGGGATATATCATTTAATGAGGCGTTAGAAGAATTTACAAGCTTGTTTGAGACTATAATCGCCGAACAGACCGATGGTAAGAAGGTAATTTTACCCTTATCTGGGGGTATAGACAGTAGAACTCAAGCAGTAGCACTAAGACGAAAAAAAGCTAAAGTGTCGTCGTACAGCTATGAATTTAAAAACGGTTACTCAGAAACAAAAATAGCCCGTCAAATCGCGAATAGGTGTAATTTTGAATTTAATAACTTTACCATTCCTAAAGGGTATCTATGGGATGTTATTGAACCATTAGCTGGCCTCAATAAATGTTATTCGGATTTCACACATCCCAGACAAATGGCAATCTATGATAAATTTGATTTTATTGGAGATGTATTCTCCTTAGGGCACTGGGGCGATGTCCTTTTTGATAATATGCATTTGCCAAACCTAACGGAAGAGGAAGAGATGAATGTTCTAATAAAAAAATTATTACAAAAAGGCGGTATGGCATTTGGCTCACAATTATGGCAAGTCTGGGAATTATCGGGAAAATTTGAAGACTATTTAAGAGCACGAGTATTAGCATTATTGCAAAACATATCTATTGATGAAACCAATGCAAGGTTAAGAGCTTTTAAGTCAATGTATTGGGCACCGCGTTGGACATCAGTTAATCTTTGTGTTTTTAAATCAAAGCATCCCATAACGACGCCATATTATGATAACCGCATGTGTCAATTTATTTGTACTATACCGGAATCTTACCTTAAAGGCAGACAATTGCAATTGGCTTATATAAAGGCCAAAGCACCGGATCTGGCTACTATTACATGGCAGGATCAAAGACCATTTAATATTACTAATTATCATCTTAATCGGACGCCTTATAATTTACCTTATAGGGTCACTAATAAAATTAAACGTTCATTGAAAAATATTATGGGGAATCCTTATGTACAACGAAACTGGGAACTGCAGTTCTTGGGGCGGTTAAATAAACAAAAATTGGAGCAATATCTTTTTGATGCAAATTTTAACAGATGGATTCCCAAAGAGACGGTTCAACATCAGTATAATTCATTTTGTAATGTCAACGCTGTATGGCATTCACATGCGGTAAGTATGTTATTAACCTTATCAGTATTTAATTCAATGCAAAAACGATAAATATGTGCGGTATTTATGGCGAGTTTTTTAAGAGTAGACCTCTGACAGATAAAATATCATTTTTAAAACAAAATGATAAAGGTTTTCGAAGAGGGCCGGATAACCAGGGATATTGGACAAATGATAAGAATTGTCAATTGGGCTTCAGGCGGCTTTCAATTCTAGATCTCACTAGCAAAGGAAACCAGCCTATGTGCTCTGCTAATGGTGATGTGATTGTTGTATATAATGGAGAAATATATAATTATAAGGTTTTAAGGGCGATTTTAGAAAAAGAAGGGATTGTCTTTAAGTCTCAAAGCGATACTGAAGTTCTTGTTAATTATATTCAGCAATTTGGAATTTCTAAAACTGCAAAGGATATTGATGGAATGTTTGCTATTGCAGCCTATATAATTAGTGAAAACGCAATATATCTAATACGTGATTTTGCAGGAATTAAGCCCCTCTTTTATTCTGTTAATGATGGGGAACTTGTTTTTGGAAGTCAATATAATCAGATAAGTTCACATCCAATTAACAGTGATGCGGCGCTTGATGACAGTGTCCTTAAGCTATATCTAAAAATGCATTATGTGCCTGCGCCATATGGCATACTACAAAATACTTATCAGGTAGAACCTGGTCAAATAATTAAAATTGATGAAGCAGGACAATTGACTAAAGAGATATACTGGACATTTCCTGAAATGAATGAAGAAAAATTGATAACAAATGAAAAAGAAGCTAATGAGCTTTTAATTAATGCATTAAGTAAGAGTGTTAAGGATGAGTTAGTAGCAGATGTACCAGTTGGGACGTTCCTATCAGGAGGGATTGATTCACCTTTAATTAGCTATTATGCAAACAAAGAAAAACAAGGTATTAAAGCATTTTCAATTGGAAGTGACAGCCCGATTCATGACGAATCGGAAGATGCAACAACCTATTCAAAATTAATTGGCTGTGACTTTAAATTAAAGAAAATGGATGCAAAAGCTGGATTAGAAGTATTGCAATCCTGTATTCAACATTTGTATGAGCCCTTTGGAGATTTTTCCATCATTCCAACCTATCAATTATGTGAATTGTCCAAAACCCACTGTACCGCTATGCTATCGGGTGATGGAGGTGATGAACTCTTTTTCGGATACCAACGCTTTGAATCGGTATTAAAAAATAAAAGATGGCTATGGATACCAAAACCATTGCGCTATCTTGTATATGGCTTTGATAAATTGATATTTAATAAAAAGCATGTGAACGAAGTATTTTTAATGCCCAGTCTGGCTTTGGCACATCAGGGATTACATTCATCGGTAAAAGACGAAATACTTTCAAAATTGATTCCTAGGTTAAAAGATGTGATATCTCAACCTATATCGGCATATAACTACGAGAATTCTAATTCAGAACTACAACTCTTGCATCATATGCGAAAAGCAGAATTTTATGGTATGATGCAAAAAACCTTGACCAAGGTAGACCGTATGAGTATGGCACATTCTGTTGAGGTTCGGATTCCTTTTTTAAAAAAGTCTGTCATAGAAGCAAGTATAAAAATTCATCCGTATTTGTCGTTTGGTAAAGACAAAAAAAAAGAAATTTTAAAAAAGCTGTTACGTAAAAGCTTGCCGGAAGCCCCAATAGATAATGTTAAACGTGGATTTTCCATACCACTCTCTAAATGGCTAAGGGAGGACTTAAAACCTCATTTTGAGATGGTACTCTTTAATGATACCTTTATAAATAAATTGCAAATTAAAAAATCTGTGTTGCAAGGAATCTGGCATGAACATCAAACCAAAAGCTGGGATCACAAGAGATTACTATTCACACTATATTCATTGGCATTATGGCTAGATCGGACAAACGAATAAAAATTCTATATACCATACCAAATTTTGATACGGCGGGTAGTGGTAAAGCCTTATTAAATGTAGCTAGCCGTTTAGATGATTCATTGTTTGAAGTACATATTGCCTGCCTGCATGATAAGGGAGATTTTTTTGAGGTGATGGAGGCCAGTGGTATTCCTGTTCATATTTTAAAGTTCACAACCTCGATGAAACCATATTATAAGGGTATTTGGAATTGTTATAAAATGAGCCGAGAATTAAAATCTATAAACCCGGATATTATTCATAGTTTTCATTATTCAGCTGACTATTCAGAACCTTTGGCAGCTAAAATGGCTGGTATAAAATGGGTGTATACTAAAAAGAACATGAATTGGGGAGGATCCTCAAAAAATGCCTGGCACCTACGAACAATGTTGGCCAAAGCTGTAGTGGTACATAACACTGATATGGCAAAATCGTTTTTTATAAACTCTAAAAAGACACACTTTATTCCCAGAGGTGTAGACACGATTAGCTTTGATTATTTTCCTAATGGAGAAGTCTTAAGAGACAAGTGGTCTGTAAAGTTTGCTGACAGAATTATAGTTTGCATCGTTAATTTAACACCAATCAAGGGAATGGACGTACTAATTAGGGCATTTAAATTAGTATGTAATGATTATTCTGAGTGGAAACTTTTTATTGTTGGCAATAATACAAATACCTATGGAAAGGCTTTAATAACATTGACCCAGACCTTAGGTATAGATAAACAGGTGATTTTTTGCGGCATGCAGTTAGATGTAGTTCCGTTTTTGAATTTAGCAGAATGTTCAGCTCTACCAACCTTAGAGAAAGGGGAAGGCTCACCCGTTGCATTATTAGAGGCCATGGCTTGTGGACTAAACGTACTGGGATCTAATGTGCCTGGAATAAAAGATCAATTAAAACTGTTTCCGGAAAACCTGGTAACTGCTGGTGATATTGATGCGTGGAGTAAGGCACTAAAAGCTATTTTCTATAATTCTACACAGGAAAATAAAATGAAGGGAATAGCATTCAGAAACCATGTGCTGCAAAATTATGATATAACGAAAGAAGTATCATTATGCGAAAAAATGTATCTTGATAGTTTATGATTGATCAGGAGCTAAATATCAGTATAATTATCCCGGTATTTAATGGTGAACGTTTTATTGAGAATGCGTATAAAAATGTAATAAATCAAAATTTAAATGATTTTGAGATTATTTTTGTTGATAATAATTCAACAGATGACTCGGTAGCCATTATAAAAAAATTGGCATCGGTTGATCCACGAATCAGATTGTATTTTGAAACGAAACAAGGACCTGCAGCAGCACGGAATAAAGGACTAAAACAGGCCGTTGGTAAATACCTCTATTTTTATGATGTTGACGATACTATTTTCAAGGGTGCATTATTAAGCTTGAAATCGGTATTAGATCGAAACCATGAAGCAGATAGTGTCTTTGGTAAAACAATGAGAGCAAACGAAATGGTTGAAACAATTGAGATTCCTCAAGATGACACGAAGGAGCTTAAGCAACGAAAAACACCATATTGGGGATTAATATGGATGAGAAGCAATTTTTTATTGGCCGGAACACCTGCTTTTTTGCACAAAAGGAGTACTATATTAAAGATAGGAGGTTTTCCCGAAAGTTTACAGGTAGGCGAAGATGCTTTCTTTCATATTAAATTGGGATTGGAATATGAGATATTACATATCGACAGGCATGTGTGCTACTACTATAGGCACAATAGTTCGACAGTTTCTAAACAAAATAAGTTATATCCTCATAAAATCTTTACCTATTGGCCACAGTATGTAAAGGCTTTTTTGCCCTATTATTTACACAATCCAACTCCCAAAGCGTTTGACGTTCTGCTTTACGAATATATATATGGGTCTGTTGCAAAAATGATAGTGCTGACAAAAGGAATAAAACAACGGTTACAATTAAAAACTGAATTAGAGAAAGATATATTTCCTTTAAGAACACCCTTGATTTTAAAACCCTATTTGTATTTATTGGTGTATGCAGGTAATCATTTTTTATATAAAGTATATTTTTTCTATGTTTTACGGGTTTATATAAAATTTGCAGTGCGTTTTTACAAGAAAAAAAATTTAAACCCCAAAGATGAATAAAATTGGCCTTGTACTTTCGAAACCACCCGGGTATTCCGAAACTTTTTTTATTTCTAAAATAAAAGGATTGCAACGTCATGGATTTGAGGTGACATTATTTTGCCAGAATGATGATAAGAATTTTAATAACTGCCCGGTTTATAAACAATCAAAAATAGTAAGATCTCCTTGGGTACAATTTATTTTATTCCTATTGACATTCGTCAAATTAGTGCCATATTATAAACAACTTATACGTTATATCCGTTTAGAAAGAGCGCAAAACACTCCGGCAATACAATTACTTAAAAATATATATTTGAATGCCTATTTGTTAAAAGCCAAAGTAGATTGGTTACATTTTGGGTTTGCCACGCTGGCTATTGGTAGTGAATTGATAGCCAAAGCCATTGGTGCTAAGATGGCGGTAAGTTTAAGGGGATTTGATATATCTGTATATCCTTTAAATCATCCTGGATGTTACAAGACGCTATGGAAGGAGGTAGATAAGGTTCATGTTATTTCAGATGATCTATTAATCGCTGCTAAAAAGCAGGGCCTGCCAAATTTGGTTAGTATTCAAAAAATCGTCCCGGCCATCGATCTATCATTATTTGAATTTCAGGGATTATCAGATCGCAAAGGTGAGCTTATTTTCTTAACCATCGGCAGGTTGCACTGGAAAAAAGGGTTTGTAGACACCCTGATGGCGCTTTCTAAAATAAAAGAAAAAAAGATACCGTTTACGTATTTTATTATTGGGGAAGGCAGCGACTATGAGCGCATTGCCTTTGCAGTTAATGAGCTTCAGTTAAGTGATCAGGTAAGATTTTTAGGGAGATTACCACATATTGAAGTAAGGCCTCATTTGCTTAAAGCAGACATATATTTACAGTATAGTATACAAGAAGGGTTTTGCAATGCCGTCTTGGAAGCCCAGGCAATGGGGAAACTTTGCATTGTATCGGATGCTGAAGGCTTAGCCGAAAATGTACTACATAAGCAAACAGGTTGGGTGGTTCCAAAAGGAGAACCATTATTGCTTGCAAACCAAATAATGGAAGTAATCGATTTACCAATTAAACAACAACAACTCACAAAACAAGCCGCTGTAAACCATGTAAAAAACCAATTTTCTATAGAGCAGCAAGTAGAGGCGTACGTTCAATTTTATAATAATTAAGTATATAAAACGTAAACTTAAATGAAACTTGAATCCTGTCAATTAATCTTTGATAAATCATTAATATTATTGTTAGATCAATAGTAACATATTCAGGCAGCTTTCTTATTTTAGGCTGTATCTAATTTTCAATAAGGCAATTAATTACTCTATTCAATGGTTATAATATGATGTTTAGTTTTTTAAAGTATTTGCAGCCAACCAATTACTTCGTATTAAACCGTCATGACGGTACATCGGTATTCCCGATAGTTACGAACCTTCCTGAAGATATAATGAAGACATTACATATAGATCGTACATTTCGTTCGAAAACGGCGCAGATGTACGATCTGTCATGGCAGGCCATACAGAAAGGATATATAGGAAATGTATCGACCTATAAGGCTTTCGAGCGTATCCCTCTCGAAGATGATTATCGTTTTACAAGGAAATATTTTCATAAAATTTGGGTCTATTATGTTTTGGCAATTCGCTTATTTTTATTTTATAATCCAATCCGTGAAATTACTGCTTGTTATAAGATCAGGAATGTACATCGAAGTGATTATTTAATGGATCCGATAACATATAGTGATTGGAATTCTTTTAATTCTCAATTAATACAGGCTGCCCCTAAAATAAGCGTTGTTATTCCTACTTTGAATCGTTACAAGTATTTAAAAGATGTTTTAAAAGATTTTGAATTACAAGATTATAAAAATTTTGAGATTATTATTATCGATCAATCTGTGCCTTTTCAAGACCAATTTTATGGTCAATTTTCTCTTGATATTAAAGTGCTCAAACAAAAAGAAAAAGCTTTATGGTTGGCAAGAAATAATGCAATAAAAATAGCCGAGGGAACCATAATTGCACTTTCAGAAGATGATGTTAGAATAGAATCCAATTGGCTTTCAAATCACCTCAAATGTTTGGACTTTTTCAAAGCAGATATATCAGCAGGTGTTTTTTATCCAAAAGGCCAGAAACTTTCAAAAGAAACCTCCTCTTTTAAGATAGCTTCACAATTCGCTACTGGAAATTCTGTTTTGTATAAGAATGTATTTAAAAAAACAGGATTGTTTGATCGACAATTTGAAAAACAACGCATGGGTGATGGTGAGTTTGGTTTACGAGCCTATCTTTCGGGTTTTAAAAGTATTTCCAACCCCTTTGCTAGTTGTATTGATGTTAAAGCGGAGGTAGGTGGTTTAAGGGAAATGGGTAGTTGGGACGCCTTTAGAACAAAAAAATGGTTAGCACCAATACCAATACCTAGTGTTTTGTATTTGTTTAGAAAATATTATGGAAATAGAAGAGCTAAGTTAGCACTATTAAAAATGGTACCAATATCAATTATGCCTTATAGATTTAAAAGAAACAGAAAATTGATTATTGTGGGAGCAATTCTTCTTATAATAGTTTTTCCAATAGTCCTATTTCAAGTGTTTAAATCTTGGCGTTTGTCTAGTGAAAAATTAAAGCAAGGTGATTTAATAGAAAGATTAAATTGAATAAGAAATTGAAACACATCCTTTTAGTTACTTCAGAATTCCCACCACTTCCAGGAGGGATTGGTAACCACGCATTTAATTTGGCTAAAGGTTTAACTAAAAAAGACTTTTTAGTTGATGTAATAACCGATCAACGCTCTAAAAACAATATTGAAGAAATACATTTCGATAAAAATTTTGAGTTTAAAACACATCGTGTATTAATGAAGAACATAAGATTATTGATGTACTTTAAACGAATACAATTATTGTTCAAATTAATAAAAAAAGCTGAAATAGTTATCGCTTCAGGTAAATATTCATTATGGATTGTAGCTTTTAGTAGCTTATTTTATAAAAGAAAGCTTATAGCAATTATTCATGGCTCTGAAGTAAATTACGGAAGTAGTATTTTAAGAAATTCTATAAATCAGTCGTTACTTCGTTTTTGGAAAATAATTGCAGTGTCTAACTATACCAAATCCTTAGTCTCTAATCTAAAACATGACAATATAATTGTTATACCTAATGGATTTGATGAATCGAAATGGTATTCATTAAATTCTAAAGAGATAATTTTGAATGGGCAACCAAAATTAATTACGGTTGGAAATGTAACAGAGCGAAAAGGACAATTAAATGTTATTAAACAATTGCCTGATTTAATTAAAACTTACCCAAGTTTACACTATCATTGTGTAGGGATACCAACATTGAAGGATGAGTTTTTAAAAATTGCTGTGGGTCTGAATGTAGACGAATATGTCACTTTCCATGGTAGTGTTTCAGACGAAAGGCTAAAGACTTTATTACATTCTTGTGATGTATTTATTATGTTGAGCAATGCAACGAATACTGGTGACGTTGAAGGTTTTGGAATTGCAATTCTTGAAGCAAATTATTTGGGTTTACCGAGTATCGGAGCAATTAATTGTGGTATTGAAGATGCAATAAATAACTATCATTCGGGTATATTAATTCAACCAGATGGATTAAACTCGATCTTGGATGCTTTGAGCAAAATTTTATATAAATATGATGACTATAGTAAAAATGCTCGTAAATGGGCTTTGGAACATAGTTGGAGAAATGTGATTGAAAAATATACTAATGTTTTGAAAGAATGAAATTGGCCATTATATCACATACAGAGCATTATAAAAATGAAGATGGGATTATTATGGGTCTGGCTTCTACAGTAAACGAAATTAATCATCTGTTGGGAATTTTTGATGAGATATTTCATATAGCAATGCTTTATGACAAAAAAACACCTTCGAATGTATTATCATATAAATCAGGTAAAATCACATTTATTCCTTTAAATCCGATAGGAGGAAATAACCTATTTGATAAATTGGAAATCATTTGGAATGTACCTAAGATTATTAGAATAGTTTCTAAAACATTAAAGAATACCGATTATTTTCAGTTGCGAGCACCTACAGGCATTGGTGTTTTCTTAATTCCGTATTTGACTGTTTTTGTTAAGAAAAAAGGATGGTTTAAATACGCTGGTAATTGGAATCAAATAAATCCACCAATAAGTTACGGTTTACAACGTTTAATGTTGAAACATCAGTCCAGAAAAATAACTATTAATGGTCACTGGCCTCATCAACCTAAACATTCTATTACATTTGAAAATCCTTGTTTGACAGTTGAAGAAGTTAATGAAGCCAATGGTGTTGCGTTAAAGAAAAAAATAACAGGACAAATAACAATTTGCTTTGTTGGGCGCTTAGAGCATGAAAAAGGAGTTGGACTGATTCTTGAAGTATTAAGTTTATTGAGTAAAGTTGAAAAACTACGAATAGCTAATGTTCATTTGGTAGGAGATGGTAAAGATAAACTTCATTTTAAATCAATGGCAGCTCAATATAACGTGCCTATTATATTTCATGGAACTTTAGGAAGACATGACGTTTTTGAAATTTATAGGCAATCGCATGTTTTTTTGTTACCATCAAAATCTGAAGGATTCCCTAAAGTTATTGCAGAAGCCATGGCATTTGGCTGTATTCCAATAGTGTCAGATGTGTCATCTATAGGACAATACATTCAACATGAAAAATTGGGATATCTTTTAACACCAATAACAGCAAATGAAATATTAAAACAGTTGCAAAAAGTTTTAAAATTAACAGATAAAGAGTATTATGAGATATTAAAAATACAAAAACTAATCTTAAAACGTTTCACTTATAGTTACTATAATGATAGAATAAAAAGCGAAATATTAAATACCTAATTTATTGAAAAGAATTAAAGACATTAAATTGACAAATGATAATTATATCATACTGGTATTATTACATATTGCTATTGGGTTAGTCTTGTTTTTGTTTAAGCCTCTCTCTAAGATATATTTCATATTCCTGTTGCTTTATTTTTTATGGCGCATTTTATCTTCATCAACATCATTAAAAACCCGTGAGGTATTATTGGCGTGTGCATACTTTGCAGGTGCTGAAGTATTATTTAGAATGACAAAAGGTGGATTAGCATATGAAGCGAGTAAATATTTGGTCATTTTATTTATGTTAATTGGAATGTTTTTTAAAGGAATTTCAGGAAAAGCTTATCCTTATTTTATTTATTTAATTTTACTTATGCCGGCGGTTATTATGGCTTCTATTACTTTAACGTTCGATGCTAATTTTAGGACTAATGTTGCCTTTGTATTAAGTGGACCAGTTTGTTTAGGTGTTGCTGCTTTATTTTGTTACGATCGAAAAATTACACAAAAACAACTTTTACAAGTCATAATGTATATTGCCTTACCAGTTATTTCATTGACAACTTATCTCTTTTTATATAATCCTAGTATTGAGGATGTTTTATCTGGCACTGATTCTAATTATCAAGCCTCTGGCGGTTTTGGACCAAATCAAGTATCTACTGTTTTAGGTCTGGGAATGTTTGCAATTGCTGTAAATTTGTTTGTCAGGTCACCTGTAATGCTATTAAAATTGTTGAATTTAAGTATATTGGGAGCAATGACATTTCGTGCTATTGTAACATTTAGTAGAGGAGGTGTTTATGCAGCAGCAATTGTTATAGCAGGATTTTTATGGGTGTTTTTTTTTAAATCTTCTTCGAGAAAAAAAAATCAGATTATATGGTCTTTTGTTTTATTTGTACTAGCTATTGCAATGACATGGACAATTAGCTCAAATCGAACTCTGGGGCTTATTGACAAACGTTATGCTAATCAAAATGCTGCAGGTCAAGAAAAAACTGATATTTCTACAGGAAGATTGGTTTTATTTATGGAAGAAATAGAAGGTTTTTTAGAAAATCCTTTTACAGGTATTGGAGCAAGTAGGGTTAAAGATAGAAGAATAGAAGAACGTAATGCAATAATTGCATCACATAACGAAATTGGAAGAACATTATCTGAACATGGCTTTTTAGGTATTATCATTCTTCTTATTTTAATTATTAAACCTTTAGCGTATAGAACAACAAATAAGCGAAACTATTATTTTTATGCATTTTTATTTTTTTGGTTTGCTACCATAAATCATTCTGGGATGCGTATAGCAGCACCTGCATTATTATACGCCTTATCTTTATTAAATGTTACAAGTGAAACACCTACAACGAAAGTTTTAAAATCTAAGCCAAGTGTTAACAAGGATGTTCTATTAAAACATTAACAAATAATAAGCACTAGGTGAAATCAATTCTATACATAGGTAACAAATTGCAAAACAAGCGTAGTAATGTGTCTTCAATACATACACTTGGTGCTTTGCTTGAAAGTGAAAACTATTCTGTTCATTATGCTTCAAAAAAAGTGAATAAAATATTACGATTATTGGATATGATCTTCACTTTTATTAAGTATAGAGATAAAGTAGATTATGTGTTAATAGATACTTACAGTACACAAAATTTTTATTTTGCACTTGTTATTAGTCTTCTTTGTCGTCTATTCCAAGTAAATTATATCCCAAATTTAAATGGAGGAAATTTACCAATACGGTTAAAAAAAAATCCTTTAATCAGTAAGTGGATTTTTAAACATGCATATATCAATGTCTCACCATCCATATATTTAAAAAATGCCTTTGAAAGTTATGGCTATACTAATGTATCGTATATTCCAAATTCCATTGAAATTGGTAATTATAAATTTAGAAAGCGAAATTTTAATGCTGTAAAATTATTATGGGTGCGTTCATTTTCTGAAATATATAATCCTAAATTGGCAATTAAAGTTCTTAAAAAATTGGAAGAAGCTAATATTGATGCTTCACTATGTATGGTTGGTCCTGATAGTGATGGAACTTTAGCTAAAACAAAGAAATTAGCTAAAAAGCTAAATATAAAAGTGACTTTTACTGGTAAACTTTCTAAAAATGATTGGATTAATCTTTCTAAAGATTATAATATTTTTATCAACACTACAAATTTTGATAATGCTCCAGTAAGTGTTATAGAAGCAATGGCACTTGGTTTACCGGTTGTATCGACAAATGTTGGAGGTATACCTTTTTTAATTTCAGATAAGAAAGAAGGTTTGTTAGTTGAGAGAAATAACACAAAAGCTATGGCAGACGCTATAATGAACATTGTTGAAAACAAGAATTTAGCCCAAACGATAACTAAAAATGCTAGGAAAAAAGTAGAACAGTTTGATTGGCAGGTAGTTAAACAATTGTGGCTTAATATATTGCAGTAATATAATAGGGGTTAAATCACTTGAAGTTGTTATCTTTACCACACACCAAATATGCTATGACTTCTAAAAAGGGAATCCATTTTGAAATTTCTGAACGTAAAATTTTATTGCGCGTATTCGATATTTTGGCAGTTTTAATAGCACTATATGTTATTGGCTATAGTTTTGAATTCGATTATTTTACAGTCACAAAAGAAAATTGGACCTGGTCTTTGGTTTTAGCATTATACATTACTCTTTCAGGAACAGTATTTGAACTTTACGATCTTCAAAAATCTAGTCAGTTAGATACTGTTTTTAGAAATATTGTTCTAACTGCTTCAATAACGGTACTATTTTATTTGCTAACACCTGTAATCACACCATTTTTACCAGAAAAACGCTTACAAATTGTATATTTTTATATAGCAATTATAGTTTCTATATTTTTATGGCGATTGACGTATGTTACTTTTTTTGCTTCACCACGTTTTTATAAAAAGGTGATTATTCTTGGCGAAATTTCTAATATTGAAAATGTAGTAAAGACTATTAGTGAGTCTGATCCAAATTATAAAATTATTGGATTTGTAAACAGCGAAAGATCTAAAGCAGACACAATAAAGTTTAAAGGGCTAAATGAGTATTTATCTGAAGAGCTGATAAACATTATTAGAACGGAAAATATTTCTGAACTAGTAATTGCTATTGATAATCCTGATAATATTACCACAGAAATTTATTACCAACTTACATCGCTATTAGAGCAGGGGTTTGCAATTAGAGAATATACGCAAGTTTTTGAAGAAATTACTAAACGCGTTCCAGTTCAATATGTGGGGAAGGATTTTTATAAATATTTCCCATTTAGTAGGAGTAATCAAAATAAATTATACATGTTCTATCATAGAGCTATGGACATTATATTCTCAATAATTGGAATAGGACTCGGAATTATTTTAATACCATTTATTATGTTGGGCAATTTATTTGGTAATAAAGGTTCTTTGTTTTATACACAAAAACGTGTAGGTAAATATGGTAAATCATTTAAAATATTAAAGTACAGAACTATGGTTACTAGTGCCGAAAAAGACGGCGTGTCCTGGGCTGAAGAGCATGATAGTAGAGTTACAACTTTTGGGAGGTTTTTAAGAAATACACGATTAGATGAAATGCCCCAATTTATTAATGTTTTAAAAGGAGAAATGAGTATTATTGGACCTAGACCAGAACGTCCTTTTTTTGTAAAAGAGTTATCTCAATTTATTCCTTTTTATGAAACGCGACACACCATAAAGCCAGGGTTATCTGGTTGGGCTCAAGTTAATCATAGGTATGGATCTACAGTAGATGACAGCTTAATCAAACTGCAATTTGATTTATACTATATTAAGCATCGAAGCTTTTTTTTGGATATTAATATTATTATAAAAACACTGAGTACTATAATTTATTATAGAGGACAGTAAATTGTTTACTAAGTTAAATACTCTTCTAATAGTACTTTATCAAATATAAGTATCTTATAAAAAAAGCAATCAATATTGGAATTAATCCTATCGCAAAAATTTGCACACCTATAATCCAATGTAAAGTTAATAAGCACAACATAATTACTAAAAACTTTAAATATTTAATAAACCACTTTTTTACTGTTTTTTTAAATAGTTGTGGAATCAAAAAAATATTGATGGCAAAAGCCCACAGTAAATTATAGTTTTGTGCCGTTGCAGAATGATCTGTGGCGAACCAAAGTAGTAAAATTATTATGCCTATAATTCCTGTAAACCCAAATATAAAAACATCAAGCCATTTACTGCATTTCTTTTTTTTAAAATCAAAAAAGGTAATTAATAGTATAAGTAAACTAATAACTCCAAAAACCATTAATGGGCTAGTTAGAAAGTTACCAGATTTTGAGGAATTTACTTTTTCGTATAAAACAGTTGTTTGTTTTACTAAATTTTTGGAATCATTTATAGTTGAATTTTCAAAGAATGTAAAAATATAACTGGGTAAAAACATATGCTCTTCTGAAGTAGCTTTTTTGTCTATTACAGAACCAAGAGCTATATCAATACCTAAACTACCCCAGGAATTCCTATCCACATGGTCATGAATTAATTGTCTAAACGTTTCTTGCTTAAACTCTTCAGGGTCATTAAATTTAATTTTATTATCAAGAGCAATATTAGTAACATCTTTAATTTTTGTTGCACAATTATCATAGAAAAAATCGTATAAATAATATTGATTTTCTGGTTTATAATTATTGACTAAATATTCAAATAGTTTTTGCTTTTCTATTTGAGATAAATTTAAGACCTGTTCTTTTACAGTGCGATTCTGCAAGATGTAAAAATTAATAAAGTTTTTATATTGGTTTCTTTCTATTCTGTAGTTAAGCTTACCTCTCGCAAATTTTATATAAAAATTGGGTGTGTCAAAATCGAAAACTCCATAGTTGAATGTAAAATCTAAGCCCAAAGAATTATCTTTTATTCTAAATGCATTATGACCAAAAGCATCATTTAATGAAGAGCCAGGACCAATAGTTAGTACACTAATTTCTGCATTATCAGATAGTTTTTGTGCTTTTACTTCTGAAGCAAAAAAGAATAAAAAAATTAAAAGAAATAGTTTTTTGTGCATGCTATAATTTTGACTATCTAAAAATACTAAAATCTAGCTTTAATGAGAATACATTGGAGTATAATGCTGCACTTTGGTCTCCAATATCAGTAAAAGCATAATCAATTTGAATACCATTATATTTAAATCCAACTCCAAAGTTAGGTTGAAAGGTCAAATTTTCACTATTGTCTATTTGCAATTCATTTTGAAAATTTCCAACTCCAGCACGAAGAAATACAAGATTTGTATACCCAAACTCAAATCCAAGAGCTGGATTAATACTAGCAAACGATGTTGAAATGACGTCGTTAGTTTCAGCAAATCTCATATTAAGGTCAAATTCAGTACGTAAGGTATAATCGGTGTTAAACTCAAATAATTTAGAAATTCCTATTTGTAATTTAGGCAATGTAATTTCAGTGCCTTCTGGTGCCTCTTGATTTTGTCCATCAATAGCATTTTGTATATCTGCAAGTTTATCTTCATCAATTGACCAAGAGTTAAAAGTTGTGGTAATATCTCTTGCCATAACACCAAATTTCCATCCATTTCCTCCTTCAAACTGA
Organism: Flavobacteriaceae bacterium; assembly: GCA_965250265.1. Taxonomy (GTDB): domain Bacteria; phylum Bacteroidota; class Bacteroidia; order Flavobacteriales; family Flavobacteriaceae; genus PRS1. Next base: position 187,250 of record CBDFNO010000010.1, on the reverse strand, counting down.
ATACCAAGATCTAAACCAAAACCCCAAGACGATGCAAAATCACCTATAACTCGTCTAATTACTTTAGCATTTACACCGTAATTTAATCCTGCTACAGGAAGTTTTCTAGCATAAGAAAATGTGATTCCATAATCTACTGCCGAAAATAAGTTAATTCTATCGTAATTAATATTTCCTTGGTCGTCTATAAGTTGTGTAGTATCCAAAATATCGTCTACACCAAATCTAATAATAGAAATTCCCATAGTACTTCTATCATCTATTGGCATAGCAAAAGCTGCATAGTTGTAATTAGCAATATTGGCAAAATAGCTTGAATGCATTAAAGCGAGCTGGTTATCTTCTAGATGTACTAAACCTGCTGGATTCCAATATCCAGAATTTACATCTGCACTATGAGCAACTACAGCATTACTCATACCTAAAGCTGCAGCATCAACACCAATATTCATAAATTCGTTGGAATATTTTCTGGTAGTTTGAGCATGAATTAAGGAAACACAAAGAAGTAATAAAATGGCTGAATACTTTTTCAAAAGCTAAAATTTTATACAAATATGCGTAATTCACCTAATAAACTCTAATTTTTTAGAGATATTGTTTTAGACCAAAATAGTTTGTTATTTTTACTAAAATTAAACTTTTATACGATTGAAAAAAGCCATCCCTAATTTTGTTACTCTTTTAAATTTATTTAGCGGAAGCATTGCCGTAATTTTTGCTGTAAATGATAATATAAAACTTACAGCATTATTCGCTTTTCTTGGTATTTTTTTCGATTTCTTTGATGGCTTATTGGCTAGAAAACTTGATGCTCAAAGCGAATTAGGTTTACAGCTAGATTCTTTAGCGGACATGGTGACTAGTGGTTTAGTACCAGGAATTGTGATGTTTAAATTATTAGAATTTGCAAGTACAAATACTTATTTACCATATTTTGGGTTACTCATAACTCTTGCTTCGGCATATCGATTGGCCAAATTTAATATTTCAACAAATCAATCCGATTCATTTATTGGTTTACCAACACCTGCGAATGCACTTTTAATATTGTCCTTTCCTTTAGTATATGAGTTTCAAAACAATGATATGATGACTGCTATCATTCTAAATAAATGGTTTTTGATAGGAGTTACGTTGCTTAGTTGTTACCTGTTAAATTCTAATATTAAATTATTGACGCTCAAGTTTAAAACATTGAATTTTAAAGATAATTCTGCGAGATATATACTCATTATACTATCTATAACCTTGTTCATAATCTTTCAGTTTGCTGCAATTCAACTTATTATTCCAAGTTACATTCTTATTTCTTTATTAAACAAATAATATCGTCATGGTAGAAAATATTTTTACATTATTAATGCTCATACTGTTACAGGTAGTTTTAGGATTCGATAATTTGCTATACATCTCTTTGGAATCTAAAAACGCTCCAAAAGAAAAACAAAATTACGTTAGAAAAGTAGGTATTGCTTTAGCTATAATATTGCGTATTGTACTGTTGTTTGTGTTGATTTCACTAATTGACTATTTTCAAGATCCAGTACTATCGTTACCTTTTGAAGGGATTATTGAGGGTCATTTTAATATCCATAGTTTTATCGTTCTTGGTGGAGGCATTTTTATTATTTACACAGCAATGAAAGAGATTTGGCATATGGTTGGTGTCCAGCATATGTCGGACAATGTTGAAGATGTAAAGAAGAGCTCGGTTGGAAAAGTGATTACTATGATTGTAATTATGAATATTGTATTTTCTTTTGATTCTATTTTAAGTGCCATGGCTTTAACAGATGTGTTTTGGGTTATGGCAATTGCAATTGTTGTAGGAGGTTTACTAATGATTTGGCTAGCTGATAAAGTGGCTAATTTTTTAGAAAGAAATAGAATGTACGAAGTACTTGGTTTATTTATCCTTTTTATTGTTGGTATTATGTTATTAACAGAAGGAGGGCATCTTGCACATTTAAAACTTTTAGGCGAAGACATTGTACCAATGAGCAAAACTACTTTTTACTTTGTAATTGGAGTTCTAGTAATTACAGATATTGTCCAAAGCAAATACCAAAAGAAGTTGATGGCAGAAAAGGAGAGTGTTGAGGTTGATAAAAATAATAATTAAATAAGTCCAACGTTTAGAATTCCAACTTCTTTTTCCGTAGTTCAAAATTTTGTCCTAAATAAACTTTACGTACCATTTCGTCTTCAGCAAGTTCTTCAGGCTTACCAGCTTTAAGAATACTACCTTCGAACATTAAATAGGTTCTATCTGTAATAGCAAGTGTTTCTTGTACATTATGATCGGTAATTAAAATACCTATATTCTTTTTTGTAAGTTTTGCCACAATGCGCTGAATGTCTTCCACAGCAACAGGATCAACACCAGCAAAAGGCTCATCTAATAAAATAAAATTAGGATCTGTAGCTAAAGCGCGAGCAATTTCAGTACGACGACGTTCACCACCTGAAAGTAAATCGCCTCTATTTTTACGAATACGTTCTAAACCAAACTCATCAATAAGAGATTCCATTTTATCGGTTTGAGCTTTTTTACTCAATTGGGTCATTTGTAAAACGCTCAAAATATTGTCTTCAACGCTTAATTTTCTAAAGACAGAAGCTTCTTGGGCAAGATAACCAATACCGTTTTGTGCACGTCTGTACATTGGATATTTGGTAATTTCGGTATTATCGAGGAAAATTCTTCCTCCATTTGGTTTTATTAGACCAACAATCATATAAAAGCATGTTGTTTTTCCAGCGCCATTAGGTCCCAAAAGGCCAACAATTTCGCCTTGATTTACTTCCAATGATACATCTTTCACCACTTTTCGTCCACTATAGGACTTCATCAAATTATCAGCTTTTAAAATCATATTTGCAATAACGTAATTATTAATTAATTATTGGTACTAAGATTAAAAATACGCTTTATACTATCTCCAAGAAGCTTGTCGTTCATCTGCTCACGATAGTCATTAAATTCTTTTACTGGATTAGACATTTTGCTTAGCTTTTTTTTCTTGATTTCTAATTACAACTTTAGATATATATATACTCACTTGATATAATATTAATATTGGTATAGCTACAATAATTTGGCTGGCAATATCTGGAGGTGTAATTATAGCAGATAATATTAAAACGATTACTAAAGCATATTTACGATATTTCTTTAAGAACTGTGGTGTTACCAATCCTATTTTTGTTAAAAAGTAAATTATAATTGGAAGTTCAAAGATTAAACCAGATGCCAAAGCAGATGCTCTTACCAATCCTATATAAGAGCCTATATCAATTTGATTATCTACTACGTCTGAAATACTATAATTGGCTAAAAAATTAATTGATAAAGGACAAATGATATAATAACCAAACAAAACACCAATAAAAAATAATAAAGATGAAATAATAATAAATCCACGTGAATGTTTGCGTTCATTTTTATGCAATCCTGGACTTATAAATTTCCAAAATTGGTAAATTACATATGGAAATGAAATTATAAACCCAGCCATAATAGAGGTCCATATATCTGCTGAAAATTGCCCAGCCATAGTCCGACTTTGAATAATCATAGGCAACTCTTCACCACAAAAACTCGTATCAATATTAATAAAAGTAGCCGCCTTACACAAAAAGCTATAGGTTGGAAAATCCATATTAAGAGGAGCAAAAATAATATTTTTAAAAATTGCTCGACTAAAAATAAACGCTGTAGTTCCAGTAATTACAATTGCTAAAGTTGCTCTTATAAGATGCCATCTTAATTCTTCAAGATGGTCAAGAAAAGACATTTCATTAATGTTCTTTTTAGCCATTATAAAATTCCTTCTTTTATTAAATCGTGTAAATGTACAACACCCACATAATGACCTTTATCTTCAACAAGTAATTGAGAAATACCATACTTTTCCATAAGTTCCATAGCATCCACAGCCATTGCATCTGCTTCAATGGTTTTAGGTTTTGCACTCATAATATCTTTTGCAGTGAGATTTGTAAAATCATCCGTTTTGCTTAACATGCGTCGAAGATCACCATCTGTTATAATACCTATAATGTTACCATTATCCACTACAGCTGTGACTCCAAGCATTTTTTCAGAAATTTCTATTATTACTTGTTTGATATTGGTATTTAGTGAAACTTTTGGTTTTTGGTTTACTGAAGATAAATCATAAACTCTTAAGTATAATTTTTTTCCGAGAGCACCACCTGGATGATATTTAGCAAAATCCTTACTAGAAAAACCGCGTAATTCTAACAAACAAACTGCTAAAGCATCTCCTATTACCAATTGTGCAGTTGTACTAGTCGTAGGTGCTAGATTGTTTTTGCAAGCTTCTTTTTTTACATAAGTATTTAAAACAAAATCTGATTGTTGCCCAAGAAATGAATCTGGGTTTCCTGTAATAGCAATCATTTTATTTGGTCCATTTTTTATAAGTGGCACTAAAACTTTAATTTCTGGAGTGTCTCCGCTTTTAGAAATACAAATAACAACATCATCTTCTAGAATTAAACCTAAATCGCCATGAATGGCATCTGCTGCATGCATAAAAATAGCTGGTGTTCCTGTAGAGTTTAAAGTCGCTACAATCTTATTAGCAATAATTGCACTTTTCCCAATACCAGTAATAATTACTCTACCTTTAGAGTTATAAATAAGCTGTGTAGTATGTGCAAAATCCTCATTCAATAAATTTGAAAGATTAGCAACAGCTTCGCTCTCCATATTTATAGTGTCTTTTGCTATTTTAAGAATTAAATCTGTATTACCCAAAATTTATAATTTATGGTTTGATGCATTTAAAGATTTTACTATCTTTATAATATTCTACAAAAAAACAAAAAATAATAATGGGAGTTCACCAAATACAGCAGAAATTAAATAATAATAAATTTTTGTAAATTTAAATAGAAGTAAAATTACTAATTGAGGGATTAATGATTAATAGCGAAAAGGTATTGCAAGAAGCGTTAAAAACATATTTTGGTTTTAGCACTTTTAAGGGATTGCAAGAAGAGGTAATTAAAAGTGTTATGTCTAATAATAATACTTTTGTAATTATGCCTACTGGTGGTGGTAAATCATTATGTTATCAATTACCTGCACTAATGAAAGGTGGAACAGCTATTGTAGTTTCTCCTTTAATTGCCTTAATGAAAAATCAGGTTGACGCAATTCGAGGTGTTTCTAAAGAAGATGGTGTCGCTCATGTGTTAAATTCATCGCTTAATAAGACTGAAGTAAAAAAAGTAAAACAAGATATAGTAGATGGGATCACTAAATTACTTTACGTTGCTCCAGAATCACTAACAAAAGAAGAGAATGTAGAGTTTTTAAAATCTCAAAAAATCTCATTTATGGCAATAGATGAGGCCCATTGTATAAGTGAATGGGGACATGATTTCAGGCCTGAATATAGAAATCTTCGACATATTATAAAACGTATTGGTGATAATATTCCAATGATAGGCTTAACGGCTACTGCGACACCAAAAGTTCAAGAAGATATATTGAAAAATTTAGGAATTACCGATGCGAAAACATTTAAGGCGTCATTTAACAGGCCTAATTTATTTTATGAAGTGCGTCCTAAAACTAAAAATGTAGATGCTGATATTATTCGATTTGTAAAACAAAATGGAGGCAAATCGGGAATAGTATATTGCTTAAGTAGAAAACGGGTTGAAGAATTAGCGCAAGTACTTCAAGTAAATGGAGTTAGAGCAGTGCCATATCATGCAGGATTAGATGCTAAAACTCGCGTAAAGCATCAAGATATGTTTTTAATGGAAGATGCCGATGTTGTTGTTGCTACTATTGCTTTCGGAATGGGAATAGATAAACCAGATGTGCGTTTTGTGATACATCATGATATTCCTAAAAGTATAGAAAGTTATTATCAAGAAACTGGTAGAGCGGGACGAGATGGAGGTGAAGGGCATTGTTTGGCGTATTACGCATATAAAGATATAGAAAAGTTAGAAAAATTTATGTCTGGAAAACCGGTTGCTGAACAAGAAATAGGTCATGCATTACTTCAAGAAGTAGTCGCATTTGCAGAAACTTCTATCTCAAGACGAAAATTTATTCTGCATTATTTTGGGGAAGAATTTGACAATGAGACAGGAGAAGGTGGTGAAATGGATGATAATATGCGTAACCCTAAAAAACAAGTAGAAGCCAAAGAAGAAGTAGGGGTTTTAATAGATGTAGTTTCTAAAACTAATGAAACATATAAAAGTAAAGACTTAGTTAATGTTATTATTGGAAAAGAGAATGCATTAATTAAATCTCATAAAACCGATACACAACCGTTTTTTGGAGTTGGGAAATACAAGAGTGATAAATATTGGATGGCATTAATTCGTCAAACATTAGTTGCTGGGTTGTTAAAAAAGGATATTGAAACGTATGGTGTTTTAAAAGTAAGAAATGAAGGGAGAATTTTTCTAGAGAGCCCTTCCTCGTTTATGATGACTGAAGACCATATATTCGATGTAGAGGATGATGACAGTATTATAACTAACGCGAAAGGTGGTGGCGTTGCTGCTGATGAAGATTTAATGATAATGCTTAAAGATTTGCGCAAACAAAATGCTAAAAGGCTAGGAGTACCTCCATTTGTAATTTTTCAAGATCCTTCATTAGAGGATATGACGCTTAAATATCCTATTTCGTTAGAGGAGCTTGCTAATGTTCATGGTGTTGGTGAAGGAAAAGCTAAAAAGTATGGAGAAGATTTTGTAGAACTTATAAATACATATGTAGAAGAAAACGAGATTGAACGACTTCAAGATATGGTTGTTAAATCTACTGGTTCAAATTCTGCTTTAAAATTATATATCATCCAAAATATTGACAGAAAGCTTCCTCTGCAAGATATTGCTTCAGCTAAAGGAATGGAAATGAATGATTTTATTAAAGAAATGGAAGTTATTGTCTATTCTGGTACAAAACTTAATATTGATTATTCGATTGATGAATTACTAGATGAAGACCAACAAGAAGAAATTCACGACTATTTTATGGAAGCTGAAACCGACAAAATAGACAATGCAATTGAAGAGTTTGATGGCGATTACGACGATGAAGAAATACGCTTATACCGAATAAAATTTATTAGTGAAGTGGCTAATTAGTTTTCTGTCTTAACTAAAGCAATAAATAATCCTCAAACATCAAATTTTTAATTCGTATTCCATAAATCATTCTTATCTTTGCACTTTCTTATAAAAAACAGAATAATGCAAGACGGTTTATACGCAAAATTTAACACAAGTAAAGGTGAGATCTTAATCGCTTTAGAATATCAAAAAACACCAGGGACGGTAGGTAATTTCGTTGCTTTAGCTGAAGGGAATTTAGAGAATTCAGTAAAGCCACAAGGAACACCTTATTACGATGGTTTAAAATTTCATAGGGTTATTCCAGATTTTATGATTCAAGGTGGTTGCCCTTTAGGTTCAGGAACTGGAAATCCTGGATATAAGTTTGATGACGAATTTCATCCTGATTTAAAGCATGATGGACCAGGAGTTTTATCTATGGCAAATTCAGGACCAGGAACTAACGGAAGTCAGTTTTTCATTACTCATACTGAAACAGCATGGTTAGATGGTAAACACACTGTTTTTGGAAAAGTTACCGAAGGTCAAGATATTGTAGATGCCATTGCTCAAGAAGATACCATAGAAACTCTAGAAATTGTTAGAGTAGGAGCAGAAGCTGAAGCTTTTAAAGCTATAGAAGCCTTTAGAACTTTTGAGGGATCACGCGAAAAACTAATGGCAGAAGCTAAAAAAACTGCTGAAGCAGAATTAGAGAAACTTGCTGCTGGGTTTAATAAAACCGATAGTGGTTTGCGTTATCAAATGTTACAAGAAGGAAGTGGTGAGAAAGCAGAAAAAGGAAATACTGTCTCAGTACATTATAAAGGACAATTAGTTGATGGTACCGTATTCGATTCTTCATATAAACGAAATCAACCAATTGATTTTGCTTTAGGTGTAGGACAAGTAATTTCCGGTTGGGATGAAGGCATTCAATTGTTAAAAGTTGGTGATAAAGCACGCTTTGTTATTCCTGGTGATTTGGCTTATGGTAGTGCAGGAGCAGGAGGTGTAATTCCACCAAATGCTACTTTGATTTTTGATGTAGAGTTGATGGATGTCAAATAATTTTTTCTTGGCATAGTAACAAAAAATTAAAATAGGCGTCTCATAATAATGAGACGTTTTTTTATACGCATCAGTTTATTAATCAATCAACCAATTAAAATGAACTTTTCAAAGAAAAATCACAAACTGGATAACATCAAAAGAAATTCAGTGAGTAAAACTAAATCTTTATTGTTTTTTGTATTTCTTATAGCTGTAATTTTTAGCTGTACTAAAAATATAGACTATTCTCCAGAATATATTGAACAAACTTCAGGGCGTTACTTATATAGTCAAGATGAGGTTATAGATGTGTATTATGATAATAATAAAATGTTTTTAAAGTGGAGAGGTGGAGAAAAAATTAAGCCTGTAATTTTAGATGAAAATATTTTTTTTGTTGTAGATATGTATAAGAAATTGCATTTTGTTCAACATCCAGAAACTAAAAAACATTATTTGTCTATAATATCTGAAGATAATAAAGATCAAATCACTTATGATTATTTAAAAGTAGAAGACTCTTTTAAAATACCAAGTGTACATTTAAAGAATAAGAATTATGACAAAGCACTTGCAGGATATTTAGAGATACAAAAACAAGATTCTACAAGTGTATTAATTAGCGAAAGTGAATTTAATAGTCTAGGTTATAGATTATTAAGGGAAAAGGAACATGAAAATGCCATCGAAGTTTTTAAAATGAATGTAGTCTTATATCCTGAAAGTGATAACGTTTATGACAGTTTAGCTGATGCCTATTTAAGAAATGGAGATAGTTTGCAAGCTTTTAATAATTATAAAAAAGCGTTTGAATATAATACCGGAAATAAGAGAGCGAAACAGTATGTTGAAGCATATAAAAAATATATAACTAAAAACTAGTATATAATACTTGTTTCTTACACTTGGGTTTAAAGTATTTTTTATATTTATGCATGACAAATTCAGAATTAGAACAACTTAAATATCCAATTGGCAAATTTGATTGTCCAAATGAAATTACTAAAGAGCAAATTAAAAGCTGGATATCTATTTTAGAACACTTCCCAAACCGACTTGAAAATCTCGTACAGGATTTATCAGACAGCCAATTAGATACACCATATAGACCAGAAGGTTGGACAATACGCCAAGTTGTACATCATTTAGCAGACAGTCACCAGCATAGTTATATTCGTTTTAAATGGGCTTTAACCGAAGATAAACCTGTTATAAAAGCATATAATGAACAAGATTGGGCAGAATTACCTGATGCTAAAACTGCTCCAATACAGATGTCATTAGATCATTTAAAATCCATTCATTATAAATTAGTCTATTTATTAAAATCTTTATCGTTGGACGATTTAAACAAAAGTTTTATTCATCCAGATGCGAATCAAGAAGTGTTTTTAAAACAAAATATTGGTATGTATGCGTGGCATAGTAATCATCATTACGCGCATATTGAAAATTTGCTAAAGCGAAAAGGTTGGATTTAATTAAAGCAATAACCTAAATCCAAAAACAGGAAGTTCACTTTGTATAAAATCTAAATCTTCTGACCTTTTAAAACCAATGTTTTCATACATACTCCATGCTACTTGCATTGCTTTTGTTGTATGTATAACTACTTGAAAGTGTTTATTATCTCTAGCTTTTTGTATACATTTATCGGTAAGCAGTTTACCTATTCCTTGTCCTCTGGTAGTTGGGTCTACAGCAAGTAACCTAAAACCTGATGCATTTTGTTCTTTGGTGGCAGTTCCTCCAGAGCCGTAGTATTTCATATCACTAAAATAAACAACAGCTCCACCAATTTTTAGGTCTGATGAAACTGCTACTAAAAGCTCTGTATTTGGTTGTTTTGTAAGCGCGCCAATATTAGCAAGCATGTTATAATAATCTGGTTGTTCAGATTCATTTGGGAATCCTTCAAGCTGTGAATAGACCTGAACCATCAATTTTCCAATCTCCCCAAATTCTATGGGTTTGGCATTTCGTACAATGTATTCTAGTTTTTTAATAATAGTATGTTATTTCTTATTCGATTCTAAATACTCCTTAAGAGATTTTCCAATAAAATAATTCCAGCTTTGAACACCACTTTCCCTATAGAATTCAGGAATATTATCTGGGAAACTTTCAACCACTTTATGTGTGAGTCTTAGTTTTACTTGATTCTCAACTTCAATTAATTCAAAAGTCACTAATGAATCTCCAGTATACTCTTCATATTTCCAGTTGTAGGCTATTTTCTTATAAGGTATTGCTTCAATCAATTTCCAAAGATGCGTAAACTTTCTATCCTCATTTTGAACTACAAATTGTGTCTCAAACCCAACTTCAGGTCTAAAAGATGTAATGTTTGGAAAAAACCATTGTTTCATTTGTTCGAGTTTGGTTATGGCGTCCCAAACCTCATGAATTGAAGTATTAAAAATTTGCTCTACTATAATAGGTTCATCAGAAGTTTTCATAGCATCTTAATTTGTTTCTAATATTTTGGTTTCATCCAGGATCCGTTTTATTAGTATTGGTCCTATAATAAGATAAATTAAAGCTGAATATAGACCTGAAAAATAATCTCCTACATATAAAGCTAATAATATATGACCAACGGAATTTAAAAGTACGCCTACAATAATAAAGAATAATGGAATGATCATTAACTCTTTTATTTGCTTAAATAAAATGATACCTCCTATAATAAAAACAAAATAGGCTATCATATTAAATATTACCCAATAGTCTTTTGGGTATACATCCTGACTTAATAGTTTTGGAATTTCAGTTGTAAAATCGGTTAAATATTCTTCAGTAAAGTGGATAAATTGAATTCCTAATGCCAATAAATAAAGCGGTAATATTCTATCCGATTTTGGTGTCTTTTTATAAAAAGTTTTTAAATAAACTATATAAGCTACTATTACTCCAGGTATAAATACCAGTACTATTGTCATGGTATAAGAAACCATAACAAATAAAACAATTGCTACAATTGCAACTAACAAAGGGATTGATATGGATTTGTTCATCTTTGTTTTTTTTAAATGTAATACATCTTATTGTGCTACCTTATTCTTTTATTCGATTATACTTTTTAAGCGTTTCAATGAGTAAATCGTGCGGTAATGCATGGGCTTTATTTCCATTAATTCCTTCCATAGTTTCAGCTGCAATCATTGCATTTATAATTGCTTCTTCAACCGCTTGAACAGTTGCATCAAAAAATGGACTAATTAAATCATTTGAAAATGTTTCTACTACTGTTGTTTTGTTCCGACTAAAAGCGTTTTCATTAGCTGTTGAAAAGGCTAAGAAAATGTCACCTGAACCATTACTTCCACGACCACCAACAATTCCTATTCCCAGAGGAACTCTTTGTGCAATTCTCTTAAGTTGGTGAGACATAAACGGAGCGTCAGTTGCTACAATTACAATTATGGAACCATCTCCTTCTTTTCTTCTGGATTTTGGTGGTGCTTTGAATTCATAATTTAGTGTATCTCTTAACTCTCTACCAACAGGAACACCAGCAACAGTAAAGTTTCTTTTTCCTCCAAAATTTGATTGTACAATTACACCAACGGTATAAGTTGAATCTTTAATTTTTACAATTCTAGAAGAAGTCCCTGTTCCACCTTTAAATCCTAAACACATCATTCCAGTTCCTCCACCAACATTTCCTTCTGCAATTTTGCCACTTGATACATTATTTATAGCTTCTAAAACATTTTCTTCTTTTACATGAAAACCATAAATGTCGTTTAAAAAGCCATCATAAGTTTCTGCAACTACCGGATAAGTATACCACCAATTTTCTCCATTATACCAATCAGTGTCCACATACCATTTTAAAACTGCATCTCTAACAACTCCCACGCTATTTGTATTAGTAATCATAATTGGAGTTTCAAGAAACCCTGATTCTGTAATCCAAGTTGTACCTGTCATTTCACCATTACCGTTTAGACAGTACCAATTGGCATAAACAGGACTAAATTTTTTAGATTTCCCTCTTGGAAATATAGCTGTTACACCTGTTCTTACAGGGCCTTTACCAATAATATTTTCACCACTTCCTGAAATGATAGTGCTGTAGCCTACTTCGACGCCTTTTACATCAGTTATGGCATTATTTATCCCTGTAGTGCCACTAAAAGGAACACCTAAATCTCTTGCTCTTGGTTTTTGTCCATATGTTGAAGTACAAACGATTATTATTATTGAAACTATAAAAATTCTTTTCATATTGGTTGGTTTTAATACGGTTTAACCCTTAGATGGAACACATTTGCTTTAAGATGCAATGTCAGCGTAGCTGCGCATATTAAAGTTCGCCTTTGGCGAATGTGTTCCATAAGCCTTGTATATGAAAAGTAGCTGACTTTAACACACTATTTTTTCAAATTAACAATGACCTTTAAATTTATAAAATTCATTTTCGTTTAAGCATTTAAATTGCTATTTTTTATATATGTTGTTAGTCACTGGCTGTTTATCAGCTTTCACTTAGTATTATATTATTCAACGAATTAAATTAAATTATTAAAAAGACAAAATAAATTTAAGACACCTAGAACTAATTCGGAAACTAATCCTTGAACTATCAATTTATTTGGTTTTCCATCTAAACGAATACTAATTAATCTACCTATTGCAAATCCTAGAAAAATCAAGGTTGCAACAACAAATGATGCGGTTGTTATTATAGGAATAATAGTTCCTAATAAAATAATTATTCCACCACACATCATAACGGAGCTTACTCCTCTGACTTCATTTAACAGGTTAACTTCTTTTTCAAGCTTAATTCCAGAATTCTTTAAGTAGTTTTTTATAGGACTGGTTAGTCTTAATATTCCTACGGTTAATAATAATAGACCTGAAATTGATAGTGTTACGATTTTTAATATTTCCATTTCTAATTGATTTTGGTTAATAATAATGCAAAAATATAATAGTGTTATGACAGCCTTATGTCAAGGGTATTCATTTTTTTGTACATAATCTTCAAAATACTTTTGTAAAGTCATATTGTGAGGTGTAAACGTATCGTTTTGCGTAACGAGTGTTTCGATAAAATCTATTCTAAAGGCTCTAAAATCTTTTCTTAATCTACAAAAGGCAATGAGTAGAAAATTTCCATTAATGCTATAGATTGCAAAAGGTTCAATGTTTCGGGTGGTTCGCTTTTTCTCGGAAGAATGGTAGTCGATCTTTAAGACTTGAAAATGGATAATAGCCGATTGAATCTGCATTAGGTTGTTGCTCGATTTATCTTCATTATTATTGCCACCAAAATAGATTCTGTCTGCTAACAAATCTGCATTTCCTTTTTGAGAATACCTTAAAATAGATTTTATTTTTTCTATGGCACTAGAAACATTTTCGCTAAAAGATTGATCTTTGTTATTAATCACCAACTGCTCTACAGTAATTAGGGCATTTGCTTCATCTTCGGTAAATAGAACGGGAGGAAGGTGATAACCCTCCATAATAGAATAACCTTTACCTTCCTCAGTTACAATAGGTATTCCCGATTTTTCAAGTGTACGAATATCTCGGTAAATCGTCCTTACACTTACATTATGCCTTTCAGCAAGGTTTTTTGCAGTAATAATTCTTTTGGATTGTAGTTGAGTAATTATGGCAGTTAATCTCGAAAGTCTGGGTTTTTCTTTTTCCTCCATTTTCGTCTTGCTTGTGGCTAACGGTTTTGGCTAACGGTTTTGGCTATGATTGCGTTTCTGAAAAAATCCACTAGGACTTTCCGATTAAAGAACCAAGATAGTAAAAGTGCAATGAATTCCGATTAAGAATTCAGAAGCAATTAATTATAAGCAGTGTTGTTTAATAGGTTATTCGGTCTTTTTAAAATTGAATTCATAAATTACCAAACTATCTTTTTCATATCCTTTAATAGTTCTTCGATATTCATTTTTATTCAGGAATTCATATTTAACTTGAAAAGGGTTTTTATAGTCATCATTTTCAAAAATAATTCCATTGTCACTTATACTAATTGCTTTAAAAATTTTTGGATTTGAGTTTTTTATCACACTTAATAAAATAATATCATTGTTAATTTTCTCTATTATTGTTTTGGCACTATAGCTCGTATCATTTTCTTCTATATAATATCCCTGTTGTAACATCCAACCATTTTTGTCTAATATCCATTCCTCATGCAATTCACCAGAAAATGCTTTGGCTTCCCATTTACCAGCTAATTTATTTTTTAGATTTAAATGGTCTTTCTGTTGATAATTAGAATTACAAGAAAATATAATTAAGCTGGTTATTGCTATTAGTATATGTTTCATAATCTTATTTAGATGTTTAAGACACTAAGATAGTAAAAGGAAGAGGATTTTCGTAAGTAGGCTAGAACTAGCAATAAATTATATACGGTGTTGTGCAACGTTTTTATTCCGCTATAATCTCTTTAATATCTTTCTCTATTTGTTCTGAAAAGCCAAAATATTCTTTTTGTACAATTCCATCACTATCTACCAAAAAATACCTTGGCCAACTATTGACATTAAAAGTTTTTTTCAATTCGTCATTTCCAATTAAATTTTGAAAAGTAGTTCCTTTCTTTTCTATTAACTTAATTGCATCTTTCTGTTCTTCAGAAACTATTCCTATTACGTTCAGTTCCGATGAGAATTTATTCTTTAGATTTTCTACTTTAGGAAATGATGCAATACAAGGTCCACACCAAACTTCCCAAAAATCAATCAAAGTCAATTTATTGCTATTAACTGTAACGATATTATTTTGGTCAAATAAATCTGGTAATTCTAACAATGGTAGTTCTTTTGAAAGTAGTTCGTTCGGCTGACGTTTTTTAGGTTGAATTATTGTATAATCTTTAAAATCTTGTTTCAATTCTTTTATTGAATTTGTAACGTCTTTATTGATTTTAATGTCACTAAAATTTGCTTGAGACACCGATTTATAGCCAATTTGATTTAAGGTTTGTTTAATTTTGATTGGAAAAAAATTAGTTTTGTTTAGTTCAACAGTTTTTATTCTATCCGAAATATTATAAACTGTATCATTTTCAAATTCGTAAGTAAGTAAATAAGAATTTTCAGTCTCTGTGAGAGATACATTTTTATATATTGAATCAAGTTTAAAAATATTTTGATGAACCATTTGTCCGCCTGGTCTTCCAAGAAATCCATAATGACCTAGTTCTACTTTGTAAGTTCTATCCGCTTTTGATATTTCAAATCCATTTCCAGCATCATAAATATATTCCTTCGGAACATCATCTCTTTTACCATAAAACGAAAATCCAAAAACCTTGTCATTTTTGTCTTTTTCGATTAAAGCAATTCCAGTATTATTCCAGACAGTTCCTCCTTTAGCAAAAGTATCAATTCTTTGAATTCTATATTCCAAGAAATTAATTTTATCTGAATTTTCTTGAAATTTAGCTATCACAAATTTTTCATCAATTTTAGGTTCTTCTTTACAGCTATAAAAAAGTACTATTGTCAAAATAAATATCAATATTTTTTTCATTCTCGGTGTTTTAGGTCAAATATTGCATAACTTGTTATATCCAAACAAATATATGGATTTATCATCTTATATTTCGGGATAACAAAACATATGAGTATGTTTTATCCGTTTAATTATTTAATTCTTTTCCAATACTTAAAACACTACTTACCAGATATTCAAAATCTTTATTAACAACACGATGACTAGAGATGGCACAGCGAATACAATACACTCCATTAAGCGTTGTATAACCAGGTAAAGCAATGGAGCGTTCTTCTATTAGTAATTTTATTTCTTTATTTAATGCATTTAGCTCGTCAAGAGATTTGTTACCCGGATTATATCTAAAACACACAATATCCATACCTATTGGAGCTATGAGCTCTAAATCGTTGTGCTGGTTTACAAGTTCTCCTAAATACTGTGCCTGGTCTACATTTCTGGATATCATTCTGCCAAAACGTTCGCTGCCATGTTCTTTTAGAGACATCCATACTTTTAATGCTCTAAAACGTCTAGACAATTCTAAACCATATTCGCTAAACCAATTTTCACCTGAAGCCAATCCTCTTGTGTTTTTAGCTAAATATTCTGGAATTAAAGAAAAGGTGTTTTTGTGTCCCGCATTGTCTTTAATAACAACACAACCAACTTCAAAAGGCATATGTAGCCATTTGTGTAAATCTAAAGCCACAGAATCCGCACGTTCTATACCTTTAAGCTGAGGTTTTATTTTATCCAATAGCATGGCGATCGCACCAATAGCACCATCAACATGAAACCAAAGATTTTCTTCTTCACAAATATCTGCAATAGATTGTAAATCGTCAACAGCTCCAGTATTTACAGTTCCTGAAGTACCAATAATGCAAATGGGCTGTAATCCGTTAACCTTATCTTCTTGTATTTGCTGTTTTAATGCATCAATATTTATGGTATAGTCGTCATTAACTTTAATTTTTTTAAGACCTTTTGTGCCCAAACCTAATAGCTCTACAGTTTTTGTATTGCAGCTATGTATTTCGGTAGATGCATAAAAAACTAAATTGTTTTCTTTTAAGCCTTCAGTTCTAATATCGTAACCTGCTTTTACATTTCTAGCGACTGCCAACGCAGCATAGTTAGCCATAGAGCCTCCACTTACTAACAGTCCGCTAGCCGATTTCGGAAATTCTACAATCTCCTTAATCCAATTTACCACTTGCTCTTCAACTTTATGTGCTGCGTGATTACCGCCTCCTAAATTTGGATTAAGTATTGAAGCCCAAAAGTCTCCCATAACACCCGAAATAGTACCATTGCCCATATACCAAGCCCAAAAACGCGGATGAATATTTCCCATAGGATAAGGCAATATATTTTCCTGAAGATCTTTATAAACATTATCTGCATTGCTTGGTTGTTGAGGCAAGGCAGTTTCAAAACTGTTTAAAACATGATCAGGCATCTCTTGCCAAATTTTACGATCTCTTACATTTTGTGTATAATCAAAAGCATCATCTACCATTTTATGCATTAGTGCTTTAGATTGGTCCCAATCTTGTGGATCTAGGGTTTCGAAGTTGTTATCTAGGTTCATAAAATAAAGATAGAAATCTTTACTTTATATTATTGAATTTTGACATAGAGTTTGTTTATAATAATATTTACGCACCTAATATCAAATAAGTATTTAAGATTTTGGAATTGCTTTAGGTTTCTTTTCTGGCATAGGACCTCTTAAGTGAATAATTAAGCCATCGAGAAAATTGCGTAAAAATTGATCGCCACATTCTACATACTTTGGATGGTTTTCATTTCTGAAAATTGCACCTATTTCGCTTTTTGAAACTCTAAAATCTTTTAAAGCACAAATCTTTACAATATCGTCGTCACGAAGTTTGTGAGCTACACGTAATTTTTTAAAAATGTCATTGTTTGTTAAACCCATGCTTTAAAGATAACTGTTTTATTTTTCATGTGTATATCCTTATTGTTTTTCAAAGGACACATGCTGTTCGCCAATAATTATTTTTTCTAAATATGAAATATTTTACTTGCTCGTTTCATCTTCAATCCTATTGTCATCAAAAGCAGAAGGCAATAATTTCGGAATAAATTTAATTACAAATGGAAGTAAAAGCGCACCTCCTGGTAACATAAAAATGGCTAAACTAGGTATGGTTTTAAATAAATCGAGTAACTGTTCTTGTAATTTTTTTTGTTCTACTTCAGTTAAATCTCTTATAGTGTATTGTGTCAATAAAAACATAAGTTCTTTACTTTCTCTAAGCTCTTTTCGTAAACGTTTTTTGTTTCTAAAAATGAGTTTACTAACCATTTTACTAGAGTTGTCGTAAAATGTTTTTACAATATTTTTAGAACTCAATAAACTAATGTTGTCTTTATGAGTATTGTAAAAAGTATTAACTGTTTGTATTGATTGCTCTGCAGTTCTATGCTCTAATTTTAAATCTTTGCCTAATTGATATAAAAATTGTTGTTCTTCTTTATCTATTTTTTTATCTCCCCAAGTTGCCATACAGGCAATGTCTAAAAGGTAAAGTTTCTCCAAATTGGTTTTAATATTGTTTACAGCTTCCTTATAACTAACATGTAAATTGTTCTGAAATCGCAAGGACGATTCAAATAACTTAATTAAGCTTTCATCATATTCAGTTTTTACAACTTTTGAGTTTAAAACATCTAACGAAATGGTTTCGATAGAAGCTTCTAATTTTTTAATGTAAGTATTAGAGATACTTTGTGTTTTTAAGTATTTATTATATGCCAAAACATCAACAAATAATAAGGCATTAATTACAAAATAATTAAAGTTTTTAGTAATTATATTATCATTAATCTGAATGCGTTTATTTATAATCTTTTCTAGTTGAACATTAGATTTTTTGCCCTTCAAAATATTTCGAAAAAAAGAAGTTTTATGAATATCTATTTCAGCATAAAAATTGATTATACTTTCTGTTGGAGAGATTGTTGATCTAGAACTATGATGCGTTAGGAGAAGTGCAAGTAACAGATTGACTTTACAAATCTCATCGTCGGTCAGATCGTTTTTTTTAACAATTTCGTTTACGATACTTATATTACTTCCATAGATGAATCCACTTTGTCTTAGCGCCAAATAAAAATTGTCTTCAGAACATTCCAAAAATGAGTTCGAAGATACTTCCTTAAATAATTTTTTTATCCAACCTCTGGCTGATGGATTCATGAACAAATATTTATAGTATAAAAATAAAAAAAGCTACCAATTAAGTAGCTTTTCCTTTATTTAAATTGTTTAACATTATTGAATAATACCACCACAACTTACTCTGGTTCCAGCTCCGCCACTTGGCTGTGACGTAAAATCGTCTGTGCCTTCGTGGATAATAACAGCTTTTCCTATAATATCTTTTGTATCGTCACCACAACCAATACACCATTGGTCTGATGTGAAAGTAACAGAACCATTGCCATCAGCATTAGCCTCAAAATTACCTATATCACCTTGATGAAACCCTTCTATTGCTCCCCATTTGCCATGAGGTTGCGCTGTTGGGTTCCAATGTCCACCAGTAGATTTACCGTCGTCTGAAGAACAATCAGCTTTTTCATGTAAGTGTATTGCATGAGTGCCTTCACTTAAACCACTTATTGTTGCCACCATAGTAACAATATCGTCTTCTTGTGAAAAGGTGACTGTTCCGCTAACGGTACTATTACTTTTTGCTTCAAGAGTAACGGTAGCATGTTTTGCTTCAGAAGTTGTAGTTTCAGTTTGTTCTTCAGTTATTTCAATTTCAGCTTCAGTAGTTGTTTCAGATTCCTTTTTTTCGTCTTTACAAGCGACTGCAAAAACTAAAGTCAATATGAGTATAAAAATTGATACCTTTTTCATGGTTTAAAGTGTTATTTTATTTTGAATGAAAGTTAAGCCAATATTTATTGAATAGCAAATTTCTTCTAGCTCAAACCTTTATACATCCATATTACTCCATATTACTCCATATTACTCCATATTACTCCATATTACTCCATATTACTATTTTCAGTGATAAATAATTACTGATAAACTCCGTATTACTATACAATATATAGATACATGTGGGACCAAATTATAGCTTAAATTACAATTGTAGTTTAGGCTTTTTTTATATCCAATATCTACTACAAATAAAAATCTGTATATTTAGTTCTACTAACTAACATTCTATGATAAAATTCTTTAGACGAATACGCTATAATCTTATGAGTGAAAATAAAACAGGCAAATACCTAAAATATGCTATTGGTGAAATAATACTTGTGGTTATTGGAATTTTGATTGCCCTGAGTATTAATAATTGGAATGAGAAGAGAAAAGCAAAGTTGCAATTTGAAAATGAAACACAAAGGTATTTGCTATCTATTTCTAAAGATTTAAAGAGTGATTTAAAAACAATTGATGATATTATCAACAGATTTTCAAAACAATATGAAGCGGGTGTCATAGTCCTTGAAGCTTTGGAATCTCAAAAGCAAAAGGTTTTAGATAGTTCAAGAATAGGTTATCTTATAGGATGGGAATTAACAGATATCATTCCTAATACCCGTAATGAGAATACGTGGGATGGATTGAGAGTAAGGGGAGAACAGGCTATTGTACAAGATGACTCTCTTATATCAATATTAAATACCTTTTATTCAAATTTTGATGGTTTAGTTGAACGGTTTAATCAACTACCCAAAAAAGCCAGAATGGACCTTCGTGAAATGGTTTCTCAATGTCATAATTCAGATGAGCTAAACCGTTATAATGAAATACCTATTGTTGAAATGGAATTTTATCATTCATCATTAACTTGGGAGTGTATGTTTAGCATTCAGAAATTACACCAATTTACAAGTTCCATTACTATATCGTCGATAGTAAACAGAAAATTATATGCGCAAATTATGAATGAGGCGAAATCCGCAATTTCATATCTCGACAATAAGCTTCTCTAGATTTAAGTTAAAATAATTACATATTTTCATTTCTTTAGAAATAAGAAGGGGAGCAAACTTAGTAAGACTTACTAGAAATGGTAGGGTTTTTTGTCTTTGTATTTCATCAAAGGTTTAATTCTTTTGATGTAAGTCATATAAGATGTACATAACCCTATTTTTTCATTGCATCTAAAACATTAATTGACAAATATTTATTTGCGATAGGAAAAACAACATTGTCTTCTCTAAAAATATGAAGTTTAAGCATTTCTATCAAGGCTTTAGATTGTTCAACAGCTAAATCTAATATAACCATTCCTGAACCTTCATCAGGAATACGGGTAACTAGACCAAATAAATTAAAAGAAATTGCTGCAAGTTGTAGCATTTTGATATGATCATCTTCCATAAGGTCAACCACAGTCTTTTCTGTTCCAGTACTAAATTCTTCTTTTTCATGAAGTATAGTATTTAATTCTGCAAAAATTGTGTTATCTTCTTTTCTATTATGCTCAATAATAGATTCGTCAAAGAAAGAAAAGAAATCATTTATACCTTCTAAAGTATTTTTTGAGAATCCATCTGTATGTAGTTCGTTTAATGTGTTTTCAAAAGTACTAATAACCTTATTGCATTTTATATGTTCATCCATTAGTGATTGAATTAAAGGATGCATATCTTCATATTTTACTTCATCTAATGTTGGCGGCAGAAATGCATCCGGCGGATCCATAGGTGAGAATTCCTCCGTTTCATTTTGGCGTTCCACCATTCTCTTTAAGGGGTCTTGTTTATTTAAATTCTTTAAATCTAAGCTCATTTTTTTTGTTTTAGTAAATGTATAAAAAATAGTTTCCCAAAAACTCATTTAGAAGAGGATACTATCCAAATTATTAATTTCTAATATAATTTATATTAAGGATTATCGAATTCTCTTTTAGGACCTTGGTAATACCACCAATTTAATATTAAACAAATCACATAGTAAGCTGCAAAACCATACAATGCATATTCTGCTGTACCTACTTTAATTTGTTGTCCAAATACTTTAGGAATAATAAAAGCGCCATAAGCAGCAATTGCAGAAGTCCAGCCCAATACAGGTCCTGTTTTTTCTTTACTAAAGATATAAGGGATACTTCTAAATGTAGAACCGTTACCTATTCCTGTTGAAACAAACAATAACATAAAACAAGCAAAGAAAGGCCACCAATATTGTTCAGGAGATGCTGAACTACCTGCTTGAATAACAAAATAAGCTACTGCTAATGCTCCTGCTATTTGAAGCAGAGTACTAACCATAGTTACTTTTGCGCCACTATTTACTTTATCAGCAATAATACCTCCAAGGGGTCTAACTAACGCACCTAAAGCAGGCCCTATAAATACCCATAACATAAAATTGGGGGCGTTGGGATTAATAAATGTTGGGTCATCTGGATTTGTGTAAACAAAAATATCTTGACACAGCTTTGGAAAAGCAGCAGAAAAACCAATAAATGAACCAAAAGTCATGGTATAAATGACCGTCATTATCCAATTGTGCTTATCTGATAAAATTGAAAATTGTTTATTAAGATTTTCTTTAATTTCTCTAGGTGTCGCAAATTTCATTAGCAATACTGCCAAAATAATAACTATTGGAAGTACAATCCACATATTCATGCCTAAACCAACTAATAAGTAACCACCAACACTGGCTGCAATTAGCCCAAGTAAGACAAGAAATAATGTTTTACCAATACCTTGACCTGTAGAAGGTAAATTGGGAGTACCTGTAATTACATTGTTCATTCCAAAAAAGGCAGCAATACTTGATAAAGCAATTAGTGGTACCCATACCCAGCCAGCATTCTGAACTCCCGCTAATGGACCGGCACCTTCACCACCAAGAGCAGTTCCTATGACACCAAAAAAAGCGAACCCTACTATAAATGGAATTAATTTTTGCATTACAGCAACTCCTAAATTCCCAATCCCAGCATTCATTCCTAAAGCATATCCCTGATTTTTTTTTGGATAAAAGTAACTTATGTTATTCATTGATGAGGCAAAATTTCCACCTCCAAAACCAGATAACAAAGCCATAATGGCAAATAACATATAAGGTGTGTTATAATCACTAAGGGCATAACCAGTTCCTAATGCAGGAATAATTAACAATAATGTTGTTATAAAAATTACATTTCTACCACCACCAATTGCAATAAGAAACGAATTAGGAAGTCTTAATGTTGCCCCTGCTAAACCTGCAATAGCTGGAAGTGTATAGTAAAGGCTATTAACCTCTCTAAGTGCCTCTATGTATTCTGCTGTCCCTTGAACTAACCCTTCAGTCATTCCGAAGTTATATCCAAAGTCCTTCATGTATTTTATAATAACGCCCCACATTATCCATACTGCAAAAGATAGCAGTAATGCTGGTATTGATATCCAAAGATTTTTAGTTGCTATTTTTTTTCCTTTAGAATTCCAAAAGGATTCATCTTCAACGTTCCAATCTTTAATGTTAATGTGCGACATGTTTTATTATTTTAAGTTAATATCTATAATCAATGCAGTTGTTCGTCCAAGAATTTAATATAACATTAATCCGCAAATTCACTATTTGACAAACTTCTTTAAGAATTAAATATTTTTCATTAATTCCGGATGTTTCTTGCGCATCTCTTTTTGTATTGTCTGGTGCATCCAAATCAAACAAATAGCTGACAAAAAGAACATGAATATCCAGCAGCTGGTCCATAGACCTGTACCGTCTAACAAATACCCAAAAATAATAGGACAAACAAAACCCCCTAGTCCGCCCAGAACACCTACTATACCACCTGCAACACCAACATCTTCAGGGTAGTATTCAGGAATATGTTTATAAACCGCTGCTTTACCAATACCCCAAATAGCTCCAATTATAATTACTAGGATTGCAAAAATCCAGACGTTAGCTTGAAAATAAATTTTGGTAATTCCTTTTGCTAATAATTCTTTTCTCTTTACAACATCCCCTACTTTAACTACAGCTTCTTGCCAAACTTCTTTTGTAGGAAGTATATAAGTTGTTTCATCAAGGTCATCTACCAAGCCTATTCGCTCTGTCATTGTATAAAGAAAATCATTTACGACAATTTCTGTTGGAGTTACAGCTGTAATTGTTCCATCATGCTTAGACATGATGCCTTTACCTGGTGAAGTAATTTCCATTTTAGGAACAATTAATAAAAAGCAGATGAAAATCGAAGAAAATAATATCCAATACATTACTGTTCTACCTCCAAATCTGTCGCTTAACCATCCACCGAATATTCTAATGACACCTGACGGAAAACTAAATAAAGCCGCTAGTATGCCCGCAGTTACCAAAGGCATATAATAAACATTTACAAAATAAGGGACCAACCATTGTGAAAAAGCTACAAAACAACCAAAAACAAGAAAATAATATAATCCAAAACGCCATATCCTAATGTGTTTTAATGGAGCTAATTGCTTCCGAAGTGTTTTTGTGCTTGATTGAGGTTTTTTATTTATACTAAACATATAAAACAATACCGCTGTAAGAACTAAACAACCCCCATAAAATAGTGGTAGCTTTCTCCAAGCTTCTAAATTTTCTAAATTATTTGTAAGGTAAATTAATAAAGAAGGAGCAAGCAACGTTGTGATTGCTGCTCCAGCATTACCCGCACCGAAAATACCGAGAGCAATTCCTTGTTTTTCTTGAGGAAACCAAACTGATGTATAACCAATACCTACAGCAAAACTTGCCCCAGATAGTCCAAAACCGAAACTACACAATGCAAATTCAAAAAAACTATCTGCATATGAGAGTAGAAACATAGGGAAAGCACATATCAGCAATAAAGCTGTCATAACCGGTTTGCCTCCGTATTTATCGGTAAGTATTCCTGCAGGCAGTCTAAATATTGCTCCTGTTAATACCGGGATACCTATTAACCATCCTACTTGAGAGAGACTCCAGTCGAATACTTGATTTGAAGTTAAAAATGTAACCAATACACCATTTAACATCCAGGCAGCAAAACAAATTGTAAAAGTTAACGTATTTATGAATAATATTCTATTAGCCCCTTTTTGCATATTCTCACCTATTTTTTATTAACTAAATATAACTAGTTGTTTTTTGGGCGATGTATAGACCATTTTGTTTTTGGGCTTCTTACCTTTCTTTTATTCCAGTTCCAAAGTACCTGTTGGTAAGGCTTCCAGATGTAGTTTAACGGATAAACAAGAAAATGTACTAAACGTGTAAAAGGTGTCATTAAAATAATTAAATAAGCTCCTATTACATGTAACTTAAACATTAATGGCATGGCACTTATAGCTGTAATATCTGGAGAAAATATAAAAATTGATTTCAAATAAGGAGACATTGTAGATGCAAACCAAGAACTTCCCCATCTAAAGAAAACAGCGGTGTACATTCCAGAGAAAATAATAAACAACAACAACAATTCAATGAATATGTCCATTTTGGTAGTCACCATTTTAACTCTGTCATCTGTGATCCTTCTAATATATAAAAGGATTAATCCGATAAAAACACAAATTGCTGCAATAAAAGATGAAATCTCTAAGAATAATAATCTTAATGGTTCACTATTCCAAAGGATTATACTCTTTGGAATAAGGAATGCAACGAGGTGTCCAAAAAATAGAATTAATATCCCCCAGTGAAAAGGAACGGATCCCCAAAATAATTTTTTCCCTTCCAAAAATTGAGAAGATAAGGACGATACCTTAAATTTTTGTGATCTATATCTTGAAATTGTTCCTATTAAGAAAATTGCAAAAGCTATGTATGGTAAAGCGATAAAAAAGAAGTTATTAAATGTATCCATCTTTAAATTATTAATTATGACTCAAGTGTTATTTCTTGCTTTATAGAACTTAAGAACCCTCCCGACCGCTGAGGTTGTTCTTCTATTTTAATATTAAAATCATGATCTAATGTTTTATATAAAGCAAAGAGTGCATGTTTGTATATGGTAAAAGATTCGTGCTTGTCTAACAAGGTTTTATGATGTTTTTTATATACCTTTTCTTTTGCTAAAAGTTGATCATCTCCAAACCCTTGTATCATTTTAGTTAAGGCAGGTCCAACTAACTTATTAATTAAATCCTTAAGCAGTAGTGAATCTTTAAGAACGTATATTAATTTTAAAATATTGGCCAGATTATCGGCCAACTCACCTTCACAGTCAATACCATATTCTTGATGTTCTTTGTTAAGATTTACCAAAAGTTCTCCTCTTTTATAATCATCTCCAAAGACCACATACCCAATATCTAGCGTTGTGATGGATTGCACTTCAAATGTTCTTAAATACAAATCTTCTAATTCATACTTAGAAACAGTAGTTATTACATCTGTAAATGGTTGTAATATTTCCCCAATATCTGGCAATACTTTATCTAAATATTGCTGAACATCTTTTACGTTTTCAACATAGTCTTCCTTTTGTGGGAAAACAAATAACTGAGAAATTTTATTATAATCTAATAATTGATTTTTCATAAAAAATAATTTAAAGTCCTCGAGCAGGACGTTCAACAAATCCAAATCCAGTACTTCCTTTCCTGTCTCCGGTAAATTCTGTCATTTCAATAGCTTGCTCTCTATGAGCAGCAGGAATAACAAAACGATCGTCAAATTTTGCTAAAGATGTTAGATAGTAAACAGCATCTGCCATTTCTGTATCTAATCCTACTTCTTTAAGGCTTTCAGCAACCATATCCTTATTTAAATCACCAACCGTAACATCTCTTCTATGTAAACGAACAGCCATTAATTTTTTCAACGTCATTTTTATTAATTCTTCATCGCCATTACTAAATAAATTCGCAAGGTATTTAAGAGGCATACGGGCATCATCAATAGTTCCAAAAATATTATCCATAGATGTATCATATTTTGTGGCTCTTTCCCAAAACTTGGAAATCGGATTTAGAGTATCTTTTTGTGACTCTACATCATTACTGCTTAAAGAGGCCATTACTGGTAATAATGGTGGAACATAGAATAGCATTGGCATTGTTCTAAATTCTGGGTGAAGTGGCAACGCCATTCCCCATTCTTTTACAAACTTATATGTAGGTGAATTTTGTGCTGCTTTTATCGTAGAATCTGCAATACCATTTTTCTTTGCAGAAGCTATCACTTTTTCATCAAACGGATCTAAAATCATATCCATTTGTCTTTTTATTAGATCTTCATCATCTGCTGCTGCAACTTGTTCAATTTGACTTGCATCATATAACATGACACCTAAATATCTAATGCGCCCTACACAAGAATGCATACAGGCAGGAGCATGACCAGACTCTAATCTTGGATAACAAAGAATACACTTTTCAGATTTTCCAGTTCCCCAGTTATAGTATGATTTTTTATAAGGACAAGCAGTTACACACATTCTCCAAGCTCTACAAACTTTTTGATTGATAAGAACCACACCATCTTCTCCTCTTTTGTAGATTGCTCTTGATGGGCAAGACCCTACACAAGCAGGGTTTAAACAATGATTACATATTCTTGGCAAATAAAACATTGACATCCGCTCTAATTGAAACATTGCTTCTTGCTCTCCTGCAGATAAATTTTTAAAATTCGGATCGTTACGAGCATAATCTGGTGTCCCGCTTAAATCATCATCCCAGTTTGGCCCCATTTTAATATCTATAGGTTTCCCAGTTATCATAGATACAGGTCTCGCCGTAACTTGAGTGTCTTTCTCGGGTGATTCTATTAAGTTTAAATACTTATAAGTAAAAGGCTCGTAGTAATCATCTATTACTGGTAAGTGAGGATTATGAAAAATATTCAATAAACCTTTGGCTTTTCCAGCTCCTTTTAAACGAACTTTACCCATTTTTTTCTCCCAACCACCTTTATATATTTCTTGGTTTTCCCATTTGGTTGGATACCCAGTACCTGGCTTGGTTTCAACATTGTTCCACCACATATATTCGGCACCTTTTCTATCTGTCCAAATGTTTTTACAAGCAATTGAACATGTGTGGCATCCAATACATTTATCTAAATGAAATACCATTGATATCTGAGAACGTACATCCATAATTCAGACTATTTTTTTATTTATATTAAACTTAATTACCATTCTAATTTATCCATTTTCTGAATCACTACGTGAGTGTCTCTGTTTGGTGCAGTTGGGCCCCAATAGTTAAAGTGGAAAGTAAATTGACCATATCCGCCTGCTAATAAATTTGGTTTCAGGTGAATTCTGGTAATACTATTGTTAGAACCTCCTCTATTACCATTTCTCAATTGAGATTTAGGGATACTTATTGTTCTTTCAACTGTGTGATATACAATACAAACCCCTTTAGGAATTCTGGAACTTACTACGGCTCTCGTGCAGTAAGTACCATTATCATTATGTACTTCTACCCAATCGTTATCTTTAATACCCATTTCTTTTGCATCTGGTTCACTTATCCAACAAGGTTCCATCCCTCTAGATAGTGTAAGCATTCTATGGTTATCCATATATGTTGAATGAATATGCCATTTACCATGAGGTGTTAGGCAGTTTAATGCTTTTGCCATGTTTTTCCCTTTTAAGGTTTCTTTCAGGTCACCATAAACTTCAGGACATGGTGATGGCTTATACGTTGGTAAATGTTCGCCATAAGCGATGTACATTTCATGATCTAAATAAAAATGCTGTCTACCTGTTAAGGTTCTCCAAGGTATTAATCGTTCAACATTATAAGTATATGCTGAATATGCTCTACCATCATTCATCAACCCAGACCAAACAGGAGAGGTTAAATATCTTCTTGGCTGAGCTTGAAGATCTTTATAATCTAATCTAAAATCTTTGCTCCCCTTGGCAAGATCTACTAATGGCATACCAGACTTTTTCTCCATGTTTTCATAGGCTCTTACAGTAAGTGCTCCATTAGTTAAAGAAGAAAGATGTAATACTGCATTTGCAGCTTCGGTATCTTCTGTTAAAGAAGGGTATTTTTTACCACCAATTTTAACTGTTGGAAAATGATTAGATTCTATCATTTCATCATACTCATCCCCGCACATATAATGATTACCATGAGCACCTAGTCCTTTGGTTTTTACATTTTCTCCTAGCGCACAGAATTTTTCATAAATTTTGGTATAATCTCTTTTAACTACCGAAATACCATGCATAGTTTTACCAGGAATGGCTTCACATTCACCTAGATACCAATCTTTAATATCCTTTTGGGCAACTTCTCCACTTGAATCATGAGCTATAGCTGTTGTAACTATATCTATTTGTGGCTCTGAAAGATATTTTTCTGAAAGTTCACTCGTCTTTTTAGCGATTGCTTTAAATATTTCCCAATCTGATTTTGATTCCCAGACAGGAGCAATTGCCTGTGAAAGAGGATGAATGAATGAGTGCATATCGGTACTATTCAAATCGGCTTTTTCATACCAAGACGCTGCAGGTAATACAATGTCGGAATATAAAGCTGAAGAATCCATACGGAAATTTAGATCTACTACTAAATCCATTTTACCGGTTGGTGCAATTTCATGCCATTTTACCTCTTTAGTTTTTTCTTCATCGTAATCTTCAGCAATAGCATTGGATGTTGTACCTAAATAATGTTTTAGTGCAAATTCATTTCCTTTCATACTTCCGGAAATCGCATTTCCTCTCCAGATATACCAAGTTCTTGGGAAATTGAAATCATTTTCAGGATCTCCAACAGCATAGCCTAATTCTTTACTTTTTAATTTTTCAAGCACATATTTTTGAATATCATCATCTGTTTTAGCACCATTGGCCATAGCTTCTTTACTAAGCTCTAAAGTGTTTTGATCAAATTGTGGGAAGAATGGCATCCAACCCATTCTTACCGATTTAAAGATATGGTCTGCATGGTGGCCTGCTGTCATTTCGTTTTCGGGCACTGTATTATATCTAGACGAATGTCCATCATATCTATATTGACATGTATTAATATAATGCCAAATTGGAGCTTGTTGCAATCTAGGTGGTCCTTGCCAATCTTTTGCAAAAGCAATAGATCCCCAAGAATCACTCGGAGCTAATTTTTCTTGTCCTACATAGTGGTTCATTCCACCACCATTTTTACCTACACAACCAGTAAGCATTAAGGCCATGATACCAGATCGGTAAATTAAGTTATTATGAAACCAGTGGTTAATACCAGCTCCAATTATAATCATACACTTCCCTTCGGTAACTTCAGCAGTATTTGCCCATTCTCTCGCATAAGTAATTACCATGTTGGCATCTACGCCAGTAAATATTTCCTGCCACGCAGGTGTGTAAGCTTGGTCTTTTTCATCATAACTTTTCGGATAATCACCATCAAGACCTCTACTAACACCATATTGAGCCATCGTTAAATCGTAAACAGTGGTTACTAATCGTTCACCATCTACAGTTTTAATTTTTTTAACAGGAACTCCTCTTAAGGCTTTTTTATCCAACCCAAACTCTGTAAATTCAACTTGAGCTACTTCATCTTTGATATCTAAAAAGCTTAAAACAGGATTATACTTTCTATCGGATTCGCCATCTTCGTACTTCATATTCCATTTTCCTTTCTCCTCTTGCCATCTATATCCTGAACTCCCTTTCGGAATAACAAAATCGCCACTTTCTTCATCAATGTTTACAAATTTCCAATCGCCTTGATCTATATCTTTGTGTTGTTCTAATTGATTGGCCCGTAATAATCTTCCTGAAGAGTAATAACCTCCTTCGTCTTTTAATTCAACTAAATAAGGACTGTCTGTATAGCGTTTGGTATATTCAATAAAGTAAGGTGTTTTCTTGTCGTGATGGAACTCTTTTAAAATCACATGAGTTACTGCCATCCAGAAAGCACCATCGCTACCTGCATGTAATGGCACCCATTGATCGGCATATTTAGCGACTTGGTTAAAATCGGGTGCAAATACAACTGCTTTGGTTCCATTATGTCTTGATTCTGCAAAGAAGTGACAATCTGGAGTTCGAGTCATGTTTAAATTGGCTCCCATAACGGCAACCATTTTAGCATTGTACCAATCGGCACTTTCACAAACATCTGTCTGTTCTCCCCAAATTTCAGGGAAGGCATTTGGTAAATCACAGTACCAATCATAGAAACTTAAATTTACTCCTCCGAACAATTGTAAAAATCTTGAGCCAGAGGCGTAACTAAGCATAGACATAGCAGGAATTGGAGAAAACCCAACTACTCTGTCTGGTCCATATTTTTTAGCAGTATAAATATTTGCTACTGCCATTATTTCTAAAACATCATCCCAATGTACTCGTCTAAATCCACCTTTTCCTCTTGCGTTTTGATAACGTTTTCTGGCTTCTTTATTATTTTGTAAATTTTCCCAAGCTTGTAAAGGATCACCACATTTTTCTTTCTCTGCTCTATAAGCATCTAACAAAGCTCCACGAACTAGAGGGTATTTAATTCTAAGAGGGCTATATAAATACCAAGAAAAAGAAATACCTCTTTGGCAACCACGTGGTTCATAAGGAGGTAACTTACTTTCTAAAAGAGGATAATCCAATTGTTGAGTTTCCCAAACAACTATTCCTTCTTTAACATGAATTTGCCAAGAACATCCACCAGTACAATTTACACCGTGAGTACTTCTTACAATTTTATCATGCTGAAAACGATTTTTATAAAATTCTTCCCATTTTCTTGTTTGAGGAGAAATAATGTCTTCAATCCAACTCATATTAGTATTTTAATTAGTTATTTTTTATTTAATTACGAGACTTAATCTGTCTTTCGTAAATTCTTTTATTAACACTTTCTTTTTTACGTTTATACCAAAACAATGGAAAGACGCCCATTAACAGAAAGGCTCCTGCAATTCCTCCCATTAGAAGTATTCTTTGATAAGATGTTCCATATTGATAATATCGTTCTTGGCTTACATGTTTTAAATACGCAGTTAATTGAAGAGTCTCAGTTTCTGTAATTAAGTGATTTTGATATGAGATTTTCATTTGGGGAAAAGGTAGTCCAGTAATCATAGCTTGAACACCAATTTTTTTAAGTCTTTCATAAGCATCTGATAAATCAACTGCCAATGTACCTCCCGCAATTATATTATCATCTTTGACATGATGACAAGAGATACATGAAGGACCTTTATTTTTAAATTTTTTCACACCTGTAAATAAATCTCTCCCTAACATTATCTCTTCTTCTGTAGGCTTAAAAGGTAGTTCTACTTCTTCTGGTTCAGCTGTGGCTAAATCAGTTTTTGAGGGACTTACACTCTTTATATATTCATATAGTGCATCTATCTCAACATCAGAAAAGGCTTGATCTGGCATTGGAATTTTGTTGTATTCTTCAAATATTTTTATGGCATCTGCATCACCACTATTGATTAATGATTGAGACGAAGTCACAAACATTTTAAACCATTCTTTAGAGCGTTTCTCATGGATGTTTGTCAAGCCGGGGCCTATTAATTTTCGGCTGGTAGTTGTATGGCAAGCTGCACATGTAGATTTAAAAAGGCTCTCACCATCTTGAGCCTGAATTGTTAATCCTGAGAATAGAAAGAAGAGGGATAAAAACGAAGTTGAAGTTGTTTTAAACATTTTGGATAACTGATATAATACGGCAATAAAATTAGTATGTAATACTTCTCTAAAACATGACAATTGTCATGTTAAAAGCTATTTATATCCGTTCTAAATAAAAAGACTATTTAATCTTTTATTACTTAAGATTTGTACTTTTAAAATCATTTAATCATAAATCTTCTTCACAGAGGAAAAGTTAAACACAATAACAGAATCAATGGATGCAATGACAAATATCGGGTATGCCTTAATCAGAATATTTTAGGAATTGCTTTGGCAGTAAGAGGATGGTTGATTTTATCAGACCCTGACACTATAATTAAAATGGGTTTGGATCGTGAATACTATATTTGGATATTAATAATTGGTGTAATACACTTATTTGGAGGCATACTATTATGTATAGGCTTTTTTGCACGTTTGGGAGCTTTTATTCAAATACCTATTTTATTAGTGCAAGTTTTTTTGTTTTTGACTATACTAAATTAATGATGGGAGGACAATCTGTTGAATTGGCTTTTTTGGTTTTATTTTTACTTTTATTTTATTTATGGACCTGGAATATTATCTTTAAGAAATTATTTTGCCAAAAAGAAAGGTTGATATTTATTTTTATAATTAATGGATAAATATTAGGAGATTATAATACTTTTTAAATCCAATTATTTTTCTTTAAAACATCAAAATCTTTTAATGAAATTACGCTGCCTTTTTTAGTTATCTCTGTAGTAAATTGAGAAATTGTTTTGTCTCTAAAGTCGGCAAGAAGTTTCTGTTTAAATGAGACGACAATAAAATGCACAGGGCATGGATCCTTCTCTCCACATATAGCTAGTCCTAAAAAACATTGATCAAATTTATTTGTACCATCTATACAACATTTTGGGACATGTGGGATCACTTTAAATCTTTAAAAGCCTTGAAAACCAACAGATTGTTTAAGGCTTTTTTCATTGAGCTCAAACATATGCTCAAACTAATTTTAATATAGAAGTTTATTCGAGAGGATGTTGTATCAAAAGGGGCAGTTGAAATGAAGCACTAAAAATCAATGCATTTGTCCTAATAATCTCAACATAGAAATATGATTTTTATCATATTTTTTGTGCTTTATATCTCCTAATTTTGGCGAATTATATATTAGGTATGCACAATTCATTAGTAAACAAATATAATGTTGCTGGACCAAGGTACACAAGCTATCCAACAGTGCCTTATTGGGATAATGATACCTTTTCTTTAAAACTCTGGAAAGCATCTTTAATTAAATCATTTAATGAGAGTAATACAACCGAAGGAATAAGCGTATATATTCATTTACCATTTTGCGAAAGTTTATGTACATTTTGTGGATGCAATAAACGTATTACAAAAAGACACGAAGTTGAGTATCCTTATATAAATGCACTTTTAAAGGAATGGGATTTATATTGTGAATTGTTAAAAGATAAACCCAAAATCAAGGAACTGCATCTTGGTGGTGGTACACCAACATTTTTTAGTCCAGAAAAGTTAAAACGATTAATTAATGGAATTACTAGAGGTTCTATTCTTGCAAAAGACTATGAATTTAGTTTTGAGGGGCATCCCAATAATACAACAAGGAAACATTTACAAACCCTATACGATGTTGGTTTTAGACGTGTAAGTTACGGAGTGCAAGATTATAATGAAACAGTTCAAAAAGCAATACAAAGAATTCAACCGTTTGAAAATGTAAAAAAAGCTACTGAAATAGCTAGAGAGATAGGATATACATCTGTGAGTCATGATTTAATTTTTGGATTGCCATTTCAAACATTAGAACATGTTGAGCAAACAATTTTAAGAACTAAAGAAGTGCTTCCAGATCGCTTGGCATTTTACAGTTACGCTCATGTGCCTTGGATTAAAGGAAATGGACAGCGAGGTTTTAATGATTCCAATTTGCCATCCGCATCTTTAAAGCGTGAACAGTACGAATTAGGTAAAAAATTACTTTTTGAATCTGGATATTCCGAAATAGGAATGGATCATTTTGCTTTACCTACTGATAGCTTATTCATAGCTATGAAAACTCATAAACTTCATAGAAATTTTATGGGTTATACATCATCTAAAACTAAAACTATGATTGGGTTAGGAGTATCTTCTATTAGTGATAGTTGGTATAGTTTTGCCCAAAATGTAAAGGGTATTGAAGAGTACTATCATTTACTTAAAGAAAATATTTTGCCAGTTTATAGAGGACACATTTTAAACAATGAAGATTTAATTATTAGAGAGCACATTCTAAATTTAATGTGCAATTTTAAAACCTCATGGAATAAAAATAATTTGTATATAAAAGAACTTCCTGAAATACTTTTTAAATTAAAGGAAATGGAACATGATGATCTTTTAGAAATAGGTTCCAATTCCATTAAAGTATCACCTAAAGGGCAACCATTTATTAGAAATATTTGTATGGCATTTGATATGTTATTGCAGCGAAAAAAACCAGACACACAGTTATTTTCAATGACTGTTTAATAAAATCATGAAAAATATTATTGTACCAATAGATTTCTCGAAACATTCAGAATTTGCATTAGAAACTGCGGCTATTTTAGCTAAAAAACATAATGCTAATATATTGGCTTTACATATGTTAGAAATTTCTGATTCTCTTTTAACTAAAGTAGATAGCGAACAAAAAGCTAAAACAGTTTTCTTTTTGAAACTTGCTGAAAAAAAATTCAAGAAGTTTATAGATAAGGACTACCTTAAAGATATAATGATTACTCCTATAGTTAAGCACTTTAAAGTATTTAGTGAAATTAGTGAAGTCGCTAAAGAACACGATACAGATTTAATAGTAATGGGTTCTCATGGAACAAGTGGTATAAAAGAAGTATTTATAGGATCAAACACAGAAAAAGTTGTAAGACATTCCAATATTCCAGTTTTGGTTATTAAGCATGATCCTGTTTTAATGGATTTTGAGGATGTAGTTTTTGCTTGTGACTTTTCAGAAGAAGCAATTAAACCATATTTGGATGCTTCTGAACTGTTCAAAGTTTTAAATACTAATGTACACTTGGTATACGTGAATTTGCCAAACGATAGATTTAGAAGTTCTTCTGAAATTGAAAAGCAGGCAGCAAATTTTTTTAAAATGGCTGAAGGCAATTTAGAGAACATGAAAAATATCACTTATGTAAGTGATTATTCAATAGAAAAAGGGATTTTAAATTTTGCAAACCTAATTGGCGCAGATTTAATTGCAGTTACAACACATGGTAGAACTGGTTTATCACATTTTTTTGAAGGCAGTATTTCTGAAGATATAGCAAACCATTCAACTTTACCAGTGATGACGTTTAAAATATAAGATTCTTGATGTTTAGTTAGTTAGTATCATCAAGTTTGTAAAGAGCCAAGCATAAGTTTGGCTCTTTTTATTAAAGCGGTAAAAAAGCTATTCCAGATTTTACTTCTTGAGATAAATCTTGAATAGTTTTTCTTTTCAAATTCTGAACAAGTTTTGATTTTAGCGGATAAAATATTTCATGCATTGGGCAGGGTTTTTTTTCATCACATTCTTTTAAGCTCAACATGCAAGAGTTGAATTTTTCTTTTCCATCAATTACGTCTATAATTTTCATAATAGACTGTTTTCGATCCGTATCATTTAAATAAAATCCTCCATTTGGGCCTCTTGTAGATGAAATTATTTCCTGTCTAGAAAGTTCTTGCAATAGTTTAGCAACATAAGCTTGGGGTACGTTTATTGGTTCAGCTATATTTTTAACGATTACTTTTTTATTCTCACTAGAGTTTAATGCTAAATACAATACTGCTTTAATAGCATATTTCGAGGAATTTGAGAGCATATATATAATTTATTTATTCTATTCAAATTAAAAAAGATATTTTTATCTTAAATATGATTTTTGTCATGTTTTTGATATTAAGTAATTTATAAA
Source organism: Flavobacteriaceae bacterium (assembly GCA_965250265.1). Lineage (GTDB taxonomy): Bacteria > Bacteroidota > Bacteroidia > Flavobacteriales > Flavobacteriaceae > PRS1. The sequence continues at coordinate 151,057 of CBDFNO010000010.1, read as the reverse complement.
TTTGTACAATAAACTTTAATTAATTATGAAAAAAGCACTAAAAATTTTGACAATATTCTTCACACTATTTTTTTTAAGCTGTGTAAATAATACCACAACAAAAGAATATGAAAATGCAGCAGATATTCCTGTAAGTAGAGAAATGATAGCAGAACTAACATCTCCACCAAACGTACCAAGAGGAGTTGGGAGACGTAAAGCAAAAAAGCTTATAGTTGATATGGAAATTCTTGAGCAAGAAGGTACAATGACTGATGGAACAACCTATATTTATTGGACTTTTGGCGGTTCTGTTCCAGGAAGTTTTATTCGTACAAGAGTAGGAGATGAGGTAGAATTTACCTTATCTAATCATCCAGATAACAAATTACCACATAATATAGATTTACACGCAGTAACTGGCCCAGGAGGTGGAGCTACATCTTCATTTGTAGCACCTGGACATGAGAAGACATTTAACTTTAAAACCATAAATCCAGGTCTGTATGTATACCATTGTGCTACTGCTCCAGTAGGAATGCATATTGCAAATGGCATGTACGGTTTAATTTTGGTTGAACCAGATGGCGGTTTACCTAAAGTGGATAAGGAATATTACATTATGCAAGGAGACTTTTATACAAAAGGTGAGCATGGAGAACCAGGATTGCAGGCCTTTGATATGAAAAAAGCAGTTGATGAAGATGCCGATTATGTTGTGTTTAATGGAAGTGTAGGAGCTTTAACTGGAGATAATGCCATTACTGCCAATGTTGGTGAAACAGTGCGCTTGTATGTTGGTAATGGAGGTCCTAATTTAATATCATCTTTTCATGTTATTGGTGAAATTTTCGATAAAGTTCAAGTTGAAGGAGGAGATCTTATTAATGAAAATGTACAAACCACTTTGGTTCCCGCTGGAGGAGCTGCTATTGTTGAATTTAGAGTAGATGTTCCAGGAACATTTATTTTGGTTGATCACTCCATTTTTAGAGCTTTTAATAAAGGTGCATTAGGGATGCTTAAAGTAAATGGAGAAGAAAATACATCTATTTATTCTGGTGTGATTCAAGAAGGAATTTATCTTCCAGAAGGTGGAGGAATTCAAGTAATGCCCGATGATGACACTAAAAAGACAATTGTTACAGCATCAAAGTCTTTAGCTGAAAAAATAGAATCTGGAAAACAGATTTATATGCAAACCTGTTTTGCTTGTCATCAAGCTGAAGGGCAAGGTATTCCAAATGCATTTCCGCCTTTAGCAAATTCAGATTATTTAAATGCTGATGTAAATCGTGCTATTAGTATTGTACTTAAAGGTAAAACAGGCGAGATCACTGTAAATGGAGAGAAATATAATAGTGTTATGACTAGGCAAGCAATTAGTAATGATGAAATAGCAGATGTCATGACTTATATTTATAATTCTTGGGGAAATAATAAAACCAACGTTACTAAATCACAGGTTGACCAGGTTAAAAGTGGTCACTAATTAATAAGAAAATGAAAACTGTTTTAAGATTGACAATTTGTATTCTACTGTTTTGGGTAACCAATGCTAATTGTCAATCTAAAATGGTTTCTATAAAAGGAGGAACTTATACACCTCTTTACGGAAGAGATTTATTACAAGTAACTATTGCAGATTTTCAAATGGACGTGTATCCAGTTACAAATCAAGAATATTTAAGTTTTGTAGAGAAATATCCAAAATGGAAACAATCTCAAGTAAAAAAACTGTTTGCAGATGGAAACTATCTATTAGATTGGAAATCTGATACGGAGTTAGGAGATTCTCAATCTTTACAAGCACCAATTACAAATGTGTCCTGGTTTGCAGCTAATGATTTTTGTAAGTGTCAAGACAAGCGACTTCCAACGATTGATGAATGGGAATATGTAGCAATGGCCAATAAAACAATCCCTGATGCACGCAAATTAGAAACCTATAACGAATATATTTTAGGCTGGTACGAAAGGCCAAAAACATTTAATAATAGCATAGGTTCTACTTTTAAAAATTATTGGAATGTGTATGATTTACACGGATTGGTGTGGGAATGGACATCAGACTTTAATTCTGTATTAATTTCTGGAGAGTCCAGAAAAGATGTAGATAATGATAGTAATCTATTCTGTGGAAGTGCAGCAATTGGGGCGACAGATTTAATGAATTATGCAGCGTTTATGCGTTATGCCATTAGAGGTAGTCTAAAAGCAAAATACGCAATGAAGAATTTGGGTTTTAGATGTGTAAGGGATATTAATAAATAAAATAAATGAAAAATTTCAAATCAATATTAATTCTGTTAGTTTCTGTAGGGATGTTTACGTCATGTAATAAAAATAAAAGTGATAATAATATTACTGTCTCAGGGATATCTTCTAACGAAAGTGAAATTGGAGGTATTTCAGAAGAATCCATATTCAATTTAACAACATCATGGAAAACGGAAGAAAACGAATCTATAGAACTTAAAGATTTAAAAGGCAAAACTTTGGTTATGGTCATGATTTACACAAGCTGTAAAGCAGCTTGTCCACGTTTGGTGGCTGATATGCGCAATATTGAGGCAAAAATTCCTGAAAGTAAACTAAAAGATCTTCGTTTTGTTTTAGTAAGCATCGATCCAGAAACAGATACGCCAAAACGTTTAAAAGTATTTGCCAAAGAGAATTTTATGAATGAAAACCATTGGACGTTTTTGCAGGGTACAAAAAGTGGTGTAAGAGAATTTGCTAATGTGCTTGCTGTTAAATACAAGCAAATATCTCCTCTGGATTTTTCACACTCAAACATTATAAGTGTATTTAATCAAGGGGGTGAATTAATACATCAACAAGAAGGTCTCGGAGTTGATAATAAAGAAACTGTGCAAACCATACTTAAATTAATAAATTAAAAATAAAATTATGACAACTATAGAAGATAAAACAGTAGCCGAAGTTGTTTCTGAAAACATTAAAACAGCACATATATTTAAAAAATATGGTATCGACTTTTGCTGCGGAGGTGGCATCACTATAAATAAAGCTTGCAAAAAAAAGAACATTGATTATGCTCAATTGAAAGAAGAGTTGTTATCCGTTGATGCTGCTCCAAGAGCTTATGAATACAACAAATGGGAGCTCGATTTTTTAATCGATCATATTGTGAATATTCATCATACCTATGTTGAAGAGTCTATTCCTCTAATTATTCAATATGCCAATAGAGTTTCTGAAGTTCATGGGCATCATTATACGGAAGTAATTGAAGTTAATAAACTTTTTATTGAAGTTGCCAATGAACTGGCATCTCATATGAAGAAAGAAGAAATAATATTATTCCCGTATATAAAAAAGTTATTAAATCTTATAAAAGAAGGAGGATATGTAGCCCCACCACCTTTTGGTACGGTGCATAATCCAATTAAAATGATGGAGGCAGAACATGAATCCGCAGGCGATATTTTTAAAGAGATAGCTAGATTAACTAATAAGTATACACCGCCAGATGGAGTATGCAATACATTTAGAGCTTTGTATGCAAAATTGGATGAGTTTGAACAGGATTTGCATCAACATATTCATTTAGAGAATAATATTTTGCATCCAAAAGCGATTCAGTTAGAAAAAGATATCTAAAACAATTTTAATTAATCCAAATGAAAAAGTTAGTTATATTATTATTTATGTGTTTTGCTAGCTTGGTATCGGCACAACAGTTTGATTTATCAGCTGAAGTTAGACCACGTTTCGAAAATAAACATGGTTATCAAACCTTAATTAATACTGATGCTGAAGGTACCAATTTTATTTCGCAACGTACACGATTAAATTTTGGTTTTAAAAATGAAAAACTGAACTTTTATGCTTCTATGCAAAACGTTAGAGTTTGGGGAGACGTGAGCACGTTGTCTAGCGACGATAATGCTACTGCTTTGCATGAAGCTTGGGCAGAAGCTATTTTAAATTCTAAAATATCTTTTAAAATGGGACGTCAAGAAATTGTGTATGACGACCACAGAATTTTTGGTTCAGTAGGCTGGGCACAGCAAGCAAGAAGTCACGATGCATTTTTGCTTAAATACAAGCCAAATGACAAAAACAGATTGGATATAGGTTTTGCTTTAAATGCAGACTCGCAATCTGGACTAGATAATTTATATAGTAATGCTGCAGGTTATAAAACGTTTCAATACGCTTGGTATCATGGTAATTTTAATAAATTTGGTTTGAGTTTTTTATTACTAAATACAGGAATTGAATATATTGAAAGCGTAGGACTTGCAAATGAGGAATTTACCATAGAAAATATGCAAACCATTGGCTCTAGATTAACTTATAAAAATGGAAGGATTGATGCCAATGCTTCTGTTTACTTACAAACAGGAAAATCTTTAGATAGAGATGTGAGTGCTTCTTATTTTGGAGGAAATCTTGGTTACAAGGTTAACGATAATTTTAAAATTGGAATAGGTGTAGAGTTTCTATCAGGAAAAGACCAAGATGATGCAAACTCTGATGTAAAATCGTTTGCCCCTTTATTTGGTACAAATCACAAGTTTAATGGCTGGATGGATTACTTCTACGTTGGGAATCATGCAAACTCTGTTGGTTTAACAGATATTAATGTAATAGTAGCTTATAATAAAGATAAATTTTCGACAAAAATAGTTCCTCATTTCTTTTCGGCAGCAGCAAATATGTTTGATGGATCAGACAAAGTAGATAATAACTTAGGAACTGAAATAGACTTAACTGTTGGTTATAAACTAGCCAATGATATTACCCTAAGTGCAGGTTACTCAAAAATGTTTGCTGCTGAAGCTATGGAGGTTTTAAAAGGTGGAGATAAAGAAGTAGATAATAGTTGGAGTTGGATAATGTTTACATTTAAACCAAAATTATTTTCATCAAAAAAAGATTGATTTTTTGTTAGTGCAATTTAATCAGAGTTGATTTTAAATGCTTTTGTTATTAATGATGTATTAAACCTGTTTTGTTTCCATTACTTCCCTTTCAATCTCTACATCTCTAAACTTACAATTTTAGTAATTTCTCCCTCAATCTTCTTTTGTAGACTGAATATTAAGTTTTTATAATAACTAGCTAATCGTTTTATGAGACACATTATTATATAGTAATAATATAATTACAAAGGCTCTTATTCATTGTTAATAACATTTTAACAACCTAATTTTTTGTAATTAATATTGCTTTGTTTTCACATTACATTAGTACAAGATAAAATAGTCTTTTATTATTATATGTATTATCACGATTTTCAAGTAGTACTTCAAGAAGTACCAGGAGAGGTTAGCCTTTGTTTTTCAATTTCTGGATGCCCTTTACATTGTAAAGGATGCCATTCTCCTTTTCTCTGGAAGGAGGGAAATGGTAATCTACTCTCCAAGGAAAGTTTTGAAAACGCTCTTAATCAATATAGTAAACTGGCTACTTGTGTCCTTTTTATGGGAGGAGAATGGCATGAAGAAGAACTTGTGGATTTCCTAAAGCTATCAAGTGAAAAAAAATATAAAACATGCCTTTATACTGGAGAAGAACAAGTATCTGATGTTGTTCTAAATGAGCTAACTTGGATAAAAACAGGTAGATGGGAGCATACATTAGGAGGGCTAAGTAGTGCAAAAACCAACCAAAAATTTATAAACGTAAAAACAAATAAAAAACTTAACTACTTATTCATTAAAAACTGAAACCTATGATCAGACTAACCGATACTCAAGTAACAAAAAAAATAAATTTTATTGACCATTATATTAATTCATCTAATGCCGCCGATGGGTCTAAAGTTGATGCTAATGCCAATGTCACTTCTAAAAATATTGCCACTATGGAAGCGGAATTAAATAAGGATATCAACATTCAAGTAAATAGAGCTTTGGTGAAGCGAAAGATAGCATCTATTTATGGTGAAGAGTTAGCAAACGAATATACTCGTCAAATAGAATCTCACGAAATATATGTGCACGATGAAACATCATTAAAGCCATATTGTGTATCTATTAGCATGTATCCGTTTTTATTTGACGGCTTAACTAAAATAGGAGGAGAAAGTAGAGCTCCAAAGCATTTGGAAAGTTTTTGTGGCGAATTTGTGAATTTGGTTTTTGCGGTTAGTTCACAATTTGCAGGAGCCTTAGCAACGGTAGAATTTTTAATGTATTTTGATTATTTTGCAGCTAAAGATTATGGTGCAAATTATTTGGAAACAGATGAAAAATTAATTGAAAACCATTTACAGCATGTAGTTTATGCTGTTAACCAACCTGCTGCTGCTAGGGGATACCAGTCCGTGTTTTGGAATATTTCACTATATGATGAAGCTTATTTTACAAGTATGTTTGGGGATTTCGTATTTCCAGATATGACTAAGCCGCAATGGGAAAGCCTTAAAAGACTCCAGACGTTTTTTATGAAATGGTTTAATCAAGAACGAAATAAAGCCGTTCTAACTTTTCCTGTAGTAACAGCTGCTATGTTAGTAAAAGATGGAAAACCTGTGGACACAGAGTTTACAGATATGTGCGCACAAGAATTAAGCGAAGGGAATTCTTTTTTCATTTACCAATCGGAAAATGCAGATAGTTTAGCGTCTTGTTGTAGATTACGAAATGAAATTAGTGACAATACTTTTAGTTATTCATTGGGAGCAGGAGGTGTAGCAACAGGTTCTATAAATGTGATAACGCTTAATATGAATAGATTAATTCAAAAAGGAGCTAATATTGTTGAAGAAGTACAAAAAATACATAGATATCAAGTAGCCTATAGAACACTTATCAATGAATACGAAGCAGCAGGTTTATTGCCTGTATATCGAGCAGGCTTTATATCATTAGACAAACAATTTTTAACTATTGGTATTAATGGTATGGTCGAAGCTGCCGAGAGTCAAGGTATAAAAGTGGGAAATAATGATGAATATAAAACATTTGTAAATCTTCATTTAAAATCCATATACGATGAGAATAAACGAGCAAAAGTTGAATATGGTTATATGTTTAATACGGAGTTTGTTCCTGCAGAAAACTTAGGAATTAAAAATGCAAAATGGGATAGAGAAGAAGGATTATTTGTGCCTAGAGACTGTTACAACTCATATTTTTATAAAGTTGAAGACACTCAAACAAATACTCTTGATAAGATTATTTTACATGGTAAGGAGATAATCAAGTATTTAGATGGTGGATCCGCACTTCATTTGAACCTTGAAGAATCTCCAAATAAAGATGGTTTTGTAAAATTAATTCATGCCACTGCACAGGCTGGCTGTAATTATTTCTGCTTTAATATTAAAATCACTATTTGTAATGATTGCGAACATATTGATAAACAAACCTCATATAGTTGTAGTAAATGTAATTCCAATAATGTAGACCATGGTACAAGAGTAATAGGCTATTTAAAGCGTGTATCGAGTTTTAGCTCTGGTCGTCAAAAAGAACATCAATTAAGACATTATCATTTAAATCAGCCAACAAATAGGTTTACTGAAGGTAGAACTCAGCTTATGGCTAAACATTATCAAAATAATAATGGATCAGTTGAAGTAAAATTATTTTAATAGTTTTGATATTTAGTTATATGATAATTATCATATTATTAAAAAACTTATAATTTTACATTTGCAGACCTTTTTATCTTTTATGTTTAAAAAGAATAGATTAGTTATTTCAGTATTAATTATCCTTTGTGGTATATATAATATTTTTATTTATACTTCAAATGATTCTGAGACTCCTGTTAAATTGACTACAGAAGCTATGCTTGGACAACAATTATGGCAAGAAAATAATTGTTGGTCATGCCATCAAGTATATGGACTAGGAGGATATTTAGGACCTGATTTAACCAATATTTTTTCAACACCTAATAAAGGGCCTTACTACATAAAAGCATTTTTAAATAGCGGTATAAAATCAATGCCAAAATTCAATTTCACTGAAGATGAAAAAGAGGCTATTGTGACCTATTTAAGACATATAGATAGTACTGGATATTTTCCAAATTATGAAGCCGATTTTAAAGTAAATGGATGGGTAGAACTAAAGTATAAAAATGAAGAATAAAACAGCTTTACTTTTTTTAATTGTTGGGCTTTTAGCATTACTGTTGGGTGTTTTCTTTGGATTGTTAGCTTCATTACAATATATCATCCCAGATTTTTTAAAGGAGTTTATCCCTTTCAACAAAATGCGTCCTTTTCATGTTACAACAGTAATTTCATGGATTGTGCTTTGCGCTACAGGTAGTATTTATTTTTTTATAACTGATGTAGAGCGGTTTAAGTTATTTTCAATAAAATTATCGAAAATACATTTTATAATATTCGTGCTTACCGCTATAGGGATTTATATATCATTTCTATCTGGTAAAATGGGAGGTAGAGAGTATTTGGCTTATACGCCAATCCTCACGATTCCTATACTTGTTGGGTGGATTTTATTTGGCGTAAATTATTTTCAGACAATTGTTAAGAATGTAAAAAAATGGCCGGTTTATTATTGGATGTGGGGAACAGGGATTGTTTTCATGGTCTACCATTTGTGTGAGGCACATTTTTGGTTAATTCCAAGTTTTAGGGAACATTTTATTATTGATATTTCAGTGCAATGGAAATCGTATGGATCTTTTATAGGTTCATGGAATATGTTAGTTTATGGAACAGCCATTTATTTAATGTCTAAAGTTAAAAATGATATTGCTTTAGTGAATGGCAAAAAAGTATTTTTCTTTTATTTTTTAGGACTAATTAATTTAATGTTTGCTTGGGCACATCACACATATATTATTCCAATGCAACCTTGGATTCGCTATGTAGCATATGGTATTAGTATGACAGAGTGGGTGATATTAGCGCACATTATTTATATTTGGTTAAAGTCACTTTCTGCAGAAGATAAGAAGCAATATTGTATGGTGTATAAGTTTTTAAAAGCAGCCGATTTTTGGGTGTTCATAAACTTAATTTTAGCCTTATTGTTTTCTATTCCAGCAATCAATTTTTTTACTCATGGCACCCATATTACTGTAGCTCATTCAATGGGTACTACTATAGGAATTAATACTACTATTCTATTGGCTTCTGTTTTTTTTATAGTTCAAAAAGTTCTGCCAAATTTTAATATTAAAACGGTTTTTATAATAAGGAGTTATTATCTGTTTAATGGTTCTCTTTTCTTTTTCTTTTGCACACTTCTATATGCAGGTGTAAAAAGGAGTAATTGGATGTACTTTACCAAGGATGTACATTTTTCAGAAATGCAGGATGGTTTATATGTAACATATATTACCTTTTTTGTTTTTGGTATGGGTTTAGCAATTTCTATAGTTTTGTTAGGAACGGTATTAATTAAAGCTTTGATAAAAGGATTAAAAAAAGGTAGCAATTAATTATTTGAAGAATACTGTAATAAATTTTAAAAACATTTATATCCTCCTGGAGGTATATTGATTTTTTTAACGCTGTTTAGAAACGATTTTAGTTATAATATAATACAAAATAAAGAAGATGCAAAAGACACATTCATTTCATATCCCAGTCATGGGAATTGGATTTACTATAGATACTCCGTTAAAGGTAGCACAATATGGTATGGACTCTGTAGTTTCATTGGTAGATGACATTCTACTTGAGAAATTAAGAAAAATGTATAGTGAAAAATTTGAAGTTCCCTATAAGGAAATAACAGATAAAATTGAAGACTTTAGAGCAAAGCGAATTACCTCATATTTAAATTTAATAAATGAACTAGCAGGAAAAAAATTTGAAGCTTTAAAAAATGCTACAGCTGAAAAGAGTGAAGCTCTAAAGTCTTATATAAAGATGCTTCCAGATACTTCTTCAATAAAGGATGAATTTAATAAGCTAACTGCTAATGGTTACAATTTCTCTGAAATTAAAAATTGGGCGACCAAAAATTTAACCATGGGAAGTATTGATGTTAATATCATGACCAAAGTTGATAAGGACAATTATTTCAAAAAAGAGAAATTACCTGTAGAATATAATGATGCACACGCAGCACTTCGAGGATTTGCAAATAGCGATTTAGAATCCTCTGTGATACTTTCGGCAGGAATGAATCCTAGGCTCTATGCTTATATGAGTCAGTTTGATGATTTTTTTCCAAATGAAACTGGAATCTTTAAAAAGAAGATTATTTTGAAAGTCAGTGATTATAGATCGGCATTAATACAAGGAAAGTTTTTGGCTAAAAGAGGTTTGTGGGTTTCAGAATATAGAATTGAATCTGGTCTTAACTGTGGAGGACATGCATTTGCAACCGAAGGTTTTCTCTTAGGACCTGTTTTAGCTGAATTTAAAGAGAAGCGAGAAGAGTTAAAATCTTCAATTCAGGAGCTTTTAAATCAGGAGCTTGAAAATCAAGGGAGAATTGTTCCAAAGAGTACTTTGTCAATGGATATTTCAGCACAAGGTGGTGTTGGTACAGAAGAGGAACATGAGTTTTTAAGGGATCATTATAATCTTTATTCTGTTGGTTGGGGAAGTCCGTTTTTGCTAGTTCCTGAAGCAACAACCGTAGATAAAATAACCCTTGAGAAGTTAGCCGCCGCCGATGAAAAAGATTTATACCTTAGTGATATATCTCCTTTAGGTGTACCATTTAATAACCTTAGAAATAATACTAAAGATGTTGAAAAAGAAAAGTTGATTAATAAAGGAAGACCAGGAAGTGTATGTCCTAAACGTTTTGTTGCTTTAAACAAGGAGTTTTCAAAGGAAGGAATATGTACAGCATCAAGACAATATCAACGATTAAAAATAAAGGAATTAGATACAGAAAACTTGTCTACTATAGAGTATCAATATAAGTATCAAAAAGTTATTGAAAAAACCTGCACATGTGTTGGTTTGGGAACTTCAGCATTATTAACTTATAATTTAGACACTAAGGTTGAAGGAGAAGGGGTTTCAGTATGCCCTGGACCAAATATGGCCTATTATTCTAAGATAATGAGTTTGAAAGATATAACAGATCATATTTATGGAAGACAAAATGTTATATCTAGAACTGATAGACCAAACATATTTATAAAAGAATTGAACATCTATATGGAGTACCTCAAAAGTAAGCTAGCAGAAGCTAAAATTTCTATGAATAAAAAGCAGGAAAAATATCTTGTGACATTTACTAATAATATGAAAGAAGGTGTCTCTTATTATAATAATTTGTTTAGTGATTTAAAACATACTTTCCATAGTGTTAAATCCTTAGTTTTAAATGAATTGGCTTTAAGCGATAAAATACTTAGTATAATTGATAAGGAAATAGAACAATTAAGGAATAAATAATTGACCTAATGATCTAGAACATCAAAGTCTTTTAATGAAATAACTTTTCCTGATTTTTTAATTTCATGAGCAAATTGAATTATGGTTTTTTCTTTAAAATCTGTCATTAATTTTTTCTTAAATGGAGACACAGTAAAATGTACAGGACAAGGATTTTCGTCGTCGCATTTAGCTAAACCTAGAAAACACTGATCAAATTTTTTAGGACTATCAATACAAATAACAATATCCCAAACGCTTTTTTTAATATTATTTTTATCTAAAAAAAAACCGCCATAAGGTCCTTTGGTTGAAGACACTAAATTGTTTTTAACAAGTTGTTGCAATAATTTGGCTAAAAAAGGTTGGGGTATTTCTAAAGTCACCGCTATTTCTTTAACACCTATTTTTTTAGTATCGTTAGAAAACATGGCTAAAAAAAGAACCGACCTTATCGCATTTTTACAAGCACTTGTTAGCATATTATATTAGATTTAAGAGTCAAATATAATAAACTTTAATAATCGAGTAATTTCATAGAAATATAATCTTCAAAAAATTAAAAAAGTTACCAACCAGATTATGAGAAAATTAATGGCCAACCTGAAAAGTTGATGTCCTTATCAGAAATAAATGCCATTATCATAGAATAAACGTCTTTATTAAAGAAAGCAGTTAATTAAGTATTCCTGAAATCATAAAAAACACTCTCTTCCTTAATATCATTAATCAATGAAGACAATTTATCAATAGAGACATGATTCATAACTACAATTTTATACCATTTTGGATTTAAATGATTATCTGGAACAAGACCAAACTTTTTTGCAAGTTCCTTACTAACAAACTTACTTTTAATAGTTACTATATTAGAAGTTGGAAAGCGATAAAAGTCAATAGACAAATCTGCTAGCTTTTTGCATAACCATTTAGTTCGCTTTTGCAATACATATATTTTTTCAAACCACCCAAAAGGACCATTTTTCATTAGAATCATCCAGACCGAAATAGCATTCGCTCCAGATCTGCTTCCAATTAAAGTAGAGTCTTGTCCTTCAACATAACTAGCTTGTTCTGTATTTACGTATTTCATAAATCCCTTTCTTATTAGAAAAATGCCAGTACCATAAGGAGCTTGAGCCATTTTATGAGCATCTAAAGTAACGGATGATACATATTCATTAAGAAAATTTAATTCATTGTTTTCATTTGAAAAAGGATAATAAAATCCACCAAAAGCTCCGTCAATATGAATTTTGAATATTACACTTGCCTCCTTTAAAGCTTCAATGTATAAATTTATATCATCCACACTTCCAAACATCGTTGTCATCATATTAACTATAACAATAAAATATTTTTTACCAATAGCTTGAGCATTTTTTATTTGAGTTTTTACACTTTCTTTTGAAATGGATCTATCCTCTTTATCAACAGAAACTTTATGAATAGAAATTGACAGCAAATTACTTGACTTATCCATAGAATAATGACTATCCTCACTACAAATAATACAAATTTCATCAAGTTTTGCATTAAATTTATGCATAAAATAATTTCTATATATCCAGATTGCTTGTATGTTAGCTTCAGTTCCGCCCGAGGCAACATACCCATCTTGCTCTGATGGGTTACCCTTCAATATATCTACTGCACATAATTCGATAAGTTCTTTCTCAATTTTTTGAGTTCCGGTAAAATATCCTTCAGAGCTATCTAAAGTATGGCAGCCAATATGATTAGGATTTTTAACTAATGAAGACATAAATGGTGCTTCTTTAAGAAATGATTCATCTTGAGAAAAAACTTCTTCATTTAAATAGGAAGCAGGAATTCCTAATACATTTTGAGTGTTATAGTTTACGTTTTCATTTAGAGCATTAAAAACGTATTCTTTAATTTCTTCTTGTGATTTTTTATTCCAGATTTTCATTTTCTTGATTTTAATTTTAATGACACTCCATAACACTTGAAGCTATTTCCATAACTGGAGCAGGAGAGAGATAAGGTATTCCTAATCCTAGTCCTCTTATTATGAATAATGCACCAATAAGTATTACAAAAACAGGAATTGCCTTTTGAATGCGTTGCTTTATAGTTGAGTTTAAAAATCTCCCTAAATAAATTGCAGTGGTCATTAACGGAATTGTACCTAGTCCAAACAAAAACATATATAAGCTTCCTTGTAAAGCATTTCCGGAAGCTAATGCACCAAAAACTGCCATATAGACTAATCCACAAGGTAAAAATCCGTTTAAAAAACCAATTGTTAAAAAGGAATCTGTTGTCTTTTTCTTTAGCGCTTTGCCTAAAGCAGATTTCACTTTTGAAACAACTTTATAAAGAGGTTTCGAAAAATTGTATTTATTAAAAGTTTTATAAGGCATAAGAACCACAATGATTATTGTAATTCCAATTACAATAGATAGTTGTTGCTGTATTCCGAAGATATATAAACTCTTACCAACCAATCCAAAGAATAAACCCATTACACTGTAAGCTAATAAGCGACCAAAATGATACACTGCAACCTGGCTCACTTTTTTGTATGAATTACTTCTGTCAACAGGTAACATAAAGGCAATTGGTCCACACATGCCAATGCAGTGAAAACTTCCTAAAAGACCAAATATGAGAGCAGACCACAACATTTAATACACAATTTCTTTTTTAAATAAATATTCAGTTTCTTTATATTGCCAATATACTTTAATGTTCCAGCGACCATCTAACAAACGATTGTCAGGTATGAGCAAATTGTGATTAGACAATGAAATTTTGGTTTCAAAGTCTAATTGTTTATTAGATGGTCTATATAGGAACACTTTTCCAGTGATATTTTTAATATCTAAATTCTCGGGGAATTCAATTATTATTCCTTCGTTTGTTTTTTTCCAGCTGATATTTTTTTCTAAATTTTTAGCATTTTCTTCTTTATTAATATCATTTTGATATTCTAATTCGGCTTTATAATAATCATCGGTTACCAAATCGTGTTGGTAATCTTTGTTTGTATTCATACTTATTATGAAATACATTATAAAGGAAATAAACCCAATAAATGCTAATACAATTCCAGTTCCCCAATTAAATTTTTTCATATTAGTTTAATTATAACTCCTTGGTCCTAAAAAGTTTACTGTTGTTGATTCTATCAATTCTTCATTACTGTAAACTTCAATTATCAGTTTGTTTTTATCACCATTAAGGTCTTTTTTATCTATTTCAATAAAGAATGTACCTTCAGCAATGCCTTGCTCTGGTACTTCAAAGCTATTAGAAGTTGATACTAACTTAATCTCTCCTTTATATTTTCGGAGTTTAAAACTCACATCTTCAATTGTTTCAGAAGTTTTATTTATTAATTTATAAGTGAATACATTGCTTATTATGTTTCCTTCTTTGTGTTCGTACAGTTGTCCTGGAAGTCTTAATATTCTTGCTTCTACATCATTTCTCAATAATAACATTCCAGAGAGTATGCCAATTAAAATAACAAGTATGGCTGTGTAGCCTTTCAATCTAGTTGTAAATTTGAATTTTTCTTTCTTTTCTATTTCATCTTCACTTGCAAAACGAATTAACCCTTTTGGTAAATTCACTTTATCCATGATGTAGTCACACTCATCAATACAAGCAGTGCAATTCACACATTCTAATTGAGTTCCATTTCTTATATCTATTCCAGTTGGGCACACATGTACACATTGAAAACAGTCTATACAATCGCCATGGCCAAGAGCTTGTCTATCTTCATTTTTTCTCCATTTTTTTCTACCATTTTCGGCTTCGCCACGTTTGCGGTCGTAAGCAACAATAATAGATTTGGTATCCAATAATACACCTTGCAATCTACCATAAGGACAAGCAATAATGCATACTTGTTCTCTAAACCAGGCAAATACAAAGTAAAAGACTGCTGTGAAAATTGTAAGTGAAATTAAGGTGCTAACATGGTTTAAAGGATTAGCGGTTACATATTGAATAAGTTTGTCACTCCCAATTAAATATGCTAAAAACACATTGGCTATTAAAAAAGAGATGATGAAAAATATCGCAAATTTCAACCCTTTCTTTCTTATTTTTTCAGCAGTCCAAGGTTGTTTAGATAACCGTATTTGTTTACCTCTATCTCCTTCAATCCAATATTCAATCCGTCTAAACACCATTTCCATAAAAATAGTTTGCGGACAAATCCAACCACAAAAAATACGACCAAAAGCAACGGTAAAAAATGTTATAAAAATCACCCCAATAACCATAAGAATAACAAACAAGTACAAATCCTGCGGCCAAAATGGAAATCCAAAAATATTAAAACGCCGTTCAAGAACGTTAAACATTAAAAACTGATTGCCATTAATTTTAATAAATGGAGAAGCAAATAAGAGTATCAATAAAAAATAGCTTACCCATTTTCTATAGCCATAGTATTTACCGCTTGGCTTTTTTGGAAAAACCCAAGCACGTTTACCATCTTTGGCTATTGTACCAATGGAGTCTCTAAATATTTCGTTTTCTGGTGTTTCCACAACTACTAATAATTAGCTTTTAGTTGGACTCTATTTGGATGTTAATTTTCAGTTTCTATGCTTATTTCATCTACCCAAATATCGCCTTCTGGAGCTTTAGGTTTTGCAGGAGTTGTACCTTGAAATTGTAATAGATAACTTGATACTTGAGCAATTTCGGATGCTTTTAAACTTTGCTTCCATGCAATCATACCTTTACCATCACGACCACCTTCAGACACGGTTTTAAAAACATTTTTAATTCCTCCACCCGAAATCCAATTTTTATCAGTTAGGTTTGGACCAATTCCACCACCACCATCAGCCATATGGCAGACTACACAATTGAGTTCAAAAATAGTTTTACCTGCACTTAAATCGGATGCATCAGTCAATAATTCTACTGTATTAAAATCTACTAAATCTTTAGCTGTTCTTTTATACTCTTCAATAGCAATTTTAGCTTCAGCGTATTCAGTTTCTAATTCATCTATTTGACTATCACCATCAAATACTTCATATTTAAATATGTAGATTACAGCAAAAATTATTGATGCATAAAAGCTGTAAATCCACCATGGCGGTAAATTGTTGTCTAACTCTTTTATACCATCATAATTATGATCAAGAATAATTTCGTGCTCTGCTTCAATTGGTTTTGTGCCTAACGATTTTTTATATAAATTCTTTAACCATTTAAACTCAAATTTCCTTTCTTTTTCTGCCAAGAATTTAGCTTTAGCTTCTGCACTTAAATTTTGCAACATTACGTTTTCTAAAGCACCAACAATCGCTTCAATTGCTATTAAAATTAAAAGAACAAGTAACAAAAATAACATTATTACAGGATATTCTATAAATGCTGGTTTTTCGCCTGAATCTATGAAGTATTCTATAAGTCCGAAGATGATAAAAAATACAATAGGTACTCTTACCCAAGAAGGAATTAAATTTTTCATAGCTCTGTTTGGTTTTGGTTATCTAATGGTATGTTGCTTACGGTAGTTATATATTCTTTTTTGGCAGTTATTACCCACCAAAATAAGACCACAAAAAAAGTGAAAAAGATTATTAAAGAAATTAATGGATAAATCTCAATTCCTGTAATACTCTCCATATGGTTTTTTACGAATTTTAGCATGACTTATTAGTTTTGAGAAGTTGTTAAGTTTGAATCTTTTACTTTTATATCTGTACCTAATCGTTGCAAATAAGCAATGAGAGCAACAATTTCTCTATTCTTAACTTCGATGAATTTTTCACCATTGATTTCAGCTTCTTTTCTTCCTTCCTCAAAAGAGGTTGATAAATCTGGATCTGCATATAGGTTTTTTTCAATTTGTGCTCCTTGTTCAAGCATATTTGCTTGAGCGTTTACAATATCTTCTTCAGAATAAGGCACACCCAATTTCACCATGACTTTCATTTTAGCCTCTGTGTCAGATTTATCGAGTTCATTTCTAATAAGCCATTGATATGCTGGCATTATTGATCCACTTGAAGCACCTTGAGGATCAAACATATGTTTAAAGTGCCATGAGTCAGGTCTTCCTCCTGTCATCTTTCCTTCAACACCTTCTCTTGCTAAATCTGGACCTGTACGCTTAGATCCCCAAAGGAAAGGATGGTCGTACACAAATTCACCTGCTTTAGAGTATTCTCCATAGCGTTCTACTTCACTTCTAAAAGGCCTTATCATTTGCGAATGACAACCAACACAACCTTCACGTATATAAATATCACGTCCCTCTAATTCTAAAGGAGTATATGGTTGCACACTACTAATTGTTGGTATATTGGATTTCACCATAATAGTTGGGACAATTTGAACGATTCCTCCAATAAGAATAACTATTGTTGCCAGAATAGTAAGTTTAACTGGTTTTCGTTCTAACCAAGTATGCCATCCTTCACCCACAACGCGCCGTTTTGATACTCTTGTTAATGCTGGTGCTTCTGCTAATTCATCATTTACTTTGCTACCTAGTTTTATAGTTTTAATAATATTATATGCTAATATGAACATACCGATAATAAATAGAGAACCTCCAATTGCTCGCATCCAATACATTGGGATAATCTCTGAAACGGTTTCCAAGAAATTTCCGTAAACCAAAGTACCATCAGGATTAAACTGTTTCCACATACTTGCTTGTACAAAACCTGCAACATACATAGGTAAAGCATATAAAATGATTCCTAATGTACCAATCCAGAAATGAGCATTTGCCAATTTCACAGAATACAATTTTGTTTTAAAGAGTCTTGGTACTAACCAATAAATCATTCCGAAGGTTAAAAAGCCATTCCATGCTAAAGCACCAACGTGTACGTGAGCAACAATCCAATCGGTATAATGTGCTATTGCATTTACATTTTTAAGAGCCAGCATTGGCCCTTCAAAAGTTGCCATACCATAGCCAGTAATTGCGACAACCATAAACTTTAAAACTGGATCTGTTCGTACTTTATCCCATGCACCACGTAGTGTGAGTAATCCGTTTATCATTCCTCCCCAAGAAGGCATTAGTAGCATAACTGAAAACGCGACACCTAAATTTTGTGCCCATTCTGGAAGTGCAGTATATAATAAGTGATGAGGTCCAGCCCAAATGTATATAAAGATGAGAGACCAAAAGTGAACTATAGATAACCTATATGAATAAATAGGTCTGTTTGCTGCTTTTGGTATAAAATAATACATCAATCCTAAAAATGGTGTCGTTAAGAAAAACGCAACAGCATTATGTCCATACCACCATTGTACCAAGGCATCTTGAACTCCTGCATATACCGAATAACTTTTTAGAGCATTTACAGGAAGTTCTAAACTATTAAAAATATGAAGTACAGCAACAGTTACAAAGGTTGCTAAATAAAACCAGATCGCAACGTACATATGACGTTGTCTACGTTTTAAAATAGTACCGATTAAGTTAACCCCGAATGCAACCCAAACTAATGCAATAGCAATGTCGAAAGGCCATTCTAATTCGGCATATTCTTTGGAAGTAGTATAACCTAAAGGTAACGAAATGGCTGCACCTACAATAATTAATTGCCATCCCCAAAAGTTTATTTTGCTTAACAAATCGCTAAACATTCTTGCTTTTAGTAAACGTTGTGATGAATAGTAAACACCAGCAAAAATAGCATTCCCCACAAACGCGAAAATAACGGCATTGGTGTGTAAAGGTCTTAAACGACCAAAACTTAACCACGGAATTCCATCTGTAAGATTTGGAAATATAAACATAAATGCTAATAGTAAGCCTACAAGCATCCCTACAACTCCCCAAAGTATTGTTGCATAAATGAAATTTTTAACGATTTTATTATCGTAATGAAACTGTTGCATTTCCATAATTAAATGTGTTAATCTTTTTTGGTTAGTATTGATTTATTGGAATTTTCTTTAATGAGTTCGTCTTCAAATAACATACGAACAGAAGGCGTGTAACTATCATCGTACTGTCCTTTTTTTACGGCTACAATGAAGGCAATAAAAAAACCAACAGCTATAATAATACTGATAACTAGTAATACATAAATGACACTCATACCGACCTGAATTTAAAGTTCAAAAATACTTTCATGTGCTCTTTTAAAAAATGACATTAATCATGTTTAGTTATTTATAATCATTCAAATTTTCGATCTAAATAATTTGTTGAAATAGTTGTAAATATGACGATGCTAATTGAGCTTAAAGGCATTAATATTGCTGCGATTACTGGTGCTAATTGCCCAGTAACAGCAAAATATAATCCTACGATATTATATAGAAATGATAGTCCAAAACTCCATTTAATAATTTTTATAGCTGATTTTGTCGCATTTATATAGTCCCCCAACTGATTGAATTTTGTAGCATCCAAAATAGCATCACAAGCAGGAGAAAAGACGTTAACATTTTCTGAAATTACGATACCTACATTACTTTGTGCCAATGCACCAGCATCATTCAACCCATCGCCAACCATGAGTACATTGGCACCTTCACTTTGATGGTATTTTATGTACTCTAGCTTATCATTTGGTTTCTGATTGAATAATAGCTTTGTTTTTGTTGGCAGTAACTTTGTTAAATTTGTTTTTTCGCCCTCATTATCACCTGATAGAATTACTAAATCGTATTTCTTCTTTAAATTATTGAATAGATTTGATATACCTTTTCTATAGGCATTGTAAAATGTAAATTTTCCTTTATACGTATTATTTGTGCTAATGTGTACAGTAGTGTTTAAGGTGGCCGTCTCATAAGCTTTACCAACAAAAGGGGCAGAGCCAATTTTGATACGTTCCGCTTTGTAATGTGCTTCAATACCTTTACCTAAATGTTCTTTGTAGCGGTCTAACGTTATAATATTATGTTCGTCTAAAAGATTATACAATGACCTACTTAATGGATGATTTGAACCTCGCAAAGTGTTTTTCAATAAAGCTTTTTCATTTGTTGAAAGTTCTAATCCATCGTAATTAATTCGCGTTTCGTTATTTGCTGTAATAGTTCCAGTTTTATCAAAAATTATTGTATTAATTTTTGATAGTTGCTCAATAACAGTAGCATTTTTTAGATAGAATTTTTTCTTTCCTAATATACGCAATAAATTTCCGAAGGTAAAAGGAGCAGAAAGTGCGATGGCACAAGGACAAGCTATAATTAATACAGCAGTAAATACATTTAGGGCTTTGCTAGCATCGGTCGATAACCAGAATGTTGTGGCTATTATGGCTATTGATAATATAGCAATCGTAAAATGTTTACTAATACTATTGGTTAATGTGGTAAATGTATCTTCCTTGTTTGTTTTAAACACATCATTACTCCAGAGTTGTGTAAGATAACTTTGCTCTACCGATTTTAAAACATCGACTTCTATAATGCCATCAAGTTGTTTCCCTCCAGCGAAAAGTTTATCGCCGGATTGTTTTGAAACGGCTTCTGATTCGCCAGTTACAAAACTATAGTCAATGTGTGCATTTCCTTTAATTAAAATACAATCTACAGGAATCAGTTCTTTGTTTCGTATTAATAATCGGTCACCTTTTTTTATATCATACACTTGGATGGACTCTTCATTGCCATCTGAAGATATTTTAGTAATTCCAATAGGAAAATACGATTTGTAATCGCGTTCGAACGATAAGAATGCATAGGTTTTTTGTTGAAAGAATTTGCCCATTAATAAAAAGAACACCAAGCCTGTTAAGCTATCGAAAAAGCCTGTACCAATATCAAAAATAATTTCGGTTGTACTTCGTATGAATAGTACTAAAACACCTAATGCAATTGGCACATCAATATTTAGTAGTTTAGAACGTAAGCCTTTAAATGCGGAAATGAAATAATCTTGTGCCGAATAGAATACTACTGGAAGCGAAAACGCAAACATAAGCCATCTAAACACAGGTTTGTATTGTTCTATCCAAAAACCATCAACCTGAAAGTATTCGGGAAATGATAAGAACATGACATTACCAAAAACAAAGCCAGCAATACCAAGTTTATAAATGAGCGATCTGTCTATTTGTTTTTTGCCAACATCATAATCATCCAAACTAATGTATGGTTCGTAACCAATTCTACTTAATAATTTCACTAAACGCTTTAAAGAAAATGTCTCACTATTAAATGTAACTCTAACCGTTTTTTTACCAAAATTGACAATAGATGAACTAATAGATGCTTGTAGTTTGTTTAAATTTTCAAGTAACCAAATGCAGGAACTGCAGTGTATATGAGGAATATTGAGCGTGATAATTTGAGTTTTACCATCGTTAAACTCTAAAAGTTTTTCAGCAATTTTAGTATTGTCAAGAAAATCGTATTTACCTTCAATCTCTTTAGGTGTTGCACCTGGAGCTTGTTGTAAATCGTAGTAAAACGTGAGATCGTTTACAGAAAATATTTCGTAAACGGTTTTGCAACCATAACAACAAAAGAATTTATCATCGAAAGTAACTAGCGAAGACTCTACATCTAAACCACAGTGGAAACAAGATAGTTGTTCCATAAAATATTTGCTCATTTATACCTGATACAAAGATTGTGAGTAATCGAGAAATAAAATATGATATTTGTCATGTTTTGGTTAATTTTGTAAGACTTCTAAGAATTGATATGAGTAAGTGTGAACAGTGTATTATTAGAGAGTTTAATTCGTTAAAGGCCTTGAGTAAAGATGAATTAGTAAGAATTTCTAATTGTAAAACGTCAGTAGCTGTTAAAAAAGGAGATGTCATTTTCGAAGAAGGCGAAAAGCTTAATGGCGTGTATTGTGTTAGAAATGGTATCTGTAAACTTACCAAGTTAAGCGCCAACGGTAAAGACCAAATCGTTAAAATGGTTGTAAAAGGAGAGTTGTTAGGACAGCGTTCTATTGTAAGTGATGAAAGAACGAATTTAAGAGCTACAGCATTAAATGATATGGAATTGTGTTTTATTCCAAAGAGTGAAATTATTGGCGATCTTAAGGGGAATGCTAATTTTTCTCTTGATGTATTGAAACATATGGCTCATGATTTAAAAGAAGCAGATGACATCATTGTTAATATGGCTCAAAAATCGGTTAGACAGCGTTTAGCAGAAGCATTGATTTCAATACAAAAAAGCTTTGGTACAAATCCTGATGGTACTTTAAGTGTATTATTATCGCGTGAAGATTTTGCTAGTATAGTAGGCACAGCCACAGAATCAGCCATTAGAGTATTGTCTCAGTTTAAAAAGGAGGGATTAATTTCAACTGAAGGAAAAAAAATTAAGATAGAAAATCTAGAAATGTTAAAACGTATAGAATAAAAAAGCGCTCATTTGAGCGCTTTTTTATTAGTTGGTTTCCGTTTCAGGTTTAATTTCTTTATCTGGCATTTCACCATCAATAGGTTCGTCTACTTTTTTAAGATACACATCTAAAAACTTAAGAATGCTACTATAAGCCTCAATTTGATTTTCCTTTTTTACAAATCCATGACCTTCATCTTCAAATAAGACATATTCCACTGGAACACCATTTTTTCTTACTCCAGCAACAATCTCATCAGATTCTACTTGCAGTACACGTGGATCTTTGGAGCCTTGTAATACAATTAAAGGTTTGGTTACTTTATCTGTATGGAATAGTGGAGAAATTCGTCTTAATCTAACAGAATCAGCTGAATGTGGATCACCAAGTTCTTTATAAAGAGCATCTTTAAAAGATTCCCACCAAGGCGGAATACTTTTAAGTGTCCGTATCCAATTAGTAACTCCAAATAGGTTTACACCAACAGCAAATTCTTCAGGAGTATAGGTAAGTGCAGCCATCGTCATGTAGCCACCGTAAGATCCTCCTAAAATTCCAATTTTGTCGCCATCTATTTCAGCTTGAGAAGCGAGCCAGTTTTTTCCTTCAACACAATCTTGTAAATCTTTTTCACCATGATTTAAATCGTCCATTTGGAAAAAAGTTTTTCCATAACCACTACTTCCTCGATTATTAACAGCTAATACAGCGTAGCCGTGATTAACCATATATTGAATTAAAGAGCTGAAGTTTTGTCTTGATTGACCTCCTGGACCACCATGAACCCAAACCAAAGCAGGTACTTTGTTTTCTATTGATGCCTGATGAGGCAAATAATAAATGGCTGGAATTTCTACACCATCAAAAGATTTAAATCTAATTACTTTTGCGTTTACAAGGTGAGCAACATCAATATCATCATTAAGTACGTTAGTGAGTTGCTTTTGCTCTTTAGATTCTAGGTTATAGATGAATAAATCCGAAGGACTATTAGAGCCCCCAACGTACATACGCATCATACTTTCGTCACGAGAAAAACCAACATTAGTAATACTTCTATCCTTAAAGTCTGGTAAATCTATGTTTTTACCAGTGGCCACATCTTTTACTTCAATAACGTTTTTTGCATCCTCATTTATGTAAGTAACCATGTACTTCCCGTTGTTGGTGAAATAACTTCCACTAATATCCCACGACTTTTCTAAAACTTTTTCTTTGCTTCCAGATTCAATATTATATTTCATTAAATATGAAAATTCTGAGCCATCGTCTGTAGAATAATAAAAATATTTTCCATCTACTGAAAAATCTTCTGCTGAATTTCCGCTTAAGTTTTCATTAATCTTGGTCATTTTTTTATCAGCAATACTATATAAAAATAAATCTGAATCATTAGTGTTTATTGTTTTAGATAATGATAAAGTATTTTTATCGTTTGAAATACCACTAACATTTAAACCTTCATCATTCTGATAGACCATAGTAGATTCAAAAGTTTCTAAATCCATTAGATATACATCCATATACTGTGGATTTCTTTTATTTGAACCATAATAAAAACTTTTTTCGTCATGAGACCAACCATAAAAACCAGCTCTTGCACCTTGGTCTGGTGTGAGTTCTTTAATAGAGCCATCGGTATCTCTTAAATAAAGATGGTAAATTTCATCACCATTATCATCTGCTCTATATAACATTCTGTCATCATTTGGAAAATAAGATACAGCAAAAACCGATGAACTATCTGATTCGGTAATTGGTTTATATTCTCCATCAGTTGTAGAAACGGTATACATATTATAAATTCCAGAACGATTACTGGATACTAATAATTTTGACAAATCAGATGAGAAACTTCCTCCACCTACAGCTTCATTATCCATAAATTGTTCAATGGTGTATTGTTCTAAATTTAAAGCAATATCTTTCGTTTCTTGGTCTTTTTTACAAGACACAATTAAAACGAAAAGGCATAGAATTGTTAATAGTTTATTCATAATTAATTTAATTTAAAAGATTTTATTTCTTTAAATGGAGTAGTATCTAGTTCTTCCATTGAGGATTGATACGGTTTCCATTCTTCATTAAAAAAGGTGTTTGTTTTATCTAAAGCATCTTTTACAGCATCTTTGGCATGATTTATCAAGGTGTGTTCTGTTGATGTAAGTCCATTTGGTCTTGATCCTGCATAAAAACCAGCATTACCAATACGTTGGTTAACATTAATAATTGGATCACTAGTTATACCTTGACGTTTATCTACTTTACCCAAATAAATGGCGATAACTTTGTCAATCTTTTTAATGATATCTTTTGAAGCTTTTATTTGATCTTTATATTTCTTCTTATCCAATTTTGCTAAACTTTTGCTATAGTCTGTTGCAATGTTTTTGCTTTCTACAAGTTGCTTCACAGCGTCAGCAGCCGTTTGCCTGATATTTTGAATTTCTTTTGAAGCGTTATAAGTTTCATTGATTGCCTTCGTAGAAATAGTTAATCGTGGATCACTTTTTACAGTAATCATTTCTTCTGAAGTTTGATCTCCAAAACTCATTACCACTTTATAAGTTCCTGGTTTTACTCCAGCTCCTCCTGGTTCTCTAGTTTGTTTTCTAATAGTTCGAGACGGTCTGTCTCCACCTTTTTCACTCATAAACCATCTCCATTTATGCACACCACTTTCTTTTGGTGCTTTTCGTTTCAAAGTTCTAATTAATCGATCTCCATCATAAACTTTCATGGTAAGAGAATCCCATTTCACTTTCTTTTCGTCTTTTTCAGCTGTGTCTGCTGCATCGTCTTTTTCAGCTTTATCTTTCTTCTTATCATCTTTTTTGTCATCTTCCTTTTTCTTGTCTATTGTTACATAATAAGAAAGATGAGCGCCACGACCACGATTATCACCATTATAAAGTGCATCACCACCAAAGCGACTTCCTGTTGCTTGTCGGTAAGCAGCCTGATACGCTGTTGGAGGTTGGAACAATTCTAATTTCTGATTAATTACTTGGCTGTTTTTAGCAATCGCTCTTAATGGTCTTATATCGTCTAATACCCATGCTGCACGACCAAAAGTACCTATTACCAAATCGTGTTCACGAGGTTGAATAACCAAATCTTTTACCGAAATTGTGGGGAAGCCTTCTGTCCATTTCGTCCATTTTTCCCCGGCATTAACAGAAATATATAAACCATCATCTGTGCCTAAAAACAAAAGGTTAGGCTCTTCTATATCTTCTAAAATTGATAAAGCATAGCTTTCTGCATCATTACCATCTACAATACGATCCCAAGTTTTACCATAATCTTTGGTTCTAAATACATAAGGAGTAAAGTTAAAACGTCTGTAATCGTTAGCAACTAAAAGGGCTTCACCTTTATTTTTATTAGAGGCTTTTATTTGTGGTATCCAACTTCCAGCAGGTAAGCCTTTAATGTTTTTAGAAACGTCTGTCCATGTAGCTCCTCCATTTTGTGTGTAATGAACACGACCATCATCTGTACTTGCCCAAAGCATATCTTTTTCAATCGGAGAAGGTTCAATAACTAAAACGGTACAATGGTTTTCTGCTCCGGTAGCATCCATTGTTAAACCACCACTTTCATCTTGTTTTAATTTTTCTGGATCGTTGGTTGTTAAATCTTCTGAAATGATTTGCCAAGTCAATCCTTTATCTGTTGATTTATGTACAAATTGACTTCCGAAGTAAATAGTGCTGTTATTAAAAGGATCAATATTTATAGCAGAATTCCAGTTAAAACGTAATTTAACATCAGCATCCGGATGCGTAGGCCTAACAACATAATTATTACCTGTTTGCCAATCATAACGACTTACAAATCCTTGTTGGCTCATGGTCCATCCATAACGAGAATCGTCTCTGTCCGGAACAACATCAAACCCATCACCAAACGATATTTCCTGCCAATAAGAGTTTCGAATTCCTTGAGCTCTCCATACATAAGCTGGTCCTCTCCAAGAGCCATTGTCTTGCATGCCTCCATATACATTATACGGAAATTCATTATCTACATTAATATGGTAAAATTGTGCGACAGGTAAGTTGCCTATAAAACGCCAAGTTTTTCCGCCATCTTTGGTAATATTCATTCCGCCATCGTTACCATCAATCATAAATTGACCATTGGTTGGGTGAATCCACCAAGCATGATGATCGGGATGAACACCATTACTAACACCATAAGCAGGCATAAGCTGATTGAATTTTTTGCCACCATCTTCACTAACATTTACATACGTAAAAACAGAATATACTCGATTTTCATTTTGTGGATCAACATAAATTTCGGCATAATAGAAAGGTCTGTTACCAATTCCACCAGAACCTCTACCACTAGAATTATCATTTACTTTTTTCCATTTAAAACCACCATCTACACTTTTATAAAGTGCATTCTTTTTTGCTTCAACTAAAGCATAAACAATATTTGGTTTATTTGGAGCAATGGCGACACCAATTCTTCCTAAATCTCCTTTTGGGAAACCATCTTCATCTGTAATTTTTTTCCAAGTAGTACCACCATCATGAGTGATGTGTAAACCAGAACCAGAACCACCTGATTTAAAAAACCAAGGATCTCGTTTGTGTTCCCACATTGCAGCAATTAGCTTATTTGGATTTGAAGGATCCATAACCAAATCGGCTGCTCCAGTTTTATTGTTAGCAAATAATATTTTATTCCAAGTCTTACCACCATCTTCAGTTTTATAAACACCTCGTTCAGGATGTTCTCCCCAAGGCGAACCAATAGCTGCAGCATAAACTACATCAGGATTTGCTGGGTCTATAATGACACGATGGATATTTCTGGTTTTTTCTAATCCCATCGCTATCCAGTTTTTACCACCATCTAACGATTTGTAAATGCCATAACCACCATTTAAGCTATTTCTTGGATTTCCTTCGCCAGTTCCTACCCAAATTACACTTGGATTGGATTGCTGAATAGCAACTGCACCAATTGATGCTGTGACTTCTTTTTCAAAAACTGGCTTCCATGTAACACCACCTGAAGTAGACTTCCATAAACCACCAGAAGCAGTTCCAACATACATAATATCTGGATTGTTATGTACAACATCTACAGTTGTTACTCGACCAGACATACCTCCAGGACCAATGTTTCGAGGTTTCATGTTTTTTACTAAATCCATTGAAAATTCTTGTGCAGAAAGTATTGTAATGCAGAATAGCATAACAAGAGAAATTAAATTTTTCATTTTATTTTTTTGGTTAGAAATTGAAAGTGATAAAGTTAATGAAAAGCACTAACATATTTCTTAATGAGATGTTAATGGTTTTTTAGTTTCCAATACGATAGATTAAACTTAATGTAGCTCTGTTGTCTACCAGTTTAGAGTTAGTTTCGAGAAACTGATTGTTTTTAAAAGTGGTTAAGTTATACTTTGTTTTTATAGAAAGGTTCTCATTAATGCCGTAAACATATCCCATTCCTAATGAAAAACCATTCCATTGTTTATCTAATTTATAGAGTACAGTTCCAGAATTTGAATCGGCAATGATATTAATATTTGAAAACGCAATTCCACCACGTAAGGTTAATAAGCTTTTCACACCTATCTTTCTTCCAATAATTAAATCTATTTCACTTTTTGAAGAAAGAGAAATACCGAATTCGAAATTACCTTGAACAAAATCTTCGTCTATTTTTTTGGCGTAAAAAGAATAATGTGCTTCAATACCAATTAAATTTTCACCAAAATATTTGCCATATCCCAGATTTATACCAATAACACTTTTTATATAATCTATACTCAAAAAATCTTCATCTTCAACTTTAAATATATTATTACTAAATGTTCCGTTAATACTTACAAATGCTACACCAATTTCTACTCCTCCATAAATTCCATCTTGAGGATAATTAACATTAGATTGTCCAAAAGTAATAAAAAAACAACTAAACAATAACCAGATAAGTATGCTATTTCTCACTATTAATTAACTTATTTAAAATCTATAATTTAGGTTTTACTAATATAAGTTTAAATGAGTTATTTTAAAAATAAATTACCAGTTCTCTCTTGTTTTTATATTAGCTTCACAAAGCCGAATAATTTCAGCAACTCTGTTTTTTCTTGTAGTATCTCTTTTAGCTTGATTTAACCAATACAAATATGATTTTCGATAGCTAGGAGTAAAGTTTTTGTAATTTTTGAAAGCTAGCGGATTAGCTTCAAATGCTTTTTCTAACTCTTTAGGGATAATTTCATTCTCAACATCATCTAATGCTGTCCATGAATCATTTTGTTTAGCGACTTCAATTTTCATTAACCCACTTTCGTGCATTAAATTATTATCAAGTAATTCAATAATATATTTTTTATTTAAAGCACTCCAAACACTTTTTGGATTTCTTGGGCAGAAATACTGTCGTCTTTTTCCATTACCTAAACTTTTTACTGTTGAATCAATCCAACCAAAACATAAAGCCATTTTCACAGCCTCTTCCCAACGCATTGTAGGTACTTTTAACTCTAATTTGTAGAAAATTAAATACACACCTTCTGAAGAATTATAGTTTTGAAACAGCCAATCGTACCAATCAACATCACGAGGAAAGAAGAGTTCAGGTTTTTCAGTCATATTTATTTCCTATAAAAGTGGAAATCTTATTAATGTTAATCTCTAAATGTTTTATTAGGAAACACTACCATACTTTCGTAACCATCTTTTCCAACTGATGCAACACCAAAAAAGAAATTATCTATAACGATTCCATCTAAAGTAAATTCTGAAACATCACCAACAAAGCGGCTGTTATCCCAAGTTGGAGAAGTTGTATCTCTCCAATATATTTTATAACCTGTAGCTCCATCTACTTTTTCCCATTTAAACTTTACAGAAGGTTTTACAATGCCACCAATTTCCAAATTTTTAGGGGAAGGAGGAGCAGAAGCTAAACTTGCTAGGTTAATTGCATTAACAGCAGTAAGTTTTTTTGCATAAGGAAAGTTTACATGCTCAAAAGTATCACCATATGCGATGCCGTTTTCAACACGAATATCCTGATGTTGTTGTGTATAATTTTCGTGTGCTTCCATAATACGTATGCCTGCAAAACCAGCATCATTAAATGGACGATGATGACCACCACGACCAAAACGGTCTAATCTATAAACCATCATTGGGTTCATTTCTGGCATATAGGTTTTTACATTTTTATGAATATATCGTGCTAATTGACGTGAAATTCCGTCGACTTCACCACCATAAAAGCGTCTAGCTCTTCGTTGTCTTTCAGTTTCAGTAGGAGGTACAGGTTCCGAAAATATCCTGAAGGTACGATTATCTATTACACCATCCACACCTTTTATATTACCTATCATATCGTTATTCATAATGCCTATAATTTCCCATTTGTTTTCTTTAGCATGATTTGCTAATCCTTTGCCACCATAAAGTCCTTGTTCTTCACCAGACAGGCCAACATAAATAATACTGTTTTCGAATTGATAATTGCTTAGCACTCTGGCAGCTTCAATAGTTCCTGCCATTCCTGAAGCATTATCGTTTGCACCCGGAGAATCTGAAGTAAAATTCGTAGGATCAGAAACTCGAGAATCAATATCGCCACTCATAATGATATAGCGATTGGGATATTTAGAGCCACGTTGAATAGCCACAACATTAACAACCCAAACATCATGTACAATTCTTGCATTATCACCTTTAAGAATCAGATTCTTTTGATAAAACACCTCCAGACAATTACTGCAATCTGATGAAATATTTTCAAACTCAGATTTTATCCAACGGCGTGCAGCACCAATACCACGAGTTTTGGAAAGTGTATCACTCAAAGTGTGACGAGTACCAAAGCCTGTTAAAGTTTTTACATCGTTTTGAATGCGTTCAGCTGTAACAGCTTCAATAATGTCGTAGACTTTTTGGTCTGTTTGAGCAAAGAATAAAAATGAAACAATAAAAAATAAATTGAAAAGAATACATTTTTTCATATAAATAATTTTAAGAATTAGTTATCAAAAGGAAGGGCTTTATAAGTTTGTCCTTGTATTAAACTACGAGGGTTTTCAGAAGTATTGCTAAATGTTATTGGATATGATATGTAGGGATTTGTCCCATAAGGGTTTACCCAATCGTAGTCAGTTGCTACAAAATGTAAATGTGGAGAAGTCGCTATGCCAGAGGCACCGCTATATCCTATAGGATCTCCTTCTTCAACAAATTGACCTTGCTCTACAAGAGCTCCATTATGTGTTAGATGTTGGTATTGGAGGAAAAAACCATCTTCATCTCTTAAAATAACCACATTGTTTGGTAACTCATAATCAAGTCCAGATTCTTCAACGTACATAATAGTGCCTTTTCTAGATGCTGTAACTAATGTGCCTACATCCATCATGATATCAATTGCGAATTGATCAGGTTCACCCTCAGAATGAGCAGATCCGCTGCAATGGCTTAGCCCAATAGTGTAGGTCTGACCGACTGGATATGGCAATAAATGTGGTGATGTTTCCCAATTAGGATAAAATACACCTTCACAACCATTTGCAATTCCATTCTGACCACCAATACCATCACTAACAAAGTTGTTCTTTTTAGTACAAGATAAACAAACAAAAAATATGGCAATAACTAAAGAACCTTTCATATGAAATACTTTTCGGTTTACTTTAGAGAAACTACAAATATTAAAAATGAATAATCTTATGGTCAGTAAATAATTCATTGTATTATTGTTTTGTGTAATTGAACTTTAAGGTTTTTATTGTACCATCACCATTTTTAATATCTACATAGATGTCCATTTTAGTGTCACTAATTTTTTCAAAAGCCATACCTTCAAAAGTAACTTTATTAGCAGTGATTTCTTTAAGCGGAAAATCTATAGTTTCATTTTTAGCTTCCCACCCTTTTAGGTCGTTATAAAAATGTTTTAATTGCAAAATAAGTGTATTATTTATTTCTCTTATGATTTCTATTTCATAAAATGACACTTTTCCATCTTTCACTAATTTGAATGTCGCCATCATAGAACCACCAGATGGTTCACTCCAGTTTTCTTCTGTTAAACCTCCAAACGCCTTACCTTTCCAGTTTCCCGCTATCCAAGCAATGTTCTCAAGTTTTGGATCTAGTTTTTTGTTAGGATCGATTATTTCTGTTATTCCATCTTCACCAACTATAGCCAATTTTGTGCCATCAGAATTTACCGCTAAACGTGTGATATTTGTTATGCCATATTCTTTGAGAGATGCGACCTCAATCCAACCCACATCTGTTTTTGGACTGTATTTATAAAGGATATCGCCTTTTCCCATTAAAATAATTCCATTAGGCAACCAACACATGTCTTCGGAATTTGGAGGTGTTACAGTAATTGATTTTGTTATACCTGAAACTGGATTTACCGATTTAATTTCCCATAAACTGTCATTTTCTTTAGAGATATAACTGACTAAATCTGAATTCGGAATTTTATGAAGTGAACGACCGATATTAGATTGAAGCTTATTATTTTTTTGTTCTTTAAGATTTGTTGCGTAAAGAGAAAGCCCTCCATCTTCTAGCACTGCAGATGCTAATATATTATCGTTAAACCAAACATGATAACCAATAATAATATCATCAATTAAAATTTCGGATTCACCATTTCTCAAACTGTATTTATATAATTTTTGCACTCCATCTTTTTCAAGTCGAATTGCAGATATTGCTTTATCGCCTGGAATTTTTAAAGGCGAATATTCGCTGCCATCAGTATGATTAATAAATATTTTTGAATTGTATTTAATACTGTATTTTACTATATCAGTTTGTCCATTTCTAGTTCCAGCATAAAGAATGGTATTATTATCTAAAAAAGAAGGTTGATTATCATAACCTTCATTGTCTGAAATATTTTTCATATTTGAAAACTCAAAAGCTCCGTTTTCAGTATTTAAATCAAAAAGGAAAACATCTGTATTAGGTTGTGAATAATGGAGTAGTGGAAATAGTAAGATAAATATTAAAAAATAGCGTTTCATTTCGTAAAATTTAATTTTTTAAAGTTAAGAAATCTTGTTGTAAAAAAAAACGCCTCGAACAGATTGTTCCCGATATTTATCGAGACTGATACGAGACGTTTTACGTTTTTAACTAACTAACCAAAATTAAAAAAAGCACTTATTTTCTTCAGTCATTTTATCAGCGATAATATTTCGAAATTCTATAATATATGTTTTTATGCGATTAGAAGTATCTTATACCTCATTTAAAATCTACTATTATTACTAATAAGTAGTTTTAAAAACATTATTAACCTAATCCACTACCAATTAATTTCACTCTTCAATATACTCTTCAAAACTTTTCTTATTAAAATCAATAGAAGTATCTGCTAAAAAATCTAATATAGGAACATGACCAGCTCCAATCAGTAAAAATATCCTGTCTTTTCCTGGAGTATTTATTTGGAGGAGATTGTGAAATATTCTTAAATTCCTACTATACCACCACATGGAATTATCTGGACCAAAATAATCATTGTCTTCTCCCATTTTAAAATTGCCTATTAAATAATGACCGTGACCTGCTTTAAATATTTCAGGATCATTCATAAATTTGAAATAATCTAATAAAGAAATCTTAATTTTAAGATCATCTTCAAATTCATACATTTCCGTGAATTTTTGATTTAAAAGCATTTCTCTCTCCAGTATAGACTTTTCTGCTTTTTGAATAAAATAGGTTTCTTTTTTTGCATATTCTTCGCTTGTTAAGTCATTATTCCTTTTTGCTGACGCGTCTATTGCATATACTTTTTTATGTCCTAAAATTTTTGCTAGCCTAAATCCAATTTGATAAATCTCATTTCTTCTTAATTCAAGATTTCCTGCCAAGTATTCTTTATATAAAGAATCAATTCTATTTTGACTTCCTTTTTTAGCTTCTACAGCTATTTTAGTTGGAGCATACTTTTTTATGACAATAATGATTTCTTTTAATTCATTTTGTTTTTGTTGAGATAAAATATCAACCTCATATTTTGGCTTGTAAGTATCCAATCCAGGGTTATTAAAATGGAAAGAGCCAAGTATCATTAATTCTGAAGATTGCACATCTTTAAAATGTTCATTTACATTAAATAATGAGTTTTGAGCCGTTGCTGCTTGAGATAATAGAAATAAAATCAGTACTCGAAATGTGTTTTTCATCTTGTTTTAATTTAATTATTTGTTTCAAATGTATATAGAAGTACAAGTGACTAATATTTTATTATACCAACCCTATATTGTAATAAATGAAGTATGAAAAATAATGTATCAATTTTTTTATTGATTGTTTTAGCATGTATAAATAAAGAAAAAGGGTTTTCATCCTAAAAAATGATTACAAGAGAAATAAATAAATACTTTCGTATTATGAAATTTAAGAAAACCTGGAAATACCATTTGTTATTGGCAATTATTATTGTGTTGATGGATTTTTTTAGCGACTATGTGTACAGAGGTAGAGAATATTTTATAAGTAATTTTAAACCAGAAATGGCTCTATTAGAGATTACATTTTTAATTGCGTTCTTTAGTATATATATATTAAACTATGAGTGGGTGTGTCCAAATACACTTTTAAAAAAGAAAATTAAATTGTTCTTGTTTTTTTTGCTATTAATGCCATTTGTTTTTGCAGGAATCCGTTATTTTTTAGAAGAAATAGTGATTTATAACCTGTTTGGTTTTCATAATTATGGAGATAAAACCAGAATCTTTTGGTATTATGTTTTTGATAATTCATATTATGCCATAAAAGCATTGCTGTTTAGTACATCTATGTATTTATTGTTTATGTATATTAATAATGTAAATAGAATGCATAAGTTGGAGATTGAACATAAGAAGGCAGAATTAAACGTTTTAAAATCGCAATTAGAACCGCATTTTATATTTAATACATTAAATGCATTTTATACTGAGCTGATAGAAACACAACCGAGTACTGCAAAAAGTATACACAAACTTTCCGAACTTCTGAGGTATGTTACTTATGAAGCAAATAAAAATTTTATGCCTTTAGAAAGAGAATTGAAATTTATTGAAGATTATATTTATTTTTATAAAAAACGATTTGAAAATAATCTCTTTTTAAATTTTATGGTAGAAGGGAAAATAGATAGTCAAAAAATACCTTCACTTATTTTAATACATTTTCTGGAAAATATATTTAAGCATGGGGTTTTCAATAATGAAGACCATCCAGCTCATATTGTAATTAAAGTCGAAAAGGAAAATATTAGCATTAATACGAAGAATAGAATCTCTAAAGGGCAAAATTATAGCAATAAGGGTATAGGGAGAGAAAATTTAAATAAAAGATTGACAGTGTTATTTAAAGAGAACTATAGTTTTACTTATAATGAAAAACCTTTATATTTTGAAGCCTTTTTAAAATTCCCTCTTGTAAATTAATAGTATGGAAAATTTTAAATGTTTAATAGTCGATGACGAACCACCAGCAATTAGGCTACTGGATAGCTATATTGATAAAGTATCGTTTTTAGACTGTGTTGCGACAACTACAAACTCCCTAGAAGCACTTGCTATAATAGATAGAGATGCTATAGATTTAGTATTTTTAGATATCCAAATGCCAGAATTAACTGGAATCCAAATTTCGAGACTAATACAAGGTAAAACAAAAATTATTTTTACTACTGCTTACCCTCAATTTGCTTTGGAAAGCTATGAATTGAATGCAGTAGATTATCTTTTAAAACCTTTTGAATTTGAGCGCTTTTATGAAGCTATTTTGAAAATTAAGAATGAAGAAAAATCAAATAAAAAATCAAGAAATGATGATTTTTTATTTATTAAAACAGGAGGAAAAAACAATTTTGAAAAAGTATATGTTAATGATATATCTTATGTAGAAGGTTTAAAAAATTATGTAGCTATTCATTTAAAAGATAAACAAATAATTACATACAACACCTTAAAACATATTGAGGACTATTTACCAAAAGAAATTTTTATAAAAATACATAAATCCTACATAATATCCTTACATCATATCAATAAAACAGATTCATTATCTGTGTATATTGATAATAATTGTTTACCAATTGGTAATACATACAAACAATCATTTTTTGATATAATAAAAAAAAGGAAGTTATAACTCAACAAATTATATAAAAATCATAACTTTGATTGATGTTTTTAATGGCGAATATTCACTGCCTTCAGTATGGTTTATAAAAATTTTTGAATCATAATTGATATTATATTTTACTATATCAGTTTGTCCATTACGAGTGCCAGAGTAAACAATAATGTTTTTATTTAAAAATAATGTTTCATTACATTACATTGAATTTTATTTTTTAAAGTTAGCAAATCTTGTTGTATAAAAAAACGCCTCAAATCTAGTTGACTATCCAGAAGAGACGTTTTTACAACTAACTAACTAATATTTTAAAAACAGTACTTATTTTCTACCGTTATTTTATCTGCGATAATATCTCTTAATTCGATAATATTAGGCATATTGACGTATTTGAGATAACGTTTTAAACCCATAAGCATCATGCGTTGCTCGTCTCCTTCTGCAAAAGAAATGATAGAATGTTTACCAGCTGTTTCAATAATATCTATAGCATTAAATAAATTTAATTTTGCCATAGCTATTTGTTCTTTTGCTTTGTCTTCACCTTCTTTTTTGGCCATCTTTTCAGCACGTAATATGGCAGATTCTGCCATATATATTTGAATTAAGATATCTGAACACGCTAACATTAATTGTTGATGTTCCTCTATTTTTTCTCCATATTTTTGTAAAATTGCACCAGCTACCATTAAAAATAATTTTTTAAGATTTGCGATAATATGCTTTTCTTCGGAAAATAATTCAGAATAATCAGGTGTGTCAAATGATGGAATACTCGTTAGCTCATTGGCAACTTCGGTAGCAGGACCTAATACATCTACATGGCCTTTCATTGCCTTTTTAATAAGCATACCAATAATTAACATACGGTTAATCTCATTAGTGCCTTCGTAAATTCTTGCAATTCTAGCATCTCTCCAAGCAGATTCTACAGGTGTTTCTTCAGAGAATCCCATGCCTCCAAAAATTTGAATTCCTTCATCTGTACAGTTTTGTGCATGTTCTGAAACGGCAACCTTAAGTATAGAACATTCAATGGCATATTCTTCAACACCTTTTAATTCGGCTTCTTGATGTGTATCTTTTCCGTTATTTTTGCGCATTGCAATACGGTCTTCAATATTTTTTGCAGCTCTATAACTTGCTGCTTCGCCAACCCAGCAGTCTGTCGCCATTTCAGCAAATTTTTGTCGAATCGCACCGAATTTAGAGATAGGCGTATTAAATTGTACACGCTCATTAGCATATTGTATAGATACTGAAATGACACGACGTTGCGCTTCTAAACAGGCAGCCGCCAATTTTATTCTTCCAACGTTTAAAGCATTCATTGCAATTTTAAAGCCATTACCACGAGTAGATAGCATATTTTCGACAGGAACTTTAGTCTCGCTAAAGAATACTTGACGCGTAGAAGAAGCACGAATACCTAACTTGTGTTCTTCTTCACCCATTGTGATTCCGTTTGAGTTGTCTTTATCGTATTCTATAATAAATCCTGTAATATTTTTATCATCTTCAATTCGGGCAAATACAATCATTACACTACAAAAACCTGCATTGGAAATCCACATTTTATTACCTGTAATGCTGTAATATTTTCCATCGTTAGATAAAACGGCTTTTGTTTTGCCAGAATTGGCATCACTACCAGCACTTGGTTCTGTCAAGCAATACGAACCAAACCATTCTCCAGATGCTAATTTTGGAACGTATTTTTTCTTTTGTTCTTCTGTACCATATAGTGTTATTGGCATCGTGCCTATTCCTGTATGTGCTCCAAAGGCAGTACTGAAAGAACCTGTAGCTCCCGAAATATAATCACATACCAACATAGTTGAAACAAAACCCATTCCAAGACCGTCATACTCTTCTGGGACAGCTACTCCTAGAAATCCTAATTCCCCTGCTTTACGCATACAACTTTCAGTTAGCGCATAATCTTTCTGTTCAAAGCGAGCTTTATTTGCCCAAATTTCTCTATCAACAAATTCTATGACAGCCTCTTTCATCATTTGTTGCTCTTCAGTGAAATCTTCTGGCGTGAAAACATCTTCGCATTTTGTTTCTTTTACAAGGAATTGTCCACCACGGAGAATGTTTTTTTCTGTTGTTTCCATTGTTTATATATACTTTTATTTAGGTTAAATCAATTTAAAAATTCAAATATTCCTGCAGCTCCTTGTCCAGTTCCCACACACATTGTCACCATACCATATTTACCTTTCATATCTTGTTTCCGCATTTCATCAAATAATTGGACAGATAGTTTTGCGCCTGTACAACCCAGAGGATGACCAAGAGCAATTGCTCCGCCGTTTACATTTACGATATCTTGATTAAGATCTAATTCTCGTATCACTGCTAAGGATTGCGAAGCAAATGCTTCATTTAATTCTATCAGCGAAATATCATCTTGTTTTAGTCCTGTTTGTTTTAATGCTTTTGGGATGGCTTTTACTGGCCCAATTCCCATAATTCTAGGCTCAACTCCTGCTGCTGCATAGCTTACTAAACGAGCTATTGGTTCAAGATTTAATTCCTTAACCAAGTTTTCGCTCATTACCATTACAAAGGCTGCTCCATCACTCATTTGTGAAGAGTTTCCTGCAGTTACAGATCCGCCAGCAGCAAACACAGCACGGAGTTTGGCTAATGCTTCTTTACTTGTTCCTTTACGAGGGCCTTCATCTTTAATTACAGTATATGATTTGGTTGTTTTTTTTCCGTCACTACCTATATATATTTGATTGACGTTTATTGGAACAATTTGATCTTGAAAACGATTTTCGGCTTGAGCTTTTAATGCTTTCATATGCGAATTGTAAGCAAATTCGTCTTGATCTTCACGAGATACCTTAAACTGATTAGCAACCGCTTCAGCAGTATTTCCCATTCCCCAATAATATTCTTCATGACCAGCTTTTACAATATCATAATTTAATTCTGGTTTAAAACCAGTCATTGGTACAGCGCTCATACTTTCTGCACCACCAGCAATAATACAATCGGCCATTCCAGATTGAATTTTAGCAGTTGCTATACCGATAGTTTCGATTCCTGATGAACAGAACCGATTTACCGTGACACCAGGAACATCAACGGAGTTTAGACCCATTAATGAAATTAAACGCGCCATATTTAACCCTTGGGAACCTTCTGGCATTGCATTACCAACAATAACATCGTCAATCCGTTTTGTATCTAGTTGCGGCAATTCTTTCATCATATGCTGAATGGTTTCAGCAGCTAACTCATCAGTTCTTTTAAAGCGGAACACTCCTTTAGGTGCTTTACCAACAGCTGTTCTGTATGCTTTTACTATATATGCTTGTTTCATTTTTCTAGTTTCTTAGTGGTTTTCCTTTGGTTAGCATATGTTGAATACGTTCTAAGGTTTTTCGTTCTGTACATAAACTTAAAAAGGCTTCGCGCTCTAAGTCTAATAAGTATTGTTCGCTAACCAGAGTAGGTTCAGATAAATCTCCACCAGCCATAACATAAGCTAATTTGTTAGCAATTTTATGGTCGTGTTCGCTTATGTATTTACTAGCTTCCATGGAGTCTGTTCCTACTAAAAACATTCCTAATGCTTGTTTCCCAAGAACTTTTACATCTTTTCGATGTATTGGCTGCGTATAACCGGATTCAGCCATTAATTTAGCGTGTGCTTTAGCGGTAGCAATCTGTCTATCTTTATTAACTACAACAATATCTTTTCCTTTTTGTAACACTCCCATATCAAATGCTTCGTAAGCAGAAGTTGCTACTTTAGCCATTCCAATAGTTAAGAAATATTCTTGTAGCGTATTCAGTTCTACATCACCTTTTCTAAACGTGTCAGATGCTCTTAATGCCATTTCTTTAGAACCTCCGCCACCAGGAATTACACCAACTCCAAATTCTACTAAACCAATATAAGTTTCGGCAGCTGCAACGACTTTATCTGCATGCATTGATAATTCACAGCCTCCACCAAGCGCCATTCCATGCGGTGCAGCAATTGTTGGGATTGCAGAATAACGCATTCGCATCATTGTGTCCTGAAAATATTTTATTGCCATATTAAGCTCGTCATATTCTTGTTCGGCAGCCATCATGAAAATCATACCAATGTTTGCACCAACTGAGAAGTTGGCTGCTTGGTTGCCAATAACTAAACCCTGAAAATCTTTTTCGGCTAAATCCACAGCTTTATTTAATCCAGCCAATACATCGCCACCAATAGTGTTCATTTTAGATTGGAATTCGCAGTTTAGAATACCATCACCTAAATCTTCGACAACAACACCAGAGTTTTTGAAGACTTCGTTCGATTTTCTAATATTATCTAATATGATAAATGCATCTTGGCCAGGAATCTTTTCTTGTGTTTTCTTTGGAATGTCGTAAGCATAAGTTGCTCCATTTTTCACTGAATAGAAAGAGGTGCTTCCTGATGCTAACATTTCATTTACCCAAGCTGCCGGCTCTAATCCTTGGGCTTTCATTATTTGGATACCGCTTTCAATACCAATAGCGTCCCAAATTTGGAATGGACCATGTTCCCAACCAAAACCGGCTTTCGTAGCATCATCAATTTTGTATAATTCATCAGTGATTTCAGGAATACGATTAGTAACATAGGCAAATAATGCAGCGAAACTCTTTCTGTAAAATTCTCCAGCTTTATCTTTTCCTGATACCAATACTTTAAATCGGTCTATAACTTTATCAATCGTTTTTGTCAGTTCTAAAGTGGCAAATTTTGCTTTTTTAGCTGAACGATATTCCATTGTATTTAAGTCCAGTGATAATATTTCTTTTTTGCCTTCAGACGATACATTTTTTTTATAAAACCCTTGACCTGTTTTGCTGCCTAACCATTTGTTTTCCACCATTGTGCTGACGAACTCTGGTAATTTGAATTGTTCTAAACGTTCATCGTCTTTACAGTTTTCTGCAATGCCATTCGCCACATGAACCAAGGTGTCTAAACCAACAACATCAACTGTTCTGAAGGTTGCAGATTTTGGGCGGCCAATTACAGGACCAGATAATTTATCAACTTCTTCAATAGTTAAATCCATCTCTTTTACAGCATGGAATAAACTCATAATACTAAAGATCCCGATTCTATTTCCTATAAAAGCTGGAGTATCTTTAGCGACAACCGAAGTTTTACCAAGAAACTGTTCACCATATCCATTTAAGAATTCTAGAACAGACGTATCTGTTTTAGGTCCTGGAATTATTTCGAATAATTTTAAGTAACGCGCAGGATTAAAGAAATGTGTTCCACAGAAATGCTTCTGAAAATCTTCACTTCTGCCTTCGCTCATAAATTTAATGGGAATTCCAGAAGTATTAGAAGTTATTAATGTCCCTGGAGTTCTATAAGTATCCAGTTTTTCAAATACTATTTTTTTAATATCAAGTCGTTCTACAACCACTTCAATAATCCAATCTACAGTTGCAACTTTTGCTATATCATCTTCAAGGTTTCCTGTTGTGATTCTGCTTGCAAATTTTTGAGAATAGATTGGTGAAGGTTTAGATTTTAAAGCTGTTTTTAGCGACTCATTTACCAATCGGTTTCTTACTGCTTTATGTTCCAAAGTCAAACCTTTAGCTTTTTCTGTTTCGTTTAGTTCTCTAGGAACAATATCAAGCAGAAGAACATCAACACCAATATTAGCAAAATGACACGCAATACCACTTCCCATAATTCCAGAGCCAATAACAGCTACTTTTTTTATTCTTCGTTTGCTCATTTTATTTTAAAATGTGTTCTTTTTGGTTATATATTATTTTGTTTGAAATCATTTCGTTTATTAATTCTGCAACCTCATAAAAATTGTTTAATTTTTCTTCGGAAATATTTTTTCTGATGGTTTCGTTAAAAATTAAGACTCTTTCTCTAGAATATTCTCTTTTTTCTCTCCCAAATTCGGTTAGATGAATGAGTACACCTCGACCATCTTCTGGATTTGGACGTCTTTCGATCAATCCTTTGTCTTCCATAGATTTTAAAGTACGCGATAAACTTGTGGCTTCCATACCCATTTTTGGACCTAAAGAAGTTGAAGGTGTTCCGTTATCAGGATCTATATTTAATAGGGTAAAGCCAGTAGCCATGGTACTATCGTATTTAGCAGCTTGTTCATTATACATTTTTGTTACAGCTAACCAAGTGGTCCGTAACATGTAATCTATAGTTTTTTCTTTCATATCTTTTTTGAAGTTCTCAAAGATATAAAAAAATATTATGCATGCATAGTAATTAACAAAAAATTATGCACGCATAGTAAATGTGAATTTTTTTTTAGAAAGTTATCAAGGCAGTACAACTAGTTGTTATACAAAATCCATAGCTTCTTTACGAGAATTAATATTTAGCTTAGAATAAATATTGCTTACATGGCTTTTAACGGTACTTAAGCCAATGTTGTATTCTTCAGATATTTCCTTATTTGATTTTCCTGATTTCATTAATTGAAAAATTTTCCGCTCTTGGACACTTAATGATTTGAGCTGATTCCTATTTCGTTTTCGCCTTGTATTGAAGTAATAGTTAAGGATAAAGCCCAATATAAAAAAGCTACCTCCAATTAAAAAAAACCAAATGGTTTTACTACCTTCTTCTTTCGGTAATTTAGCTCTGAGAGCTCGAAAATAGCTTGAGTTTTCACCTTCCCATTTTTTAAGATAGATTTTATAAAACTTCTGATTAGTAAGAAATGTGGATTCAAATTTACTATGGTGGAGTGCATATAGTGAAACAATTGGGTGAGAGCTGGTGTCTGCAACATGTCGAAGTTTTTCATGATTAGCCTTGATAACAAATTCTTTTTTTATTG
This sequence comes from Flavobacteriaceae bacterium, assembly GCA_965250265.1. GTDB lineage: Bacteria > Bacteroidota > Bacteroidia > Flavobacteriales > Flavobacteriaceae > PRS1. The sequence continues at coordinate 108,481 of CBDFNO010000010.1, read as the reverse complement.
AGGAAAGCTCATAGTCCGTACTATCATTGAAACTAACGATTTGATCTATTTTTCGAAGACTTTGGTTTGGAGAGTGTCCTTCTATAATATATTCTTTAAAAAGCTTTGCCGTATCTTTGTTTTTTATATAAATCTGTGACATATTGTTAGCAATAAAGAATATGTGATTTTCCTCTTTTCCACCAATTATCAAGGATGCTGCTGGAGCTCCTTTTTTAGAAATATGTAATCTAAATAAATTGTCATTTTCTGGAAGATTTCCTGATGAAAATAAGAAAAAACCCGAACTATCTACCTTGGTTTCAGCTATGATCATTTCATTAGACATAGTATTCATGTCATTGAAAGTGGGTATATGAGAAAGGTAAACCACTGGCTCCCAAATTGAATCAAGCAGTAGTTTACCTTGTATTGTAGGTTCGTTTTTTGAATTTGATTGTGAAAAACAACTAAACCCAACTAATAATATAATTAGCTTTAAAAAAGTGAGCTTATTAAATAGGTCGAATCCGTTGTTCATTGAGTTGGAATTTCTAGCCTATTATCTATTTTTGAAGCACTTGCGTGGTACAAATTGAAATATCACCTTTTACTTTTTTGGGAATTAGCTTAACAATCCAATTACCCTTTAATGGGTTCTTTATTATTTTTTGCATTTGACCACAAACAAGCTCTTTCTTTTTGTCATTGGAATTCAATTGACTTTCTACAGAAAAATTTCCTTGTTTGGCACCCTTTGGGTCATAAATTTCCATAGTGAGATATCCTGATTGAATGGTACTGTTTATTGCAATCTGAAAACTCTCAATATCTTCTGATACTTCTACTTTGATTTCTTCAGTGTCAGAGCTTCCGTCTAATTGAATATTTCTTTTCAGTGTAATTCCATCACATTGTTGTCCTAATGCTGAAAAGGATAAAAACATAATCAATGAAAGACAAGCAAATAATTTAATCGATTTTTCCATAATGATTTAATTTTAAAAAGTTTATCCAACAAAGTTATTCTCTTAACGAATCAACAAAAAACTATTGTAGTCTGAAAAAAGAACGAAAAAAGTGCTAAAAACGTCTCTGTAGTTTAAAATACTGGTAAAGTTTAATATTCCTTATTATAAGAGTGTTAAATTAACTAACACGTTCATAAATTTTGTAATACAAATCGATATACTTTTGTTTAATAACGTCGCGTTTCATTTTCATAGTAGGTGTTAGGTGACCATCATCGACGTTCCAAATGTTTGGTGTGAGCTCGAAGCGTTTTATTTGCTCCCAATTTCCAAAATTAGCGTTGCATTTATCCACTTCTTTTTGAATACGTTTAATTACAATTTCTGAATTAGCTATTGAAACATTATCATTTTGAATATCTTTTTCTTTTCTGATAATCCATTCTTTTATAAATTCAAAATTTGGTTGAATAATTGCAGCAGGCATTTTCTCACCTTCTCCAACAACCATTATTTGTTCTATAAAAAGCGATTGTTTTAGCTCGTTCTCTAAAAGTGCTGGAATTACATATTTACCACCTGAAGTTTTAAACATTTCTTTTTTACGACCAGTAATTTTTAAAAACCCATCATCATCAATCATACCTTTGTCTCCAGTATGAAAATAATCTCCATTCATAACTTCTGCTGTTTTCTCAGGGTCTTTAAAATAGCCTAGCATAACATTTGGCCCTTTAATTAGGATTTCATCATCCTCGGCAATTTTAACTTCAACTTTATCAATTATTTTTCCTACGGTTCCAATCCTAAATCCACCATTACGTTGGTCGTTTACCGAAGCAACCGGAGAAGTTTCAGTTAAACCATAACCTTCCATAATTGGTAACTCAGCGGCTGCAAAGACTTTTGTTAATCTTGTTTGCAAAGGAGCACTACCAGAAACCATGATCTTTAAATTACCTCCAAAACCAGCTTGCCATTTAGAAAAGATTAATTTTCGGGCAATGCTTAATTTTTTCTCGTACCACCAGCCATTTGCTCCGTATGGTTCATATTGCAAACCAAGATTAATTGCCCAGTAAAATAAAATCTTTTTTATTCCAGATAATTCTTCTCCTTTTGAATAAATTTTATCATATAATTTTTCGTACAGTCTTGGGACAGCTGTCATTACATGAGGTTTAATTTCTTTTAAATTTTCACTCATTTTTTCAATCGATTCTGCAAAGTAAATTTCTATACCACAATATTGGTATAAATATAAAATCATACGTTCGAATATATGACATACAGGAAGGAAACTCAAGGCTTTAGCTTTACCGTAATCTAAAGGGATTCTTTTTTCGCTGGACAAAATATTACTCACAATATTGTTGTGAGAAAGCATCACACCTTTTGGTCTTCCTGTGGTTCCAGACGTATAAATAATTGTAGCTAAATCTGATGGTTTTACATCAGCTTTTCTAGCCTCTACTTCATTTTGTGTGCTTTCATCTTTACCTAGAGCAAATAACTCTGAATAGTGTTTGCAACCATCAATATGATTAAAGGAATACACTTCTTTTAGGCTAGTTTTATCTTTTATTTTTAATACTTTTTGTAGTACTTCTTCATCTGAAACAAAGCAATAAATAGATTCACTATGGTTTAAAACATATTCATAATCGTCAGCACTTATAGTAGGATAAATGGGAATATTTTGAGCGCCAACCTGTTGAATGCCAATATCCATAATATTCCATTCGGTTCTGTTGGTTGTAGAAATGACAGCGATTTTATCATTCTTTTCAATACTAAGTTTTAATAATGCCCTGCTTACTGCGTTTGCTTTGTCAATATATTCCTGAGTTGAAATAGATTTCCATACATTATCATATTTTGTAGTCAATGCCTTATCTAAATTGTATTTTTCAAGTTGATAATAAGGAACATCGAATAGTCTTGTTATCTCTGTCATTTGTTCTTTGAATTAGAAGTATTGCAAATTATAAAAAATGCAAGGATTTTACAAATTGTTGAAAAATGACATGATAAATAGTTATCAATGAAATTTTCCTATCTATTTATTTTCAATCCAATGTCTAGCATTCACAAAAGCTTCTAGCCAAGGAGAAACTTCATCTTTTCTTCCTTGTGGATAGTTTGCCCAATTCCATTGGAATGTTGAGCGCTCAATATGCGGCATAGTTACTAAATGGCGTCCGGTTTTATCGCACATCATGGCTGTATTAAAATCTGAACCATTAGGGTTTGACGGATAACCTTCGTAACTATATTTTGCAACAATGTCGTATTTGTCTTCAGAATATGGTAAGTTGAATTTTCCTTCTCCGTGCGAAATCCAAACACCTAATTCAGTTCCAGCTAAAGTTGAAAGCATCACAGAATTATTGTCTTGAACTTTAACCGAAGTAAAGGCACTTTCGTGCTTGCCAGAATCGTTATACGTTAACTTTCCATGAACGTCATGCTCTGGATTTACTAAATCTAATTCCATCCAAAGTTGTGCGCCATTACAGATACCCACAGATAAGGTATCTTCGCGTTCAAAGAAGTTCTTTAAAGCTGTATTGGCTTTTTCATTGTATTTAAAAGCGCCAGCCCAACCTTTTGCAGAACCTAAAACATCAGAATTTGAGAATCCCCCAACAGCGCCAATAAACTGGATATCTTCTAATGTTTCACGACCAGAAATTAAATCGGTCATATGCACATCTTTTACATCAAAACCTGCGAGATACATGGCATTTGCCATTTCGCGTTCGGAGTTGCTTCCTTTTTCACGAAGAATGGCAGCTTTTGGTCTAGGAATGATTGAATCAATCATTGGTAACTTTCCTGTGAAATGTTTAGGGAATGTATATTGCAAACGCTGATTTTTATAATTATAATATCTCTCTTCGGCTAAATTATTTGCAGTTTGTTTTTGGTCAAGTAAATAAGAGGTTTTGTACCATATATCTCGTAATATTGAAACTGTTAGGGTAAATACTTTGTCTTGGTTGATAATACTCAATATATCACTTTCGGTTACTTTACCTATGTTATGGAAATCAATGTTAGAGTTTGAAAGTGTTTGTTCTATTGAATCATCAGATGATTGAATTACGATGCCTGCATTTTCAGCAAATAATATTTTGAAGGAATCTTCTTTGTTTAAACACGACAGGTCTAGTTCTGCACCAAGGTTATTGTCCGCAAAGCACATTTCTAACAAGGTTGTAATTAATCCACCAGAAGCAATATCATGCCCAGCAACAATTTTCTCATCTCTAATTAACTGTTGAATAGTGTTGAATACAGTCTTTAGGTATATAGCATTTGTTACATTTGGAGCTTCGTTTCCAATTTTATTAAGAGCTTGAGCAAACGAACTTCCTCCCAATTTAAAACCATGTTGTGATATGTTGATATAATAAATGCTTCCTGCATTTTTTTGAAAAATGGGCTCTACAACTTTAGAAATGTCATTGCAATTTCCAGCAGCAGAAATGATAACCGTTCCAGGAGAAATGACTTCTTCATTTGGATACTTTTGTTTCATTGATAAAGAATCCTTTCCAGTTGGTACATTGATGCCCAAATCAATGGAAAACTCTGATATGGCTTTAACCGCTTCATACAAACGTGCATCTTCACCTTCATTTTTACATGGCCACATCCAGTTTGCCGAAAGTGATACAGATCGTAAACCATCTTTTAATGGTGCCCATATGATGTTGGTTAAAGCTTCAGTTATACTATTTCTACTACCAGCAACAGGATCGATCAATCCAGAAATAGGCGAGTGGCCAATAGACGTCGCAATACCTTCTTTGCCTTTATAATCTAAAGCCATTACACCAACATTGTTAAGAGGTAGTTGTAATGGTCCAACACACTGTTGTTTAGCTACTTTTCCACCTACACAACGATCCACTTTATTGGTCAGCCAATCTTTGCAAGCAACCGCTTCTAACTGTAAAACTTGCTCTAAATAATAATAAAAACTATCAGGGTTGTAGATTATGTCACTATAATTTCTTTCAACAGTTTTGTCTGTCATTATGGTTTTTGGAGAGCTTCCAAACATATCTTCTAAGGCAAGATCCATTGGCTTATTGCCATTGGTTTTAGACTGAAACGTAAACCTATTATCACCAGTTACTTCACCAACAGTGTAAATAGGCGAACGTTCACGGTCGGCAATTCTGTTAAGTGTATTTATATGTTTTTCAGCAATAACTAATCCCATACGTTCTTGAGATTCGTTGCCAATAATTTCTTTATCAGATAAGGTTGGATCACCAACAGGAAGTTTGTCTAAATCTATTTTACCTCCAGTATCTTCTACTAATTCTGACAAACAATTCAAATGCCCACCAGCACCATGATCGTGAATTGAAACGATGAAATTCTTATCACTCTCTACCATACCACGAACGGCATTCGCAGTACGTTTTTGCATTTCAGGATTGGAACGTTGTACAGCATTCAATTCTATTCCTGAAGCAAATTCTCCAGTATCAGCTGAAGACACCGCAGCACCACCCATACCAATACGATAATTTTCGCCACCGAGAATCACGATTTTATCACCGGTTTTTGGTCTGTCTTTTAATGCTTGTTCTGCTTTCCCATATCCAATACCACCAGCTTGCATAATCACTTTATCAAAACCAAGCTTGCGAGCCTCTTCTTTATGTTCAAAAGTTAATACAGAACCACAAATAAGTGGTTGACCAAATTTATTTCCAAAATCAGACGCTCCATTAGATGCTTTTATTAAGATATCCATTGGTGTTTGGTAGAGCCAATCACGCTCTGAAACACCTTTTTCCCAATCCCTATTACTATCTGGACTGTTTTCTTCTAAACGTGAATAGGAGGTCATATACACAGCCGTTCCTGCCAATGGCAATGACCCTTTTCCTCCAGCAAGCCTGTCGCGAATTTCACCACCAGAACCTGTTGCAGCTCCATTAAAAGGCTCTACCGTTGTTGGAAAGTTATGGGTTTCGGCTTTTAGGGATATTACAGATTCAAAATCTTCGGTAGTGTAGAAATCTGGAATATCATGACGTTTTGGTGCAAATTGCTCTATCAAAGGACCTTTTATAAAGGCAACATTGTCTTTATATGCTGAAACAATATCGTTATGATTTTGTTTAGAGGTTTCTTTAATGAGTTTAAAAAGTGAGGCTAGTTTTTCATTGCCATCGACTATAAATGTTCCATTAAATATTTTATGACGACAATGTTCACTATTTACTTGTGAAAATCCGAAAACTTCGGAATCAGTTAGTGGTCTCCCCATCTTTTTTGAAACACCTTTAAGGTATTCAATTTCTTCCTCATTTAATGCTAAGCCTTCTTGCTCATTGTACACTGAAATATCATCAATATCTAGAATTGGTTCTGGTTGAATGTCGATGGTAAAAGCGTCTTGGTGTAAACCATCGAACTTTTGAGAGATCATTGGGTCAAAGTCCGAAAAATCTTCAGCTACAGCTTTAAATTCTTCAATTCTGATTATGCCAACAATTCCCATGTTTTGAGTAATCTCAACAGCATTGGTACTCCAAGGCGTTATCATAGCTGCTCTGGGTCCAACAAAAAAAGCATCTAGAGATGCTTGTTCTATTTTTGGTTGATTTCCAAAAAGCCAGTTAAGTTTTGAGATGGTTTCGGTTGATAATTCTTCTGCTGTTTGTACAGCAAAAACTTTGCTGTTTACGTTTCCAAAGAAATGAATCATTCGCTATGTGTTTGTATTGTTTTTTGAAAGTTCAAATTTAAGATTTTTGCTTCTATTTTAAATGAAATATTTCAGTATATTTTTTGAGTTATCCACTAGTTTTGAACATAGAAAAGCGTACCGATAGGCTATCATTATTAGTCACTTTTCAATTTCTTATTGCTTAATCAATTATTTGGTTGTAGTTCCTTGAATGGAATTAATTTTTACTAAGTATATTCCTTTATTAAGATTTGAAATATTAATAAAATCTTTAGATTCCGTAATGTTTTCAATTAAAACTTGTTTTCCAAGCACATCGTAAATTATTGTTTTCGTTCTAAAAGTGCCATATAAAATCCATCAAAACCAGATTTATGAGCTAATACCTTTTTGTCTTTTACAAATGTAAAATCTTTTCCGGAATCTGATGATAAAAATTTTTCAACTTGATCTTGATTTTCAGAAGGCAGTACAGAACAAGTCGCATAAACTAATTTCCCTCCTGACTTTACCATTCTAGAATATTGTTGTAAAATATCTTGTTGTGTTTTTTTAATATCCTTTATAAACTCTGTTTGTAATTTCCATTTAGAATCAGGATTTCTACGTAATACACCTAATCCTGAACAAGGTGCATCAATAAGAACTCTATCAGCTTTGTTATAGAGTTTTTTAATAGGTTTTGTAGATTCTATTACTTTTAAATCGATATTATGAGCACCATTTCTACGGGCTCTAATTTTCAATTTTTTGAGTTTACTTTCGTAGATATCCATTGCAACAATTTGCCCTTTATTTTCCATAAGTGATGCAAGGTGTAATGTTTTTCCTCCTGCACCTGCGCAAGTATCTACAACTTTCATACCTGGCTTTACATCTAAATAAGCAGCTACTAGTTGTGAAGATGCATCTTGTACTTCGAACCATCCATTTTTAAAGGCTTCAGTAATAAACACATTTGAACGTTCTTTTAATTTTAAAGCATCAGGATGATTAGGTAGAAACTCGGTTTCAATATCTTCAGATTGTAATTTTAATTGTAAATCATTTTTATTGGTTTTTAGAGTGTTTACTCTTAAAATAACGTCTGCCTGTTTATTTAATGCTGAAATTTCTATCGTCCAATTTTCTTTACCCAATTCTTTAACTCCAATTTCGTCTAACCAATCTGGAATAGATTCTTTTATTTTTCTAATTTTTGATAATTCATCAAACTTGCCTTTTATTTTTCGAGTTGGCGTATTTTCGAAATATTTCCAATCAGGTAGTTTTATGCCTTTTAATGTTGCCCAAACGGCAAATAAGCGCCACATGTCATCTCTACTAAAAGGTTCTTTCACGTTTGCAATTTTAGCATAGAGACGTTTCCAACGTACAATATCGTAAGTCGTTTCGGCAACGAAACCTCGGTCTCGACTTCCCCAACGTTTATCTCGTTTTAAGAGTTGTTGTATAACTTTGTCGGCATAATCTCCTTCATTAAAAATTAAGAGTAATCCATCAATAACTGCAAAGCATAAATTTCGGTGTAATCGCATTTTATATAATTAAGCAGGCAAAGGTAAAGTTTAATTAATTATTTTTAGCTAAATATTTTACAAATGAGAAATGCTGTTTTGTTATTAGTTTTTGTTTCAACCTTTTCTTATAAGAATAAAGAGATGTTTGTATTAAAAGATATTTCTAAAGTTGAAATTGAAACAATTATAGAAGATTCATTGTTGAATGTTAGAGCGCTTGAAATTATTAAAGATATACAAGGTGGTTTTTTTGCAACTTCTAATGGAAAATTTGGGATAATTGATGGAATCTCTTTATCAATTGTATATTCAATTCCTGTTTCAGATTCTTTAACACCTAATTTTAGAGCAGTTGCTAATACATCAAAGTTTAGTTTTGGGCTGAGTATAGGAAGTCCAGCCTTATTGTTCAAAATGAAGAATGATTTGAAAGAAATTGTTTATACCGAAAACCATCCAAAAGCTTTCTATGACTCAATGAATTTTTGGAATGATGACGAAGGTATTGCTATTGGCGATTCAATTGACGGTTGTTTAAGTGTGATTATTACACGAGATGGTGGCAATACGTGGACTAAATTATCTTGTGACGATTTGCCTAAAGCAAAAGAAAATGAAGGTGCTTTTGCCGCTAGCGATACGAATATTGCTATTGTTGGAGATGAAACCTGGGTAGCCACAACTGCTGGAAGAGTTTATTATTCAAAAGATAAAGGTTTGTCTTGGGAAGTAATAGAAACACCAATAGTCAAGGATAAAGTAACAGAAGGAATTTATTCTATAGATTTTTATGATGAACTCAATGGTTTTGCAATTGGTGGTGATTATACCAAGCCAGAAAATAATGAAGCTAATAAAATAAGAACAAGTGATGGAGGGAAAACATGGCAAGTTGTTGCACAAGGACAAGATCCTGGATACAGAAGCTGTGTACAATACATTCCAAATAGAGAAGGGAAGGAGTTAGTTGCCATTGGTTTTAAAGGCATCGACTATTCTAATGATGGAGGTTACTCATGGATACATTTAAGTGATGAAGGTTTTTATACCATAAGGTTTTTAAACGATAGTGTGGCTTATGCTGCCGGAAAAGGTAGAATTTCTAAACTCACTTTTAGAGAATAAAAAAGAGAAACAGCTGTTTCTCTTTTAATTTAAGGTTTGTTTTTATTCATTCTTCTTTGTCGCATGTTTTTCATTCTCTCAAGCATTCTTCTATTAAATTCTTCTTCAGCAACTTTAAGCAATATTATTTTTTGTGGAGATATAACTGCACGTAGTTTTTTTACAAGTTGAATTTTTTCTTTAAAAAGTTTCTCTTCGGCTTCTTGTAATCTGTTTAATAATTCATTGGCTTTGTCTTCTGTTAAAGTATCAATATTCTGCTTTATTTCTTCACGAAGTTTTCTTACATTTTCGTATTTAATTTTTGCTGTATTTTTGTCATAAGCATTGTAAATTGGCCAGAATTTTTCAGCTTCGCTTTCAGTTAAATTAAGTTTCTCTGTTATGTGAGCTATTTTTAATGCTCTAATTTTGCCTTTGTTAGGCTGCGCAAAACTACTCGCAGAAATAAGCAAAATTATTATATATAGTAATTTTTGTTTCATTTGTTCTTATTTATTATTCAATGATTAATTCTTCAAGATCTAAATTATCTAATAGATAGTTTTCTAAAGTTTCGTCTGTAATATTTTGTTCTAAAAAATCGGTTTCTGAAAAATCATCATCTGTTAGTAATGCTGCTAATTCGTAGGAGTCTATGCCTTCGTCAATTATATAATTTTCAACAGTTAGAGTATCTAAAGAATCCCAAGTTACTTCTTTATTAAAAATGGATAAATTAAAAAGTAACAACACTGCAGCTGCAATACTTGAAGCGTATAATAAGTTTCTCTTACTAAATAGCGTAATTACTTTAGGAGTGTTTTTAGTCTCAATTTTATTTATAACAACATCTTCGAAAGCATCAAAGTAATTTTCAGGTGTTTTAAATCCTGTTTCTTTACTTAAGTTGAGGTTGTTTTCTTGCTTAATAGCATTCATTATGTTGTCCTCAACAGCATCGAAGTAATTTTCAGGCGTTTTAAATCCTGCCTTTTTTATGTTATTTAAGTTAAGTTTCATTAATTGTTTGACACAATTTAGTTTAAAAGGTTTAATTAGTTGTTAAATATGCTTCAATTTTTTTAACAGCAATATGATATGAAGCTTTTAAAGCACCTTCACTGGTTTCTAAAACTTCTGACATGTCTTTGTATTTTATATTATCGAAATATTTCATATTAAACACTATTTGTTGTTTTTGCGGTAATGTAGCTATAGCTTGTTGTAATTTTAATTGTATCTCATCACCTTCAAAAAAAACATCAGCTTTTAAATTATTAATAGCATATTCTTGAGCTGCTTCATTCGTAATTTGTAAACGTTTTGCATTCTTGTTTAAATGAGTAATAGACTCGTTAGTTGCAATACGATACATCCAAGAGTAAAGTTTACTATCTCCTTTAAAATTATTTATGTTCTTGTAAATTTTTATGAATGTATTTTGCAACACATCATCACTGTCGTCATGAGAAATAACAATTTTTCGTATATGCCAATACAAGCGTTCTTTATAAAGTGTTATTAATTCTCTAAAAGCTTTTTCTTGTGTTTGGGCAGATTTGAGTTGTGATAATAGTTTTTTTTCGTTATCCACAAAAAATTAATTTATTTTTTAGACTTACCAATTTAAGAAAAGTTTAATTGTAAACTATAAAACTGAAAATAATTAAAAATAGGCAAATAAGTTAAATAGCTAATAAACAATATATTACATAAAAAACATCGATAAAGTGTATAATTATATCGATAAAATACACATTTTTTTTGGTGGTTAGATTTTTTTTTAATAGGTTTACAGCAACTTAACCAACTAGTTTATTACCATTTCCCCAAATGTGGTAATAATAAAAGGAAAGGACTATACCCAAATTTAGTCCTTTTCTTAATTTATATAGGGTTCTAAACGTTTATTGAATAGATTGCATTTCGACAAGTTTATTATAAACGCCTTTCTTGTCTAGAAGTTCTTGATGTTTGCCTTGTTCAACAATTTCACCTTTTTGCATTACTATAATTATGTCTGCATTTTGAATAGTGGATAACCTATGTGCAATGACAATTGAAGTTCTGTTTTTCATCATATTTTCCAGAGCTACTTGAACTAATTGTTCACTTTCAGTATCTAAAGCAGAAGTTGCTTCGTCTAGAATCATAATTGGAGGATTTTTAAGAACTGCTCGAGCAATACTCAAGCGTTGTTTTTGTCCACCAGACAGTTTATTTCCAGAATCACCAATATTAGTATCTATTCCTTTTGGTAGGTCTTTTACAAATTCCCAGGCATTGGCAATTTTGAGAGCTTCAATAACGTCCTCATCTGAAGCATCTTCTTTTCCAAGTAAAATATTGTTTTTAACCGATTCATTAAACAAAATAGAATCTTGTGTAACTAATCCCATTAAGTTGCGAAGTGAATGTTTAGTTAAATCCCTTATGTTTTGTCCATCTATTTTAATACTACCATTATTTACATCGTAAAATCGAGTTACTAAATTTGCAATAGTTGATTTTCCACTTCCAGATTGACCAACTAGAGCAAGAGTTTTTCCTTTAAAAACACTTATTGAAAAGTCCTTTAAAACATACTCATTTTCATATTTAAAAGAAACATTTTCCAAAGCTATGGAAGTTGTAAATTCTTTTTTATCGATTGCGTTTGGTTTGTCTTTGAGTGGCGATTCAGTATTTAATATTTCTAGCACACGTTCGGCTGCTGCATTTCCTTTTTTAACATTATAACTAGCTTTACTTATTGCTTTTGCAGGAGTAAGAATATTATAAGCAAGTCCCATATAAACGATAAATAAACTAGCTTCAAGTGTGTTTTCAACTAGTACCATTTGTCCACCATACCACAATAAAATGGCAATTACGGTAATGCCAAGAAACTCACTAGTTGGTCCTGCTAAATTTTTGCGATTTAATAAGGTGTTAGAGAAATTATAGAATCTAGTTGTAGATTCTCTAAATTTTTTACCAAATATTTTTTCAGAATTAAATCCTTTAATCACTTTTAAGCCGCCAAGAGTTTCTTCAATTATAGATAAAAATAAACCCTGTTCTTTTTGAACTTTATCAGATTTGCGTTTTAACGATTTTCCTATTAATGAAATTAGAAAACCTGAAACAGGAATAAAAATGAAAACAAATAAGGTGAGTTTAGCACTAATAAAGAACATAGTAATTACAGTAAAAATAATCATAAGAGGCTCTCTCACAATTAATTCTAAAATTGATAAAAAGGAATGTTGAATTTCTAGTACATCAGTAGATATTCTTGCCATTACATCACCTTTTCGTTTTTCTGAAAAGTACGAAAGCGGTAAATCTGTTATTTTATCATAAAGATCGTTTCTTATATCTTTTAATACACCATTACGCAAAAAAGTAATGAAATACATAGCTAAATAATTGAATATGTTTTTAAGCAAAAACATACTAACTATTAGTGCTACCATAAAAATTAAAACATCTTCATGACCTTCATTTGCTTTTTGCGTAACAAAATAATTTAAGGAATCTTCAGCATATTCTTTTAAATGAGAAATCCCTTCCCAAATTGGTTTTGTTTCAATTCGTTTTGATTTTCCAAACAACACATTTAGCATAGGAAACAATGAAACCATAGCAAGAGTGCCAAATAAAGCATAAAAAATATTTGAAATTATATTTAAAACGGCATAGCCTTTATAAGGTTTTGCAAATCGTAATATTTGCTTGAAATAATTCATTAATTAAGATTCATATCTTTGATTATTGCATCTATTTTTTCTTCTAATTCGGCTTCAGTATTAATAAATTCAGCAACTGAATCTAAAGTTGTGTTTACGCTAATATAAAACTTAATTTTTGGTTCCGTTCCACTTGGTCGTAATGCAATTATAGATCCATCATCTGTATAGTAAATAAGTACATTGGATTTTGGAATGTTAATGGTCACTTCTATTCCCGAAATCATGTTTTTAGAAATTGAAGATTGGTAATCTTCAAGCATCACTACTTTTGAGCTGTCAATGGTTGTCAATGGATTTTCTCTAAAGTTGATCATCATTTGTTTTATTTTTTCAGCACCTTCAATACCTTTTTTAGTTACCGAAATTAAACGTTCTTTATAAAAACCATGCTCAATATAAAGTTGAATTAATTCTCTGTAAACCGAACTTCCATCAGTTTTAGCTTGAGCAGCAATTTCACAAGCTAAAAGTGTAGCTGTGACTGCATCTTTATCTCTCACAAAGTCGCCCACCATAAACCCGAAACTTTCTTCGCCACCACCAATAAAGTATTGATTAGGAAAATCTTTAATCATTTTGGCAATCCATTTAAATCCAGTAAGACCAATTTTACATTCTACATTATATGCTTCAGCTAACTTCTTCATCATAGGTGTAGATACAATAGTACTAGCTATAAAATCGGAATGTGTTAAACAGCCTTCTTTTTTGTAATGATTTAGTAAAGCATTTGTCATCAAAACCATCGCTTGATTGCCATTTAGCAAGATCATATTATTGTCTAAATCTCTTACTGCTACACCAATCCTGTCACAATCTGGATCTGTACCAATTACAATATCTCCATTCTCTTTTTGAGCTAATTCTAATGCCATTTTTAAAGCTTCTGGTTCTTCAGGATTTGGAGATTCAACGGTTGGGAAGTCACCATTTGGCACTTCTTGTTCTTTTACAATATTAACGTTGTTGTAACCAGCAAGTTTTAATGTTTCAGGAATAATGGTTATAGATGTGCCATGAAGCGAAGTAAAGACAATTTTCAAATCGTTTTTCGCCAGAGGAGAAGTATTAAAACTTCCGTTTTTTATCGATGCATTGATAAAGACGTTATCAAGATCTTCTCCTATAAAATGTATTAGATTTTCGTTCGCATCAAATTTAATTTCTGAATAATCTAAACGATTTATCTCTTGAATAACTTCTGAATCCTGTGGTGGAACCAATTGTCCTCCATCTTGCCAATACACTTTATAACCGTTATATTCTGGTGGATTGTGAGATGCAGTGAGTACAATACCACAATTGCAATTAAGATGCTTTAAAGTAAAAGATAATTCTGGAGTAGGGCGTAAATCTTCAAACAAAAACACTTCTATATTATTTGCTGAAAAAACATCTGCTACCAGTTTCGCAAATTTCTTGCTATTATGTCTGCAATCAAAAGCAATTGCAGCTTTAAGTTTTTGGTTGGGAAAACTTTTATGTAAATAATTACTTAAACCTTGTGTATTTTTTCCTAGTGTATATTTATTAATTCGGTTAGTTCCAACTCCCATGATGCCCCGCATTCCGCCAGTTCCAAATTCTAAATCTTTATAAAAACTTTCTTCAAGTTCTTTTGGATTTGAAGCAATTAGTTTTTTTATTTTTTCTTGTGTATCTTTATCAAAAAAAGTTGTTAACCAATTGTTTACATTATCTAATGTTTGAGGATTAATGTAAGTCATGTAAATTTTATTTGCTACAAAAGTAGTTATTTACTTGAATTTTCAATTCAATATTGACTATTTTAAAATTTATTTAGCATGAATTTTAGTGGTATTATGCTTTATTATGAAGAGGCAATATCTCATATACGTTATCATGTTTTTGTTTTCCTTACCAACATTGGCGCAAAGGGAAACAGCTAATTGGTATTTTGGGAATAATGCTGGGTTAAATTTTAATCATGGTGTTCCAGAGATTCTTTTGGATGGTAGTCTATCAACTATTGAGGGTTGTAGTACAATTTCCGATAGTGCTGGTAATTTAATTTTCTATACAAATGGAAAAACAGTTTGGAATAGAAATCACAATATAATGTCTAATGGACAGGGCTTATTAGGTCATGAGTCTAGTTCACAATCAGCCATAATTATTCCTAATATAGTCAATCCTAATCTTTTTTACATTTTTACAGCAGATGTGTCACAAGCTTATTTTAACGTTGGAACAGGTAATGGGCTTAATTATTCGATTGTTGATTTGTCTTTAGATGGAGGTTTAGGTGCTTTAACGTCTAAAAACATAAATTTATTAGCTCAAAGTTCAGAAAAAGTTTCAGCAGTAAGTGCATTTAATGGTTCGGGATTTTGGGTTGTAACACAAACAGGAAATAAATTTTATTCATATAAAGTTGATGGTAATGGTGTAAGTGCAATACCTGCAATATCTATTATTGGTCCTAATATCTCTAATTTTGAAAATATTAGAGGCTGCTTAAAAATTTCACCCAATGGTGAGAAAATTGCTATTGCGCATGCTTTTTTAGCCCCATTAGGAGGCTCAATTAATTTATACGATTTTAATGTTACTACAGGAATAGTTAGTAATGAGGAGATTATATCTACTGAAAAAGTATTTTATGGCGTTGAATTTTCTTCTAATTCTAAAAAACTTTATGCAAGTGCAAGACTTATAGATAAAAAAAGTGAATTTCCAATTGCAGCAAATATAGTATTATATCAGTATGATTTGGAGTCGCCAAATATAGAAAGTACAGAATATTTATTGAATGTGTATACAGACTATCTGCCTATTGATTTGGCTGGCACATTGCAGATAGCTTTTGATAAAAAAATATATCATTCTATTACAAGTGATAAGCTTTCAGTTATTAGAGAACCTAATTTACCCCAAGTAAGTTGTGATTATAGGGAATATAATGTTGATTTGGGTGGAAGATTGACCAGATTTGGGTTACCATCTTATATTCAATCTAGCTTTGAAAGTATTGTAGATATAGAGAATCTTTGTTTTAACAATGCAACTCAGTTTAATTTGGATGCTAATGATGTAATACAATCAGTTAATTGGGATTTTGGCGATCCAACTAGTGGGGCAGATAATACCTCAAGTTTAATAAATCCAATACATACATTTTCGCAAACTGGCATTTATGCTGTAACTATTACGGTTAATTTTTTAAACCGTGAGACCCAAACTTATATAGAATTTGTAGAAATTAATGAATTGCCAATAGTATTGAATAATATTACTTTAACACAATGTGATGTAGATGAAAATGACGATGGAATTACGTTATTTAATCTTACCGAAGCTAAAGAGCTGTTTGACCAAGGAAATGAAGATATAATTGTCACTTATTTTAAGAATTTACAAGATGTTCAAACCAATGAAAATGCGCTTGATGAAAATGAGTACCAAAATGAGTTTATTAATCAAATTATATTTGCTAAGGTTTTTGAAAACGTAGAATGTTATTCTGTAACTGAGATTACATTAAACGTTTTACCTTTTTCTGATTTAGGAACCTATTCTACAACTTTTATTTGCGATCCAAATAATGTTAATGTTGGTGATACAACATTAAATCTTGAAGAAGTGAATGCCCAATTATTGCAAGATTTTCCAAATACGGACATCACTTTTTATGACAGTGAACTAAACGCCCTTTTAGAGAATCAAGAACTATTAGATGAATTAACATTTTCAAACTCACAAACTGCCCATGAACTGTTTTTTAGAATTGAAACTTTTAATGGATGTAATAATATTGGTAAGCTAGAAATTAAAGTAGTATTCAAGCCAGAAGTTGAAGATCTAATAACTGTATTTTGTCCAAGTAATGAAAATATTCTCGATGCTGGAAATGGGTTTTCAAGATATTTATGGTCTACTGGTGAAACCACACAGAAAATACAAATAGATCAAGAAGGTGTATATTGGGTTGAAGTATCACATGGTGCTGATTGTACAGATATTATAAATGTAGATGCGGTATTATCAGAAAAAATTGAAATAAAAGATATAGTAATTAATGATTTCAGATCTGAAAACTCTGTAAAAATTGTTTTACAAAGTTTTAATGGTAATCTTAAGTATTCGTTAGATGGTGGTCAGACATTTATAACAGATAACGAGTTTAATAATGTTGCTCCAGGATTATATAATCTTGTTGTTATTAGAGATGATTGTAATACTATATCAGAAACCATTTTGGTTGGAGGTTATCCTAATTATTTCACACCTAATGGCGATGGAATTCATGATGGATGGCAAATGTATAAACCTGAGCTTTTTCAAAATGCAAAAATTAAAATTTACGATCGTTTTGGTAAACTCTTAAAAACAATGGAAGCTTTTGAAAGTTGGGACGGAATATTTAATGGTAAATTAGTAACACCAACGGACTATTGGTTTTCTATAAATCAAAATAATAAGATTGTTTATGGGCATTTTGCCTTAAAACTTTAAAGGTTTATTTTAGTTTTAATTTTATAACGCTTTTTATCTTTTTTTGAACGTGAAATAATTTCGCCAAGAAAACCTGCTACAAAAAATTGCGTGCCTAAAATCATAGTAGTAAGGGAGATGTAAAATTGTGGACGTTCTGTAATTAATCTCCCAAAAGGATTTACAAATAATTTGTCTACACCAATATATATTGCAAATCCAAATCCAATAGCAAACATTATAACTCCTAAAGCACCAAAAAAGTGCATTGGTCTCTTACCAAATTTTGAGATAAAAGAAATAGTCACTAAATCTAAAAAACCGTTTATAAATCGTTCCATACCAAATTTTGTTTTTCCATATTTTCTAGCTTGATGCTGTACAACTTTTTCACCTATTTTAGAAAAGCCTTCATTTTTTACTAAAACAGGAATATAACGATGCATTTCTCCATGAACATCTATATTTTTTGCAACATCTTTTTTTAGAGCTTTTAAACCACAATTAAAATCGTGTAGTTTTACTCCAGATGTTCTGCGAGCAGCCCAATTAAATAATTTTGAAGGTAAATTTTTTGTTATTATAGAGTCGTATCGTTTCTTTTTCCAACCAGATATTAAATCGAAATTTTCTTCTGTAATCATTTTGTAAAGACTAGGAATCTCTTCTGGATTGTCTTGTAAATCTGCATCCATAGTAATAACCACATCACCTTTAGCTTTTTTAAATCCTATGTGTAAGGCTTGAGATTTTCCGTAGTTTTTTAAAAACCGAATCCCTTTAACATTTGTATCTTTTCTTGAAAGTGATTCTATGGTTTGCCAAGAATTATCTGTACTACCATCATCAATAAAAATAATCTCATACGAAAAATGATTGGATTGCATAACATTTGCAATCCAATCATAAAGTTCGTCTAAAGATTCTTGTTCGTTAAGTAGTGGTATAACTACAGATAGGTTCATTTATAATATTTCTTATTTCAATATTTAAAGTTAAAGAAATTATTTAATCATTATGAGCCTCTTGTTTCATAATTAAACCTGCAATTAGAGAATAAATTAACCCAAATATTGCACTCATTGCTATCCAAAATGCAGATCCAAATAATGGATTTTGAAATTTCTTCATAAACTCCATTTGTTGTTCTACCATTTCTGGAGTCATTCTTGGATTTTCAAGTAACTTCTCTCCATAAACAATCATCATTTGTTCCATAAATTCAGGATCGATATAATAATTAAAAATCAGTCCATAAATAATATTAACTAATGCACTAATCATTGCTATAGCAAGCCCAACTTTTATTGCTTCTCCTAAACTTAAAACATTTCCATTAGCCTTTTTAAATTGATTTATAGCATATATAATTATTGCTGGGAAAATTAAATAATATACATAATTTGGCCATTGAACACCTTCTAAAGCCATTCCAGTAACGTATGTTATCACTGAAATTAGTATCATTATTGCTCCAAGTGCTAAGCCATAATTCATTGAAAATTTACCAGCTGTTGGTTTTTGCGTATCCATATTTTTTGTTTTTGGTTATATATGTTAAGTTAGTAAACAAATATACTAAAACGTTACACTTTAATTTCCATGAAAGCGAGAATCTTATTAATTGAAACTAACTAAAAATAAATTTATAAATAAAGTATTGTTTTTTATAAAAATTACTTAAATTTGCAGCTCGAAAAATGAAACGAAAATAAAGCGATTAGAGATGAAAAAAGGTATACATCCAGAAAATTATAGAATAATAGCTTTTAAAGATATGTCTAACAACGATGTGTTTTTAGCAAAATCTACTGCAAATACTAGTGAGACAATAGATGTTGATGGCGTTGAGTATCCATTGGTTAAAATGGAAATCTCTAGGACTTCTCATCCATTTTATACTGGAAAATCTAAATTAGTAGATACAGCTGGTCGTATTGATAAGTTTAAAACTAAGTACGCTAAATTCAAAAAATAATTTTAGCAAAAACATATTTAACAAAAGCCTTTCAATTATTGAAAGGCTTTTTTATTTTTACAAAAAGCATTTTATATGAATTATATACTTTTTGATGGACCTTCTCGAAGTAATTTGTTGCCTTTTACATTTACACGTCCTGTTGCAGATATTAGAGTTGGCATTTTAACTATTAGAGAAAAATGGGAAAAATATCTTGAGTGTACTACCACTACGATTACGGAAGATTATTTGTCAGATAAGTACCCTATGGTAGAGATGGATGAGAATGTAATGATAAATGCTTCTTTTTCTCCAAATATGGAATTGATAGAAATGGTTAAAAATTTAAAAGAAAACCAAGCTATTTTTAAAGATGAAGATGTTATTGCTTTTTTTACAAAAAATACTCAAGAGGAAGTAAATTTTGATGCTTATGAAGCTATTGAATTTAATAGTGATGTTTTAAAAATTGAATATACTTGGGATATTTTTTCAAAAAATGGAGAAGCAATACAAGAAGATTTTAACCTAATAACTAATGGAAGGCAATCACAATCAATACCAAAATCAGTCCATTGTATAAACATTAAAAACATCTTTATTGAAGAAGGTGCTAAAGTAGAAATCGCTGTACTGAATGCGTCTATGGGTCCAATTTATATTGGAGAAAATGCTGAAATTATGGAGGCATGTGCTATTAGAGGCCCTTTTGCTTTATGTGAAAGCGCTGTAGTTAAAATGGGAGCTAAAATTTATGGTCCAACAACAGTTGGACCTCATAGTGCTGTAGGAGGCGAAGTAAAAAATTCTGTCTTTTTTGGGTATTCAAACAAAGGACATGAAGGATATTTAGGGAATTCTGTTATTGGTAAATGGTGTAATCTAGGAGCAGACACCAACAACTCAAATTTAAAAAATAATTATGCCGAAGTGAGAATTTGGAATTATAAAACTGAAGGATTTACTAAAACAGGATTACAATTTTGTGGACTTATGATGGGAGATCATAGTAAATGTGGAATTAATACTATGTTTAATACAGGAACTGTAGTTGGTGTAAGTGCTAACATTTTTGGAAGTGGATTTCCAAGAAATTATGTACCAAGTTTTAGTTGGGGAGGACATAAAGGATTTACTACTTATTTAACCAAAAAAGCCTTTGAAGTGGCTAAAATAGTGATGTCTCGTAAAAATATTGAATTTACAGAGCAAGATGCAGCAATCTTAGAATATGTATTTGAAGACACAAAGACTTTCAGAAAAAATTAATTTAATTTGAATAATTACTTATTAGAGTTTATTTATGAAAAATATAATTTTTTTACTTTTTCTTTTAATAAGCTTTTTAAGCTATTCTCAAGATAAAACGTATAGTGTAACTAATTTAAAAATGAATAATGATAAGCCTCATTTTGGTTTAGTTGTCAACCAAAATGGACAAGCATTATTTGTGTCTTATTTGCTAAATAAAAAAGGAAAGATTGCTAAAGTTAAAGGGATTTCAACCTTAACACTATATGAAGGTCAAAAAGATGAAAAAGGAGAAATCATCAATGTAAAACTATTAAGCAAAGATGACAATATTGGGGTAATAACTTCTGCTTCATTTGCTCCGGATGGTAAAAAATTATATATAACTACTAACTATGGTAGTAGAAAGGATAAACCTAAAGGAGTGAGTTCTACTAATTTTCATATAGAAGTCGGCGAATATGTAGAAGGTGAAGGCTGGACTAATTTTAAAGTACTACCTTTTTGTAAAACGAGATTTTCATATGCACATCCAAGTATTAGTTCTGACGGAAAAACCATTTATTTTACCGCAAATATTAAGGGAGGAAAAGATACAACAAAAGGCTCATCAGATATTTTTAAAGTAAACATTTTAGAAGGTGGTAGTTATAGCATTCCTAAAAATTTAGGCTCAAAAGTAAATTCGTATAGCAGAGAAATGTTTCCGTTTATGAGTAGTGACAACATCCTATATTTTGCCTCTAATCGCCCTAATGGTTTTGGTGGATATGATATCTATAAAAGCAAAATGAATAAAGACAAGTCATTCGATAAAGCTGTTAAACTTCCAAAACCAATTAATAGTAATAAAGACGATTTTTGCTTTATAATTAATTCTGATAGCGAAGGGTATTTTACTTCCAAAAGAACAGGTGGGAAAGGCGATGATGATATTTATTATTTCACAAAAGATTAATTATTTGTAAATTTGTGCGCTTGAAAAAGACAAGTATGAACGATAGAAAAAAAGTTGCATTTTACACATTAGGCTGCAAGCTTAATTTTTCTGAAACTTCTACAATTGCCAGAAGCTTTGTTGATGACGGTTTTGATCGTGTCAATTTTTCTGAAGACTCAGATATTTATGTTATTAATACATGTTCGGTTACCGATAATGCTGACAAGCGTTTTAAAACTGTTGTAAGACAAGCACTGAAGGTAAATCCAGAAGCATTTGTTATTGCAATCGGTTGTTATGCACAATTAAAGCCACAGGAATTAGCAGACGTAAATGGTGTGGATATGGTGCTTGGTGCTACCGAAAAATTTAAAATCACAAATTATATAAATGACCTAACTAAAAATGACTTTGGTGAAATTCATTCTTGCGAGATTGAAGAAGCCGATTTTTATGTGGGCAGTTATTCTTTTGGAGACAGAACACGTGCTTTTTTAAAGGTGCAGGATGGCTGTGATTATAAATGTACATTTTGTACGATTCCTTTAGCCAGAGGTATTTCACGAAGTGATGCTCTTGAAAATGTTTTAAAAAATGCAAAACAGATTTCTGAAAAAGGGATTAAAGAGATCGTGCTCACTGGAGTTAATATTGGTGATTATGGTAAAGGTGAGTTTGGTAATAAAAAACATGAACACACCTTTTATGATTTAGTACAAGCATTAGATAAGGTTGATGGTATTGAGCGTTTACGCATATCGTCTATAGAACCTAACTTATTAAAGAATGAAACTATTGAGTTTGTTGCAAATAGTAAAGCATTTGTACCACATTTTCATATTCCATTGCAAAGCGGAAGTAATACTATTTTAAAACAAATGCGTCGTAGATATAATAAAGAACTATATATTGATCGTGTTTCAAAAATAAGAGAAGTGATGCCTCACGCTTGTATTGGTGTTGATGTTATCGTAGGGTTTCCTGGAGAAACAGAAGAGCACTTTCTGGAGACTTATAATTTTTTGAGTCTACTTGAAATTTCTTATTTGCACGTCTTTACGTATTCGGAAAGAGATAATACACCAGCTGCTGAAATTGAAGGTGAAGTACCTAAAAACATACGTTCAAAACGCAGTAAAATGTTACGTGGTTTATCAGTTAAAAAACGTCGTGCTTTTTATGAAAATCAATTAGGATCTATAAAAACGGTGTTGTTTGAAAGTGAAAATAAAGAAGGCTATATTCATGGCTTTACTGAGAATTATATAAAAGTAAAAGTGCCTTGGAATCCGGAATTAGTAAATACACTTCATCAAATTGAACTTACTAAAATAGATGAAGATGGTTTAGTAAGAGTAGAATTCATTGAAGAATTTGTTGCATAAAAAAATCTAAAGCATTTTGATTTTGCTTCAGATTTAAAATTATTTCGTAAACCGCAAATAAAGTTATATTCTAATACCTACAGGAAGCATTCTTTTGTATCGCCTATTTTTTCTAATAAATTTTGCAATTGGTGGACTTGTAGGAACAACACTTATATTACGTTCTTGAATATTTTCCATGACCAATTTTAAAAAATCGTCAATAAAAACATCATTATTAACATTCTCAGGAATTATAAGTTTTGTTAGAAATATTTTCCTGTCTTGTAAAGAATATTCAATTTTAGCTAGGTTATCATCAACCTTTAATTCAAATTGTCTTAAAAAGTCATTATCTACTAGTTCTGCTGCATCAATCATAATTAGTCTGTTTTATTCAACGGAAGAATCACTATTTTATATAGCTTTGTAGTGCAAATTTACAAAAAAAATCGCTACTAACCATAGATTATTGAACCTTAATTACTTATGATCCAAGAAGTAATACATGTGTATCTAATGCCAGGAATGGCTGCCAGTCCTTCCATTTTTGAGCATATTAAGTTACCTGAGGATTATTTTGAAATACATTGGTTAGAGTGGATTAGTCCAATTCATAAGGAAAGCATAGAGCATTATGCTAAAAGATTAGCTAAAAGCGTACAGCATGAGAATAGTGTTTTGTTAGGCGTTTCCTTTGGAGGGATTGTTGTCCAAGAAATGAGTAAATTTCTGTCACTTAAAAAGTTGATTGTTGTTTCTAGTGTTAAGAGTAGTGCTGAATTACCTAAACGAATGAAGATCGCCAAAAGGACTAAAGCCTATAAATTGATTCCTACACGACTACTAAGTAATGTTGAAGCACTAGCTAAATATGCTTTTGGAGAAACCGCTTCAAAACGTATAGAACTTTATAAAAAGTATTTATCGGTTAGCGATAAACATTATCTGGATTGGGCAATAGAACAAATGGTTTGTTGGAAACAAGATGAACCGCTTCCAAATATCATTCATATTCATGGAGAAAAAGACGCAGTGTTTCCATTATATAATATTAAAGATTGTATTGCTGTAAAAGGCGGAAGCCATATTATGATAATTAATAAATATAAGTGGTTTAATGAGAATCTTCCTAAACTCATATTAAGTTAAAATTATAGGTTTTATGATATTTTTTTTTACATTTAGAGGAAATAAACTTTTAGAAAATGAAGACAATTAAAAATATTTTGGCTTTCGTTGGCTTATTAAGTTTATCTGGACTGCTAATTTTTGCAGTACAAGATGCTCCAAGTGACGAAAATTTAGAAAAGAAAATCATTAACGATTATAACGTTTATGCTTTAAACGTTCCAGAGAATTTAGATTTTTCTGGCGAATCATTGCCTTTAGACAATCCTGACATTTTAGAACGAATGGATAGAGAGTTGCTAGTAAACACTTATTGGCAATCTAACGGTATATTAATGTTTAAAAGAGCGAATAAGTATTTCCCTATTATTGAACCTATTCTGGCTAAAAACGGAATCCCTGACGATTTTAAATACCTCGCTGTAATTGAGAGTGGTTTAACCAATGCTGTTTCTCCTGCAAGAGCTAAAGGTTTCTGGCAAATAATGAAAGCAACAGGAAAAGAAAATGGTTTAGAAATTAATACTAATGTAGATGAACGATACAATTTAGTAAAATCAACAGAAGTAGCTTGTAAATATTTATTAGCTGCTAAAGAAAAATTTGGTACTTGGACACTTGCAGCAGCGTCTTATAATGCAGGGAAAGCAGGAATTTCTAAACGATTAAATAGCCAATCTGCTAGCAATTATTACGACTTGCTTTTGGGAGAAGAAACAGGACGATATATTTTTAGAATTGTTGCTTTAAAGGAAATATTAAATAATCCTGACAAATATGGCTTTAATTTTAGATATAAAGATCTTTATAATACAGTTCCAACATATACAGTTTCAGTTGATACTGCAGTATCAGATTTTGTGACTTTCTCGAAGCAATTTGGAATTAATTATAAAATATTAAAATTGCATAACCCTTGGCTAAGAGAAGCGCATCTTAATAATAAAACTCGAAAAAAGTATTTAATTGAAATACCAGAAGAAGGCTTTTATTCAATTAAGCCTTAAGAATACTATTAATATGAGGCTTAGAGTTTTAGTTTCTATTTATTATTTTGGCAAAATTTCATAAAGGTTAAATATGAAATGCTAAGACTTAATTTTTTTTATTAGTTTATAAAACTAACATGAACATTTTCCTTTTACCTTAATTGAAATGCTATTTCCCTTATTATCAATTAATTTAATTACTCCATTGGTATTCCAGGAATCATAACCAGTTGATTGGCCATTAGTCTCTTCCAATTTTAACTCGTAACTATTATTCTTAAATATTTCAGAGTAATCGTCTTGATTTAATTAACGATTGGAATAATCCATTTCTAACTTAATAAGTTTGTCTTTTATCGTCATGAACGAAATAGAATTTCCAAATCCATCTCCTCCAATTAAAAGAATAAACTTTTTTCCATTTGAATAAGTATTTTCAATGGTGTAAGTACATATACAGCCATCAATTTCTTCTGGAATCTCATCAAATGGTTCAAACATTAATTCTTTTGTCATTTGCTGACAATTAAAAATAAAAAGAGAAAGAATAAAAAAGTAGAATCTAATTTTCAAAATAGAGAGTTTAACCTTTTACATAATGCGTAAATACTATCGTCTTCTTTGTTGTCGATGACCTCCAAAATGTTGATTTGGCATTTGAGCCTTTTTCATTTGCTGCTTCATCATTTTAATTTGGTCTTTAAGCATATCTCGTTTATCTAGTTTTTGTGCTTCAGCTAATAGTTTGTTAGCTTCTTGTTTACGTCGTTTACTAAATGCTATTCCTGCTAAATTTAATTTCGCCATTGCTAAATCATGATCCATAGATAAACCTAAAGAAATAGCAGTTTTAAAATACTTTTCAGCTTCATTCATATTGGTTTGAGAAACCATTATTCCGTTTAAGTAGTTGTAATAGCCTTGTTGCTTCCTTGTTAATGCACTACTTGGTTTTTTAATTTTATCTAACCATTTTTTTGCACCTTCAAAATTTTGTTTTCGTAGTTTTAGAAATGACAATAGAATAAATTCATTTTTAAAATATAGAAATATAAATATGGTGGATAACAGAACATACATAATTCCGTTGCCAATTAACCCTTCATAAAATTGGTATCCAGCGTAAGCAATAATTAAAATTGCGATAAATAGTTTTATATTTTTATTGTACATTTTTTAAGTTTAATTTAAAGAAAGCAAAGGTAGTAAAAACAATTCAAAATATTTTTAATTTTAGGTTTGTGAAAGTAAAAACTCTTTGTATATTTGCCCGCAGTTTTGAGATAGCTCTTAACTTAAAAAAAGAATATTAGTTTTTAAAAATATAAGACAATGCCAAAAAGAACGTTTCAACCGTCAAAAAGAAAGAGAAGAAACAAACATGGTTTTAGAGAAAGAATGGCTTCCGTTAATGGAAGAAAAATTCTTGCTCGTAGAAGAGCTAAAGGAAGAAAGAAAATCTCTGTGTCTTCAGAAATGAAACATAAAAAATAATGATTAACAATTGTTAATATATTAAAGGTGTTACTATAAGTAACGCCTTTTTTTATACCTGTTTGATACCTATTTTTGAACAATTTAAAAGTTACCAAAACTAATGTCAAAAAGAAAAAACCTTAATTCTATTTTAATAATTGGCTCTGGACCAATCATAATCGGACAAGCTTGTGAGTTTGATTATTCTGGAACGCAAGCCCTTCGTTCTTTACGTGAAGATGGTATAGAAACAGTCCTTATTAATTCTAATCCTGCAACAATAATGACAGATCCAACAATGGCTGATCATGTGTATTTGTTGCCATTAACAACAAAATCTATTGTTGAAATATTAAAGGAACATCCTCAAATAGATGCTGTTTTGCCAACAATGGGAGGACAAACTGCACTTAATTTATGTATTGAAGCAGATGAAAAAGGTATTTGGAAAGATTTTAATATAGAAATTATTGGTGTTGATATAGACGCTATAAATATCACTGAAGATAGAGAGAAGTTTAGAACTCTAATGTTAGATATTGGTATTCCAATGGCACCTCAAGCAACAGCCACATCTTATTTAAGTGGAAAAGAAATAGCACAAGAATTTGGATTTCCTTTAGTAATAAGAGCGTCGTTTACTCTTGGTGGAGCTGGAGCATCGTTTGTACATACTGCCGAAGATTTTGATGAATTATTAACGCGTGGTTTGGAAATATCTCCAATACATGAGGTTATGATTGATAAGGCTCTTATTGGTTGGAAAGAATTTGAATTAGAACTATTAAGAGACGATAATGATAACGTTGTTATTATTTGTTCTATAGAGAATATGGATCCTATGGGAATTCATACAGGAGACTCCATAACTGTAGCTCCAGCCATGACTTTGAGTGATACTACATATCAGAGAATGCGTGATATGGCAATAAAAATGATGCGTAGTATTGGCGATTTTGCTGGTGGCTGTAATGTACAGTTTGCAGTTAGTCCTGATGAGAAAGAAGATATTATTGCCATAGAGATAAACCCACGTGTATCTCGTTCATCAGCATTGGCTAGTAAAGCGACAGGATATCCTATAGCTAAAATAGCTGCGAAATTGGCCATTGGTTATAATTTAGATGAATTAGAGAACCAAATTACTAAATCTACATCGGCACTGTTTGAACCTACATTAGATTACGTTATTGTAAAAATACCACGCTGGAATTTCGATAAGTTCGAAGGGAGTGATAGAACATTAGGGTTACAAATGAAATCTGTAGGTGAAGTTATGGGCATTGGGCGTTCATTTCAAGAAGCCCTTCATAAGGCAACTCAATCTCTTGAAATAAAGCGTAATGGATTAGGAGCGGATGGTAAAGGATATAAAGATTACGAACAAATTATAGATAAATTAACTCATGCAAGTTGGGATCGTGTTTTTGTGATTTATGATGCTATACAAATAGGAATTCCGTTGAGTAGAATTCACGAAATCACAAAAATTGATATGTGGTTCTTGAGACAATATGAAGAACTTTACTTTTTAGAAAAAGAAATATCAAATTATAAAATAGATACTATAGAACGTGATTTATTGCTTGAAGCAAAACAAAAAGGCTATGGAGATCGACAGATAGCGCATATGTTGGGTTGTTTAGAGAGTCATGTTTACAAGAAACGTGAAGAATTAAATATTAATCGGGTTTATAAACTGGTAGATACTTGTGCTGCTGAGTTTAAAGCTAAAACACCTTATTATTATTCTACATTCGAAAACGAATTAGAATTAGCTGATGGTAAGCCTTATGCAGATAATGAAAGTATAGTTTCAGATAAAAAGAAAATCATTGTTTTAGGTTCTGGACCTAATAGAATAGGACAAGGGATTGAATTTGATTATTGTTGTGTTCATGGTGTATTAGCTGCTGCTGAATGCGGTTACGAAACAATTATGATTAACTGTAATCCAGAAACTGTTTCAACCGATTTTGATACAGCAGATAAACTTTATTTTGAACCTGTGTTTTGGGAGCATATTTACGATATAATCAAGCATGAAAAACCGGATGGTGTTATTGTACAATTAGGAGGTCAAACGGCTTTAAAACTATCAGAAAAATTAGACCGATACGGAATTAAGATTATTGGAACTTCATTTAAATCTCTTGATTTAGCCGAAGACAGAGGAAATTTTTCAACACTATTAAAAGAGCTAGAAATACCCTATCCAGAATTTGATATTGCAACAACTGCAGATGAAGCACTTGTGGTAGCTGATAAATTGAACTTTCCAATCTTGGTTCGTCCTTCATATGTGCTTGGAGGGCAAGGAATGAAAATTGTAATAAACAAAGAAGAATTAGAAGAACATATTGTAGGGTTGCTACGTAAAATGCCAGGAAATAAATTATTATTAGACCATTATTTAGATGGCGCAATCGAAGCAGAAGCTGATGCGATTTGTGATGGCGAAAATGTGTACATTATTGGCATCATGGAGCATATAGAGCCTTGTGGAATACATTCAGGAGATAGTAATGCCACTTTGCCTCCATTTAATCTTGGCGATTTGGTCATGCAGCAAATAAAAGATCATACTAAAAACATAGCTTTGGCATTAAATACGGTTGGTTTAATTAATATACAGTTTGCCATTAAAGATGAGATGGTATATATTATAGAAGCCAATCCAAGAGCATCAAGGACAGTTCCATTTATTGCAAAAGCCTACGAAGAACCATACGTAAATTATGCTACACAGGTGATGTTGGGCGAAAAGAAAGTAACCGATTTCGATTTTAAACCTAGATTAAATGGTTATGCCATTAAGCAGCCAGTATTTTCTTTTAATAAGTTTCCAAACGTAAACAAAAAACTAGGACCAGAAATGAAAAGTACTGGAGAAAGCATTTTGTTTATAGATAGTTTAAAAGACGACCAGTTCTACGATCTTTACTCCAGACGTAAAATGTATTTGAGTAAATAGTTTATTCTTTTATAAATCGTTTAGTCACAACATTTTCTCCAGATGTAACTTTAACTAAATACATACCTTTACTTAAATTAGAAACATTTATTTGAGTTAAATTATTTGGAATTAGCTCTTTTGTTAAAATCTTCATCTCCCCAAATTCCTTTAGCTACTGCAACATTTTCACGACCATCAGGGAAATCAAAACTTCCTCCCCATTGTAAGAAATCATGCATTGCAGCAGTATTAGTAAAATCAAAAGCATCATATAATCCCAAATCGGCAGCAGTATCATCTAAATAATCGGTAGTGGCACTTACAGTAACACTTGAACCTACCATTAAATTTAAAGAACCACTTTCAAGGGTCAATGAGCCTAACTGCATATAACTAATTTGAGAACACAGCCAATAGGTAGAAATATTTACCGTTCCTCCTCCAAAATTATGAATAGTTACTTTGTCAGTTGCAGGATCTACCTGAACTATTCTTATTTGTGCTTTTGTTTGGGTGAAAAAAAATGCTGTAAATAGCAGCGTTAAAACAGACTTAATAATGTAATTTTTTTCCATAGCGCTTTTTTTAAAGGTTACTTTACTTAATTGCAATTTGTATAGCAATACGAAATTAACATTACTGTAATTACAGTTGAGTCGCAATTTTTAATATAGCATTACACTATTTATCAAAGAATTACAGTTATTAAATTTAATCTAAATATACGATTTCTCTGATAACTTTTATGCTTTATTTTTTCTGAAGCTTAAACTCGAAGGATACCTTTATATCTTCAGAAATTTTACTCCTAACTATTTTTGGGATTTTAATATCATAATCTGAAGCGTCAGCGGTAAATTCTCCAGAAATGGTAATTACCTTGTCATGTATTGAGATCGCTAGTTCTAAGTTTTCTATTTTTTTAGATTTTCCATGAAATTCTAATTCGCCAGCTACGTCAAAAGAACTAGCAACAGCTTTTAGATTATTAATTGAAAAGTCAATAATTTTTCCTTTAAAAGTTGCTTTTGTATATAGGTCAGATTCAGCATAGTTCTCATTAAAATGCTCTTCCATAAGCGCGTTTTTAAAACGAAATCCTTTTATAAGTACTAAAGCAGCAAATTCGCCGGTTTCAGAATTTATAATTGCTGTAGCAGAATTATTTATTGCTTTGACTTCTTCAAAAGAAGGGACAGAAGCTTCAAATTCTACTGTTCCCGTTTTAGTTAAATATCTATTTTGTGAAGAGACACTTATGCTTATAAATGCCAATAAAAACATTATTTTTTTCATACGTCGGTAATATTTTCTTTTAAGCTATCAAAAATGCTGCCATAAATTATTAAAATTTAGTGGAGCGTTTAATCCTCTAAAAGCCCTTCATCCATCCATCCATTGCTGAATTAAATCTCTATTATTCTGGCTCATCAGTCCAGTAGGAGGCATAGGGCTTGATATGCTATTAATTCTGTTAATAATTTTATTGATATCATTCTTTACTTGTATGTATGTAGTGTATGATATGGGTGCGTCATTTGCCGTTGGGTCTCCATGACATGATAAACAATTATTACTAATAATAGAACTTATAGTATTATTATATGTCACTGTAGTCGGATCTGGATCTGGATTGTTATTATCATTCATGGCGTCATCTCCACCACTTGAGCAGTTAAATAACATTCCGGCAATAACGAATGTTATCATTAATTTTTTCGTTTTCATAGTATATATTTTAAGGAATTATTCTTCTTCTAATAAGCCATCTGCTTCCCATTGTATAATAATATCTATTAAATTTTGTGGTAACCTTGGACCTCCAAATGGCATTGCACCAGCATCGCCTGCTTGAGCAGAAATCCTATTAATTAAATTATTATTTTCTACACCATTTTTAACATTATCGTATATTAGTAAAGGTATGTTAGCACCATTTACAGGTGGTTGTATATGACAGTTTAAACAATTATTGTCTATAATGACTTTTACATCAGCATTATAAGTTACTATAACTGGTGGAACTATAACATCAATTAAATCTTCTTCACTAACATTTGTACAGCTAAAAAGTATTGATATTGTAAAAACTAATAAAATGATTTTCTGCATAATGATTTGGTTTACTATTAGAAAACTCTGCTTAAATTAAATCCAAAATAAATATTACCATCAGACCAATCTCCAGTGCTTTGACCTAAAAAACCATTCGTGTTCATAGGTTGCGCATTGGTAAAATGCATTTGAAACACATGCCCTCCGGTTTCTAAGTCTACACCTACTGAAAATGGGTTTTTAAAAGGTGAATCGTTAGCTCTATTTAAATGCCATCCATAATCCATATTAAAGGACCAACGTTTAGTTAATTTATAACGGCCACCAAGTCCTAATGCGAATTGTGAATTGTCTTGGTTATCTAGCATCACATAATTGTCATGGAAAAATGTTGGAGCTAATTCCAATGAAAGATTTGTACTAACTTTTCTCGAAATCAACACTTGTGCAGTATATCCCAAGCGATGTTTAAATTCTAATTTTGGCAAATTATCTTTTTCTAATGCAGTATTAATTAAGAATGAATTATAACCTACAACGGTAAATGGAAATCCATTTTTTTGTTGTCTTAAGAGTCTGTATTTGGCTGAAACCTCGTATATTTTTTGAAATGAACTGCGCGAAACACCAATATTTAAGTTATTAGAAAGGCCATAAACAAAATTTATACGAGTTACAGCATCATCTAATCCAAAAAAACTATCGAAACCATTTTCGACGCTTCCAAATCTGTGAGATACAATTAAGGTTAATTCTTTTTTTGCTACAAGTTTAGTAGATTCAAAATTTACGATTTTAAGCCCTTTAAATGCTGCTGTTGCATATTCAACTCCAATAGAGTCAGTATCAATTTCACTTAATAAATCGTCTTGAGAAAACAAAAAAAAGGGAAAACAGAAGGTAAGGATGTATAAATATCTCATTTTTATTTTTTTATTCAATTATAGCGCTCTGGTCAATTTTTACAAGTTCAAGCAAGTCATCATAACCTATACATCTGCCTTTTATTGTAATGGTATCTTTAATGTTTAGTGTCCTGTTTATCGTATTATTAAATTGACAAAAAACACTATTATTTAGAGTAATGTCGCTATTATTAATCTCTGTAATGACACCACTAATTTCGATAGTTTTATTCAAATATTTTTTTTCAGAGTCGATTGAATTCTGAGAAAATTCGTTGGCTAAAAAGTTTGAGTTAATAACATATTCCGACTGCTCTTTTTGTATATCTCTATGATCTTGATAAATATATTTATAACCTGCAAAAGCAAGTAGCATCAAAACCAATAAAACTATTAATTTACGTTTCATTAATAATGGAGACAATTTTTTTCTAATTTACTACATTTTTATTAAAAAAAGATAATATTTTTTTGTTAGTGAGTCATTAAAGAAAACACAGTAGAAGTAATCTTATTATTGTGCTTTTAATTTTCTTCTTCAGTTCGCTTTAAGATGCTAATGCTCTATTACTAGAATAAATTTGGTTTTTCAAAAGTTCAAGTTCCCTATTTATATTTAGTAATTGATCAAATCGTAATAAACTATTTTGATATTTAAAGACTAATGTTTTATGACTAGGATAGTCGGTCATTAATTTTTCTAATAAAATAATTTTTGATCTACATTGTTCTATTTCCTTTTCTTTAAGATTAGAAAATTCTGTAATAAAAAGTCGTGTTTGTATTGTCTTGATGCTCATTTTATTTGGGGCTTTAATAAGTAAAAAGGCTTAGTGTTATTAGCTTTTAAAAGAATAAGTAGGTTTTATGCTGATAAAAGGTATTCTAACCGCTTGAGTGATTTTTGCAAATTAATTGAAAGATTTATTTTTTCAGGATGTAAAAAAATAGATCTCGATAATTGCGCAACTCTTAATCTATGATAATAAATTTCTTTTTTTTTAGATGTAAATTTTGCATTGTTTAATTCTTCTTCATTAAATGTATTGGTATTCATAATGGTTGAGGTATTAATTAATATTCGCTATAAATAAAACAACCTACTATTAAAATCCCCTACCTTTTGTGCTTATTTATGCTATAGGTTTTATACTTTCAATATTTAATTAATAATTGATTTGAATTTTATTAAATAATTAAAAAATAGTATTTTAGTCGATATATTTATACGCATAATAAATCAATTATTTTTATGGAAACTACGTTGTTAATTGTTTTAATAGTTATAATTATAGCTGCAATTTTAGCACTATTTTTTTTCTTTAAAAAGAATAATAATGATTCTTCATCTAATGATTTATTAGTTCAACTTACTAATAATTTAAGCACACAAATTCAAGATATAAGAAAGGAAGTAAATAGCAATGCTTTAGAAAGTAGAAAAGAAATTGAAGATAAATTGAAAGACATTAACAAAGAAATTAATGATTTTCAAAAATCTTCAAAAACTGATATGCAAAAGCAATTTTCAGAATCAAACAAAGTAATAAAGGATGTCACTTCTCAGCTCGAAAAAATTAAGGGTACAAATGAACAAGTCCTGAATTTTGCCAATCAAATGAAGACTTTAGAAAAAATTTTGGGAAACCAAAAGCAAAGAGGAATTTTGGGAGAGATTCAATTAGAGAATTTGCTGGCAAATGTATTGCCTCCTGAGCTTTTTAAAATGCAACATAGTTTTAGTAATGGAGAAATAGTTGATGCCATAGTAAAAGTTGGGGATTTTATAATTCCTGTTGATGCTAAATTTTCATTGGATAATTATAATAAAATGATTGAAAGCGATGATAAAAATGAAATTGAAAAACTTGAAAAAAATTTTAAAGCCGATATTAAATCCAGAATTGATGAAACTGCAAAATATATACGGCCAACTGAGAAGACCACAGATTATGCTTATATGTTTATCCCGGCAGATGGCCTTTACCAGGATTTATTAAATAGTAGAGTAGGTACGCTCCAAATAAATTCTAAAGATCTAGTTTCTTATGCATATACTAAAAAGGTAATGATAGTTTCGCCAATGAGTTTATTTCCTATGCTTCAAATTACTGTAAAAGCGTTACACAATTTAAAAGTTGAAAATTCTATTGAAGATATTAAGAAAAATATAGAGAAGTTAGGGAATCACTTAAATGCATATAAGGATTACCATGATAAATTAGGAAAAACTATTGGAACCGTAGTAAATCATTATAATACATCATCAAATGAATTTAAAAAAATTGATAAAGATATTCTTAAAATATCTGGAGGTAAGGATAAAATAGATTTTGAATCGGAATTACTTGATAGACCAAATATAGATTAATAAAAACAATCAATTTTTAGTTGATCTTAAAAGACTCTGTGTTTTCATCAAAAACAATGAGATCCTTAGGAAATAATGAATTAAAATTTCCTTGTTCCATATGTTCTTTTGGAGTGGCAATAATCACTTTATCATCTGTCATAATAATCAATTTATCACATAACTGAATCGTTAAATCTATTTCGTGAGACGAAAACAAAATGGTTTTTTTAGTGTCTTTAGCCATTTCTTGAAGCAGTTTCAAAATATATGCTTTATGATACATATCGAGATGAGTGGTTGGCTCATCTAAAATTATTAACGAGGTATCTTGGGTAAAAGCTCGAGCTATCATTACTTTTTGTAATTGACCATCACTTAACTCAAAACATTTCTTGTGTTTAAAATCTTCAATATTGGTTTGAAGTATAGATTTATTAATAATTTCAATATCGTTTTCAGATAGATTACCAACCCAATTAGTATAGGGTTGTCTTCCTAAAGCCACAAGTTCAAAAACAGACAAGTTCTTCGAAACCATTTGTTCTGTTAAAACTAAACTTAATGCTTTTGCCAATTCTATATTATTGAATTGTAATAATGATTTTGAATTGATAAAAATATCTCCGTTTAATGATGATTGAACTTTTGTTAAGGTACGCAATAGTGTCGATTTTCCAATACCGTTTGCTCCGATTAATCCAATCAATTCACCTTGATGTAGATCAATATTTATATTGGAAGCCACTATAGTATCTTTCTTCTTGGATTTGTAACCAATTGATAAATCCTGAGTTTTTAAGACGATATGATGATTGTTTTTTTCCATTTAAAATATCATCTTACGTTTTCGAACCAATAGCCAAATTACAATTGGTGCACCAATTAGAGATGTAATTGCATTAATTGGTAAGGTGTAATCGCTTGTAGGTATTTGTGCTATACTATCACAAATAAGCATAATAATGGCTCCAAAAATAAAAACAGCTGGCAGCAATATTTTATGATTGGATGTATTAAAAACTTGTCTTGTAATATGGGGAATTGCCAAACCAATAAATGCAATTGGTCCGACAAATGCCGTAATAGTACCTGCTAATAAACTTGTAGCTATTATAATAATAAATCGACTTTGTTTAATATTTACACCAAGACTTTTGGCATAATTTTCACCAAGGAGTAAACTGTTTAACGATTTTAGGGAAACGATGCTAAATAATATTCCTACACTATAAATTAGTAAGAATATTAGGAGTTCGTTCCATGATAAATTACCAAGACTTCCAAATCCCCAGAAAATATATTGTTGTAATTGTTCGGCAGAACTAAAATATGAAAGTACACTCACAATGGCAGCAGTAATACTACCAAACATTAAACCTATGATTAGTATTGCCATTGTATCTCTAACTTTGGTAGATACTACCATAACTGCCAGAAGTACTAAAAAACTCCCCAAACTTGCTGCAATTACTAAACTCCATTTAGTAAGCAAAATTGTGGCGAAAAAGCCTCCAAAAATGGATGCTCCCATTATTACCAAAGCAACACCTAAACTCGCTCCAGAACTTATACCAAGTACAAATGGTCCAGCTAATGGGTTTCTAAATAAGGTTTGCATTAACAGTCCCGAAATGCCTAATCCAGAACCAACCAAAATAGCTGTGAACGCTTTTGGTAATCTGTAATTATGGATTATATGCTGCCAAGCTTCATTATTGATTGAGTTTCCGAGCAAGCTACTAAATACATCATTAGCAGGAATAGAAACTGACCCTAAACTAATATTAGCAAAAAAGCAGAGTATTAATAATATGGTTAAGACTAAAAAAGAAAGTTTGTATTTATTTTTATGATACAATTACTCTAAAGTTTTAAAAAAGAAAGGTACATAATCTGGAAGTAATTCCGGATGGCATATTTTTATAATATCTTTTAGTACCAAATCAGGCCTTGCCATACCTATTTCGTAATACAAAACACCTCCAGTTTTTCCTGTTGTATTTGAGAACGAATAGACGTTTTTAGTTTGAAAAGCCATAAATTCCTTGTAATGAGAACTTGCTTTTTCAAGAGCTTCTAAACTTTGATAATAGGAAGGACTTAACCATAGATCTGCACTTTTAGCTTTAGCAAAAACAGTTTCAAAACTCAAGGTTAAACTGCCTTTTCCTGATGTTTCGCTCCATAAATAATTTACGTTGGCGTCTTTTAAAAATTGTGCTTCAGGACTTGTGCCATTAGGTAAATACCAA
This sequence comes from Flavobacteriaceae bacterium, assembly GCA_965250265.1. Classification (GTDB taxonomy): domain Bacteria; phylum Bacteroidota; class Bacteroidia; order Flavobacteriales; family Flavobacteriaceae; genus PRS1. The sequence continues at coordinate 71,364 of CBDFNO010000010.1, read as the reverse complement.
ACATCTTTGTGCATCGCTCCACTTAAAACTGTAGGTCGGTTGGTCGCTTTTGTTGCCAATTGTTTGGCTTGTAAATAATCTTTCTCAATTTTATTAAAAATAGAATCTGCTTCTTTTTCTTTGTTAAACAATACACCAAAAAACTTTATCCATTCAGCTTTTGCAAGTGCTGAACTTTCCACCCAATCGCCATTGTAAATTACTGAAATATTAGCTTTTTTAATAGTTTCTAAAGTTTTGTTGGTTCCATTAACACCAAAAGCAACAACTAATTCAGGATTCAATTCTAATAAAACTTCAGTATTAATACCTTCGTTTTTACCTAGTTCTCTAACAAATCCATCATCAATGCGTTGTCTCATTTTTTCAGATGAAATATATTTTGCACCTGGAAATCCAACCAAAGTTTGTTCAACTCCAAGTAATTCTAATGCAGGAATATGAGTTGTTGAGGTTACAACAATAGATTTTATTGGGACATTAAATGTAGCATCCGATGTATCTCCAAAAGTGTCAACCAACTTTGTATCACTTTCTAAAAGCTGATAGCTATATGTTTTTTCTGCTTTTGGCCAAGGATTTTTAATTTCTAAAATTTTATAAGTTTCATATTCAGTAACCGTAAAACCTTTAGCATATTTTAAAGGTATTTCTTTGCCTTCAATTGTTTCTGTTATAACAATTTTCTTTTGATTTTTACAAGAAAGAATGGTCATTAATAATATAACAAGTACTATTTTTTTCAAAAGTCTATTTTTTAAATTCAAAAATAAGATTATTTAAGGTTTTGTTAGAATCAATAAACAAAATGTTTACTTTCGCAACAAAATTTGGTTCTTTTCAAAGCTTATTTTGAAAGATTAAAAGGGAATCTGGTTAGAATCCAGAACTGTTCCCGCAACTGTAATCTTAGTTCGCTTTTGCGAATGCTTAATACTAAAACTTCAAAACCACTGACTCTATTGAATCGGGAAGGTAAGTAATAAGACGAGAGTCAGGAGACCTGCCATTTTCAACAGAAATAAGTCAAACTTTCGGGATAAAAGTTTTGGTATGATTTACATACTATTCTCGAGTAACAATTAATTAAAATGAACAAAAAACTATGTGTTTTAAGTGTATGTTTTACACTTATCTCGGTATTTGGTTTTTCGCAACAGGACGAGGAAACCAAAGTAGTACAATTAGAGGAAGTTGTAATTACAAATTCTCGCTTTGAAATTAAGAAAGAAGATTCTGGAAAAGTAATTACTAAAATTACACAAGAAGAATTACAGCAATTACAGGGAAAAAGTATTGCAGAAATTATTAATTCTACCGTTGGAATTGAAATTAATGGAACAAAAAGTAATGCAGGACAAAACCTAAGCTATTTTGTACGTGGTGGTCGTAATAGGCAAGTATTAGTATTAATTGATGGCATTGCGGTAACAGATGCTTCTCAAATTGCGAACGACTACGATCTACGGTTATTAAATGCAGATCAGGTAGAGTCCATAGAAATTTTAAAAGGTGCCTCAAGTACTCTGTATGGTTCTGGAGCTGCTACAGCAGTAATCAACATTACCTTAAAAAAATCATCCAAAAAACCTATATCGACTAGTTTTAGAAGTGTTTTAGGAAGTAATCAATCTCAGAATGATAATAACTATAATATTGAAAACTTTAAAAATAGTGTTGCTGTTAATGGAACACTGGATAAGTTTAACTATTTAGTAAGTTTTGGAAATCAATTTACGGATGGTTTATCAGCTATAGCAGATGGTACCGAAGCTGATGTTTTTAATTCGATAAATGGAAATTTAAAATTAGGCTACAATTTTTCCAATTCGTTTAAACTAAATGTTTATGCAAGTTTTGATAAATATAAAGCAGATTTCGATGATGGATTTATATTTACTGATGCCGATAATCGTTTAACGACAAATCAATACAGACTTGGCATTGCCCAAGAATATAATTATAAAAATGGAAGCATTACTCTTAATGCTATTTATAACAATATAGCAAGAGATATTGAATCTGGCTTCCCTTCCCGATTTAATTCTGAAGGATTTGTAACAGATCTATACAACAAGTATAATTTTAATAATGTCTTTTATACTGTTTTAGGTGTTAGCCTTCAGGAAAATGACATGGAGAGTTTTATAATTCCGTTTGGAGCGACGGAGTTTGAACAAAGTATAAATCCAGGTGATGCTTCATTTACTATTATAGATCCTTATGTTAATGTTGTATTCGTTTCAGATTTCGGATTAAGCGTAAATGCGGGAACAAGATTAAATAACCATAGTGAGTATGGTTCTCATATAGTATATGGTGTAAATCCTTCATTTAAAAAAAATGTAAATTTTGGGTATATAAAAGGATTAGCGAGTTATAGCACTGCATATATAGCGCCTTCGTTGTTTCAATTATTCGAACCTACTTATGGTAATATTGATTTAAAACCAGAAGAGAATACCACAATTGAAATAGGAGCAGAGCTTGGTTTAAAGGATAAGGCAACTTTTAACTTGGTTTATTTTAATAGAACCGAAACTAATTTTATCGATTTTATTGATTTAGGAAGTTTTGTGTTTCAATATAGTAATGTAGATAAAGATTTTAATGCTAGTGGTATAGAATTTAATGCAGATTATAAGTTCACAAATAGCTTAAATATAAAAGCGAATGCAACATTTACTAAGGTCGAAGACGATTTAAATCTTCGTATTCCGGAATTAAAAGTGAATGTTAAATTGAATTATCAGGCATGTGAAGCTACCTTTATGAGCTTGTCTTATCAATTTAATGACACTAGAGCAGATGCGTTTTTTAATAGTACAACCTTTGAAAGTGAAGCAGTAAGTTTAAAATCTTATAGTTTATTAGATTTTTACATAAGCCATAAGATTATTAATGATAAGCTGACGCTTTTTGCAAATATTACGAATGTTTTAAATGAAGACTACCAAGAATTATATGGATATTCTACTAAAGGAAGAAATGTAAATATTGGATTTAGCTTAATTTTTTAAACGAGAAGAGGCTGTAGAAAAGAACAGCCTCTTTATTTTGTTATTATAGATTAATCTAAAGTTGTTATATCATCCACATTATCTATCACTACAATCAAGTATAATCCAATCAGTTTGCACATTAAAAATTCTGTCTATAGCTAATAGATCTTCACTATAAAAGCCTTGCGAATTCCAGCCATTTTGCACATGTGAATTCATTACCGATTGATTGTTTTGAGAAGTACCAGCAATATTTGGTGCATTTGTGTTTGAATGGCGAAAGCCTAAATTATGCCCTATTTCATGAACCATAGCTGTTATAGCAAACTGCGATCCATAATTTGCAAAATCTTCATTTATTCTTAAATCATCACCAACAAAATGTCTAAATACACCATTGGCAATTAATTGATAATTACCTACTCGTGCTGATGCTACTGCATTTGGATTGTGAAAATTTGAACTTGGTATCATTCGTATAGTAATATTTGCATAATCATTTTCATTTGCTTGATTTGCCAACCTAAAATAAATATGTGGACTGTCAGGATGGAAAATACTAGCAACACCATCATTATTAGGGTTGTTATTTATAGCATCATTCCATTCAGAAATGGCAGTATTTACAGCATTTACCCAGTTGAAATTTACTGAATTCTCAACTATAACATTAATATAAGAATTTTGAGAATAATATGGATCATAGCATAAAACATCACCAATTAGTTCAACTCTTCGAATTGCATCTGGATCGGAATCATTTGATATATACATATCCCCTGCAAATGTTGAAAAAGAGCGATACCAGTTACCATTACCGTCTTGTCCATCAGGGATTGGTTTACCGCCTCCTGAGTCATCATCATTAGAGCCTCCAGTATTGCCATTATATCCAGTATTATCATAACAAGTAACTTCAGTTAGAGGTATTGTCTCATTGACTTGCATAAGATTTTTTAAAGTTTTATTTTTAATTGCTTTGTTGATATCGCTCTTTTTTCCAAAAACAATAATTTTATTTGTATTGTTTAAAGTTTCCGTAGTTAAGGATTCATTATCATTACTACAATTAAAGACAAAAAAGCAGGCAAAAATAATCGTTATGCGTTTCATGTTTTTTAAAAATTTAGGTTATTATTAATTACAAACCTAGAATTTTTATTTATACCAAACAATACGTGATGTCACGTATATATTGTAAATATATAGCCTAGTTTATATTTCAAATACATTTTAAGACTTACTTAATGTAGAATTATTACAACTTTTCAAAGTTTATGGACTAAGAAAGTTGCTCAATGAGTGGCTTTTTATTGATTGAATATTAATCGTTTAAAAGTCTCTTTTGGAAGTGTATTATCGATATACATACCACCACCTTTTTCAAAAGGTAAAAAATCATTGGACTTGATATCAAATTGTAAAACCGGATAAGAGGTTCTTCCAGAACCTGTAATGTTTGCTATTGCCGCGGCTAATAACGGTTCATTCACATCACCGAAGATGCCTAAATTATATACATTTTCTAAAACTTCTATATCTGGAATTAAACCAGAACTAGGAACAGCTTGATTATCTACGTTTGTGGCATTAGCGACAAGAGGTTGCATAGCATACGTATGATTTGGATTAACATCATTTTTATTTACTAAATCGGGTGAATCGTAAATTGTTATTGAAGCTTGTGTTTTACCAGTTGTTTTAGTTCCTATTTGTACTACCTCAATATAAGGACTTAATCCATTTATTAGCCCTTCACTTGCGGATGCAGATCCAATTGTTGTTAATACATACACTTTATTCAATCCTAAACTATTAATAGAGTTACCACTTATACTATTTGTAAAATCAAAGTCTGTGTTATTTGCTTGTAAGTCGTTATTATAAATAACTTTAGTGAAAACTTGCCCAATAAATTGACCAGTTACCATACTGGCTAAAAAAGTTTCAGTATCAACCCTACCACCAGGATTATAGCGAAGGTCTAAAACTAAATGCTGTACATTATTAGATGCAAATTCCCCAAAAGCATTATTTAATTCGGTTACAAAATCTGGATTAAATCTATTATATAAAACATACCCCAATTTCTCACCTTCGACGTCAATAATTGCAGTTTTGTGAACTGGGTTTTCTGTTAAAGAGGCTTTAGCTAAGTTTAGGGTAATTCCATTAGGCGTAAATGTATCATCAGTTGTTTCTGGAGTACCATTATCATTTAGGTTAGCAAAGTGCAATGTGTATGTTTCAGGGCTTAATAACTCGTTTACATTTTCGGAAGTAATTTCAGCACCATCAATTTGAATAATATATTGACCTCTTATTAAGCCTGCATTATCGGCAGTGCTAGTTGGTACAACTTGCCTTATCACTAAAATTCTATCTGATGAATTTGAAGATCCAGGATCGGAAAATGAATAAAAACGCAATCCATTAGTTGTACTAGTTCCTCCTAATGACAGTTCCAAAGCTATATAATCATCCACAATCCAACTAAATCTATCAACGGTTTGTCTTTGGTAAATGACGCTTTCAAATAAATCTTCAGGCGTAGAAAAACCATTTAAATAATCGGCATATTCTTGGTCGGTAGAAAATCTATTATTAGCAAGGTCTGGAATGTTATCTTTATATAGATAGACAGCATTCATACCTTTCCAAACAAAATCATTGATTTCGCTGGCAAGAATAAGATTGTCATCTCTATCGTCATTAAAACAACTAGGGGTTAAAACCAGTAATAGAATTACTAAAACTGAATTTAGGGTAAATCTTTTCATAGCTTATTTTTTTCTTTTAAAACTCTAAAGTTAGTTACATTATTGCAAAATAAAAAAATAAATGTAGCTCCTAATTATTTTGATTTTAGAAACCTTTGAATTTGTCATTCTAGCTGAGGTAAGAATCAATTTGTGTGAAACGGAATTATTATTTATTTTACTCCTGATAAAATAATTTTTATATCGTTGTAACAAAATAAAGATTGTATCGTCGTAATAACAAATAGCAAAACTATTTTATCCTTTTAAATTTAAAAATGTCCTTATGGACTAGAAAGGATTAACTAACCAATAAATGAGAGAGTCGGAGTTTTTAACTATAGTATTACCTTTTAAAGATAAGGTATTTCGTTTAGCAAAGCGATTATTAGTATCAACTGAAGAAGCCGAAGACGCAACACAGGAAATACTACTTAAACTTTGGAATAAAAAAGAGCAAATACAAAATTATAAAAATGTAGAAGCTTTTTCAATGACGATGACAAAGAATTTTTGCCTTGATAAACTGAAATCAAAACATGCACAAAATTTAAAAATTGTGCACAATAATTATCAAGATAATAATGTATCGTTGCAGAAACAGGTAGAATTAACGGACAGTTTAAGCTGGGTTTCTAAAATAATGGAGGAATTACCTGAACAGCAAAAAATAATATTACAATTAAGAGATATTGAACAATACGACTTTAGTGAAATTTCTGAAATGTTAGACATGAACGAAACAGCAATTAGAGTATCCTTATCCAGAGGAAGAAAAGCATTAAGAGAAAAATTAACTAAAACCCATAGTTATGGTATTAGATAACATAGAACAATTATTAGAAAGGTACGACAACGGAGAAACTACTTTACAAGAAGAGCAGCAGTTAAAAAACTATTTTACTCAAGAAACTGTAGAGCCGCATTTGGAAGTATATAAATCAATGTTTCAGTATTTTTTGCACACACAGGAAGAACAGTTCACTAAAGACATTCCATTAAAACCTAGTAAAACATATACATTGTATAAATGGATTTCAGTCGCAGCAGTAGCAGTTTTAATGTTTGGTATTTACACACAAGTAAATAGTCCTGTACAGCCTACAGAAGATCAACTCTTAGCTTATAACCAAACAATGGATGCTTTAAATTTAGTATCCTCTCAATTTAAAAAAGGGAATGAAAACATAGATGCTCTTGGGCTTATGTCTTCATCCTTAAATAAGGGTACAGAAAATATGGCTTACATCAATCAATTTTCGAATACCACAAACAAAATTTTTAAAAACGAATAATTAATAAACAATTAAAATTAGAAACATGAAAAAATTAGTATTAATAATCGCAATAGCAGTGTTACCAATAATGTCCTATGGACAGAGTATCTTCGATAAATTTGAAGATATGGATGGTGTTACTTCGGTAGTAGTAAACCAGAAAATGTTTAATATGCTTGCTCAGATAGAAGTTAATTTAGATGATAAAGAAGATCAGGAATATTTCGACTTAATTAAAAAAATAACTAGCCTTAAGGTTTTAACAACAGGAGATTCTAATATCTCTGCTGAGATGAAATCTAAAGTAAGTAGCTATTTAAAAAGTTCTCAATTAGAAGAGTTAATGCGTATTAAAGATGGTGACCAAACTGTTAAATTCTACGTCAGAGAAGGAAAAGATGAAAACCATGTAAAAGAACTATTAATGTTTGTTACAGGTTTAAAAGAATTAACAAAAGGAAAAGATATTTCTATTAATGGTGAAAAGCGCGAAATTGAAACAGTACTTTTATCGTTAACAGGAGATATTGATCTTAAACAAATTTCTAAACTTGCAAACAAAATGGATTTACCAGGCGGTAAGCATTTAGGTAAAGCTGGAGATAAGAAAAATTAAAAAGTATTAAATTACCATCATGAACACATCAATCAAAAATATTGTGATGTTACTCTTTGTAGTTGCGGTTTTAACAAGCTGCAACTATGGAGAGACGTTACAAAGGTACTACGTTGACAATCAAGAAACACCAAATTTCATTTCGGTAGATATACCTACTAGTTTTGTTAATATTGATAAAACTACTTTAACCGAAGAACAAAAAGATGCGTACGAGTCTATAGACAAACTTAATATGTTAGGTTATATGTTATCCGATGATAATGTTGAAGAATATAAAGCTGAACTTGTTAAGGTACAAAACATTTTAAAAGATGATAGATATGAAGAGCTATTTAGAGGAGGAAACTCTACGGATGGTAAAATTATTGTAAAATATATTGGAACAGATACTTCAATTGATGAGCTTATTGTTTTTGGATCCGCTAATGGAAAAGGCTTTGCGATAGTTAGGGTATTAGGAAATAATATGGAACCTGTAAAACTAATGTTGTTAGGAGATGTTATGAAAAACGCAACTACTGAAGAAAACAATGTAGCAGAATTTATGGATTTCTTTCAATTAGGTAAATAAAAACACTTCGATAGTTTAAATTTGAAGACAAAATATATTAATAAAAAACCTGCCTATTCTGGCAGGTTTTTTTTGTCTTCATCTTTCGTTTTTACAACAATTATATTTACTAATATTCCAAAAAAAAGAACAAACAAAATTGTTTTAACTATAAAGTGATCCATGATATCTAGCAATCCACTTACAAAAAAGAATAGTGTAAAGACAGCAGTAGAGATTAAAGTTATTTTGTCATTCATTAAATTCCTGTATAGTTACTTGGTGTAATAGCCCTAAGTTCTGTTTTAATAGCATCGCTGACATTTAAAGAATCAATAAAGCTAGATATAGAAGTTTGTGTTATGGCTTCATTAGTTCTGGTTAAGCTTTTAAGTGCCTCATAAGGATTTGGATAACCTTCACGTCGTAAAATGGTTTGAATAGCCTCAGCAACAACAGCCCAATTCTTTTCTAGGTCACCAGCAATTTTCACTTCATTTAGCAATAATTTATTGAGCCCTTTTAAAGTTGATTTAAAACCAATTAACGTATGTCCAAAAGGCACGCCAACATTTCGTAATACTGTACTGTCGGTTAAATCGCGTTGTAATCGAGACACAGGAAGTTTAGCAGATAAGTGTTCAAAAATAGCATTAGCAAGACCTAGATTACCTTCACTATTTTCAAAATCTATAGGGTTTACTTTATGAGGCATTGCAGAGCTACCAACTTCGCCTTCTTTTATTTTTTGCTTAAAGTATTCCATAGATACATAAGTCCAAATATCTCTGTTTAAATCTATAATAATTGTATTAATACGCTTTAAGCAGTCAAATAAAGCAGCCATATGGTCGTAATGCTCAATTTGTGTTGTAGGAAACGAATACTGCAATCCCAATTTTTCATTAACAAAACTCGAACCAAAATCTTTCCAATCGATATTAGGATATGCAACATGGTGAGCATTAAAATTCCCAGTAGCACCTCCAAATTTTGCTGCACTAGGGATATCATTTAATAAATTGAATTGTTCTTTGAGACGAACAACAAAAACCCCAATTTCTTTACCTAAGCGAGTAGGAGACGCTGGTTGACCATGTGTTCTGGCCAGCATTGGTATCGATTCCCACTCAGTTGCTAAGGCTTCTAATTTTTCAACAACAGTAACATATTCTGGTACATAAACATCATTCATTGCTTCCTTAATAGTTAATGGAATTGCTGTGTTATTGATGTCTTGTGAGGTTAATCCGAAATGAATAAACTCCTTGTATTTTGTTAAGTTTAGCTTGTCAAATTTCTCTTTAATAAAATACTCTACAGCTTTCACATCGTGATTAGTAACACTTTCAATTTTTTTTATTGTCAAAGCATCTTCAGAAGAAAAATTCTTATAAAGCGCCCTTAAGTCATCAAAAAGATTAGTGTTGATATCTGAAAGTTGAGGTAGGGGAATTTCACAAAGCGAGATAAAGTATTCTATTTCTATTAAAACACGATATTTAATAAGGGCTTCTTCAGAAAAATATGGAGCTAATGCTTCAACTTTACTTCGGTAACGACCATCAATTGGTGAAATAGCATTAAGTGTTGATAATGACATAGGTTGTGTTGCGTTTTAAAGATGCAAAGATAATTCTTTTAGTTTGAAGACCGAAGACTGAAGCATGAAGATTTTTGCATTTACTATTAACTGATTACTGCCGACTTCCTGATATTTTTTTTATAATATGTCTTGCTCTGGCTTTAAATCCAGCACTGCCAGAATGAAAATCTTGTTCTAAGATAATTATTAATTCAGGGTGAACCCAATCATAATCTTGCCCTAATAAGTATAAAGTGCTCATAGAATACACCTTTACTGCAACTTTTTGATCCGTAATCATCCAATCAAAACAGGCTTCAATAATACGTTCATGGTAAATTGGTACTAATGCATTTTTTATATCATTATTTTCTTCAGAATAGTACGCTGTTACTAAATATTCACAAATTTTTGCGACAGGTCGAACCGCAGAATCTAAGTGTACTTTACTAATATTTTCTGTAAAAGTATCTAAATAAGGAATAATAGCTTCGAGATTTTCACCACATACAAACTCCAAAACCCAGGCAGCTTTGCAAGACACTTTATCATCTACCTTAAATAATACATCCATGAGAATTGGTAATAAATCGATATTGTTTAATACCATTTCGGCATTTTTCTGCCTATTTTCTCTAGAACTGTTAACATAGGTTAAATGTTTATATAATTCTTCAAAAGTCATAGATAATTTCATAAATTTAGAAACCTAAAATAAGTAATAATGAAGATTATAAAAAAAATATTACTCCTATTATTAATTGTGTTTATTATTGCACAATTTTTTGGACCAGATAAAAATGAAGAAAGTACAGACACAATAGTTGCTTTTTTTGAAGATACAAACCCTCCTGATGAAATAAAACTTATTTTAAAAGAAAATTGTTTTGACTGCCATAGTAGTTTTACAAGATATCCTTGGTACAATAATATCACTCCGGTTAACTATTGGATGGCAGATCATATAAAACATGCAAAAGGTCATTTAGATTTTTCAAAATGGAACGATTATTCTGTTAAAAAGAAAGATCATAAGCTGGATGAATTGGTTGAAATGGTTGAAAAAAAGGAAATGCCTTTACCATCGTACACCTGGATGCATAGTGATGCTAATCTTACCGACAAGCAGATTACAAATGTAATTGCTTGGGCAAAACAAGTACGTTCTAAATACGGTTTAGAACTAAAATCAGAATAATCTGTCCATGATTAATGTATTGATCATCGGTTTTGTTTGGCCAGAACCAAAAAGTTCGGCTGCAGGAAGCCGCATGATGCAGTTAATTAACACACTCCAATCACACAATTACAATATAACTTTTGCAAGTCCTTGTGCTAAAAGTGATAATGCTTTCAATCTCGAAGGTATTGGAATTTCTCAAGTAAGTATTGAGTTAAACAATTCTAGTTTCGATGATTTTATAAAACAACTTAAGCCTGATATGGTTTTATTCGATCGATTTATGATAGAAGAACAGTTTGGATGGCGCGTTGCGGAACATTGCCCTAATGCATTACGAGTTTTAGACATCGAAGATATGCATTGTTTACGAAAAGGTAGGCAACAAGCTTTTAAAGAAGATAAACCATTTGACAACACTTACTTATTCCAGAATGTTGCAAAACGTGAAATAGCTAGCATATATAGAAGTGATTTAAGTTTGATCATTTCGGAAGCTGAAATGGAAATTCTTCTAAGTGAATTTAAAGTAGATAAGGAATTACTACATTATTTGCCATTTATGTTAGATGAAGTTGATGATGAAGCCATTAAAAATATTCCGTCTTTTGAAAAACGACAGCATTTTATAACCATTGGTAATTTTTTGCACAAACCTAATTATAATTCGGTATTGTATTTAAAAGAAACCATTTGGCCATTAATTACGAAGCAATTACCAAAAGCAGAATTACATATTTATGGAGCTTATCAGACTCAAAAGGTTAGGCAATTGAATAATGAAGCTGAAGGCTTTCTTATAAATGGATTTATTGATGATGTCAATGAGGTTATGAAAGATGCCAAAGTATGCTTAGCGCCTCTTCGTTTTGGAGCTGGCTTAAAAGGCAAGTTATTCGATGCTATGCTAAACGGAACACCTTGTGTTATTACTACTGTTGGAGCAGAAGGTATATATGGAAATTTTCAACCTAACGGATTTATTGAAGATGATCCTAAAGAATTTGCTGACAAAGCGGTTGAATTATATACTAATGAATTGTTTTGGAAAGAGAAACAACAAAATGGATTAAAAATTATAAATGAACGTTTTAATAAAAGATTGTTTCAAAATATATTTATAAATAAATTAGAAGAAATTAAAGAGAATCTTAATAACCATAGACACAACAACTTTACGGGAGCAATGCTACAACATCATACAATGCAAAGCACCAAGTTTATGAGTAAATGGATAGAAGAGAAGAATAAAAGATGATATTATTCTTTACAAAACTCATCTAACTTTTCTTGTACGTCTTCTAAACCGAGTTCTAAAACCTTTTTCTAGACTTTCCAGGCTTTATTAGTTTTAGGATTTAATTATAATTTCTGTGTAACTCTTTTTTCTTTCGACACCCATGTAATCTAAACACTTATAAATAGAGTTTGGAGCTAATCCTAATTCGCTACAAATCATTGATAAAGTATAACTCTCATCTTCATATAAATCTTTGACTTTTGGAGAAATGGTTTTTAGCCTCTCTGAAATGCCCTTTGGTCTTCCACCTTTTTTATATTTCTTGCTCTTTTGTAAAACAACGTTTATAAATTTTCTTCTATCTGGGTTGTCCAATTTATTATAGAAAGGCTTAAATTTATTTATGTATTCAGTCTCTATTAATCCCATGTCCGCATCACCTGTATCAAATATAAAATACCTTGTAAACAATTTTCCATTATTTACTTTATGTGTTTTAATCCTATTATAACAATCTTTGCTTTTGCCTATATACACTATTTGTTCCGTATTATTTATTAAAAAATACACACCTTTGATGATTGGTAAGTTTTTAATAGAGTTTTTAATTATTTCTTCTTTTTTTAACATGTGTCTTATAATGTTTTTGTTAAAAGCTAATAGCTATCTAAATTCGTTGATTTTTTTTACAAATTCAAATTGTTTGGTATAATTTTTAAAATTCAAAAATGTAAAGTACTTTGTCAAAGCGTAAAAAATATTAATAATTATGGATGTAGAAGAAAGCATTTTAATAAATGGCTATAAACATGTGTTGTATGAATCTGAATCTATTTCAAAAGAAGATTCTATTAAAAAAAGCCAAGAGTTTTATAATTGGATGGATACAAGACGCTCGGTAAGAGAATATTCTAACAAACCGGTGCCTAAACAAGTTATTGATAATATTATTATGTCGGCTTCAACAGCACCTTCTGGAGCACACAAGCAACCATGGACCTTTTGTGCCATCTCTAACCCGGAACTAAAAACTAAAATACGAGAAGCTGCCGAAGTTGAAGAACGGGAAACCTATGCTAAACGCATGACTGAACGTTGGCGAAACGATCTTGCGCCATTAGGCACAGATACTAACAAACCATTTATAGAAGATGCTCCTTGGGTAATTGTAGCGTTTAAGCGCGCGTACGAACACGAAGACAATGTAAAGCATAACAATTATTATGTTAACGAATCTATCGGTATTGCCTGTGGTATGCTTATCACAGCAATTCATAATGCTGGTTTGGTAACCTTAACGCATACACCAAGCCCAATGAAATTTCTAACCAAGCTATTAAATAGACCTCCTAACGAGCGTGCCTTTTTGTTACTTCCCGTTGGTTATGCTAAGCAACCAGTTTATGTCCCTGACTTAAATCGAAAAGAATTGGATGCCGTTGCTGTGTTTTTTGAATAAAGAATTTTGCAGTTTCGTTTAACGGTTTGGCTAAAAAACGTAGGGCTTTAATAGCACTTCTCTTTCAGCCGAGCATTAAGCTTGTTAAGAGCAGAAATCTTGCTGAAACCACCGTCTGACCTATGTTTTTTTAGCCTTTGTTATGGGCGGTTATTATTTGTTCACCACCTTCTAAGTCCATTTACCGTGTCATTAATTTTTCTAAATATGTTCTCAGAGCCAAGTTCTGACCGAAGATTGAGTAAATATGATTTCGGATTTTTCTTCAAGTCAAGTCGCTCTTTCTTCACTTTATTAGCAGCCGAGACCAATCCAAATAAGAGACCTGCCCCAATACCAAGAGATTTATATTCAACCGGGATGAAATTCGACAATGACGCAATAGTAGATGGTACCGAGACAGTCAGAAAGGAGTTAACTGTTTCTATTTTATGGCTTTCAAACATTTTTCGTAAATTTTCTGCGTCTTTGCTAATGTTCTTGCTGTGAAATTCTAAGGCCGCTTTCATAGCATCTTTATTCTCAATTTCGGGTAATTTGGCGCAGAGTTCATTGATTGAAGTATAAAATGACAATCTCTCATCCGCATACTTCTTTCTTATTTCCAAAATCTTGTCGAGTGGAACATCGTTGATGTTTTTTGGTGAAAAGTTGCAAATTGATAAAGTCCCAAGTTTGTACTCCATTTCTCCTCTGTAGTCCGAGCATATTTTTGGTTCAAAATATATGGAAGAACTAAAACTGACTTCTAAGTCAGTCACAATTGGCATTATCTGGCTTTTGGAAATAGATTTAGCTAAGAAAGCCATATAGAGCAAACCTATCTCATTGTCAATTCTTATCCAGTCCTCCCATTCATTTCTTCCTGGAATTGCAAGACCGACTTCAAAAAGACGCTCTTTTAACCTTTTATCCATCTTTTGGATATGAAGGTATGTTCCTGTTGAAGAAACTACTTCTCGGTAAAAATCTCTTCTGTGTTCGTAATGTTCAAGATACTTTCTTCTATGTCGATGAATGTCTCTGAAATACCTGTCATGAAAAAACTCATCCCTTTCAATAATACGTTCCAAATTCTCTGAAAAGCTGCTGAAAGTGTTAGATACTTCCCAATGGTCAGGAGAGTGGTCGTCAATGAAGCCCGTCTCATACCTGATTTTTACAATTTCTTCGCTGTCTTCAGGTTCGACACTGGAAGGAACAATCCGAGAAAGATTGTCATAATAAAGTAATGCAAGTTTAATCCAGTTCTTGTTGGTCAGGTTAATGTGCGGATAATATAATGCTCGTCCGAAACTCATTTTTTGTTTTTTTAATCGCCCATAATGTTTTGATATGGTCAGCTTTAATTGATTATATCAGTTGTTAAACGAAGGTAGCTTATTTTTCTTATAAAGTCAATCTTTTTATGCTTGTCAATAAATTAATACAACGAATACAAAAAAAACTATGAATTGCGAGCGCAACCGGTTTATGTACCTGACTTAAAACGAAAAGAATTGGATGCTGTTGCTGTGTTTTATGAGAAAGGTTTAGTAGAGTTCTCCTGAGTTTTTTTTTATTTTAATCATAGTTAGGAATGTTTTTACCCAAAATAAAGTCCCTAGTACCAACCCAAATGTTTCCTTCCTTTTTTAATACCAGAAGACCAGAACTACCACCTCTTGGTAATTCAGGGTAAATTTCATTTTTCGTTAGTAATGTGTCTCCCTCAAAATGATAGCTTCCAATCCAATAGTATTTTCCGTTAGGTTCAAGAATTGTAGGATGTATATGAGCTGGCGTAGACCTGTCAGGGTAAACATCTGGCCTAAATGTATAAAATGTATACTTTCCATTACTATCGGTTTTAACCCACCCTCTATTGTAACCGTGACGTTTGCCCCATCCGGTCTCTCCTCCTTTGGTAGCATATATTCCATTTTGGTCAGTATGATAAACGTAAAGAATAACATTTTCGGCGGGTGTTGTTCCATCATGTTGATAAATCGTTCCTGACACTTTTATTTTAGGTCCTTTTTCAAGAAAGCCTGGTAAAGTATCTACAGAGGTTAATTTTTTATTGCCATATTCAAAGATTGCCTCGCAGCCTTCACATTGTCCTCCAACAAGTCGGGTTGATTTTGTGTTTTGGGAGTTTCCGCAAGATGAAAGTAATACTGCCAGAATTAAAATTGATATTCGTCTTTTCATTATCCTGTTTTTTATTGCTTCCAACATTCTAAATGTTACGATTAAAACGAAAAACATAGAAGCCGTTTCTGTGATTTTTCAATAAAGAATTTTGCAGTGTCGTTTAACGGTTATGTATAAGAATAGTGCGGTTTTGTATGCGAGGATTTTCCGAAGGAAAATCAGACGTAACAAAAAAGCACTAACTCTTGATTAAGCACTAAACTACGCATTATTTTTATACGTTGTTGTAAAACGTTTTTATTCCGTTTTTAATTCAGTTTTGCTTTTAGTTTGTCCCAAAAGGTGACTCTTTCGTTTGGTTCGCCATCTTTCGTGAATTTTATTTTATTCCAATGTTTGTCTAAATCCTTAACTGTTTTTATTTTCAGACCTCTGATATTCATTTCTGCTAATCCAGTTTCTAAATCGGCTTTCATACTTTTATACCAAACTTCATTTGCTTCTTCATTATTCGTTATTTCAACGTCCTTAATTTGTGAACTGAACTCAACTGTTAGCTTCTTCCATAATTCCGAATCTTTTTCGTCAGTATTATAAGAGATTGTTGGTTTTTCATTTTCTTTTTCATTCACGAATTGAATAATTTCCATAAACATTTTAGTCTTTTGGTTTTCATTCAAATTAGTGTCGCTTAAATCTCTCAAACAAATATTTATTCCGCCAAACCAAGTTGAATCAAAACCATATTCCTTTCCGTTCAGATTATAATAAATTCCTTCTCCACGAGAACCAAATTTAATATGAGAAAATTCGTTTGATTTATCTGTGTTCATTGGTTTAGTCAAATGTTTTACAATGTTTCGATATGGTCAGTTTTAATTGATTATATCAGTAGTTAAACGAAGGTAGCTTATTTTTCTTACAAAGTCAATTTTTTTATGCTTGTCAATAAAAATAATTTGATTTTTTTTGCAGAATTCAAAAATGTAAAGTATATTTGTCAAAAAGGAAAAATAATTTTCCTTAATATAAAATATATTTGTCAATAAAATAAATACAATGAATACAAAAAAAATTATGGATTGCGAGCGCAAACGGTTTGAAAAAATTATCAACTTTAGATTGCCACATAAGTTTATGACTATAGGAATTGCACTAGCGGCACTATCAATAATCATGATGTTTGTACGCGCATTTGCAATGGAAGGTGATACCGAATGGTTAAAAGCACTATTACAAAAAGGCCTGTTAATAGGCATGTTGTTAATGTCTATTTCAAAAGATAAAGAAGAAGATGAAATGACCATCACACTTCGATCACAATCGTATGCTATTGCCTTTGTTATTGGGGTTGTTTATGCTTTAGTGATGCCTTATGTTGAGTTTGGAGTTTCTAATGCGGTAAATTCGGGAGGAGAAGTTTTAAAGGATTTAGGAGACTTTCAGGTTTTATTATTTATGCTTATGATTCAACTCATGTTTTATCACAATTTAAAACGTTATAGATAATGCAAAATACAATAAAAGTAGAACGTGCCATATTAGGTATTACGCAAGATGATCTGGCAAAGCTTATAGGTGTGTCTCGCCAAACTATAAACTCTATTGAAGCAAATAGATATGTCCCGTCAACGGTTTTAGCCTTAAAGCTTTCAAAACTATTTAATAAATCTGTTAATGATTTTTTTAAACTAACTAATGATGATTAAATTAAGTCTAATTCTATTAGTTATAAAGGTTGTAGTTTATTTAATTACAATAATTTTATAGGTCAAAATTGTTATATAATTATAAAATGCTATGTTTGATTATTAAATATCTAAAATTTATGCGTATTGTCTAGTATCTGCTTTCAGTGACATTTTATTCATTACATTTATTCGCTTAATAATTGAAATGAAAACATAATTGATCCAGAAGTTTAACCTTTTATTTTCACTATTTTTTTTCATAGGTTTAAATATAAGTTGGTCACAAACTAATGTGCCTCCTAATATTCAAGCAACTGGAGACCAATACTATTGTCCTTTAAGTCAAATAAGTATTGTGACCGATTTTGATATTATTGATCCAGACGATATGGATATTGATGCTTTTAGTGTTCAAATTTCTACAGGCTATATTATTGGTCAAGATATACTGTTATTAACAGGTTCACATCCCAATATTATAGCTTCTTGGAGTTCAACTGAAGGAAAGTTAAGCTTAACAGGAATTGGAAATACTCCAATTCTTTATACCGAATTAATTACCGCAGTAAAAGATGTTGTTTTCAGCAGTACATCTGCTAGTGTTTCTGGCGAAAAATATTTTTCTTTTAATATTGGTGATGCAAATTATTTACCATCTACAGGTCATTATTATGAATATATTGCAGATACAGGAATAACTTGGTCAGATGCAAGAACTGCAGCAGCAGCACGTACTTATTTCGGGTTGCAAGGCTATTTAGCAACTATTGGATCTCCTGAAGAAGCACAATTATCGGGAGAGCAAGCTGCAGGTGCTGGATGGCTTGGAGGAACAGACGAAGTAACTGAAGGTGTTTGGAAATGGGTAACTGGTCCTGAAAATGGTACTGTATTTTGGAATGGAGGTATTAATGGTTCGACACCAAATTATGCAAATTGGAATTCAAATGAACCCAATAATTTAGGAGATGAAGATTATGCACATGTTACAGCGCCTGGTGTTGGAATAGATGGGTCTTGGAATGATTTAAGTAATTTTGGAGATTCAAATAGTAGTAGCCCTTATCATCCTCAAGGATATATTGTAGAATATGGAGGAATGCCTGGTGATCCTGTATTAGATATTTCGGCAAGCACAAAAATATCAGTCGCTACAATTGTTGGAACAACCCCAGC
The DNA here is from genome assembly GCA_965250265.1 of Flavobacteriaceae bacterium. Lineage (GTDB taxonomy): Bacteria > Bacteroidota > Bacteroidia > Flavobacteriales > Flavobacteriaceae > PRS1. The sequence continues at coordinate 52,690 of CBDFNO010000010.1, read as the reverse complement.
AGAAAGATGTGGTTCAGGAAGTGTGGCTTTAGAGGCTACACCATCTGCAGGAACTGTTATTTGGTTTGATTCTCAAACAGGTGGATCTCAATTAGGAAGTGGTTTGATTTTTAATACACCAATTATTAGTAATACTTCAACTTTCTTTACATTAGCTTCAGTAAATGGATGTTTGGATGGTTTTAGAACAGCAGTTGTTGCGACTGTTAATGCCATACCTCTTATAACCTCTACTACAGATGCCATAATATGTGACGATGGTTCTGGAGTTTTATCTACTACAGCATCATCAGGTATTGTTAATTGGTATAGTACTATTGTAGGTGGCCCAACAATTGCATCTGGAGATTCGTTTACAACACCAGTAATCTCTGTAACTACAACATATTATGTTGATGCGACTGATAATGGTTGTACAACAAGCTCAAGAACTGCTGTAACCTTAACAGTGCAAAAAACAGCAACTCCTAATGGGAATTCCTTACAGACATTTTGTGATATTGATAACGCTACAATTGCAGATTTAGCTATTACAGGAGCAAATATTTTGTGGTATGATGCTGATACAGGAGGAACACTTTTAAATACTACGGAAGTATTAAATACAAATACTACCTATTTTGCAACACAAACTATTAATGGATGTGAAAGCAGTTCCAAGTTGGCTATAGATGCGATAATCTACAAAACTGTTATTCCACTGCTACCTTCAGAAATACCTAATCTACAAATTTGTGATACCGATCTGGATGGTAGTGATACCAATAATTTTGCTCAGTTTGATTTAACGTCACATGAATCTATTTTGTTAAACGGGAATACTTCAATGGATTTTTCTCTTTCCTATTATACAGATGCGGCATATTCTAATCTAATAGTAAATCCAACTTCTTTTGTAAATACTACTCAAGGAGGTCAAACCATTTATGTGAGAATGGCTAATGTGCTCGATAATAACTGTTTTACTGATAATTCTTTTACAATTCAAGTAGATGAATTACCTACGATACAATCATCTATAATTTTTAAAAACTGTGATGAAGATGGCACACCTGATGGGCTTGCAGATTATAATTTGAATGAGGTTGATGATATTATAACTAATGGAGTTTCAACAGATTTAAGTATAACATATCATTTGACTTTTGCAGAAGCTGATAATGCCATTAATGCCATTGCTCCTTCACCATTTAACAATGCAACCGCAAGTACTGTGTACGCAAGAGTAGAAAATGCCAATGGATGCCATAGAGTTTCTACTGTGAATTTGCAAGTATCAACAACATCTTTCCCATTAGGGTTTCTCCAAGAATTGGAATTTTGTGATGATGACGATACTATTGATGGCTTGCATGTTTTTGATTTAACACAAGCATCTGCACTATTTATTGCTGAATTTCCTTCAGGGCAAAATTTAAGTGTTCACTATTTTAGAAATTTAACCGATGCTCAATTAGAGCAAAATGAAATCATATCACAAACTGATTATGTAAACGAAAATCCTTTTTCACAGGTTTTGTATGTTCGGGTTGAAAGTGATGATAATGGAGAATGTTTTGGTATTGGACCACATTTAAATTTAACGGTACATCCACGTCCTGAATTTGAAGTGGAACAAACTGCGATTTATTGTTTAGATAATCAGCCCATTACTTTAATAACATTCAATCCCAATGGGATTTATACTTATCAATGGTTAGATGCTAATGGTATGGTAGTAAGTAATTTACCAACTGCTGAAATTAGTATTGGTGGAAATTATACTGTCGTTGCAACCTCTGCTTTTGGTTGTGAGTCTTTCCCCATTACTTTTAATGTTGTTGAATCTGCTATTGCTAATATTGGAATTGATGATATTACCATAGTTGACCTTAGTAACAATAATACAATTTCTATCAATAATGACAATAATAATTTAGGAATAGGTGAATATGAATTTGCATTGGATGATATTTCAGGACCTTATCAGGATGACCCTTTTTTTAACAATGTAGTTGCTGGTATACATACCATTTATGTTAAAGACAAAAATGGATGTGGCATTGTAGCGTTAGAAGTATTTGTTCTTGGATTCCCAAAATTTTTCACACCAAACAATGATGGCTTTAATGATACGTGGAATATAAAGGGATTTAGTACTGAGTTTACACAACAATCTACCATATTCATCTATAATCGTTATGGAAAATTGATCAAACAGATAAATCCAAGTTCAGAAGGTTGGAATGGATTATTTAATGGATATATGTTGTCTAATTCAGACTATTGGTTTGTTGCACAACTTGTTGATCAAACTGGAGTTACTCGAACTTTAAGAGGACATTTTAGTTTAATAAGATAATTATTAATTCAAGTGTTGATAATATCTATAACCTGAGAAACTCCAACTGTAGCATTTTCTGCAATAACTGTTATTTGATCATTGCTTTCCATAGCTGGTTTTGGGTCGATATAGTATATTTTAGTTTCGGTATTTACATAATGCATTAAACTTGCTGCTGGATACACTTGCATCGAGGTGCCAATAATAAGTAAAATATCAGCGGTTTCACAAACGCGCATTGCTTTATCAATCATTGGAACAGCTTCTCCAAACCATACAATATGTGGTCGTAATTGATAGCCTTTTGTGCATTTGTCACCAAGTACTAAATCTGTTTTCCAGTCTTGTACATCAAATTCATCATAAACACTTCTTACTTTTAATAATTCGCCGTGTAGGTGTAATATGTTTGAGCTTCCTGCTCGTTCATGTAGATCATCAACGTTTTGTGTTATGATACTTACCTCATAATCGTTTTCTAATTCAGCTAAAGTATAATGTGCAGCATTAGGTTCAACTTTTAGTAATTGGCGCCTACGCTGGTTATAAAAATCTAAAACCAATTCGGGATTAGCAGCAAATCCTTGCGGGGAAGCCACTTCCATAACGTCATGACCTTCCCAAAGGCCATCGGCATCTCTAAAAGTTTTAAGCCCACTTTCAGCACTCATACCAGCTCCAGTAAGTACAACGATATGCTTCATTTTATAAAATTATAAATCTAAATTCATTCAGCGATATAATTATTCATAAAAATTAAATTTTGTATTTTTAAGAATACTAATACAAAGTGATAGCTTAAAGCTGTTGACTATATTAACAGCATAAAACACTTATTTCATATTGATGCATCACAGGAAGATGTCTTTAATGCATTAACTACCATTGAAGGATTGTCAAATTGGTGGACAGAGCAAACTTCTGGCAATCCAACTCAAGATGGTATTATCGAGTTTCGTTTTGGTGAGAGATATTTTAATAAAATGAAAGTGGAAACTTTAGTTGAAAATAAATCAGTGCAATGGAAATGTATTGATGGTGCTGATGATTGGATAAATACAATTATTTCGTTTGAATTAGATACAAACGAGAATAAAACCCGTTTACGATTTGCACACAATAATTGGCCAACACACAGTGATTTCTTTGCACATTGCTCTTTCAGTTGGGCAAGATATTTAGAAAGCTTAAGGCAACTGCTTGAAAAAGGTAAAGGACAACCTTTTAAACTTAAAAACTAACTAAAATTTAAACCAATGATGACATTTCTTTATATTGTTTTAGCAATTATAGTTCTGATTATAATTTTAGGACTGCTAGCACCAAAAAGTTACGATGTAAGTAGAAACATTGAAATAAACAAGGCATTGCCTGACGTTTTTCAGTATTTAAAATTTATTAAAAATCAAAACGATTGGTCACCCTGGAAAAAGAAAGATCCAAATTTTAAACAAGAATTTGAAGGAACTGATGGAGAAGTAGGATTTATATCTAAATGGGATGGCAATAAAGATGTAGGTACTGGTGAGCAGGAAATTAAAGCCATTGTTCATAACGACAGGATAGAAACAGAATTACGTTTTTTAAAACCTTGGAAATCGCAATCAACGGGTTATTTAAAAGTTGAAGAAGTAAGTACGAATGAAACTAAAGTGATTTGGGGATTTACTGGTAAGAACAAGTTTCCTTTTAGTATTTTTATGTTGTTCTTTAATTTTGAAAAAGCAGTAGGTAAAGATTTTGACGACGGTTTAGCTAGTTTAAAAGAAGTTTTAGAAAATTAAATATTATGGAGCACAATATGGTAGGATGGTTCGAGATTCCAGTAACCAACATTGAAAGAGCAAAATCGTTTTACGATACTGTATTTGGTGTTGAGATACAAGTACAAGATTTCGGTGGAACATTAATGGGTTGGTTTCCATTTGCTGAAGGAAAATTAGGAGCATCAGGTTCTTTAATACAAAATGATGCTTATGAACCGAGTGAAACCAAAGGCGTGTTGATTTATTTTTCTTCTGAAGATGTCAATAATGAAATTAATAGAGTAGAGGCAGCAGGTGGAAAAGTAGTACAGCCAAAAACACAAATATCACCAGATATTGGTTATATGGCACTTTTTATAGATTGTGAAGGAAATAGGATTGCTCTACACTCTAGAGCTTAGAATCATAAACGTGTTTTACTACGAGATCGACTTAAAACTTTGTACTCTTCATAACATTCGCTAATGGCATCGAGTATTTGTAAATCGTTAGCGGTAGTGATAAAATCTTTAGAATAATTACACTCGCTAACAATAAGATCTAAATCCACACGATTTACCTGAAGCAAAACTAAAAGTGTCTCACGATCAAATCTTGAAGCCAGAAGATCTCTAATTTGATCATCCTTTTTCATTTTTCTTAGCTTACGCATTTCATTTGGTACTTTTCCAAACATATTATGTAAAAAATCTACAGGATTAAAAATGGCGCCTAAAACTTTAGTAACGGCTCCAGGAGCTCTTTGTCCACCTTCAAAACCAGCATTTGGTAATCCTGAAATACTATAACGAATATTTTTTGTTAATGGAACTTGTTTTATATCAATCTCAAGATAGCCTGTTAATTTTAATTGTGTAACTACAACTTTTTCTAGAGCTAATGCTAATTCGGTCATTTCAATAGTGGTAGAAGTTGCAAATTTCAACCAATCACTCGTTACCCTTACTTTTATAGATTTATAGCCTAAATAAGACATATGAAGGGTGTCATTTACTTGGGCATTAATTTCAAACTCTCCTTTACTATTTGTTGCCGTACCTATTACTTGGCTAATATTAACAATATTAACGTTCTCTAAAGGGGAGAGCTGACCTGCCCTTACTATTTTACCTTTAACAGACCCTTGGTCTTGAGCAAAGCCATAAGCAGACACAAATAATAAAGCGAATAATAAGAAAAGTTTCTTCATTAAGAATATTTAAGCAATAAATGTACTAAACAAAACGAATAAAAATTATTTTGAATATAATTTTGACTAAAAATTAACACAAAGGTTTATTATCGTCTACTTCTTCTAGGTCTTGACGAACCTGAATAACTCGATTTTGAATCTGAATTAGAACGTCTTGATCTTGATGAATCGTTAGAACTTCTTCTTTCACTTCTGTTTCCAGAACCGCTTCTTGATTCAGTACGTCTTCCTCCACTTCTTCTGTCATCTCGTCTTCCTCCACTTCTTCTATCGTCACGACGACCGCCTCGACCTTTACCACGATTTCTACTTCGTCCTCTATCTTCACTAACTTCAACATTTACAAAACGACCATCTTTTTTAAAGTCGGTGAAAAACGCTAATACTTTCTCTTTTAGCGTCTTTTCAGTATTAAAAAACGAAAAACTGTCTTTTACATCTACTTTAAACACGTCATCTTTACCAAGCTCTAAAGTATCACGTAAAAAGTCTTTCATGCTCATCCAATCGTAACCATCTTTACGACCAATATTTATAAAGTAACGTGTAGAATTATCATTGCTTCCTCCATCACGTTCGCTGCTGTGTTGTGCTTCAGAATTTAAATCTTTAGATTTTTGATAATAGTTGAAGAAACGTGTAAATTCAACAGAAAAGAATTTTTTAATTAATTCTTCTTTAGTTGCGCTTTCAAATAATGCATTAATATTATCTAAATATTTATCTATTTCATGATTGATTTCAGTGTCGTGAATTTTGTTTGCAAGAGACATTAATTGAACTTCACAAATTTGCATTCCATCAGGAATTTCTTTTTTATCAAAGTTCTTTTTAATTAAACGCTCGATACTTTTTATTTTACGCACTTCACTTTTAGAAACGATAACCATTGAGATACCAGTTTTTCCTGCTCTACCTGTACGACCACTTCTATGTGTATATACTTCTGGTTCGTCAGGTAATTGGTAATTTATTACATGAGTAATATTATCCACATCAATACCACGCGCAGCAACATCGGTAGCGACAAGCATTTGTATTTGTTTGTTTCTAAAGGATTTCATGACCATATCACGTTGGTTCTGACTTAAATCACCATGTATAGCGCCAGCATTGTAACCGTCTTCAATTAATTTTTCAGCAACCTTTTGTGTATCACGTTTTGTTCTACAAAAAACCACCGAAAATATATCTGGATTTGCATCAGCTAATCGTTTTAAAGCTGCATAACGATCTCTTGTATTTACTAAATAATATTCGTGCGAAACTGTGTTTGTGCTTTCATTTTTATTACCAACAGTAATTTCAAGAGGATCATGCATAAATTTTTTAGCGATTGATGCTACTTCTCTTGGCATAGTAGCCGAAAACAACCACGTGCTTTTATCTTGAGGTGTATGCGATAAGATATCTGTAATGTCTTCATAAAAACCCATATTTAGCATTTCATCGGCTTCATCAAGTACAGCGTATTCTATTTTAGAAATATCTACCAATCTACGACTAATCATATCTTTCATTCGTCCGGGAGTCGCTACAATAATTTGTGCACCACGTTTTACCTGCTTGGCTTGATCTGTAATACTAGCTCCTCCATAAATTGCAGTAACATTTAAGCCTTTATAATGTTTGCCGTAGGTTTTAATATCGTTGGTTATTTGTAAACATAACTCACGCGTAGGAGATAAGATAAGTCCTTGTGTGGTACGACTTTCTACATTAATTTTTTGAATCATAGGAAACCCAAAAGCAGCAGTTTTACCTGTTCCTGTTTGTGCCAATGCTACAAGATCTTTGTCTTGTTCTAATAATATTGGGATTGCTTTTTCTTGTACTTCGCTTGGTGTTTCAAAACCCAAGTCGGTAATGGCTTGAAGTAAGTTGTCTTCAAGACCAAGTTGTTCAAATTTGTTCATTGTTATTTAAGTATTCAATTGCATTATGTAAGTGTTACATAAAGAAGCGAATCGACATACTTAAACCTAAACTTCTTGTAACACGTCCTCACCCTGAGGATTTTATAAACTCATTTTTGAGTTTCAAGCGGCAAATATAGTCTTTTTATTTTGATATTTATTCCAAAATCTTTTTATAAGAAATCGAAATCTAATTTTTTATACAATTTTTGGAGTTTCGCTTATCGTCTAGCTAAAATCCGTAGGCTTGGACGTTGTTAATTGATTTAAAAGTATCCGATCTAAATGCTCTCTGCAAGTAGCTCATTAGTCTATGGATTTTTAGCTTTTGTTATGGAGTGTATATTAGTTTAACGTAACAAAGAGCTGTGATTTAATGAGCCATTTTCCATCTTGATTTGTCCACATGGCTGAGTAATTTCCACTGACTATTGGGTCATTAGATTTTTCAGGATCGTACCCCTTCCATGTTCCGGTTTCCCAGGCCAGTCCTCTTGTTTCATTAACTTTAATATCACTGGGTGAACGGACGAAGTAGGTTTTACTTTCCCCTGCTTTTAGTAAATATTCCCTAAGAGACTCCTTTCCGACAATTAATGCTCCATTACCAGCTGTTATCAACACATCATCAGTCAGAAATGACAGGATTTTTTCAAGATCATATTCTTGGAATGCTTGATTCGAAGAATTTCGTAATTCTAAAATTTGTTCTTTGTTCGCTTGACCATTGCAACCCATTGCTATGGTCAATAACATTGGAATAGCTAGAAATTTAAATCGTGATTTCATTTGTTCTCCTCGTCTATTATTTCTTTCAGCACGCTCCTGGCTTTAGCAAAGTGATCCAGGATATTTGGTATAGGGTTTTCTCCGTACCCCTCCTTTATTCGTTTTTCTGATGCATTAAGGGTATTAAGTAGCTTGGTGGCTGATTCAATTTTCGATTTAACTGAGGTACTTCCTTTTGAGCCAAACCATATTGGAGATGTTTCGGCAAATAGGGAGCTATTGAGAACTGGCCAGGAACTAGCAGAGCCTGAGACTCTCGCAGTTATCCATCCTCCAACGGGAATATCAATTACCCCTTTGAAAGTTTCATTATTATCAGAGCTGGTTTTCGTTTTCTGCCAAACTACTTCCCCATTTACATAAATTTCTACTTTCTCGAATGGAATGGGTGAGTGAACATCTAGTTTCCATTTGGCTTTTTTTGTATCAGAGGGAATAACTTCTCCAACTTCCTTTTCATTCACAGTAAATTCAAGCTGTGGACCCGTACTCACAAAACTTTTCCCATTATTTAATGCCTCTAGGTACGTCTCCGATGTTAGTGATTTTTCGACTTTCACATACATTCGAGCGGCTCCAATGGTCATAGTTCTGTACATGTTATTCATTACGTCACTGCCCGCTGACAAATTGATGGGAATCCCAACATTTAGGAATTGATGCCAAGCTTCAGCTGAACCGATTTCATCAGTCCATAAACAGGCTACCTCAAGAAGGTCAACTTCTCCGAGTACGGCATCCGCCACAAGTGATAGGGGCAGGTTTGCCGATTCCTTGTTTTCAAAGGGCTTTTTGACAAACACTGGATGAACATACATGCTCAATCCATTTTGTTTTCGAGCAAAGCGAAGAACGTCTGCATTCAGGAGATCTGCTCCATTGTAGATATCATATCGGAAACCCCATTTCCATGGCCAGTACATTTCTTTTGTCCCTATTAAACCTATATGGCCTATTGTATGCGGCCTGATCTCTTGACCAAATTGGATAATAGGCCATTGATTTCTTTCATATCCCCATTTGTCTTGTTCAATAAATTTGTCTCCCAGATTTGCAATTAGTGGATAAGCGACATCAACTCCTTCTGCCTTTAGGTCAACAAGGATGTCTTCTGGGTCAAGCTGATAAGTACCTCCATAGTTTAGGTGAAAATGGTTGTCAGCGGCATACCAATTACTCGCCTTGGGATCCCAAAATTTTCTCAATTCAATTTCAACATCGGACGATGCTGCGGTCAAACTTACTTTCTTGGATTCCAGAGCAGTTGAAAAACCTTGAACTGCATTGATAGTAATTTCACCAACTGGAGCTTCGATTTGAGTTTCGCCTGGTGAATAAAAAAACACCGTTCCGTTTTGACCTTCTGAATGAATGACTCCAGATTCAGGAAAAATGGGATGACCCGATTGATCCAAGATACTCATTCGCACAGGTTCTATTACTCCATCTACTTTGGATGTAATTCGTACAGTAGAGGTAGGTACACCCCAGTCCCATTCCGTAATATTTATTGTGTCAGGATTTCCTCCGAATGTGGAGATTCGTTTCAGTTCTGACCGTTCGTCTTCTCCACACTCGCTATAGTATATGAAGGAATTGTCTCGATTAAATTTTGGTGTCAAAGGAAGCCCTTCATTTCTGGATAAAATAAGGCTAGTTCTAGCAGTAAAAACATCCATTAACCTAATTTCATACCCATCACCTTTTGGCCAGGTATAAACCATCGTTCGGCCATCTGATGACAGATCGAATGAGGTCTGAGACATGATAGAGTGCTTGACTAGGGCGGTTGATGAACCCGTGGATATGTCGAAGATTTCGATGGAGTCATCATAGCCTTTTTTGCTCAGATGTAGGATGCTATTTCCCTTATCTAACGCTATTGGCAGACGCTTCATACTGCCACCATTTGTGATTTTGGTTATAGACTTAGAGGAAAGCTCAATTTGCCAAAGGTCAATCGGGCCATCTACTCCTGAAGCGTAATAGACACTAAGTCCATCGCTTGAAAATTTTGGATCCAAATCCAATGCTTTTGTATCTACCAAAGTGAATTCCTCATTCGTAGTTAGATCCAATAAGACGATTTTGGTGTCCCGTCCATTATCCCTTACGAATACAATCTGTTTGCCGTCTGGAGACCAATTTGGTCTTGAATCCACTTCGGGCGTAGAAGTTATTCTAGTTGCAATAGATGTTTCGAGGTTGAGAATCCACAGCCATCCTTTCGCAGCAAATGCAATTTCTTTTTTTGTAGGTGAAGGAGTCGGATCTGTTGGGCCGGCATTCATAACCGGCAAGTCATATGCTTCAAAATATATTTGATGCCCATAGCCATCTACCTTCGGGTAGCGATTTGTCCATTGGGCTTGTACAAGAGTGGGGATTAGTACTAAAAATGCGCAGACAATTAAGTTTCTCATGTTGTTAAGATAGGTTGATATACTCCATAATGTTTTGATATGGATTTTTTTAATTATCTATATCAGACGATAAGCGAAGTTAGTTTTTTAATATTTAATAGTCAATTCAAATAGTTGATTTAAATTGTTTTGTTTTTAACAAGTGTTTATATTTTATTTAAAAAAGAGACAAGTTGAGAAACAGCTTTCCCACGATGCCCAATTTTGTTTTTTAAGTCCAAATCCATTTCGGCAAAAGTTTGTTCAAAACCATTTGGTTTAAAAATAGGGTCGTAGCCAAAACCTTGTTCGCCCTTTTTAGATGTAGTAATTTCACCTTTACAAATTCCTGTAAATGTGTAGAGTTGGTTATTAATATGTAATGCTATAGCAGTTTTAAACTGTGCTGATCTATTGTGGTTGTTTTCAAGCTCTTTTAAAAGTTTATTCATATTATCTTCAGCATTTCGCTGTTCTCCTGCATATCGCGCCGAATAGATTCCTGGAGCTCCATTTAAAGCTTCAACTTCCAATCCAGTATCGTCTGCAAAACAGTTGTAACCATACTGCTCTTTAATGTAATTGGCTTTTTGTATGGCGTTGCCTTTAATAGTAAGTTGTGTTTCTGGGATATCTTCAAAGCAACCAATATCTTTTAAACTTAATAGTGTGATTGTTTGCGGAATTAAAGCCTGAACCTCTTTGAGTTTGTTGAGATTATTAGTGGCGAAAACGAGTTTCATATGTTTATAAAAAATGAATATTCAAAAGTACGACTATATTGATTTAATCAAAAAATAAGTTTAACGAACTTCTATTATTTTTAATATGTTTTTTCCTCAAAAACTTTTGCATACCTTTAAGAAAGGTACTAATTAATGAAATCAAAGAGGCTCAAAAATGGACCGCTTTATTGGGCGAAGCATTAGGTCTTGAAATTGTTAATTGTGGAGTAAATGGCGATACAACTGTTGGTATGTTAAGCAGATTTGAGCAAATAATATTTATCATAACCCTACACATGTTATTATAACTGGTGGTACAAACGATTTGTGGTTTGGCTTGCAGGATGAATTGATCATTGCTAATATTCATACTATGATACGACTTACTAGACATAATGACATTGAAAGTATTGTAGGAATACCAACGGCCTTTTATAATTTGAATGAACTTAATTTTGTTCAGGAAAATTTTTCAGAATGTTTGCGAAGTTTTAAAACAACTTTGATGGATTATTGTGTTAAAAAGGAACAGTTATTTATAGATTTTTCATTAAATTTGAATATAGATTGTTTTTTAGAAGACGGATTGCATCCTAATGAAAAAGGGCATAAAATGATGGGTGAAAATGCCATAACTGATTTAGTGAAAATTATTGCACTTTAAGATGAAATTAAAAACCTTATTTATTGTTTGTATTGCATTTTTGTTATTTCCTACATGCAATAAAAAACCTCAAAATAACAGCGGCAATTATGACTTGCCCATTCATCGTGATCTTGAAGATATAAAAGCAGAAGGAAAGTTAAAGGCTCTAGTTGTTTATAACAGTACAAGTTACTTTTTATATCGTGGGAGACCAATGGGTTTTGAATACGAACTTTTAGAACGGTTTGCAGATTATTTAGATATAGAATTGGAGATTAATATCTCCAACAATATAGATAGTCTGTTCTATGAACTAAACACTAAAGGTATTGATATTGTTGCTTACGGTTTGGCTGTTACCAAAGAGAGAAATGCGCAAGTTAATTTTACCGATTATCTTTATTTAACCCATCAGGTACTTGTTCAAAAAAAACCGGATAACTGGAGAAACATTAAGTGGAGTGCGTTACAAAACTCGTTAGTACATGATGCGATAGAACTAATTAATGATACAATTTCAATTAGAAAGAACTCTTCATATATGGAACGTGTTACAAACCTGTCTAAAGAGATTGGGGGTACAATATATGTTGATACGTTATCAGGAAATTTCTCAACCGACGAAATTATTAAAATGGTAGTTGATGGTAAAATTAAATATACAATTGCAGACAACAATATAGCCAACGTTAATCAATTCTATTACCCAATATTAGATATAGAGGTTCCAATTAGTTTTTCACAAAGAATTAGCTGGGCGTTGAAATCAAATGCTCCAAAATTAACCGAGGCAGCAAACCATTGGTTAAAAACAATAAAAAAACAGAGTGATTATAATGTTATTTATAACAAATATTTTAAAAATAAGAGAGACTTCAAAAGGCGTGTGAAAAGCGAATTTTATAGCCTTAATGATAATAAAATCAGTAAATATGATGATTTAATAAAAGATTACGCTGAAAAAATTAAATGGGACTGGAGATTGTTGGCAGCATTAATATATCAAGAGTCTCGTTTTGAACCAGAAGCGACTTCATGGGTGGAAGCAAAAGGGCTAATGCAATTAATGCCTAAAACTGCTAAACAACTGGGTGTAATAGATAGATTATCACCCGAAAGTAGTATTAAAGGAGGGACGAAGTATATGAAGCAATTATGGAATGAATTTGAAAAAATTGAAGATTCCATTCAACGCTTAAAGTTTGCTATGGCTTCTTATAACTGTGGATTAGGGCATGTTATTGATGCACAAAATCTGGCTAAACTGAATGAACTTGATCAAAACAAATGGGACGATAATGTTGAAAAAATGATTCTCTCTCTTAGTTATCCAAAGAATTATCGTAACCCAAACATCAAATATGGGTATGTTAGAGGAATTGAGCCCTATAATTATGTAAAACAAATATTTGAACGTTATGAGCATTATAAGAAGTTTATTAAAGAATAAGCGCTTAAATTTTAGTGTTTAATAACCGTTTTTGCAAAAAGGAGAAGCTAAATTTGTCTAATCCGTGCTAAAGTTATTTCGCCTTTGCAAATTCCTGTAAATGTGTGAAGTTGGTTATTAATATGTATTGCTATAACAGTTTTAAACTTTGCAGAGCGATTTTGCATATTTTCCAGTTCATTTAAAAGCTTATCCAATTATCGTTAGCATCACATTGTTCTCCTGCATATTGTGCAGAATACACTCCAGGAGTTCAATCTAAAGCCTCAACTTCTAAACCGGTATCATCAGCAAAACAGTCGTAACTATAGTTGTCTTTTATATAATTAGCTTTTTGTATAGCGTTGCCTACAATAGTAATTTGAGTTTCTGGAATGTCCTCAAAGCAACCAATATCTTTAAGACTTAACAACCTTATATATTCAGGAAGTAAATCTTGAACTTCTTTTAGTTTGTTATGGTTATTTGTTGCAAAAACGAGTTTCATAAACGAATTGTTTGTAAAGACCAAAAGTAAGTTTATATTTTTTATGATAAAAATCAACTGAAATAAAATAAAAGTCCTTTAACTTTGATTATATATAAAACTAAATAAATTCATGTTATGACAATTAATATTCAATATGTACAAATGGCTACAAATGAGACAATAAGCGAATATGTAACAGGAAAATTACAGAATCTTGGGCAAAAGTTTGGATGGATAATTAAGGCAGATGTGCAATTTAAACATGAAAATGACCCAAAAGGAAAAGGCAAAATATGTAAAATAGAATTAAGTTTACCGGGACCAAGGATTTTTGCGACTTCTAACGAAAAAAATTATGAATTAGCAGTTAAAGAAACGATCAAAGATTTAGTAGTACAACTTAAAAAGCGTAAAGAAGTATATAAAACACATTAAATTTATCGATGATGATAAGGTTCGTTCCTCAAAATAGTAAGTCCTCGGTACAATTGCTCTATAAAAAATAAACGTACCATTTGATGAGAGAAGGTCATTTTTGAAAGTGAGAGTTTACCTTGAGCTTTTTTATAAATGTCTTGTGAAAATCCGTAGGGACCGCTAATTGCAAATACCAATTGTTTAATGCCAGAATTCATATGTTTTTGCAGATAATTTGAAAACGCAATAGAATCTAATTGTTTTCCATTTTCGTCTAACAATATCAAAATATCAGTATTGTTAAGTTTAGCTAGAATAAGCTCTCCTTCTTTTTGTTTTTGTTGTGTTTCAGATAAGTTTTTAGAATTTTTTATATCTGGAATAATTTCAAGATTGAATTTTATATAATGACTTAACCTCTTTTGATAGTCATCTATAAGCTGTTGTAGCTGCTTATTATCGGTTTTTGCAATAGTTAGGAGTTTTACTTGCATAAATCAAATTTACGATTTTAGATTTTTTAATTTTTCATCATAAAGGATTGCTACCTAAACTAGTGTAAATAATAGAAGCATGGCGACATTAAAAACAAACTGCACGTTTAAAACTTTCGTCAATATTAAAAAAGCCAAATCCATTTTTTTTCAATTGTTCGACAGATAATCTCCAATCATTTATTATTGTCTGCCAGTTGTTTTTTAAAAGTATAATTTGCATTTTTTCATCGAGATTAGCATTGCTAACAAAAAACTCTCCATTAGGTTTAATAATCAACTTGGCATTATAATTGGGTATTTTAAAAAACTTATTTTTAAATACATTAGTTGAGTCTTGAATCCAATTCAAGTCTGGCCACATTACGTTATGCCCAAGATCAATATCGTACATATAAAAAGCTTCAGTATTATATATTAGTTTAGCTTTTTTAATGCATTTTTTTTGATTATTTATAAATTCGATGTGATTTTTAATGTATGTTTTTAAAGTTAAAGGTTTATACTCATATCTCTCACTAATTTTTTTCTCTCTCTTTTTACTAATGTTTGAGGTGTTAAAAAGAATAGTTTTATTATGCTTATTATAATGCTGCTCTCTTCTTTTTTCAATCGCTTTATAGTCAAATAAGGTGTCACTGTATTTAATTATGATATTTGAATTCTTATTAATTTCAATTCCTGTTTGGGTTACCAATAACTCTCTCAACTTGTTTACTTCAGTAGAAGATATTCTACCAAATTCATATTTGTAGTATATTCTATTAATTTGTTTTGAACCTATTTTGTCTTTTTTGCATACAAAAATATTCGCCTTGCATTTCTTTTTATATTCTTTTTTATTAATATAATTCATATTAACATCTACATATACTTTTTCTTGGCTGAAAAGGAAAGAAGTTACAATTAAGAAAAGTATAGTAGAAACAGATATTTTTTTTATCATACAGAAATGTTTATCCAAAAGTACTATATTTTCGTAATGTTCAAAATATATAAATGATAAGTAAAGAACAATTCAACAAGGAAATAGATTTAATTATCTCTAACACCATTAGAAAAGATGTTGATGATGGTGTGGAGTTTAATACTCCACTATGCATTCATTATCAGCAAATAAGTTTTTTTTCTGAAAAAAGCGAATGCCTGAAATGCTGTTTTTATTAATCGATTGTATTAAGTCTTGTTCAAATTTAGTCCAGTCATCTTCCTTAATTAAACGAAAAAAATTTACTCTAGAAATTGCTCGATTGGAAGCGAAATAGTTTCCATTTGGTTTTATAATTACATACGAGACATTGGGACGTTGTTTAAAAAAAAGCCTGTTTAAAATCGAGTCGTTTTTTATCCAGTATTTATTTTCTCCATATTTTTCAATGTATCCAACATCTTCATTAAAAACATAATAATCCTTGGTATTAACCTTTTTTAGTAAACGAATGCATTTTTTATTAGAACTTTTTATATGTTCAAAATGTGTAGACACTCTTCTTTTTACAGTAGAATTTACTTCATAAACAAATTCATTTTGAGCTTGGATACTTAAATCATTAAATATAATTTTTTTAGTTTTTTGTAATCTTTTAAATGTTTTTTCAAAATATCCATAAAGTGAATCTCTAAAACGAACTACATAAGATTGATTTTTTTTTAAATCATCATTAGAATTCTGATTCAGTAATAATTTTACTTTCTCTAATTCATTTTGACTTAACCTTCCAAAGTCATGGTGTTTATAGACCGAATAAACGATTATTTGTTTTCTTTTGTACTCCAGACATCCTAAAACACGAGCCTTACATTTTTTGGAAAAATTGACAGAATCAATTTTTTTCATATTTTCATCAAGATAAATTACTTCTTGGGAAGATCCTTTTTTAAATATTATAATAGAAAAAATAAGAAAGATTATTAATTTTATTTTCATAAAAAAAGTTTATCCAAAAATACTATAATTTAGCAAGGTTCAAAATATATAAATGATAAGTCAAAAGCAATTCAACAAAGAAATAGATTTAATCATAGTTAATGCTATTAGAGAAGATGTTGGAGACGGTGACCATAGTTCGTTGGCTTGTATTCCTTCAACAGCAAAAGGCAAGGCGAAATTGTTAGCGAAAGATGAAGGTATTATTGCAGGAGTTGAGTTTGCTAAACAAATCTTTGCTTATATAGATAAAAAATTGATAATAGAAATACTTATTGAAGATGGTTGTAAAGTAAACTATGGAGATGTTGTGTTTTATGTGAGAGGCGCTTCGCAATCCATTTTAAAAGCAGAGCGTTTAGTTCTTAATGTAATGCAGCGTATGAGTGCTATTGCAACTAAAACAAGAAATTTTGTTGATTTATTGGAAGGTACAAAAACAAAAATATTAGATACTCGCAAAACGACTCCAGGAATTCGTGCACTTGAAAAATGGGCTGTAAAAATTGGAGGAGGAGAGAACCATAGATTTGCGTTGTACGATATGATTATGCTTAAAGATAACCATATAGATTTTGCTGGTGGCATTACAAAAGCTATTGATAAAACAATGCAATATTTAAAAGATACTAACAGAGATCTAAAAATAATTGTAGAAGCTAGAAATCTTAAAGAAATTGAAGAAATCTTACAAAGCGATGGTGTATATAGAATTTTAATAGATAACTTTAACTATGAAGATACTAGAAAAGCTGTGCAGCTCATTGGAAATAAATGTTTAACAGAATCTTCCGGAGGGATTAATGAACATACAATACGGCGATATGCCGAATGTGGTGTGGATTATATTTCCAGTGGAGCTTTAACTCATTCAGTTTATAATATGGATTTAAGTTTAAAGGCAGTTTAATATGACCAAGCGCATAGAAGATAAACTAGATAACATACCAGTACTTAATCTAATAGTAAGATTTCTTAAAAAAATTAAGCTCCCAGGTTTCGAAGGCTTATCTGTTTATGATCTTATTGAAATGTACGTTATTGGGATTGTAAAAGGGGCTTTAACATCACGTGCTGGAGCCATTGCATTTAGCTTTTTTATTGCAATTTTTCCGTTTTTGATTTTTGTCTTAATTCTTATTCCTTATGTTCCAGTAGAGAATTTTCATGATGATTTTTTGCGATTTTTAGAGTCATTTTTACCTCCAAATACCTCCGATTTTTTTGTTACTAATATTTTTGAAGATATCGAAAACACCAATAGAGGAGGTTTATTGTCGTCTGTGTTTTTATTGTCAATATTTTTAATGGCAAATGGTGTTAATTCTGTGTTTTCTGGTTTTGAAAACTCATATCATAACAAGTTTAACCGAAGTATTTTTAAACAATACTTATACGCAACTGGCGTTGCTATAATTTTAGCAATGTTGGTTATAGTTACGGTTGTTGTTATTGCCTATTTTAATATTTATGTCATTCAAAATCTTGAAGCAAGTGGTTATATAGAACCAAATCAAAGCCAAACTGGAATTGTTATTGCTAAGTACCTGTTTTTTGTAATTATGATTTATCTTACTACAGCTACGCTCTACTATTTCGGAACTAAAGAAGGAAAGCTATCGCGTTTCTTTTCTATTGGAGCTTTATTCACAACACTACTTATAATTTTAACGTCTTATTTATTTGGTATATATATAGAAAACTTTTCTCAATATAATGAGTTGTATGGTTCAATTGGCGCATTATTAATATTGTTATTTTACTTATGGCTTAACTCAAATATATTGCTACTTGGGTATGAACTAAATGCGTCTTTAAATCGTTTAAAAAAGAAAACCAAACTGTAATGAAAAGATTTGGATTCCTATTTTTGATATTTATTTTGTCATTTTCAATGTCTTCTCAAAGTATATTTGGAAAATGGAAAACGATTGATGGTGAATCAGGAGTAGAGAAATCTATAGTAGAAATTTATAAAGAAAATGGAAAAGTTTTTGGTAAAATAATTGATATACTTGATCCAAAAGATAAAGATGCACTTTGCGACAAGTGTAAAGATGATGATTATAATAAGCCTATTATGGGTTTAGTACTTATAAAGAACATGCAAAAAGATGGTCATTATTACAGAAAAGGAACCATTTTTGATCCGGAGCATGGAAAAAAATTCAAATGTAGATTAATGTTAACTGACGATCCTGATGTACTCCAAGTTAGAGGTTATGTAGCATTTTTATATGCCACACAATATTGGAGTAGAATAAAATAATTAGCTTCATTTTTTTGTTAACAAACCACCACAAATTTTGAAGATTTTTTTGTGGAAAGAACTTAAATTTGAAGTTATGTTGTATTTTATAGATGTTATACTTCCAATTCCACTAGAACGCCTTTTTACGTATAGTATTTCAAAGGCTGAATTCGACTATATAAAACCTGGAATGCGAGTTGCTGTGCCTTTTGGTAAGAGTAAGATTTATACAGCATTGGTGCATAACTCTCATCAAAACTCTCCTGAAGCATACAAAGCAAAACCAATATATCAAATATTAGATGAATTTCCTATAGCAAATGAATATCAAATTAAATTGTGGTCGTGGATTGCTAGCTATTATATGTGTACTTTAGGAGATGTATTGCGAGCTGCACTACCAAGTGCGTTTTTGCTTGAGAGTGAAACCATAATAAGTTTAAATAATACCACTACAATTGATGATTCGCAATTAAAAGATGATGAGTTTTTAGTTTTCGAAGCATTACATCATCAATCAGTTTTAAAAGTAAATGAAATTAGTAACATACTTGATAAAAATAATATTCTTCCAGTTTTAAAACGATTATTAGAAAAAGATGCAATTACTGTAGAAGAAGAAATATATGAAAAATACAAACCTAAATTAGTTAGATATGTAAAGTTGAATACCAATTATTCTTCAGAAAAAGCATTAGAACGATTATTAGAAAATTTAACAAGAGCCCCGAAACAAAGTACGATAGTTATGGCGCTATTTTCCTTAACCGCAAATACAAACAAGCCAATAAAAGTTTCAGAATTAAAAGCAAAAAGTAATTCATCTTCAGCGCAAATTAAAACACTTATCGATAAACAAATTCTAGAAGAATATTTCATTCAAATCGATAGAATTCAATATTCGGGATCTGAAAATGAATCCTTAAAAGTATTAAATAAAAATCAAGAAAACACTTTGAATGATGTAATTCAATCATTTGAAAAACATAGTGTTACACTATTACATGGTGTTACATCTTCAGGAAAAACAGAACTCTATACAAAGCTAATTGAAGATGTTATAAAATCTGGAAAACAGGTTTTGTATTTGGTTCCAGAAATTGCGCTTACAACGCAGTTGGTTAATAGGTTGCAATTCTATTTTGGAGAGCATGTTTCTGTTTACCATTCAAAATATTCTTTGAACGAGCGTGTAGAAGTATGGTATCAAGTATTAAATAATTCGGACAAAGCCAAAATAATTTTAGGTGCTCGATCTTCAGTTCTGTTGCCTTTTAATAATTTAGGGTTAGTTATTATTGATGAAGAGCATGAGTTATCTTATAAGCAATTTGATCCTGCACCACGTTATCATGCCAGAGATACGGCAATTGTTCTTGCCAATTTGTTTAATGCTAAAACCCTTTTGGGCTCCGCTACACCAAGTTTAGAAAGCTATTTTAATGCGACTAAAGAAAAAAAATATGGATTTGCTGAACTTAATATGCGTTACAACGATGTTTTAATGCCAGAAATAGAATTGGTAGATATTAAAGACAAGTATAAGCGTAAACGTATGAAAGGTCACTTTAGCGATAAACTAATTGAAGAAATGGCTGATGCTTTACAAAATGATCAACAGATTATCTTGTTTCAAAATCGTCGTGGTTTTTCTCCAATTGTTGAATGTACTACTTGCGGGCATTCGCCACAATGTACAAATTGTGATGTAAGTTTAACCTACCATCAATATAAAAATCAATTACGATGTCATTATTGTGGTTATAATATGAGTATGTTACAAAACTGTTTGGCCTGCGGTAGTTTGGATCTTGATAGCAAGGGTTTTGGTACAGAACAGATAGAAGATGAGGTGAAGTTGTTTTTCCCAGACCATAAAGCAGCTAGAATGGATTTAGATACTACAAGAGGAAAATATGGTTACGAAAAAATAATCACTGCTTTTGAACAAAAAGAGATAGATATTTTGGTTGGTACGCAAATGCTAACTAAAGGCTTGGATTTTAGAAATGTTAAGCTAGTTGGTATTATGAATGCTGATAATATGCTAAATTTCCCCGATTTTAGAGCTCATGAGCGAAGTTTTCAGTTAATGCTACAAGTTGCAGGAAGAGCAGGTAGAACAGCCGAAAGAGGGAAGGTTTTAATACAAACATATAATCCATACCATAAAATCCTTCAACAAGTCTCAAATAATGATTATAAATCAATGTTTAAGGAGCAGTTAGATGAACGTCATAATTTTAAATATCCACCAATTTATAGGTTGATAAAGATTACATTAAAACATCGAGATTTTAATAAAGTAAATACAGGAGCAGATTGGTTAACAAAATCGCTGAAACAAATATTCAGCACTAATGTTTTAGGTCCAGAGTTTCCACCAGTATCGAGAGTTAGAAATCAATATCATAAAAACATTCTGATAAAAATTCCAGAAAATCAGTCATTATCAAAAACAAAAGAAGCCATTCTTAAGATTAAAAACAGCTTCTTTAGTGTAAAAGATTTCCGATCAATAAGACTAATTCTAAATGTTGACAATTATTAGAGCTTAAATATTATTTAAAGCATCTACTAATTGTGTCTTTTTATTTCTACTTAAAGGAATTTCGTAAGCACCAACTTCAACATTTTTACTGTTAAAGCGATCTATCTTATCTAAATTCACAATATAAGATTTATGAATTCTTAAAAATTTATCATCTGGTAATTCAGCTTCAAAAGCTTTCATTGTAGATAATACTACTAGACTATTTTCTTCGGTTACTAATTTTACATAGTCACCAAGGGCTTCAATCCATTTAATATCCTTAATATAAACTTTACGTTTTTTAAGATTACTTTTCACAAATATATGCTCACCATCGGTTTCATCAAAGTCAAGTGTAAGCTTATGTTGTTCTAAAGCTTTTTCGACAGCAGTATTAAAGCGTTCTCTTGTAATTGGCTTATGTAAATAATCTGTAGCATCGTAATTAAATGCTTTAAATGCATATTCCGTTTTACCAGTAACAAAAATAATTTGGGGTTGATTATTTAGTACGTCTAGTAATTCGAAACCATTTAAAACAGGCATTTCAATATCTAAAAAGATTAAATCTACTTTGTGAGTATTTAGGCCGTTTTTAGTTTCCAGGGCACTGCTATATTCTGCAATCAAGTTTAAAGAAGGGTTATTCTCTACTAACTTGACGATAGATAAGCGTTGGATTGCGGAGTCATCAACAACAACACAGTTTAAAGTCATAACATTTATAGTTTTTAGGTTAAGATATCGACAATGATACAATAAATTCGGTTAAAAACCAAAAAACATCGACAAAGTGTAAGTTTTAACATAATATTAACATTTCAATTATTACAAAAATTAAAATCAAAACCCTTGTCAAAGCCATTAATAATAAGTATTTTTGCAGCCATTTTAAATTTAAAATCGATTTTATGAATCATTATGAAACTGTTTTCATCTTAAATCCCGTTTTATCTGAAGATCAGATAAAGGAAACAGTAAAGAAATACGAAGATTTTCTTGTTTCAAAAGGTGCAAAGATGATATCCAAAGAGAATTGGGGTCTAAAAAAATTAGCCTATCCAATTCAAAACAAAAAAAGTGGCTTTTACCACTTATTTGAATTTGCTGCTCCTGGAGAAGTAATTAATCCGTTAGAAGTAGAGTTTAGACGGGAAGAACGTTTTATGCGTTACTTAACTGTTAAATTAGACAAGCATGCTGTTTCTTGGGCTGAAAGAAGAAGAGTTAAACTTAAAGAAAAAGCAAAAGCATAGTTATGTCGAACATTGAACAACAAGCAAAAGGAAAGAAAGACGGTGAAATTAGATATTTAACCCCGTTAAACATAGACACAAACAAAACAAAAAAATATTGCATGTTTAAAAAGTCTGGAATCAGATATGTTGATTATAAAGACCCAGACTTTTTGTTGAGATTTATAAACGAACAAGGTAAATTATTACCAAGACGTTTAACAGGCACTTCATTAAAATACCAAAGAAAAGTATCTGTAGCAGTTAAAAGAGCACGACATTTGGCTTTAATGCCATATGTTACAGATTTACTAAAATAATAACGATTATAACTATGGAACTTATATTAAGACAAGATGTAGATGGTCTAGGATTTAAAGACGATATTGTAACCGTTAAGAATGGTTTTGGTAGAAATTTTTTAATTCCTCAAGGATCAGCAATTCTTGCAACCATTTCGGCAAAAAAGATTTTAGCTGAAAATTTAAAACAACGTGCTTTTAAAGAAAAGAAAATTGTTGACGATGCCAATAAAATTGCTGATGCTATAACAGCATTAGAAATTAAGATTGCAGCAAAAGTTGGTACAGGAGATAAATTATTTGGATCGGTAAATAACATTAATGTAGCTGAAGCTATTGAAAAAGAAGGTCATAGCATTGACAAAAAATTTATTACCGTTATTGGTGGAAACATAAAACGTTTAGGGAAATATAATGCAATTGTTAGATTGCATCGCGAAGTTTCGGTGGATTTACCTTTTGAAGTTATAGCCCAATCTAAATAGAAATTATTAACAATAGTTAATAATTATTCAAATTCATAACATAAGCCGCTCATTGAGCGGTTTTTTTTTGCTAAATTTACCTAAACTAATTATAAACAATAACAAAATTATGTATTCGATGAAAAAAATTACTCTTTCTTTTCTTTTAATGTTAATAGGGATAGTTGCTTTTGGACAAGTAACTACTTCTAATATAAAGGGATTGGTTTTAGACGAGAATTCCCAACCTCTGCCAGGAGCTAATGTTGTCGCTGTTCATACACCTACAGGAACTAAAAATGGTGCAGCAACAAATTTTGATGGTAGGTATAACTTACTAAATCTAAGAGTTGGTGGTCCATATACAGTAACTATTAGTTATGTAGGTTATAAAGATCAAACATTTAACGACGTATATTTAGATTTAGGTAAAACACAAAACTTTAATACATCTCTTGTTGCAGATAGTGAACAATTAGAAACAGTGGTGATACAAGGTACTGGAGGAACTGGAACTTTTGGCAGTGATAGAACAGGCGCAGAAACTAGCGTAGGGAGACGAGAGCTTACGCGTTTACCAACTATTTCTAGATCCCAAGCTGATTTTACCAGGTTAGAACCAACGGCTAGCAACGGATCTTTTGGAGGTAGAAACGATCAGTTTAATAACTTTTCATTAGATGGAGCAATTTTTAATAATCCTTTTGGGTTAGATGCTGCAACACCAGGTGGTCAAACTAATGCTCAGCCAGTTTCTTTAGATGCTATAGAGCAAATTCAAGTCACTACAGCGCCTTACGATGTTACACAATCTGGCTTTACCGGAGCATCTGTAAATGCTGTAACAAAAAGTGGTACTAATGAGTTTCATGGTACTGTGTACGGTTTTTATAGAGATCAGGACTTTACAGGTAAAAAAATTAAGGGTGATGAACTACCTAAGGCGAAATTATCACAAACCCAACTAGGATTGAGTATAGGCGGCCCAATTGTAAAAAATAAATTATTCTTTTTTGCAAACTTTGAAAAAGATGACAGAGATGATTTAGGACAAAATTGGTTACCTAATACTGGTTCTGGGGCTGTAAATGAATCTCGTGTATTAGAATCGGATTTATTGATGGTTCAATCTGGTTTTGCTGCAATAGGTTATGATACAGGAGCTTATGAAGGCTTTATTCATAAATCGGAATCACAAAAAGGGATCTTTAAGTTAGATTGGAATATTAATGATAATAATCGTTTTGCGATTATTTATAATTATCTAAATGCATCTAAAGAAAAACCTGCTCATCCTACGGCAATAGCATTTAGAGGACCTAGCGCTTCTACATTACAGTTTGAAAATTCTGGGTACGAAATTAATAATGAATTAAGATCTATCCAGATAGAATTAAACTCGACCTTGTCAGACAATGCTTCAAATAAGCTGCAAGTTGGGTATACAAGTTTTAATGATTTTAGAAATCCATTTTCGGCACCTGCGCCTTCAGTTAATATTACTAAAGACGGCTCACCGTATATTATTGTTGGTCATGAACCATTTTCAGTTCATAATAGATTAAAACAAAAAGTATTTCAGTTTTCAGACAACTTAAATTTTTATAAAGGAGATCATACATATACGTTTGGTATAGCTTTTGAAAAATTTCAATTTGATAACTCATTTAACTTAACCAGTTATGGATTTGATTTATTTGGAAGTGTAGATATTAGTGCATTTGATGCTAGCAATTATGTTGGTGCAATTGCTAATGCTGAAGCTGTATTTGCTGCAAATAATGCTGTAGATGATGGAACTCCAGGTGGTTGGGCTTTGGCCGAAACAAATGTTGGACAAATGTCATTTTATGTACAAGATGAATGGAATGTTAACGAAAAGTTTAAATTAACCTATGGATTGCGTTTTGATAAACCTTTGTTTTTTGATACCGCTGAGAAAGCACAAGATGTCATAGATAAAGGATTTGTAATACCAGATATTCCTTATGTTAACCCAAATACTGGTGAAACTGTATTTATCGATAATACCCAAATGCCAACTAACAAATGGTTATACTCACCAAGAGTTGGTTTTAACTATGATGTTAATGGTGATGATTCATTTCAACTTCGTGGAGGTTCGGGAACATTTACAGGACGTTTTCCTTTTGTGTGGTTAGGAAATCAAGTAGCAGCACCAGATGTATTTTTCTTACAGGCAGTTGACCCAGATTATAAATTCCCACAAGTTTGGCGTACTAATTTAGGTGCTGACAAAAGATTTGAAGACGGTTTAATTTTAACTGCGGATGTGTCTTATTCTAAAGATATAAACGGACCTCATGTACAAAATTGGGGATTATTATCTCCATCTGGCACTTTAAATGGAGTGGATAATAGACCAATTTATCTTTCTTCAGATTTAATTAATAATGCTTACGTATTTACTAACTCCGATAAGGGTAGAATCTGGAGCGCATCTTTAAAAGCTCAAAAAACATTCGATAATGGATTATATGCAATGATGGCTTATAGCTACTTAAATGCAAAAGATGTAAACTCTATTGAAGCAGAAATTACTAGTGATGCTTTTGCAGGTAACCCTATAGTATCAGACGTAAATGCTGATGTTTTAGCACATTCTAAATATGGAAATCAACACAGAGTAATCGGTGTTGCGAGCAAAAAATGGACCTATGGTAATGATAGATATGCAACAACGATTTCTACATTCTTTGAATATGCAAGAGGTGGTCGTTTTAACTATATTTATGGTGGAGATATTAACGGAGATGGTTCTCCAATAAATGATTTATTGTATGTGCCAACATCAAGCGAGATTGGACAAATGCAATTTTCAGGAGGTGGACAAGGAGCTGCTTTTGAAGCATTCATTCAACAAGATGATTATTTAAGTGGAATACGTGGACAATATGCCGAGCGTTATGCTGCGATTGCTCCTTGGAGAAGCCGTTGGGATCTTAAAATTATGCAAGATATTAATTTTAATATTTCTGGAGATAAAGTCAATACAATCCAATTTAGTATAGATATATTAAATGTTGGTAATCTTTTAAGTTCAGAATGGGGATTAATACAAAATCCTAATAGCATTCAACCAGTAGGTGTAAGTGTTGATGGTACTGGAACTCCAACCTATACTTTTAATCCGGATCAAACTGAAACATTCGGTTATGATTCTAGTTTGGCATCAAGATGGCAAATGCAGTTTGGATTACGTTATATTTTCTAAACAAAATAGGATATATATGATTAAATTTGCGCTCTTAATTAAGGGCGCATTTTTTTTATGAAATACACAAGACTTACAAAAGAGCAATTTGAGGAACTACATAAGGAATTTATTAATTTCTTGGCAACCCAATCTATAACTGCTGAGGAATGGAAAACCATAAAAGAGAACACACCAGAAGTTGCCGAACAAGAATTAGATGTGTTTAGCGATTTGGTTTGGGAAGGCGTTTTAAACAAGGTCAACTATTTAGAGCATATTTCACCAAAACAAATGCATTTGTTTACTTTAAATGAAAATGATATGCAAGTTATTGCTATAAAACTGAAACGAGATGTTGATTTAACTACAAAAGAAGGCTTTAATTGGCTACGCGAGAATTTAATGAATGACGAAGTAGAATTTTTACAGGCCAAAAAGGATTACTCTCAAGATAAGAATCAAGATAAGTTTACATTGATTCAGCAAGGTGCAGCGATTACCAAAGGCGATTTGTTTAAGTATTTTAATAAACTTATTGGTTAGGAATTATTTCAAATTAATTCCTAAGGTTAGAATAAAAGTAAGATATTTGTTACACAAGAATTAATAATGTCACAAAAACCTAGGATACCAAAAGGCACAAGAGATTTTTCTCCTGAGCAAGTTGCAAAACGAAACTATATTTTTAATACTATAAGAAGCAGTTTTGAACGTTTTGGGTTTCAACCTATTGAAACACCTAGCTTTGAATTGTCTGAAACTTTGCTTGGCAAATACGGTGAAGAAGGTGACCGTTTGATTTTTAAGATATTGAATTCTGGTGATTATTTAAAAGGGTTTAATGAAGATTTTTATAAAAACTTATTTTTAATAAAGAACCGAATAATTTTAGGCTATGAAGAGTTAAAGCAATTTATAAAATCCAATTCTAGTTTAATAGAAATTTATAATAATGATGAATTATTTTCTAGAGAAATAATGAATTTCAATTTCTTTTATGATGAAGATTTCACTTTGTTTGGATTTAGAAAGGAATATATTTTATTAAAATTATCAAAAATATTTTTTGACACAAGCCTAGGTGAAAATAATGAGTTGGCAGACGGTTATAAATCGTTACTGGTCAAAGAGATAATAGAAAATTATTTAAAAAGATCTTCTACTAAATTATCTTCAAAAATCTCTGAAAAAGCTCTACGCTACGATCTTACTGTCCCTTTTGCACGTTATGTTGTACAACACCAAAACGAAATTGAGTTCCCGTTTAAGCGTTACCAAATGCAACCTGTTTGGCGAGCAGACAGACCTCAAAAAGGACGTTTTAGGGAGTTTTATCAATGTGATGCAGATGTTGTTGGTTCTACCTCTCTTTGGCAAGACGTAGAGTTTATACAGTTGTATGACGATGTATTTACGGCATTACAATTGAAAGGTGTGACGATAAAAATTAATAACCGAAAAATTCTTTCGGGAATTACAGAAGTTATTGGAGCCGAAGATAAGCTTATCGATTTTACGGTAGCACTTGATAAACTGGACAAAATAGGCGAGGAGAAGGTAAAAGAAGAAATATTAAGCAAGGGTATTCCGCAATCTGGGATTGATAAATTACAACCATTGTTTGATCTATTTGGAAGTTTTGAATCTCAAATAAAAAGCTTAAAGGCTATTTTAAATACTTCAGAAGAAGGGTTAAAAGGTATTGAAGAATTAGAGTTTATTAACAAAACAATTTCAGAAATACAATTACAATCGGCTACTTTAGAGCTTGATGTAACCTTGGCTAGAGGATTAGAATATTATACAGGAGCCATTTTTGAAGTAGAAGCTCCAAAGACTGATATGGGTTCTATTGGTGGAGGAGGTCGTTATGATGACCTTACTGGTGTTTTCGGGCTTAAAAATGTGAGCGGTGTAGGTATCAGTTTTGGTTTGGATAGAATTTATTTGGTGTTGGAGGCATTGAATTTGTTCCCAGAAACTGTAAATAAAGATACAGATGTATTGTTCATTAATTTTGGAGAAGCGGAAGCTTTATTCAGTTTAAAAGCAATAAAAGAATTGAGAGATGAAGGAGTCAATGCCGAATTGTATCCTGATGCGATTAAAATGAAAAAGCAAATGAATTATGCCAACAAACGCAATATTCCATATGTTGTGTTAGTAGGTGATGAAGAGTTGAAATCTAATACTTATACTTTAAAGAACATGAGTTCTGGAGAGCAAACTAAGGTTTCACTCGAAGAGTTAACTTCACAACTAAAATAAAAAGCTCCATTAATTAATGGAGCTTTATAAGTTTAGTGAACTTTCAATGGCAATTTTAATCAACCAATACTTTTTTAGTAAGTATTTTAGTTTCAGTATTTAATTTTAGGATATAAGTCCCACTACTAATATTTTTCGTTTTAAATTTTGAATGATTAATACTAGGTATATCTTTTATTGAATATATAGATTGTCCAAGTACATTAAACAATTCAACAGACTTTATGTTTATTAATTCTGGGTTAATAATGACAATACTTTGTGAGGTATTAGAAAAATGTATATCAAGATTATTAAACTCTTCCAGATTATTTGATTCTCCTGATGCATCATCTAAATCATCTAATTCGTCATCCACATAGCTTTTTGATTTAAAAAAAATAATTTCAAAACGATCTAAATATTCTCCCGAAGGAAGATAAAATTCGTAATTGCTGGATCTTAAATCATGAGCAATGTTAAGATCCCTATCATAGGCATATATTTCAATATTAGATGGGACATTTATTAATTCGTCTATTGTAATATTATTTAAACCATCATTTTTAGTGATAATTCCAAGCGGCAACCTAGTTTTATTATTGATCTCATTGGTACTTAAGATGACGTATTTATCATTATTAAGCATCCAAAACATATCATCAATTTGAAATTCGTATACTAAAGCATCATAACCCCAATCAAAATTAGGAGTTGTATTTGGATCCAAAGTAAATAAAAGTTGTCTGTGTATAGTATTTACTGAATTGAAACCAATTCTTATTTTCGTTCTTGTATCTGCAGTATCCAAACTTTCATCTGAATTATTTGAACGTATAAATGTAGACTCCTCTCCGTTTTCTTTTACAAAGACTCTTTGACCATTATTAAATTTAATTGTTGCTCCGGTTTGGGATGAAACAAAGAAACCTTGTCCTACAGGAATATAACGACCTGGAGATTTATTGGAGTTTGGGTTATTGCTAGATGTAGGTGCTGGCGCTCCTCCTGACATGGAATATGTTGCATAACCTCCTTGATAATCAGATAGTACATGAGTGCCATTACCCCAATGGTTCCAATAATATAATGGTCCGGTAAAAACACCTTCTCCATTATTTTGAGCTCTATTGTCTAATAGAAATTGATGTGCATCTACTGCTGATGGATAAGGATTACCAATTAAATAATTGTTCCCAGCATCAATAGTAAGGCTAATATCACCATTGTTTGGCTTACCTACAAAGACATAGTTTTGTTTATCTTCAACATCAGCATTAGTATCTGTTACACCTTTCATGGTAAACCCTTCACCAGCGAAAAGTGTACCTGAACTACGTACATGTTGCCATGACGAATAACTGTTGTTTAAATTATTACTATACTTCCATATCCAATAATCTGCAATACTTATAGGATTTCCTGAACTTCCATTATATCCAGAAGTTAGATAATTAATTGTTAATGGAGTTTCTGAAGACGTTCCGTCTCTTAAGACATCAGGAAGTGTATAGCTATTGTTGTTAGTTGTTATGTTGCTTATTCCTACTGGAGATGACCAAAAATTATAGGTGTATAAGTCAGCAGTTCCTTGCTGATCTTTTTGAAGCTTTCCACTACTGTTTTCATCTAAAACACTACCTGAATCTTGCAATAATTGAGATTCTCCAACTAAATCGATGTCTCCATCCATTTTTAAATAATGAGTTATTCGCAGGCCTTGTCCAGAGTTGTTCTCGTCTAGAGTTTCTGTTGGATTTGCAATAGTTAATTTTTTACCTGAAGTATCAGAGATTAAAGCTAAAACTGTAATATCTTTATTTCCAGATGCTATATTATGTGACGTTTGTACAATATTCCAATCTATATAAGTACTGCCATCAATACCTATACTATTTGGGACATTCCAAACGGAATCTCCATACAACCAAGGTGTAGATTCAGAAACATCACTCCAAGTTCCATCGGCTTTTGTGGTGTATGGTAATGGTGCATTTTGTAGTTCTTCTGTTGTACTATTCATAGGAGAACCATTTATAGAATTACTGGAACTGTCATCAGCACTATTATTTGTCATAGTATAATATCCTTTCAAATTAGCCCATAATAATCCTCCAGAAACATGCTTTGAGATAACTTTTCCTCTTACTTCTGTTCCATTTCGTTCAATTTCTTGATTCATCATTTCGCGTAATTGAGTAGGAGATAAACTTAAATTCCAAATACGGACTTCATCAATATAGCCATCAAAATAATTTTTTGGTTCGGTTGGTGTATCGCTATCATAAGTTGCTCCAATAATAAATTTGTTAGAATTATTAGTAGGGCTTGATGTAGTATTATCATTTTCAACTTCAACGCCGTCTATATATAATTGTGCAGAACTATTGTCGATAGTAACAGCAATATGATACCATTTGTTATTAGTTATGGGATAAGGAGATGTAATATCTGCTATACGATTACCAGAGTTTTTATACCAAATAAATCTTAAATAGTTATTGTTTATTTCTAAACTATATCCATCTTCATTGCCAGTTTTTGCATTATTCTTTGATACTATAGTCCCTTTAGCAGTTGAATTTTCTTGAAGAATCCACGCTTCTACAGTTAAATCATTGATATAATTATGATTATTACCAAAATCAATATAATCATCGATTCCATCAAAATCTATTAAATTATAGTTGCCTATAGGTGTTTGAGTAAAAGTATTTCTTGAAAATAAAATACTTACAACAAGTATAATCGCCTTTAAAAAAAAGGTAATATTCTTCATAAGCGGTTAAATTTTAGTTTTGGGACTAAATATTTCAAACAAATAAACGAATTTTATCTACGAAACGCAAATAAATCCGATAAAGTGCAACTATTTTATTCTGCAAAATTATAAAATTATGATAATCAATAGATTAAATTAGTGTGGAGAATATGTATTTTAGGAAATTAACT
This sequence comes from Flavobacteriaceae bacterium, assembly GCA_965250265.1. Lineage (GTDB taxonomy): Bacteria > Bacteroidota > Bacteroidia > Flavobacteriales > Flavobacteriaceae > PRS1. The sequence goes on along the minus strand of CBDFNO010000010.1, from coordinate 20,973 downwards.
ATGAAAACAACCCCTTATCGATTTAATTATTATTCATACTATCTTTTGGTTAATTTAGTAACTCTCATAATTACCCAAATCTATGAATAAAAGATTTCTATTTTTTTTACTACAAAGTTTCTTTATTATACTACAAGTTCAAGCACATGGTGATTTGGAAAAAAGAATAATTAAAGTAACTAAGGAAATCCAAGTATCGTCTGATAGTGCATACCTTTATTTTAAGCGTGGCAAATTATTTTTTCAGCACGATGAGTTCAAAAAAAGCATTAAGGATTTGAATAAATCAAAAAATTTAGGGTATCAAACAGTAGAACAAAAATTACTCTTTGCTAAAGGATATTTCGGATTGAAGGTATACAAGAGAACTTTATCAATTTGCGAAGAAATCTTAATTGATGATTCACAAAATGTAAGGGCTGTCAAAGTTAAAGCCCAAACCTATTTTGTACAAGGAAATTATTATGAGTCAGCTTTAGCCTACGAAAATTTAATACAGAATACAAAACAAGCTTTTCCAGAAAATTATATTGATGCTTCACATGCTTATGAATTAGTTGATAATGAAGAAGGAATGCAAAAAGCAACGGCAATTATACATAAAGGCATAGAAAACCTTGGAGAATTAATAAGTTTATATAACAGATTAATCGAGCTATCAATAAAGCAATGTGATTATAATTCTGCCATAGCTACACAGCAACAGATAATAAATTTAAGCCCAAGAAAAGAATCTGCATATTATAAATTGAGTGAATTATATAGTCTGAATAATGATACAAAAAAAGCAATAGAAAATTTGAATCATGCAAAAGAATATTACAGTAAATTACCTGCAAGATTACAAAACACATCCTTTATGAAGGATTTGATTGATAATATTAAATCTAAAGAAACCCTATTACAAAAAATTTAATCCCAATATTATGAAACGCTATTTTAACCAACTATTATTAACTTTACTACTAAGTGTTTTTTGTCTGCCAATTTTCAGTCAAACCACCATATTCGATTATGGATCGTCCTGGTCTTATTACGATAATCAAAACGAACCAGCTGTTCAAGGTTCTTTGGATTGGAATGATGTTTCTTATGATGATTCATCTTGGTCAACAGGAAATGCACATCTTGGTTATGGAGATGATGATGAGGTTACACTTATCAATGACAATACACTTGCTGCTTATGTTAGACATAGCTTTAACGTCGCTGACCCATCAGTTTATGGTTCATTAAATTTGAATTTAACATTCGATGATGGAGCAGTAGTCTATCTTAATGGGGTAGAAGTTTGGAGAATAAATATGCCAGGAGGTACCATTTCTTATGGAACCTTTAGCTCTTCGGTTGGAACTGAAAATGGTACATCTTCAATTATAATTTCTGATGCTCTTATTACAGGAACTAATGTGTTAGCTGTTGAAATTCATCAGGCAAGTAGCTCAAGCTCTGATATTAGTTTTGATTTTAAATTAAGTGGAAATATAGCTGGACAAGTAAATGTAAACCGCGGACCATATCTTCAAAAAGGAACTCCAACAAGTATGGTTGTGCGTTGGAGAACACTTACAGCTACCGAAACGGTGATTGATTACGGAACTTCGTTAGGGAATCTAAATCAAAATGTGAGTGATTTAACACCTAAAGTAGAACATGAGGTCGAAATTACAGGGTTATCTGCCAATACAATTTATTATTATCAAGTATCTAATTCAGCAACTGTGCTTATTCCTGAAGCTAACGATGTCTTCTTTAAGACACATCCTATTACAGGTAGTTCTCAGCCCTTTACATTTTGGGCGTTAGGAGACGCAGGAACAGCAAATAATAATCAAAGAGCTGTACGGGATGCCTATTATAATTATATAGGTACAAATGTTACAGATGGAATTTTATTTTTAGGAGATAATGCTTATAACGATGGTACTGATAGTGAATATCAGCTTGCAGTTTTTGAAAACATGTATGAAGACAAATTGAAAAATTCTGTGGCTTGGTCATGTTTAGGAAATCATGATGGTCATAGTGCTGACTCTAATACTCAAACCGGACCTTATTACGATATTTTTACATTTCCTACTGCTGGTGAATCTGGTGGAATGGCTTCAGGAACAGAAGCTTATTATTCTTTCGATTATGGAAATGTGCATTTCATTGTTTTAGATTCTTATGACACAGATCGTTCTGTTGGTAGTGCCATGTATAATTGGGCACAGAGCGATATTCAAAATACAACTCAAGAATGGATTATTGCTTTTTGGCATCATCCTCCTTATACCAAAGGCTCTCACGATTCAGATTACCCTTCTAGCGGTACAGGATCAGATAGAAGGCTTTCCCAAATGAGAGAAAACTTTTTACCAATGTTGGAGGGCAATGGTGTAGATTTGGTTTTGTCAGGTCATAGTCATTCTTATGAAAGATCATACCTCTTAAATGGGCATTATGGTACATCTGGAACTTTTGATAGTGTTACTAATACTGTAGGAACTAATGGAGATGGAGATGGGAAAATTGATGGAACTGGAGCTTATGCCAAAGGAGCAAGTGATCCAGAAGGAGCTGTATATATTACTGCTGGTTCTTCAGGAAAAGTAACAGGAACTTTGACAAACCACAATGCAATGGCTGTTTCTTTATATGAGTTAGGATCTTGTATTGTTGAAGTGGATGGTAGTACGTTAAATGTAAAATTTATTAGAGAAACCGGAGCGATTGATGATTATTTTACTATTGAAAAAGGCTGTTCTACTGTTGGACAACCCTGTGATGATGGAGATGCATGTACAACAAACGATGTATATGATGCAAACTGTAATTGTGCGGGAACTGTTGCTATTGATACAGCAACAGGAGACATTGAAACTTATGTAGGGAACATTATTGATAATGCACCTGGAAACTCTGGTGATAATTATGTTGTTCCAAATGCTTCTGAATTGACTACATGGAATACTGTTTTAGATTTTATTTTAGCAGATGATTTGGTTAATGCACGATCAAATGCATGTTCAATTAATTATCAAGTTACCGAATTTACAGATACATCTATTTCGCCAAATCAAATATTTTATGTGTTAGAAGAAAAAAGCCCACAGCAAAATTATTGGGGAACATATGTGTTTAGCAAAACACCAGATAGAGACAATCTAGTTATTTTGGCACCACATTCTAAATACGACACAAATACAGGTAAAGAAGCTATACATTGTTTTAAAAATAATGTAGCAAAAGCCGTTTTTATAAACGGAACACATCGTTGTAATAATAGTATATATTCAACCTGTTCGGGTACTACAGGTTCTTGTGGAACAAGTGGAGAAGATTATAGAGTTTCCGATTTGGCACATAATACAAATTCTATGTTCCAGAAAACAACTGAAAATCTGTTTACTAATGTTCCAAATTCTGTATTTGTTCAATTACATGGATTCTCTAAACAAGCTTCAGATCCTTATGTGATTATGAGTAACGGTACAAGAATAACACCTTCACCAGATTATGCAACATTAATACAAGACGCACTTTTTGTAGAAGACAATACCTTAACTTTTGAATTGGCTCATATTAATACGAGTTGGACACGATTAATAGGTTTTACAAATACGCAAGGACGTTTAATAAACAATTCAGCAGACTTTTGTAATACTTCAGCGACTACAACAACTGGAAGATTTATTCATATAGAACAAGAAAAAACGAAATTAAGAGATGATGTTACAGGATGGACAAAAATGAGTAATGCGTTATCAAATGCATTTCCTATTGGCTCTGCAGTTGATAGCGTAGGTGTAAAAAAAGTTGAGATGAATATTAACGGAAATATTCTAAAAATACCTTACTATTCTAATTATCAATTAAGCAATTCAAATAACAATGTGGCTAAAGCAATTATTGTTATACATGGTAACAATAGAGATGCTGGTAATTATTTTACCAATATGACAATTGCAGCTTCAATGCGACCTACAGAAACTGATTCAACAATGATAATTGCTCCGCAGTTTTTGACTGAAGATGATATTAATTCATTTTCACTTGATAGTGAACATCTTTATTGGAGTAGTGGTGGTTGGAAATCTGGTTCGAATTCAAAAGATAATTTGACAAACCCGAGACCAGAAAGGATTCCTTCTTATGCTGTATTGGACACAATAATGTTAAGATTGGCACAGAATTTTCCAAACTTAAAATCAATTGTATTTACAGGTCATTCTGCTGGTGGACAGCTAACAAATAGGTATTTAGCAACTACTCCTGTTGTTGATACGTTGTGTAATTTTTATGAGGTTTCCACTAAATTTTTAGTTGCCAATCCTAGTTCATATTTATATATGGATAACCAACGAAGAGTTTCAGAAACTATTAATCAATTTGAAGTTCCAAATACTTCCTGTACAACTTATAACGAATGGAAATATGGTTTAGAAAACATGTACACTTACCCATCAAATGTTGGTGTAGATTCTATAAGAGTTAGGATGGAAAGAAATCAAGTCGTCTATTTACTTGGTGAAAATGATAATGATCCTAATTCTTCTTCTTTGGATTTGTCCTGTGAAGCGATGTTGCAAGGTGATCATAGGTTAGAAAGAGGGACTATATTTTTTAATCACCTTATCAATTTTTATGGGAATAGTATTCTTAATAAGCATTATTTAGATACAGTTCCTAATGTTGGACATAGTAATCTTTCAATGTATACTTCAGAAAAAGGTCTATTTCATTTATTTGAGTCTAATCCTAATTCATGTGGTAACACTGGATGCACAACAGTTGGTGAAACTTGCGATGATGGCGATGCATGTACTATAAATGATGTGTACGATGCTAATTGTGGATGTGCTGGAACTTTTGAAGATTCAGATAACGATGGTGTTTGTGATGCAGATGATCTTTGCCCAGGTTTTGATGATACTATTGATACAAATAGTAACGGAATTCCTGATGGTTGTGAAAATGTATGCTCACCATTTGTTACTAATTTTTCAACTAATCCATTAACACATTCTGGATCAGGTTCAAGCGATGCAACAGTATCAATTCCAACTGATGGTCAAGATGTAACGTTTACAATAAGTGGGATTAATCAAAAACTTAATGGTAAAGCTAGTAGGAAATATATTGAACACGTTGTTGTAACTTATGTAGATGGATTAGGTAATACACAACCTTATGACACTTTTAGTGGAGCCAATGTGAGTTCAGTTAATATTGATATTCAAGAAAAAGTACAATCTGTAACAGTAAATCTATCAGATGAATTAGATGGAAGTACAGATTCTACTATGGACATAAGTTTCAGTCAAGTTAATTATTGCATTAATAGTACACCACCTTGTACAACTCCAGACGCTGATGGCGATGGTGTTTGTGATGCCGAAGATCAGTGTCCAGGACAAGATGATGCTTTAATTGGCACTCCTTGTGATGATGGAGATAATTGTACAATAGGAGAGACTTACGATAATAGTTGTAATTGTAGTGGAGGTGTTTTTACAGATAATGATGGTGACGGATTTTGTATAGGTGATGATCCAGATGATAACAATGGATGTAATCCGGATTCTAATTCTGGTGCTTGTAGTCCTTGTGGTGATATTATTAATGATGGTTTTGAAAGCGGATTTGGAAATTGGAATGATGGTGGAAATGATTGTGCACGTAATGCATCAAATGCTAATACAGGTGTATATAGTATACGTTTACGTGATGATTCAAGTACATCAAACATGTATTCAGATGCTTTAGATTTATCATCCTATCCTGAAGTTTCATTTGAGTTTTCATATACCGCGAATAGTATGGAAAGTGGAGAAGATTTCTTTCTGGAAATATCATCCAATGGAGGCTCTTCGTACGCAACCGTTCAAAGTTGGGTAAGCGGAACACATTTTAATAATAATACTAGATATAATGAGGCTGTAACAATATCAGGACCATTTGCCGCCAATACAGTATTTAGATTAAGATGTGATGCTTCTGGAAATAATGATCAGGTTTATATTGATGATGTTGTTATAACCGATTGTGTTGGGCAATCTTTAGCTAAATCTTTACTTTCTGGGTCGGAAAATGTGAATGATGGTTTGGTTAATTCTATAAAAATATATCCAAACCCGGCATCATATACTTTATTTATAGATTGCAGTTCATTAAAAGGGGTTGGTGCGAATATATCACTCTATACAATTACTGGACAATTGGTTCGTAATGTTAATTTGAAAGATAATTATAATCCGACACAAAAGCTTGAATTGGACGGTTTGTCGGATGGTATTTATATTTTACGAATGGTGAATCACCAAGGTGGTTTTATCATGAGTAAACGTATAATAATATCAAGATAATTTAATGTAGGATTGAGTAATACATTGAATTTTAAAATTAGTTTTTAATGCGAAAAAAGAATCACCTAATTTAAATTAGGCGATTCTTTTTGAAATCTTGTTAGTTGTTTAAAATTGATTGAAGGCATTATTCATTTATAAGAATTTTCTTTTTAATAGTACTTTTATTTGTTTCAACCTTAATAATATAGGTCCCGTCTGCAATGTTTTTAAGAGGAATTTTAAATTCATTACTTAAGAGATTTGGTTTATTTTTAATATCCCAGGATTTTACAGTTTGTCCTAATAGATTATGCAATGATAATTTTTGGATGTTGGAATTATTATAAGTATTTATATATAGTTCTTTAGTGTTACTAAAGTATTGTACTTCAGTTTCTCGTATATCATTTTCGGTTAAAGATAATGAAGGCTCTAAAAAGGCTATATAATACATGTCTAAATAGTCACCACTCGGCATATCTACTGTAAAATCATCATCATTGATTTGTGTATAAGTATTAAGTACAGCATCATATATATAAACATTAATAGGTGTGCTAAAATTATCTAATGAAATTAAAGAGATGGTAATAGTTCCAGAATAGGTTAAAAACAATCCAAACGGATACTTTTTTGTTTCATCAAAAGTCCCAACACCCTGAACTATATAACGGTCATCTTCTATAATCCAGTTTAAATCACCTGGAATATTAATAAAATTTAAGATATCCCAGCCCCAATCAACACCATCTGTAGCAGTGTTAGTAGGATCAAAGCCTAATAAGAGGGGTCTGATATAACCAGTTGGAGACTCAAAATCTATACGTACACGTTGTACTTGTGCTTCGCTAATATTGTAGATAAATAAAAGCAATACAAAACATATGTAGCTTATTTTGTTCATTCGATTTGGGAAAAATGAAACTAAATTTTATAAATATTTTATTGTTTTATTATTACCTTTTTGTTAATAGTATTTGTATTAGTCAATACCTTTATAATATATGATCCATCTGAAATATTTTTCACAGGAATTTTAAATTCATCACTTGATAGATTTGGCATATTTGTTATGTTCCAAGATCTTACAGTTTGACCTAAAAGATTAATTAGATACACTTGTTTAACATCTACCGTATTTGGTACATGAATATAGATTTCACCGGAACTATTTAAATAATTAACAATAGTTTGTGTAAAATCATCGTCGGTTTCAATTACTGAATCATCATCATCATCATTATTTATTTCTTCTTGTTTAAACGTAATATAAAATCTATCTAAATAATCATCTGCATCTATACTCATTCTAAAACTAGTATCATTTATTTGAGTATATGTGCCCAATAATGAGTCGTAAACAAATACTTCAACAGGATCTTTAAAGTTTTCTAAGGCTGTTAATGCTATTTCAATATGTCCAGAAGTGCTTAAAAATATACCAACAGGATATTGTTTTGTTTTATCAAAATCACCTACACCTTGTATAAGATACTTTTCATCATTTATCATCCAGGACATGTCACTTGGTACAAACTCATCAGTATTTGCTGCATCATATCCATAATCGACATCATCTGTTGCTAAATTATTTGGAACAAATCCTAATAATAATGGTCTTATAGCTTTTTCTGGTGAAACAAACGAGAGTCTAATTCTTTTAATTAAATTATTTTCTTGGTTTGGAGGTGGGTTATCGGAATTATTTGATCTTAAGAAAACGGAATTACTTGTTGTTTCTCTTTCAAAAACTCGTTGGTCATTTTCAAAAACTACATTTCCGCCACTAGCGCTACCACCTATAAAAAATCCTTGCGCAACAGGAACGTATTGTCCTGGTATTAAAGACGACGACCCAGAACCACTTATTACTTGTCCATCTATTGTAATTGGTGGCACTACTGCTCCGTTACCTCCTGTTAAATTACGTGTTGCATAACCACCTTCATATTGTTCTAAAATATGTGTAAAATTAGATGTATAGTGTATCCAGAAATATAAGGTGCCACTTATACTACCAGCATTATCTAAAATAAATTCAGTCGCGTCTATAGCCGAAGGGTATGGATTTCCAACGAGTGAGTTGTTACCACTAGTAATAGGAGTGCTTATTGTGCCATTATTTGGCTTCCCTGAGAATACATAATTTTGTACATCATTTACAGGATCACCAACACCACTACCTTTCATAGTAAAACTTAAGCCAGCTGCAAGTGTTCCTGTATTAGATAAATATCTCCATGCTGCATAGGTATTTGCAACGTAATTTTCGTACGCATATATCCAACGATTACTCATTGTTATAGGATTTGTCGATCCAGTTGCATCATAACTTCCTGTCCAAGCAACGGCCATTGGATTATCTGTGTCCGTACCATCTTGTAATACAATACCTGCTCCATAATCTCTATTATTTTCAGTTGTATTAATGGGTCCTACAGGCGAGCCCCAATAGTTGTAGTTAAATAAATTAGTAGTTCCTTGCTGATCACGTTCTAAATAACCACTACTAGTAACATCTAATATACTTCCATTTACTTGACTAGGTGTATATCTTTTTTGTACGAGTTGTGATTCTCCAATTAAATCAATAACACCATCAAGTTTTAAATAATGGGTAATATTAAGTCCATGTCCATTGTTATTTTCATCTTGAGTTCCGGTATCGGTAATTGTTAATTCATTTGCTTCAACAAGCAGCCCTAATAAAGTGACATCTTGAGTGTTGGAAGTAATATCATGATTTGTAACTACAATATTCCAATCAATATCTGCACCATTTACACCAGTACTATTTGGAAAATCCCAAACGGAATCACCATATGTCCAAGGCGTAGCTGCTGTAGTTACATTCCAATTACCATTTCTTATAGAAGTATAAGGCAACGGTGCAGTTTCGTCTTGCCATGTTACAATTTTTCTCAATTGACCATCTCTGGTTCCAACATTACTCAAAAGATAACCATTAGCAATATCTCCCGGTTGACTCATTTGATAATAAGCATCCAAATCTGTCCAAGACAGACCAGGAATGTCAATTGGCACAATTGAACCTCTAACATTAGTTCCGTTGACTTCAATCTCTTGATTCATCATATGTCGAATTTGTGCTGCAGAGAGTTCCACATTCCAAATACGTAATTCATCCGTCCATCCACTAAAATAATTTAAAGAGTCAGGATTTCCGCCACCAGCAGATTGATCCATAGCACCCATAATACATTCAAAGTTATTATTTGACGGGTTGGTTCCGGCTGCAGAATCGACTTCAATACCATCAATATAGAGTTTGTAAGTACCTCCACTATAAGTTACTGCTACATGATACCACCTACTTGTGCCGAGGTTGGGAGAAATAAGAGTACCAGAAACGCTATTCCAATTAAATGAAATTTTATTATTTGCTAACCTTAAATCGTAACCATTTGTCATAGTTGTAAAATCTCTTTTTGAAAAGATAGTTTGAATAGGATCGTTGGGTCCAGCCGAACTTCCATTATCAAAATGTTTTTCCGCATTTGGTTTTACCCAAATTTCAATACTAAACGGACCACTGTCCAAATCAAAATCATTTCTAAACGTGACATTATCATCTCTTCCATCAAAATCAAGATTCGAACAGCCAAAGACATCAATAGTTACGTTAGCTGTACAATCTCCTCCTAAACCATGAACTACCCATGATAATTCGTATTGTCCACTTGGGCCTTCAAATTCTGCCCTTGGGTCATTAAAAGAAGGAAAGAAATAATCTGCAGGGTCTTCGGTAGCCCAATTTATTCCAAGACCTCCTGGTCCTGAAACTATAGACCATTCTCCATTAGCTCCAGTTCCAGCGTAATCAAAACTAGGATCAGAAGGAACAGTATATAAGCCATTTACCCATAAACCGGCCAACTGAAGGTCAAGATAATTTGTATAGGCCGTTTTATTATTATCATAGGCATAAAGGCTAATGCCTTCGCCGCAAATATTACCTTTTTGCTTCGCTGTTGCATAGGCGAAATCAACGGTAAGTGCTACATCTTCCGATCCGTCTGGTGCAAGACTTCTACAGCCATTAATAAAGGTAGTCACTGTATATATTTGATAGCCTGGTGTAATTGGGGTTACTGTAGCCGTATTTTCATTGGAAATAACGACACCAAATTGATCGGTCCACTGTACTTGAGTTCCGGGTGCACCGCCAGGAAGTGTTATATTATCGAGTGCCCATACACTTTCGCAATTACGAATCAATACAAATCGAAGTCTCATTTGAGGTTGACCAAAATATGCGCTTAAATCTACAGTAGTCGTATTGACATTGAAATTAGAAAGATTACCTGAATTTACTACAGGAGAATTAGTTCCAGTAACAACTCCACCAGTTCTCCATGAAGTATCTACTACCTCATCATCCGGTATATTGTTCCAGTTTGCACCACCATCTGTTGAAATTTGGATAATTGCTTCACCCGCTGGGTAAGAGTTTCCATTACAGCTGTTGGCTCCAGATAATACAAAAGCCTCATCAAATGTAAAAGTAGGATTTTGTAGAGTCATTAAACTGAAAATGGGAGTTGTTAATGTCGTCATTGCTATACCGCCTTCGTAATAATACGGATCATTTGTTTGGTTCTGGTTTAAAACTCCACCAGCAATAGCATATTTAGGTTGGCCGGAATCCCAGTTTATTGGACCTACTCCATCAACAGTGAGAGGATGTGGATTAGTCCCTGACCAGTTATTGTTTTTGAGATTATTACCAGCAGCACTTAATCCTCTAACAGCACCATCAACAAGCCAACCATTCGGGTCTTGAGTATTGATTTGTCCTGTTTGGAAGAGTCCACCTTCAATTAAATCTTCAGCACCATAATTTACAGATGATGAGAATATTGAAGAATCATTTAAACAAAATTCCGTTGGCGAGGCAGAAACTGGTTCGGGTTTTAAATCTGGAGGAATAACGCTAACAAAGGCCAGTTCAGAATACTCAACACTACAACCTACTCCGGTATCGATTACAGCCCTATAAGCCGTTAATCCGGTTAATCCAACAAAGTTATAGGTTAAACTTCCAGCATTAGTGCCAGGTACTGTAGTCCAGGCACCATTATTAGTCGAATACTGCCATTCCTGAATATACGAAGTACTTGCGCCACCAATATCTAAAGTTAACTCACCATTACCATCATGGCAAGCAATAATTTCACTACTTGTTGGACCAGGAACACCTAAATCATCTTCAGCGTATCCTTCTATTGTCCCTCCAGCCACGTATTCTGAAACAGTAACACTTTGAGATTCTTGTACTTGAGCACATCCTCCATTTACAGCAGCAAAAGTATAATAAATTGTATAGGCTCCTGAATTTATAACTGAAAGATCAATAACTCCAGTACTAGAATTGAGAGCACCTGTTGCAGGGCTAGAGGAGAATACTCCACCACCTTCGGTCACAGTTGGACTTGGATCACTCTCATTGCTACAGTAGCTTGCAGATGAATAAGAGAAAGTAGCGTCAGGTTCATTTTCTATTTCAACATCGTAAGTAGCGGTAACAACTCCACAGCCTGCTGATCCAGGAATAGTATAAGTTATAGTATATGTACCTACATTGCTACTTGATGGTGAAATTGTTCCAGTTGTAGTATTTATGGACAAGGTTGGCCCACCAGTATTCGCCACGTAAGAGTATGTTCCTGAAGTACCATCAGTTTGAATTAAATTAACGGCATAGGTATTACTATCGGATTCACAGTAAACGGTATCGGAGTAACTAATAGCCGCTGTAGGTAATGCCGTAATAGTTACAGATGTGTTGTCAGTAGCAGCGGCACAACCACCAGATGTTGAACCGGTATAAGGGTTAATATCCCCAGAGCCAGTTACTAAATAAGTACCAGGTGTACTCGTACTTGGGTTAATATCCCCAGAGCCAGAATCTATGGTTAAACCCCAGAGCCAGGAGGGGCCGAAAAAGTTCCACCCAAATAATCATTAGTACCAGTTAAGGTCACGGTCTGTCCGGCACCTACAGTATCACAGAATGGTGTGCCTGCATAACTGATAGAGGCCGTAGGCAGGTCGGTAATAACTACTGTAGTATCATCTGTAGCCGCAGCACAGCCACCGGTTGTTGGACCGGTATAAGTTACTAAATAAGTACCAGATGTACTCGTACTTGGGTTAATATCCCCAGAGCCAGAATCTATGGTTAAACCACCAGGAGCCGAAAAAGTTCCACCCAAATAATCATTAGTACCAGTTAAGGTCACGGTCTGTCCGGCACCTACAGTATCACAGAATGGTGTGCCTGCATAACTGATAGAGGCCGTAGGCAGGTCGGTAATAACTACTGTAGTATCATCTGTAGCCGCAGCACAGCCACCGGTTGTTGGACCGGTATAAGTTACTAAATAAGTACCAGATGTACTCGTACTTGGGTTAATATCCCCAGAGCCAGAATCTATGGTTAAACCACCAGGAGCCGAAAAAGTTCCACCCAAATAATCATTAGTACCAGTTAAGGTCACGGTCTGTCCGGCACCTACAGTATCACAGAATGGTGTGCCTGCATAACTGATAGAGGCCGTAGGCAGGTCGGTAATAACTACTGTAGTATCATCTGTAGCCGCAGCACAGCCACCGGTTGTTGGACCGGTATAAGTTACGGTATATGTTCCCGGAGAACTTGCGCTTGGATTAATGTCACCCGTAGTTGTATTCAAGCTCAACGTTGGTCCACCAGAATCAACGGAATAAGAATAATTTCCTCCAGTGTATGCGTTAGTACCTGTTAGAGTTACTGTTTGACCAGCACCTAAAGTGTCACAGAATGGTGTGCCTGCATAACTGATAGAGGCCGTAGGCAGGTCGGTAATAACTACTGTAGTATCATCTGTAGCCGCAGCACAGCCACCGGTTGTTGGACCGGTATAAGTTACGGTATATGTTCCCGGAGAACTTGCGCTTGGATTAATGTCACCCGTAGTTGTATTCAAGCTCAACGTTGGTCCACCAGAATCAACGGAATAAGAATAATTTCCTCCAGTGTATGCGTTAGTACCTGTTAGAGTTACTGTTTGACCAGCACCTAAAGTGTCACAGAATGGTGTGCCTGCATAACTGATAGAGGCCGTAGGCAGGTCGGTAATAACTACTGTAGTATCATCTGTAGCCGCAGCACAGCCACCGGTTGTTGGACCGGTATAAGTTACGGTATATGTTCCCGGAGAACTTGCGCTTGGATTAATGTCACCCGTAGTTGTATTCAAGCTCAACGTTGGTCCACCAGAATCAACGGAATAAGAATAATTTCCTCCAGTGTATGCGTTAGTACCTGTTAGAGTTACTGTTTGACCAGCACCTAAAGTGTCACAGAACGGTGTTCCGGTATAACTAATAGAGGCAGTAGGGGTTTCCGTAACTGTTAAGGATACCACCAATGAATATGCTGAAGAACAAAGTCCACCTGGACTGGTTATTACCACATCATAATCGGCATCATCTGCTGTTGTAATGTTAGTTAGGGTTAGTGATGTTCCTGTCGCACCACCAATGTTCACTCCATTCTTCCGCCATTGATATCCCGCGATAGAACCGGTTGCCACAACGGTAAATGTAACATCACTACCCTCGCAATCTACAACAGGATCTGGTTGATCCGTAATATTAATGACCTGATTTACATTTAAGGTCACTTCTTGTGACGTTACATTGGAACAGGATGCATCACCACTAATAATAACATAATATGTTTCCGCATCGCTTATTGCCGCCATGCTGAAACTTAATACGTTGGTGGTAGCTCCTGAAATATTGCCGGTATTTGATACCGGAGTTCCGGGCGCTGTTCCTTTATACCATTGATATGTGCGGTCATCGCCGACAGCAACAACGCTTAAACTTGCTGGTTCAGTCACACAGACCCCTACATTTTGAGGTTGTGTAGTTATAATGATTTCAGCCTTTATAGTGATAGTCATCGTATCTGAAATTGCATCACATGGCCCTGTTGGATCATCTGTGTTCAATGTCAATGTTACGGTTCCTGCCGTGATCTCTGCTGCAGATGGTGTATATACTGCATTTAAGGTTGAATTATTTGGGTTGTACGATCCTGCACCTCCGCTCCAGCTTCCACTGCTTGCTCCACCACCAACACTTCCCGCTAAGGTTACATCCGGTGCATCGGAACATACAGTCTGATCCGATCCTGCACCAACCGTGGCTTCAGGATTGATAGTGATAGTCATCGTATCTGAAATTGCATCACATGGCCCTGTTGGATCATCTGTGTTCAATGTCAATGTTACGGTTCCTGCCGTGATCTCTGCTGCAGATGGTGTATATACTGCATTTAAGGTTGAATTATTTGGGTTGTACGATCCTGCACCTCCGCTCCAGCTTCCACTGCTTGCTCCACCACCAACACTTCCCGCTAAGGTTACATCCGGTGCATCGGAACATACAGTCTGATCCGATCCTGCACCAACCGTGGCTTCAGGATTGATAGTGATAGTCATCGTATCTGAAATTGCATCACATGGCCCTGTTGGATCATCTGTGTTCAATGTCAATGTTACGGTTCCTGCCGTGATCTCTGCTGCAGATGGTGTATATACTGCATTTAAGGTTGAATTATTTGGGTTGTACGATCCTGCACCTCCGCTCCAGCTTCCACTGCTTGCTCCACCACCAACACTTCCCGCTAAGGTTACATCCGGTGCATCGGAACATACAGTCTGATCCGATCCTGCACCAACCGTGGCTTCAGGATTGATAGTGATAGTCATCGTATCTGAAATTGCATCACATGGCCCTGTTGGATCATCTGTGTTCAATGTCAATGTTACGGTTCCTGCCGTGATCTCTGCTGCAGATGGTGTATATACTGCATTTAAGGTTGAATTATTTGGGTTGTACGATCCTGCACCTCCGCTCCAGCTTCCACTGCTTGCTCCACCACCAACACTTCCCGCTAAGGTTACATCCGGTGCATCGGAACATACAGTCTGATCCGATCCTGCACCAACCGTGGCTTCAGGATTGATAGTGATAGTCATCGTATCTGAAATTGCATCACATGGCCCTGTTGGATCATCTGTGTTCAATGTCAATGTTACGGTTCCTGCCGTGATCTCTGCTGCAGATGGTGTATATACTGCATTTAAGGTTGAATTATTTGGGTTGTACGATCCTGCACCTCCGCTCCAGCTTCCACTGCTTGCTCCACCACCAACACTTCCCGCTAAGGTTACATCCGGTGCATCGGAACATACAGTCTGATCCGATCCTGCACCAACCGTGGCTTCAGGATTGATAGTGATAGTCATCGTATCTGAAATTGCATCACATGGCCCTGTTGGATCATCTGTGTTCAATGTCAATGTTACGGTTCCTGCCGTGATCTCTGCTGCAGATGGTGTATATACTGCATTTAAGGTTGAATTATTTGGGTTGTACGATCCTGCACCTCCGCTCCAGCTTCCACTGCTTGCTCCACCACCAACACTTCCCGCTAAGGTTACATCCGGTGCATCGGAACATACAGTCTGATCCGATCCTGCACCAACCGTGGCTTCAGGATTGATAGTGATAGTCATCGTATCTGAAATTGCATCACATGGCCCTGTTGGATCATCTGTGTTCAATGTCAATGTTACGGTTCCTGCCGTGATCTCTGCTGCAGATGGTGTATATACTGCATTTAAGGTTGAATTATTTGGGTTGTACGATCCTGCACCTCCGCTCCAGCTTCCACTGCTTGCTCCACCACCAACACTTCCCGCTAAGGTTACATCCGGTGCATCGGAACATACAGTCTGATCCGATCCTGCACCAACCGTGGCTTCAGGATTGATAGTGATAGTCATCGTATCTGAAATTGCATCACATGGCCCTGTTGGATCATCTGTGTTCAATGTCAATGTTACGGTTCCTGCCGTGATCTCTGCTGCAGATGGTGTATATACTGCATTTAAGGTTGAATTATTTGGGTTGTACGATCCTGCACCTCCGCTCCAGCTTCCACTGCTTGCTCCACCACCAACACTTCCCGCTAAGGTTACATCCGGTGCATCGGAACATACAGTCTGATCCGATCCTGCACCAACCGTGGCTTCAGGATTGATAGTGATAGTCATCGTATCTGAAATTGCATCACATGGCCCTGTTGGATCATCTGTGTTCAATGTCAATGTTACGGTTCCTGCCGTGATCTCTGCTGCAGATGGTGTATATACTGCATTTAAGGTTGAATTATTTGGGTTGTACGATCCTGCACCTCCGCTCCAGCTTCCACTGCTTGCTCCACCACCAACACTTCCCGCTAAGGTTACATCCGGTGCATCGGAACATACAGTCTGATCCGATCCTGCACCAACCGTGGCTTCAGGATTGATAGTGATAGTCATCGTATCTGAAATTGCATCACATGGCCCTGTTGGATCATCTGTGTTCAATGTCAATGTTACGGTTCCTGCCGTGATCTCTGCTGCAGATGGTGTATATACTGCATTTAAGGTTGAATTATTTGGGTTGTACGATCCTGCACCTCCGCTCCAGCTTCCACTGCTTGCTCCACCACCAACACTTCCCGCTAAGGTTACATCCGGTGCATCGGAACATACAGTCTGATCCGATCCTGCACCAACCGTGGCTTCAGGATTGATAGTGATAGTCATCGTATCTGAAATTGCATCACATGGCCCTGTTGGATCATCTGTGTTCAATGTCAATGTTACGGTTCCTGCCGTGATCTCTGCTGCAGATGGTGTATATACTGCATTTAAGGTTGAATTATTTGGGTTGTACGATCCTGCACCTCCGCTCCAGCTTCCACTGCTTGCTCCACCACCAACACTTCCCGCTAAGGTTACATCCGGTGCATCGGAACATACAGTCTGATCCGATCCTGCACCAACTGTTGCCAAAGGATCTATTGTAATGGTGCCAGTTTCTGAAGTTTGTGGACAAGTTCCCGTTGTATTTACGGTATAATTAAATGTTCCAGTGACAGAAGGTGTTCCGCTTATAGTAAATGTTCCGCTACTATAAGAACCGGTAACTCCGGTAGGTAAACCGGAAACTGTAGCTCCGGATCCAGCACCCCCAATAGTAAAGATAATAGGAGCAATTGCAGAATTAAAACAAATAGTCTGTGTTTTATTTCCAGGATTTGTAATGGTGGCATCTGCAAGCATTGTAATAATCATATCATCACTAACTGCTGGACATGAACCTGCTGGGTCAATAGTGTAAATGGTTATTGTTATGGTATCACCTGGACCAAAACCACCAGGGAAATTATAAACTGAATTCAACTTATTTGGTTGAGCAAAACTTCCTCCCGCACCGTTATCTGTCCAATCCCATTGATTTTGACGTCTAATTGCTCCACCAACAGATCCGTCTAGGGTTATTTGGGTTGTTCCATCACAAACTGTTTGATCAGGTCCTGCATTGGCAGCCGCGAACGTCCCTATAGAAATTGGTAATATGCTTGAAGAACTTGTACCGCAGAGGTTTGTAGCAGTAACAGTTAAATCACCATCAGCCGCAAGTGCAGATACATTTACAGTTATCGAATTTGTTCCTGCTCCAGAAGTTATCGTAAAACCGGTAGGTGTACTCCAGTTATAAGTCACAATATTTGTATCATTTACAACAGAATAAATCGCTCCGGTTATTACTGGGCAAATGGCATCATCGCCAGCAATCGTTCCGGGTATAGAAGGTGTTGTATAAACCGTCATTGTGATACTATTGCTTGTGGCTGTTGAAGGACTAACACAAACATCTGCACTTGGTGTCATAACAACACTTACTACTTCACCATTGTTTAAGGTTGTAGATGAATAAGTTGAACTATTTGATCCAACAGGTGTAGCATCAACATACCATTGATATGAAGGACTTGAACCACCATTAGTTGGAGTCGCTGTAAATGTGACATTAGTTCCCGTACATATTGCTGTTGCCGTTGAACCTATTGTTACCGAAGGTGTCAAAAGCGGATTAACAGTTACGGCATGCACAGCTGAAGATGCAGAAGTACATCCATTTCCATCGGTTACTGTATAGGTAATATTGGTTGTTCCACCACCGGAAGCCACAGGAGTAATAAGACCTGAACCGTTAACAGTAGCGATAGCTGGATTCGAAGAGTTCCAAACAATAGTACCAGCAGTACCTTCAGTTAAATCTATAGTAGAGCCAAAGCAAACTTCAGTGGCTCCTATAATATTGTTAGCAACAGGTAACGGATTAACAGTTACGGCATGCACAGCTGAAGATGCAGAAGTACATCCATTTCCATCGGTTACTGTATAGGTAATATTGGTTGTTCCACCACCGGAAGCCACAGGAGTAATAAGACCTGAACCGTTAACAGTAGCGATAGCTGGTATTCGAAGAGTTCCAAACAATAGTACCAGCAGTACCTTCAGTTAAATCTATAGTAGAGCCAAAGCAAACTTCAGTGGCTCCTATAATATTGTTAGCAACAGGTAACGGATTAACAGTTACGGCATGCACAGCTGAAGATGCAGAAGTACATCCATTTCCATCGGTTACTGTATAGGTAATATTGGTTGTTCCACCACCGGAAGCCACAGGAGTAATAAGACCTGAACCGTTAACAGTAGCGATAGCTGGATTCGAAGAGTTCCAAACAATAGTACCAGCAGTACCTTCAGTTAAATCTATAGTAGAGCCAAAGCAAACTTCAGTGGCTCCTATAATATTGTTAGCAACAGGTAACGGATTAACAGTTACGGCATGCACAGCTGAAGATGCAGAAGTACATCCATTTCCATCGGTTACTGTATAGGTAATATTGGTTGTTCCACCACCGGAAGCCACAGGAGTAATAAGACCTGAACCGTTAACAGTAGCGATAGCTGGATTCGAAGAGTTCCAAACAATAGTACCAGCAGTACCTTCAGTTAAATCTATAGTAGAGCCAAAGCAAACTTCAGTGGCTCCTATAATATTGTTAGCAACAGGTAACGGATTAACAGTTACGGCATGCACAGCTGAAGATGCAGAAGTACATCCATTTCCATCGGTTACTGTATAGGTAATATTGGTTGTTCCACCACCGGAAGCCACAGGAGTAATAAGACCTGAACCGTTAACAGTAGCGATAGCTGGTATTCGAAGAGTTCCAAACAATAGTACCAGCAGTACCTTCAGTTAAATCTATAGTAGAGCCAAAGCAAACTTCAGTGGCTCCTATAATATTGTTAGCAACAGGTAACGGATTAACAGTTACGGCATGCACAGCTGAAGATGCAGAAGTACATCCATTTCCATCGGTTACTGTATAGGTAATATTGGTTGTTCCACCACCGGAAGCCACAGGAGTAATAAGACCTGAACCGTTAACAGTAGCGATAGCTGGTATTCGAAGAGTTCCAAACAATAGTACCAGCAGTACCTTCAGTTAAATCTATAGTAGAGCCAAAGCAAACTTCAGTGGCTCCTATAATATTGTTAGCAACAGGTAACGGATTAACAGTTACGGCATGCACAGCTGAAGATGCAGAAGTACATCCATTTCCATCGGTTACTGTATAGGTAATATTGGTTGTTCCACCACCGGAAGCCACAGGAGTAATAAGACCTGAACCGTTAACAGTAGCGATAGCTGGTATTCGAAGAGTTCCAAACAATAGTACCAGCAGTACCTTCAGTTAAATCTATAGTAGAGCCAAAGCAAACTTCAGTGGCTCCTATAATATTGTTAGCAACAGGTAACGGATTAACAGTTACGGCATGCACAGCTGAAGATGCAGAAGTACATCCATTTCCATCGGTTACTGTATAGGTAATATTGGTTGTTCCACCACCGGAAGCTACAGGAGTAACAAGACCAGAAGCATTAACAGTAGCGACAGCGGTATTAGAAGAACTCCAAGCAATAGTACCAGCAGTACCTTCAGTTAAGTCTATAGTGGAACCAAAGCAAACTTCAGTGGCTCCTATAATATTGTTAGCAACAGGTAACGGATTAACAGTTACGGCATGCACAGCTGAAGATGCAGAAGTACATCCATTTCCATCGGTTACTGTATAGGTAATATTGGTTGTTCCACCACCGGAAGCTACAGGAGTAACAAGACCAGAAGCATTAACAGTAGCGACAGCGGTATTAGAAGAACTCCAAGCAATAGTACCAGCAGTACCTTCAGTTAAGTCTATAGTGGAACCAAAGCAAACTTCAGTGGCTCCTATAATATTGTTAGCAACAGGTAACGGATTAACAGTTACGGCATGCACAGCTGAAGATGCAGAAGTACATCCATTTCCATCGGTTACTGTATAGGTAATATTGGTTGTTCCACCACCGGAAGCTACAGGAGTAACAAGACCAGAAGCATTAACAGTAGCGACAGCGGTATTAGAAGAACTCCAAGCAATAGTACCAGCAGTACCTTCAGTTAAGTCTATAGTGGAACCAAAGCAAACTTCAGTGGCTCCTATAATATTGTTAGCAACAGGTAACGGATTAACAGTTACGGCATGCACAGCTGAAGATGCAGAAGTACATCCATTTCCATCGGTTACTGTATAGGTAATATTGGTTGTTCCACCACCGGAAGCTACAGGAGTAACAAGACCAGAAGCATTAACAGTAGCGACAGCGGTA
>CBDFNO010000009.1:0-315999 GCA_965250265.1 Flavobacteriaceae bacterium | reverse complement strand
AAATACTTTGCGATATAAAACAAAAAACTTTTTTAGGAAGTATTAAGAAGATAGATGATACGATCTTCTTAAAAGCTAATCTCTCATTAGACCCTTCTGAGTTTGAATTTGAAAAAGTATTGAGTTGCTCAACATCCTTTAAATCTGCTAAAGCAATTAATGTTGAGATTATGCTGCAATTAAGAGCCTAATTTATCTATTTCATTTATTGGCATGACTTGATTACTGGCAATCCTGCCGTAGTTCCAAATGGTCTTCCACATTACGTAAATCCAATTGTGTGCCATCATCTTCAGTATGTATTTCATGCAACCTCCAAACGTTACTAATATCTGGGAAGTCAGGGAATTGAATTGAAAGCCTCAAACCGCTATTCGTGCTCACCGTCCAACTTCCATTAAAAACAGTATTTGATGCATCTGTTGCTATGGCTGTACCATCCGCATTAAAAGTAAATCTGTACTCATTAAATTGGTCTTCAATATGCTGTTCATTAATTTCAAGTTCTTCAACCTCCAATTTACAAAGTATAAGTAAATCTATAAACTCTTGTTCCGACCCGCTAAAGTTATCATCTTCATCAAAATCATAATCATCGTCTTCATCACAATCATCTATCGCTGCTTCAATTGTAGATTTTAAATCATCCAAATTATCAATGCTCAAAAGTGTTCCATCAGAAAGCGTTAATTCTATTGGAAAATTGATATTTACAACCAAATAGTCCTCAATATCGTCTATAAACTCATAAAGATCTTTGTCATTATTTATCGTTTCTGAACCAAGTTCATTAATAAGGGTATTGAAGGTTGTAACAGAAATTGGATAGTTAAAATCTATACATTCAATATCGTCATCCTCCTCATCTTCTCCAGAACAATTATCTTTAAAGTTATCAAATTCACTTTCTGTATTAATAAAAAATTCCGTGTGATTTGCTAATACAATTGAAATGGGAAACGTAATAACTAATATGTCTGTATCTGAGTCGCTTTCATCAAAAATAGCTTCAATAATATCATAATCATCTTCACTATTAATATCAATTTGAAGACCATTAACAACGAGACTTAATGGAAGTTGCACAGTTATGCAATTAGCTCTATCGATAATATTATCTCCAGATCCATCTTTAAGCGTAGTGCGTTGCATTAAATTTGCAACTGCCGACGATGGAATCAATGGTGCTTCTTCTGGTGCTTCTTCAAACCTAAACTCATCTCTCCTGCAAGAGGTCAACACCATTAGGCACAATAATATAAGTAATATTTTAGATTTTAGTTTCACAACAACCATTTTATTAATTCGTTTCGTATATATAACAACTAATTCAACGAAATTACATCTATTATTTTTTTTCTAAATTTAATGAATAATAAATCGTGATGCTAAAAGAAATTAAAGATCACATATGCGAAGAAGAAACTTTTACAGGTATTTATGCTAAATACGCTAAAAGCCTACATGATTTCTTGTATTATAAATTTGGAGATTATTTAGATCCCAATGATAAAATGCAAGAAGCTTTTATAAAGTTGTGGGAAAATTGTAAAAAGGTGCCTTCCAGTTCTGCTCGTGCTTTTCTTTTTAAAGTGGCCAGTAATATGATGTTAAATGACATCAAGCACAGAAAGGTGGTACTACGTTATAATCAGGAAAGACCAAAAGATTATACCAATGAGAGTCCCGAGTTTATTATGGAAGAACGTCAGTTTTTTGAAAAATATCAAAAAACATTAAGCAGACTGCCTGAAGAACAACGTATCACTTTTTTATTGAGTAAAGCTGATAAAAAGCCTCATAAAGTAATTGCAGAAATGTTAGGCGTCACAAGGCGTGTTGTTGATAGCCGTGTTTATAATGCATCCCTAAAACTTAAAGCGGAACTTGAAGAATTTAATAAATTTTATGAAAAAAGACCTTCTAAATTGTTATAGTAATAGAAGCATAAAATATGGATAAAGAATACTTAAATAAAAAATGGCTTGCAGGAAATCTAACAGATGAAGAGCAAATTGCTTTTGAAGCCATTGAAGATAATGAGCTTTTAAAACAAATTGTTGACAAAGCTCCTGCCTTTAGTGCCTCTAATTTTTCAGAAGTGCAAGATGTTGAAATCCTTAAAAGTAAAATAAAATCTAAAAACAAATTCCCTATAAAGCGCAATTGGTTAACACCAATGCTTAAAATTGCCAGTGTTTTTGTTATTGCCTTCGGCATCTATTTTCTTTTCTTTTTTAGTAATGCGATTAACATAGAAACTGCAATAGGAGAAAAAAGAATGGTGCAACTCCCAGATGCCTCTCAAGTTATGTTAAATGCCGTTTCTAAAATTACATATAATGAAAACACCTGGGCAGATAAGAGAGCCCTTATACTTGAAGGCGAGGCTTTTTTTAAAGTTGCCAATGGCTCAACATTTGATGTTGTTACCTCCATTGGAAAAGTTAGTGTTATAGGGACTCTATTTAATGTTAAGAACCGCAAAAACCTATTCGAAGTTAACTGTTTTGAAGGCATGGTGGCTGTAAGTTATGGAAAAGAAACTTTGAAATTATTGCCTGGGCATATTTATAGAATACTAAATGGTAAGATTTCATCTGAAACCATACCCAATAAGGAGAATCCTTTTTGGATGGACCATACTAGCTATTTTAAAAAAGTGCCTTTTCGAGATGTTATTAACGAGTTTGAAAGACAGTACAGTGTTACAATTACAGTTGATTTAAATGATGAAAAATTATTATTTACTGGTGGATTTACTCATAAAAATTTAAATGAAGCTTTAGAGTCCATTACGGCGCCTCTTAAGCTTGTTTATGATATAGAATCTCCAACTAAAATTTCATTACACCATAGTGAGTAAACTATTTTTTGTTTTAGCTTTTTTAAATCTTTCTCTTAATGCTCAGGTTCAACAGAAAAAAGTACCGCTTGTTGAAGTCCTAGAATATATAGAAAGTAAGCACCCCTATCAATTCAATTATTTGTTTAAGACTATTGATGGTGTTTTGATTTCTTATCCTCCTGAAAATAGTTCCTTTAAAGAAGCCATTACTTTTTTAGAAAAGCACACAAAATTTAATTTCTCTATTTTAAATGATTTTGTTTCAATAACTGACAAGGATACTTTTTTTTTATGTGGTTACCTCAAGGACATTGAAACGAAAGCTCCTATTGTTTTTGCAACTATCCAAAGTAAAAATTCGTCAACCACTAGTGATGAAAATGGATATTTTCAGTTTGAGGTTAAGAAGAAAAATGAAGCTATCAGAATTCGTCATTTAGGGCACAAACAACTTAAAAGAACCTATCGTTTTTTCAATGAAGAGGCTTGTGCAGATATTTACCTAGTTCCTGAAGTGGTAAAATTACAACAAGTGATTCTTTCAAATTATTTGGTAAAAGGTGTCAATAAACTAAACGACGGTTCATTTCAAATAAACTTTTCAGAATTTGGAATTCTTCCTGGATTAATCGAAACAGATATCTTGCAAACGGTACAAGCATTACCTGGTATCCAAAGTGTTGACGAAACGGTATCTAATATAAATATTAGAGGTGGTAGTAATGATGAGAACTTACTGCTTTGGGATGGTATTAAAATGTATCAATCGGGGCATTTTTTCGGGTTAATTTCTATTTTTAACCCGAAAATGATTGATAAGGCTATACTAACAAAAAACGGAACAGGGGTTCATCATTCAGATGGTGTTTCGGGGACAATTGAAATGCATACCAGTGATGATATTAATTATGATTTCAAAGGAAGTATCGGTGTGAATTTTTTGAACCTAGATGTCTTTGCTGATATACCTACAGGTAAAAAAGCTTCATTACAAATTTCAGCAAGAAAAGGATTAAGTAATTTTTTTAAAACACCAACGTATAATTCATTCTTTGATAGAATTCAACAGGATTCAGAATTAGAAATGAATACAGGAAATGTAATTAACTCTAATATTGTATTCGACTTCTACGATACAGGGTTGAGGTGGCTGTACCAAATAGACCCTAAAAATCAAATTCGACTGAATTTATTAACCGCAAATAATGAGCTCTTTTTTGATGAAAATGCAACACTAAATGGAATCGATGAATCCCGCAGAAGCAGTCTTGTTCAAAATAGTTTTGGTGGTGGTTTCTTTTATAAAAGAATTTGGAATAATAAATTTCAAACCTCTTTGCAAATCTACGAGACTGATTATAAGCTGAAAGCAATAAATGCTAATATTATGCTAAACCAGCGGGCTTTACAAGAAAACAAAGTGTCTGAAACTGGAATAAAACTAAACGCTCTATCTAAAATTAATGAGCGATTTTCTCTTCTAAATGGATATCAATTTATTGAAACGCAAGTCACCAATTTTGACGATGTAGATAATCCAGTATTTAGTTTATTTATAGCAGAAGTTTTGAGAACACATGGTCTATATTCACAAGTAAAATTTTTATCTAAAAATAAAAAGAGTAGTATTACAGCTGGTATTCGGGCTAACTATATTCCTAGGTTAAATAAGTATATTTTTGAACCACGCTTAAGCTTCAATCAAAAAATAAATCAGCATTTTAATTTTGAAATTCTTGGAGAGTTTAAGCATCAAATCACATCGCAAGTCATTAATTTACAAAACGACTTTTTAGGTATCGAAGAACGCCGTTGGCAGCTATCAAACAAAACCAACATTCCCGTAATACAAAGTAAACAGGTTTCATTGGGGTTGCAATATGATCGTGATGGGTGGTTAATCAATGGAGAAGGTTATTTAAAAAAAGTAGATGGTATAACAACCCAAAGTCAAGGATTCCAAAATCAATACTTGTTATCAAGAACATATGGTAGTTATTATGGTTTTGGTTTTAATTTTTTATTAAGAAAGCAATTTAGAAATCTTAATACTTGGTTGAGTTATACTTACATGGACAATTATTATAATTTTGAAAATCTACAGGATAATGAGTTTCATAATAATTTTGATATTGCCAATACTGTAACTTTTGGAACAACTTATACTTTAAACAATTTTAAATTTTCAGCGGGTTA
Organism: Flavobacteriaceae bacterium; assembly: GCA_965250265.1. Taxonomy (GTDB): domain Bacteria; phylum Bacteroidota; class Bacteroidia; order Flavobacteriales; family Flavobacteriaceae; genus PRS1. Next base: position 310,955 of record CBDFNO010000009.1, on the reverse strand, counting down.
TAACTGGCATTCTGGAAAACCAACTACTAAACCAGAAAACAATAACCCTGTAAGTAATAACAAAATTAATTATGAACCAGCAAATAGTAGTCGTTTATCAGATTATAGCCGAATAGATTTATCATCTACCTATCAGTTTTATATATCAAACAAAACTCATGCTGAACTTGGAGTTTCAATTTTGAATTTATTTAATCGCGTTAATACTATTAATAGTTATTATGATGTTAATGATAATAATGAACTAGAAAAATTTTCGCAATCATCTTTAGGGTTCACCCCAAATGTTAGTTTTAGAGTTTCTTTTTAATTTGACATTTTTCTTTATAAATAATAATAGGCTTCTTTATTTAAATTATTAATTTTCTACTTGATAAAAACATACAAAATTGAAACTATTCCAAATAAAATAGCAATTACAAAAACTATAATCGCCCAAGTAGGATACATTTTAGCGTGCTTTATTTTGTAGTCAAATCGGTTCTCAAAGCGTTCAATAGTATCCAAATGGGATGCCATTTTTTGTTGATGTGCTTCAATAATAGATTTATACTCTGTTAAATCTATTTTGATTTTTGTATTGTTTAAATGTTCCTTAATTTCTTCTAATAGCTTTACGTCATTTTTAAAATCATTGATTTCATTGACTAATAGAGCCGTTAATTCTTCAAGTTTTGACATGATAATTGTATTTAATAGGAGATCCCTTTTTGGATTGTTTTTTTAATTATAAACTTGGTTATTTTTAAAGTCAAGTTTGGTGTTAAATCAACAGCTTTTCCTAATAAATTGACACTTGTTTTATTGGCTTTAAAAATGCTTGCCCCTGGAATTCCTGCCATCTGTTTTCCAATATTACCAAGAGACATATTTCGATGAATTTCACTGCCTTTAAGATTGTGCCCATCAAACTCAAATCTAAATCCCTGTAATTTGTTTTGATTGTTTATGGTTGGAATCACCTTAACCCCATTGGCTTCCATAGCTTTTAGATAATCATTAAACGATTTGGGAGAGAATTGCTTGAAACTTAAATCATGTCTGCGTTTTATTTCTGATCGAATTTCTATTAAATTAAATTCCTTTTCAAATTGTACTTGTTTTACCGTTGTCAATCGCATACTTTCAGCTACTTTTTCTGCAGCTAACTGACTTCGTTTACCAATAAAACTATCATTATAGGCTACTGCTTTAAAATCGATACGATTTACATACAAATGAATATGCTTATGTTCCTTATCCTGATGCACAAAAGCAATGGCTTGCCGCTCACCCAGTTTCATTTCTTGAATAACCCGTTGCGTTATTTTTTGCAAGTCTTTTGATTTTAATCGGTTTCCATCTTCAATTGTTGGGCTAATGACAAATGACAGGGTGTTCTTTTTACAGTTGCAATTTTGATCTTGAAGCATTTTGAATTCTTTTGCTATTTCAGCTGGAGAGTCGCCATGTAAATATTCCTTTAATATAATTTCGGCGTCCTTTTCCTGATTCCAGCCATATGACATGGAAGCTTTTGTATGTGAAATACTTTTTCCTTTTCCAATCATTACTGGAATTTTTTAAGATGTGCTTTGATCTCATTCGCTAATTCGTAAACTGTTTCAGTAAGTTTAAGGTTTCGCTTTTTAAACATGTTCCCAATGGATTTAAAATTGTTGTGATATTTTATAAACATTTTATATAGTTCAATATGCTCTTCTGTAAAGCGTTCCGCGATGTTATGTTCAAAAGCCATACGTCTAAAATATTCACTTAAGGTTAATCCGGATCTAGCAGCTTTAACTTTTAAAAGTTTCTTTTCATAGATAGAACATCTAAATTTAACGAGTTCACTTTTCCCCTTAAACACCTTTTTTTCTCTGCGACCAAGGGGAGCAGACAAGATTGTGTCCACAGACACACATCTTGAATTCCTTCCCACGACTATTTCCTCTTCTGGTTTACTAACAGATATATCTATTTCAATACTATCATTATTAAGAAGCGATTTGGAAGGAAGGAAGAATTGCTGTTCCTTTTGTTCCTGTTTATCATGTGATCCAAAATCTAATGTATTACTCATATAACTATTTTAACACCATATATTGATATGGACAGTGATTGAATATATATTTGTAAATAAGGTTGAGAATAATTTACTTGCCCCTTTTACTATAGATATAAGACAAGGCTTCTCCTTCAATTTCCTGGTTGGATTTTCGTTTGTTTTGTAGTAACCAATTAATAATCTTCTTTTTCTCAAAAAAGATCATTTTACCATTGGGTTTTGAATGCGGAATTTTTCTAGAAGCAGTTAATTTATAAAGATAGCTTCTGGATATTCCTGTATAAGTACAGGTTTCCTCAAAAGTTAATACCTCTTTATTAGCTATTAACAGTTTTTCCAAACGATCAAGTCGTTCAATGATTAAAAACTTGTCCATTCTTTTTCGTTTTACAATTATTAAATGAACAAAAGCGCTTTTGTTTTCCCTTATAGAATTCTTGATATAAATATATGAAAATAAGTAAACGAAAGAAAAAATAATAACACTAATTTTTTCATAAGAAGTTGAATATCAAATATGTATGCAAATAACATTAAAAAAAATGTATCTAATTATTTTTGGTCGTATTTAATTTCATTAGGTATCAAACAACACATTATTAAATTTTATAAAAATGTGTTAATTAAAAGAAAATTAAAGATTTTTAGAAATTAATTGTAGTATTTAATAAAAAAAGGTCTCTAAAAACGCAGAAATTCTAATTATTAGAGATTTTTAAAAGCGGAATGCTATTTGCAGCTTCTTTCATTTTAGTATCAATTATTTTAGCATAAATCTGTGTTGTTCTAATTTCTTTATGCCCTAGTCGTTTTGATACAGTATATATATCAGCTCCATTTTCTAATAATAAAACCGCGTTAGTGTGTCTTGCGCTATGAAATGTAATGTGTTTAGTAATACCTGCTCGCATACACCATCTTAAAATTTCAGCATTAAAATGAGCACCATACTTGAGGCCTATAAAAATTCTGTCATTCCTATTTCCCCTTTCACCTAACAATTCTCTAGCTTGTTGTGATATATATAAATATTCAAGCCCATCGGTTTTTTTCTGCCGAAAAATAATACGAAATTGCCCATCCTCATCGCGTACTTCTGACCACTTAAGTTTATTAATATCACTCCAACGAAGCCCCGTAAGACAACTAAAAATAAAAGCGTTTTTTAAAACTATGTGTTTGCAACTGGCTTCACTTAAAGCTTGTAATTCTGAATATGTAAGATACTCTCTTTTAGATTCGCCTTGGGTAAACCCCTTAACCGACTTGACTACATTTTTACTTATATACCCTTCGTTAAAAGCTTCCCTTAACGCTGCTCTTAATTTGTTAAAATAAGTATATTTTGTGTTTTGTGATAGCAGTGTCTTTCCATTTGTTTTTGCTTCTATATGAAGATATTTTTTAAATCCCTTTAAAAAGTTTTCATCTATGTCCTTAATCATTAAATTAGGAGGACAAAAGCGTTCTAAATGTTTAAATGCAGCCTCCCAATTATCATAATTACCTTTGCTTTCATACCTATCCTCCTTAAGTTTATTATAATAGTCTAAAAAAAATATTTTGCCTTTATCATCATTTTTTATATTAAATTTACCTTTTATTAAATCTGCTTTCTTTAATGTTAAAATATTTTGAGCTAGTTGCATCGCTTCTCTGTTTTCTCTTTTTTCTTTTGCATTAATAGGATTTGTATGGAGATAAATTTTTAGGTTTTCAAAGCTTCTATTATGCTTCATCTTGCCATTTTCATCAATTGAATACCCTTCATAGTATTCTAACCTCAAACTTAAACGTCCATTTTTAAGTTTCTTTTTTTTAAGACTTATCTTCATGACTTTTGATTTAAATAAATTTATTTCGTATAAACATTTCATCTAAAGAAGATCGCTTAATTCTCGTTAATCTTTGTCCAAAATTAACCACTTCAATATTGCCACTATCAATAGAATTATAAATACTTCCCTTCGAACAGCTTAAAAGTGTTGCCACATCTTTTACGGTCAAAAACTCTTTTGCTTTTAATGCCTCTAATGAAAATGTTACCCTTTCTTTAGTTTCTTTATTATTATTTTCAATTTTGGCAAACTTTACTCTCTCTTTATAATGCTTGCTATTACACCTATGTGAACAGTATTTAGTCTTGGTTGTTCTCGCAATAAATAGATCATTACAATATTCGCAAATTCTTTGTATTTCTATATTACTACTCATACATTAAGTATCATTATATATGATTTAATATTGTTAAGCATTATTAAGTACAAAATTTGGCGAAAGTACTTAAATGAGGTGTAAATTTTTACACCTCTTGTCAAATATAATAAATAAAGTGTAAAAAAGGTGTAAATATATAGAAAAGATAAATTAATAAAAGAAATGATGAGAAAATATATATTAATTTGTATGTTTGATTTTTAGCTATTTACAATTAAAAGACATCAAATGACATCAAATAAAATGACTATTTATTTACCAATACAAAAATTAGCAAAGATATTACCCAATAAATCATCGGTTGTAATCTCACCAGTAATCTCACCAAAATGATATAGTGCCTGACGGATATCTATTGCCAACAAGTCTCCAGAAAGATTAGCATCCATTCCTTGCTGTACTTTTTGTATTTCTTTTAAGGCTTTAAGTAAAGCATCATAATGTCTTGTGTTTGTAATGATAGTGTCATTATTTTGAAATGCTCCTGTGTTTACAAATTTTAACAATTTAGTTTTTAATTCTTCAACTCCTTCACCAGTTTTAGCTGAAAGTAAATAAAGGTTATCAATTGATAATTTCAAATTTAGGATTTCAGATTTTGATAAATTATCAACTTTGTTAGCAATAATTATTAGTTGCTTTTGAGGATACTTATTTTTGATTTCTTCAATATCAACTATAAACTTCTCACTATTAACTTTTAACTCTTTTGCATCAACCAAAAGCATCACAACTTGTGATTGCTCAATTTTTTCGAATGTCTTTTTTATACCAATGGTTTCTACAACATCTTCGGTATCACGTATTCCAGCTGTATCAATAAACCTAAAACTAATACCACCAATAATTAATTCGTCTTCTATGGCATCACGTGTAGTCCCTGGGATTTCACTAACAATAGCTTTTTCTTCGTTTAGCAAGACATTTAATAAGGTGGATTTACCTACATTAGGCTCACCTACAATAGCGACCGGAATGCCGTTTTTAATCACATTACCAACAGCAAAAGAATCTATTAAATGTTTTAGCACTTTAATAATACGAGTGACTAAATTTTTAAACTGATCACGATTAGCAAATTCTACATCTTCTTCGGCAAAATCCAACTCCAGTTCTATTAAAGACGCAAAATTTAAAAGCTCATCGCGTAATATTTTAATCTCATTACTAAAACCGCCTCGCATTTGTTGCATGGCCACTTGGTGTGAAGCTTCACTATCGCTAGATATTAAATCTGCAACAGCTTCCGCTTGACTTAAATCCAGTTTCCCGTTTAAAAAAGCACGTAATGTGAACTCGCCAGGATTGGCTATTCGGCAACCATTACGTAAAAATAACTGTATGATTTCCTGTTGAATATACAAACTTCCATGACTAGATATTTCTACTACATTCTCTCCTGTATAGGAATTTGGATCTTTAAAAATAGAAACCAGCACCTCGTCTAATACTCTATCATTATATACAATATGCCCTAAATGAATGGTATGAGTGTTTTGCTCTTGCAAAAACTTACCACTAACCGACTTAAAAAAGGATTGACATATAGTTATAGCATCATTACCAGAAATTCTTATAATGGCTATAGCTCCTACTCCAGAAGGTGTAGCTAAAGCAATAATATTATCCTTATATGCCATTATAGTTTAAAATTTTAGCAAAAGTAGTGAAATTGAAGAATGCCAACATATACTTAATCAATTTAAAACATGTATTAACAAAATTTCGTTTTATAAATATAGAATTACTCTTATATTTACGCCAAATTAACTGAAAATGAAAAAAGCGCTCCTATTATTGTTAATTTTTGCACTCATTTATTCGTGCGAAAAAAAAGAACCATTACCTCCAAATACTTATGAAGTCACTGTCTCTGCACAAGGGATAGTAAATGGCTTGCGCTCATATATTAAAATTATAGATGGTACAAGAAAGGAAATTGTTATTGATACTGCTATAGTAATGAACGAAGAGTTTACCTTTAGAGGTGAAATTAAAAATCCTGCTATTCGTGTTCTATCTATTAATAGTGTTAACGGTATCCTTCCTTTTGTATTAGAACCTGGACGGACTTCAATTGAAATTTATAAAGACAGTATATTTACTTCTGAAGTTGGTGGAACCGTTAATAATAAAGATTATAACTTATTTAAAACGGAATACAGAAAAATGAACTATGCAATTATAGAATTTAGAAAGTTAGTTGCTAAAGCCAAAGGAGAAAATAATCTAACTAGATTGGATTCTCTTCAAGTTAAAAATCGTGAGATGAGAGACGCTTTAAGTAATTTCGCTCATGATTTCATAGATGAACGTCCAAATTCTGATCTTTCATTATTATTGTTAGAAAGCCAATTAATAGGTCAAAATCAAAATCTAGAAAGGATCAAAGAAAATCTGACTTCTTTAAAAAGCGTGATTAATAGAAACTCTGCAAATAAATTAATTGGACAAAAGATAGAAACTTTTATTAATTTAAAAGAAGCACAAGCCAATACCGATATTGGTAAAATTGCGCCAAACTTTACAGCACCAACAGCTGATGGTGAGTTACTATCATTAAACGACATTAAAGGAAAAGTTACTATCATTGATTTTTGGGCTTCATGGTGTAAACCATGTCGCATAGAAAACCCAAATGTAGTTAGAGTCTACGAAAAATATCATGATAAAGGATTAGAAATTATTAGTATTTCTTTAGATAAAAATGGTCAAAAAGAAAGGTGGTTAAAAGCTGTAAAAGATGATAATATGAGCTGGTATCACGTCTCTAATTTAAAATTTTGGAATGAGCCAGTTGCCAAGATGTATAATGTAAGTGCTATTCCAGCGACCTTTATTTTAGACGAGAATGGAAAAATCGTTGCTAAAAAACTTCGAGGACCTGCTCTTGAACAAAAAATATCTGAGCTGTTAGACTAACAAAAGAATAATAGTTAAAATTAGAAAATTATACTTTTCCTGCTTTACGCAATACATATAAAAGTACAATTGGTATAGCTAAAAGGCCCACCATTAATAAATTCTCTTTAAAAAGCCATGTTGCCATTATTAATGTAATGACATAACCACCTATTGCTCCACCAAAATGAGCATCGTGACCTATATTACCAACTTTGTTTTTCATCCCATAAATAGAATATAATAAATAACCTATACCAAAAACATATCCTGGTATTGGTACAGGAATAAAAAACATATATAAACTCATATCAGGATTCAATAAAATTGCAGAATATAATATTCCGGTAACAGCTCCACTTGCCCCAACTGCACTATAGTGATATTCGTTTTTATGAAAATAATAGGATAATAAATTTCCAACCACTAAGCTTCCAAAATATACAATAGCAAAGTTGAATTCCCCTAAATAATCTATAACTTCATCAGCAAAAAAATATAAAGTAAACATATTAAAAAAGAGATGCATTTCATCCACATGCAAAAATCCAGATCCAATCATACGTACTTGTTCTCCTCTTCGAATACCACCAATATTAAACTTATACTTTTCGAAAAATGAAAAATCATTAAACCCCTTAAACGAAAAGATAATATTAGCTGCAATAATTATTATTGTGATTAAACTTAAATTGCCCATAAAGTGTAAACGTTAATATTAAATATAATATATATTTGTGCTTGCAAATCTAATATTAAAAAATGCAATTTCTAGCTTACATTTTAATTTATCCGTTTTTATGGATAATTTCTAAACTTCCATTTAAAACGTTTTATGTTTTTTCAGATTTTGTATTTGTTATAGTTTACTATATAATAGGTTATAGAAAAAAAGTAGTGAATGAAAATTTGAAATTAGTTTTTCATAATAAGTCTGAAAAAGAGATTACATCAGTTGAAAAGAAATTTTACAAACATATGTGTGATATGTTTTTAGAAATGATTAAATCTATTTCTATTTCTGAAACACAACTCAAGAAACGCTTCATAATAAAGAATACAGAAGAACTAAAACGATTAGAAAGTTTAAACAAAAGTGTTATTGTTATGTACGGTCATTATGCAAGTTATGAATGGTCTGTTGTGGTGGAAAATAATATCAGTTATGATGGATATGGAATATATAAACGTATCGAAAATAAATATTTTGATAGACTAGTAAGACGCATTCGTTCAAAATACAACACGACGCTAATTTCTACCAAAGAAGCAGTTTCTATTATAAATCAAAACGAATCTGATGGTATTAAATCTATGATTGCTTTTTTAAGTGATCAATCACCAAAGTATAAAAATGCTCATTATTGGTCGGAGTTCTTGAACATTAAAGTGCCTTGTTTTACAGGTGCAGAAAAGTTAGCAAAAAAATTAAATCTTGCTGTTACTTATTTAAAAATAGATAAAGTAAAACGAGGTTACTATGAAGCTGAATTAATTTCACTTGCCGATGATGCTAATCTTTTTGATAATTACCAAATTACAGATAAGTTTACAAAAGAATTAGAACAACAAATTTATGTTGCGCCAGAATATTATTTATGGACACATAAACGCTGGAAGCATAAAGACAAAGTGCCAGAAAAATTTCAATAATTATAATCTAAACCAACTATTAATTTTATTGGTTCTTGATTCTGGATTAAACTGTTTGTGAATGAATTCGTTAGTTAGTTTATCATAATTATAATCTTTTGCCCATTCTTCATGATTTTTGGATAAAGCTTTAATACTATTACACACAAATTCAATTTCGTCACTGGTTGTTGTAGGATGAATAGACATACGAATCCAACCTGGTTTTCGTATCAAATCACCTAAAGTAATTTCACTAATCAATTTATTAGATGTTTGCTGATCTACATGCAATAAAAAATGTCCATATGTTCCTGCACAACTACAACCACCTCGTGTTTGAATACCAAAACGGTCATTCAGTAGTTTAACACCCAAATTAAAATGCAAGTCGTCTACATAAAACGAAATAACTCCTAACCTATCTTGGTGTTTAGGTGCGAGTATAATGATATTTTCTATACTGCCTAATTCACTAAATATATAATCAAGTATTTCGTGCTCTCTTTCTAGCATTTTTTCAACACCCATTTGCTCTTTAAGTTTAATTGCTAAAGCCGTTTTAATAGCTTGCAAAAAACCAGGTGTTCCGCCATCTTCTCTATCTTCAATATCATCAATATATTTATGCTCACCCCAAGGGTTGGTCCAGCTTACCGTACCTCCTCCCGGATGATCGGGAATCATATTGTTATACAATTTTTTATTAAAAATTAAAACTCCCGAAGTTCCAGGTCCTCCAAGAAATTTATGAGGTGAAAAGAAAATAGCATCTAAAGCGGCAGTAGCATCTTCTGGATGCATATCTATATCAATATAAGGCGCCGCACAAGCATAATCCACAAAACATACACCATCGTACTCATGCATCAACTTTGCTATATCATGACATGGGACTTGGATTCCCGTAACATTAGAACCTCCTGTAATTGTGGCAATTTTAAGCGTGTGACCTTTATGGTCTTCTAATAATTCTTTGAGGTTTTCTAAACTAAACAATCCATCTTTACCTGGTGGAATCACTTCAACCTTTGCTATAGTCTCTAACCAGGACGTATGATTAGAGTGGTGCTCCATATGAGTGATAAATATAATCGGCCTTTTTTCATCTGGAATCTTAGCATATTGCTGCAAATTCTCTGGCATTTTTAATCCAAGTATTCGTTGAAATTTGTTCACAACACTCGTCATTCCACTACCTGAAACAATTAAAACATCATCTTCACTACTATTTACATGAGCCTTAATAATATTTTTAGCCTTGTGGTAAGCCATTGTCATTGCAGTTCCAGATTCAGTAGTTTCGGTATGTGTGTTTGCAACATAAGGCCCAAATTCGTTGAGAATTTTCTCTTCAATGGGACGATACAACCTACCAGAAGCCGTCCAGTCTGCATATACAATTTTTTGAGTGCCATAAGGCGATTCAAATGTTTGGTCTATACCAACAATTTTATCTCTAAAAGGGTTGAAGTATTCTTCCAAAGATGTTACTTGTTTAGTTCGTGACTTTGTTGTAATCATAACATTTAAATTGAGATACAAAATTACTAAATATTAGCTATCTCACTAATTTCATCTATAATTTTTAAAGCCAAATTGTCTGCATCATACTGTGACTTAGCTTCAGTATAAATCCTAATAATAGGTTCTGTATTACTCTTTCTTAAATGTCCCCAACTTTCAGAAAAATCAATCTTTAAACCATCAATCGTAGTAATGTTCTCATTAGCATAATTGGATTTAAAAGTTTTCAAAATAGCATCCACATCTAAATTTGGAGTAAGCTGAATTTTCTTTTTACTCATAAAATAGCTAGGATAACTTTGGAGAAGTTCACTTACTTTAATTCTTTTATCAGCTAACAGACTTAAAAAAAGTGCAACTCCTACCAAAGAATCTCTTCCATAGTGTAATTCCGGATAAATAATTCCGCCATTTCCTTCGCCTCCAATAATAGCATTATTGTTTTTCATAAGTTCGACGACATTAACTTCTCCTACAGCACTTGCTTCATAGTTTTGTCCATGTTTTTCTGTAATATCTCGTAAGGCTCTCGATGAACTCATATTACTTACAGTATTTCCCGGTGTTCTACTCAATACATAATCTGCACAAGCCACTAATGTATATTCTTCTCCAAACATTTCGCCATCTTCACACACAAAAGCCAAACGGTCAACATCCGGATCCACAACAATACCAAAATCGGCATGTTCTTTAACCACAAGTTTGGACAAGTCGGTCAAGTGCTCTTTTAAAGGTTCAGGGTTATGAGGAAAATGTCCGTTTGGCTCACAAAATAATTTTACAGCATGAACTCCTAAACGTTCCAATAATAACGGAATGGCTATGCCTCCAGTAGAATTTACTCCATCAACTACTACTTTAAATTTAGATTTTTTAATAGCTTCTTTATCAACCAAAGGCAATTTTAAAATTTCGTCAATATGCAAATCTATATACGCTTCATTTTTTGATATTCTTCCTAATTCATCAACTTCAGCAAATTGCAAGGTGTCAGATTCAGCAATTTCTAAAATTTTAGCGCCATCAGCAGCATTTAAAAACTCACCTTTAGCATTTAACAGTTTTAAAGCGTTCCATTGCTTCGGATTATGGCTTGCCGTAAGAATGATACCTCCATCTGCATGCTCCAATGGTACTGCCACCTCAACGGTTGGTGTTGTAGATAATCCTAGATCTACAACGTGAATTCCCAATCCAACCAATGTCTGCATAACTAAACTTTGCACCATTTCTCCCGAAATTCTTGCATCACGACCAACAACAACTTTATAGCTTTCTTTATTACGTTGTTGTTTTACCCAAACTCCAAAAGCAGAAGCAAATTTAACGACATCAATTGGAGTAAGGTTTTCACCAACACGTCCACCAATAGTTCCTCTTATCCCAGAAATTGATTTTATTAATGTCATTTTTAATATAAGTTTCAACAAATATACAATTACAAAATCAGAAATCTTAAATCTTAATTTGTAAATTACACCAATGAATTTCCTTGCACATATCTATCTTTCCGGAGACGATAAAGCCATAACCATTGGTAATTTTATAGCCGATGGCATTCGTGGGAATGACTATAAAAAATTTCCTAAAGATATACAAACAGGCATTCTTTTACATCGTAGAATAGATACGTTTACCGACGCACATAAAACGGTTAGACAAAGTACAAAGCGATTACACAAGAATTATAGTCATTATTCCGGAGTTATTGTAGACATTTTGTACGACCATTTTTTAGCTAAAAACTGGAAAACCTATAGCGACATTCCTTTAGCAAAATATATTGACGAATTCTACGATACTATAGAAGATAATTTTGATATTTTACCATTGCGAGTACAAAAAATGATGCCTTATATGATCGCTAATAATTGGTTATTGAGTTATGCTTCAATTGATGGGATTTCTAAAGTTTTAGATGGAATGAATCGCAGGACTCAAAATCGATCTAAAATGAATCTTGCTGTTAATGAATTAGAAGAATTTTACGAAGAGTTCGAAACCGAATTCACAAAGTTCTTTAAAGAACTCATAGAATATTCAAAACAGGAATTAAAAGTATTATATTCACAATAAATAATTAACCGATCATATGAAAAAAATAATTTTAACTGTATTCATTTTTGTTGCTCTATTATCGTGTAATAACACAAAAAGAGGACTTATAGTAGAAAATGGAATGGTAGTTACTGCTCGTGAAGAAGCTTCACAAATTGGAACAGATATTCTTAAAAAAGGAGGCAACGCTTTTGATGCAATGGCAGCTACTCAATTGGCATTGGCTGTTGCTTATCCTTATGCCGGAAATATTGGTGGTGGTGGTTTTATGGTGTATAGAAAAGCAAATGGAGAAATTGGAGCGCTCGATTATAGAGAGAAAGCTCCTTTAGCAGCAACTAAAGATATGTATCTGGATTCTTTAGGAAATGTGATACCTGAAAAAAGCACCTTAGGTGCTATGGCTGTTGGTGTACCAGGTTCGGTTGCTGGTGTGTTTGCAGTACACGAAAAATTGGGAAGTTTACCTTTTGAAGATATTATTGAACCATCTATAGATTTAGCAAGAAGAGGTGTAATAGTTACAAAAAAACAAGAAAAAAAGTTAGATAGTTATCAATCTGCTTTTAGAAAAGCAAATAAAGATTCTATCCTTTTTGAAAAGAGTTGGAAAGAGAATGACACCCTTAAATATCCTGCTTTAGCTGAAACCTTAACCAGAATAATGAAAAATGGTAGAGATGAATTCTATAAAGGTGAAACTGCAGAACGTTTAGTGAAATTTATGCAAGATAATGGAGGTATTCTTACCAAAGAAGATTTAGAAAAATACAAAGTTAGCTGGCGTACTCCAACAACTTTTGAGTATGATGATTTAAAAATTATTTCAATGTCTCCTCCTTCAAGTGGAGGTATCTGTTTAGCACAAATTATGGAAATGATAGAGCCTTACGATTTAGCAGCTTATGGTTCGAATTCGTTAAAAGCTATTCAGGTAATAACTGAAGCGGAGCGTCGTGCTTATGCAGATAGAAGCTTTTATTTAGGCGACCCGGATTTTGTGACTGTCCCAGGAGAAAAGCTTATAAGTGAAGATTATTTAAGAGATAGAATGTCAACATTTTCTTTTGAAAAAGCAACACTTTCTTCCGATGTGTCTCATGGCAATATACAGGTTGTAGAAAGTAATGAAACAACGCACTACTCTATTGTGGATCAGTTTGGCAATGCTGTTTCAGCAACAACAACATTAAATGGTGGTTATGGCTCCAAGTTGTATTGTACAGATTTAGGTTTCTTTTTAAATAATGAAATGGACGATTTTAGCAGTAAACCAGGAGAACCTAATATGTTTGGTTTAATTGGTGCTGAAGCCAATAGTATTGCTCCTGAAAAACGTATGTTAAGTTCTATGACACCAACAATTGTTGAAAAAGATGGAAAACTATTAATGAGTGTAGGTACACCTGGAGGCTCCACAATTATCACTTCTGTGCTTCAAACTATTTTAAATGTTCATGAATATAAGATGACGATGCAACAAGCTGTAAATGCACCTCGTTTTCATCACCAATGGTTACCAGATGTTATCTTGTTCGAACCAAATTCATTTCCGAAAGAAATTATTGAGCAATTACAAAGTTTAGGTTATACTACAAATGAAGAACGTTCACCTGTGATTGGTAAAGTAGATGGTATTCTCGTTTTAGATGATGGTAAACTAGAAGGTGGAGCAGACAGACGTGGCGATGATACTGCTATTGGTTTTTAATCTGATATTCCATAGACATTGTTATATTAGCTTATTAAATTTTTTTTTAAACTCATGAAACGAGCATGTTAAAATTTTTCTCACCAAAGAAAATGATTAATAGCGAACAGCATGTGGCCTCTAAAACAATAATTATAAACACATGAAATATAAAAAGACATTTAAAATAATTGCTGGAATTATCGTGTTTATTACGCTACCTAGCTTGTTGTTTATAGGGTTTTTATATTTTAAGTACGATGAAGACTTACCAAATGGTCAGCAAGGTGTTGAAGCAGAAGCTCTAGCCGTTAAAATGTTGGATGCTTTAGATTTTACAGCTTATAAAAAAACGAATTATATAGAATGGACATTTAGAAATAAACACCATTATAAATGGGAAAAGGATAAAAACATATGTACTGTTTATTGGAAAGATTATAAAGTAGTTTTGCATTTAAATGAAATCGAAAACAGTAAGGTCTATGTTCATAATTTTAGTGTTAAAGGAGATGTTGAAAAAGAATTACTAGAAAAAGCACTTGAATATTTTAATAACGATTCTTTTTGGTTGGTTGCACCATACAAGATCTACGATCCTGGAACCGAAAGACGGCTAATAATACTGGAAAATGGAGATAAGGGTTTATTGGTAACTTACACTTCAGGTGGCTCTACGCCTGGCGACTCTTATTTATGGAAATTAGATGCTTTGGGTAAACCTATGAGTTTTAAAATGTGGGCTTCGGTAATGCCATTAAAAGGATTGGAAGCCTCTTGGAGCGATTGGGTAAAAACCGAAAGTGGTGCCCAATTGCCAACGCTACATAAATATTTGTTTTTTGGATTGGACATGGGAGAAGTAAAAGGAACTGAGTAAATAATAATAGAAAATTTATTTGCTTAATTATTTACTCATTCCATTTGGTAATGGGCAAATAATTTTTCTTTAAAAAGGCTTTAAAACGTTCTTCTTTTCTATAAGGATTAAATTCTATATCTCCATTGGTATATTTTGCACGCCATTTATTATCTATTTTTTCCAAATAATGATACATGGAATCCCTTTTTACTAAAGCAGCAAATATTAAAGCTTTTCCCTCATTGGTTTTAATATGATCTCTCATATATTTAATGGCTTCATCCTGTTTTCCCAATTTTACAAGTACAAGACATTTATCATGAAAAAGGGATTTATCCTGAAAAACACTTTCATCTGGATCCGATAACTTATTAAAATATTCCAATGCCCTCTTATAGTCACCTGTAAAATAATGGAACAGTCCGGTTAATTTATTAAATCGATCCATATTTTCATCATTCACATTATTGGTAAAAACTTTATTACCTAATAAGGCTTTAGCTCTATTAAAATTCTCATTATACATTAAAGCCATAAAATAATCATAGGCAGCTCTATTTGGATTTAGTTCATATACCCTTTGAGAAAATTTTAAATAGTTCTCTGCATCTAATCTTACGTCTCTATAATCTCTAGCCAAATTAAGTAGTACCTTAACATCATTTGGATTATTTTTTAAGGCATTTTCATAAACTAAAAAAGCTGCATTCCAATCTTTACTAAGACGAAGATTAATATTGACTAAATGACTCGTTTGAAGCCAATCTGAAAAAAGAAATTTTTTACTATTAAAAACTTCCATGGCTTCATTAGGTTTATTATTTAAGTTCAATCCTGCAATATAAGTAGAGCTAATAGGTAGTGAAAGTGGATCTAGCTTATATGCTCTGGCTATATGATAAAGATATTTTTCTAAATCACGTATAGGTTTATCACCATGAAATAATGCATAATAATGATGAGCTGTAGCATCATTTGGATTTATTTTAATTGCTTTCTTGAATTGTTCTTCAGCCTTTTCATAATTTCCATTTCTTAAATTAAGATTCCCTAAAGTGCTATACGCACTAACACAGTTCTTGTTTATACTTAAAGCTTTTGAAACATAATAATGTATTAATTTTTCACCTTCCTCTTTGGTTATTTTATTACCCCACAGACGTAATAAATAAGAGCTTGCCAGTTCTCCATAAGCGTCTGTATAATTAGGATCAAGTTGAATAGCTTTCTTATATAAGGTAATGCTTGTTTTAACCCCATCGGGTGTTCTTAAATTTGCAAAATCACGTCCTCGTTGAAATAATCTTAAAGCTTCTATATTCTTAGTTGGATAATAATTTAGTTGTTCCTCCTCTTTGGAAGAAATTGTTATATTAAGTTGGCTCACTATCTGTCTGGATATATTCTTTTGCATTATAAACATCTCATTAATGTCAACTTTATTAATCTTTGACCAAACTAGTTGGTTGTTTTCAGCAGTGACTAGCCTTGTGATTACCCTAATACTGTCTCCGAAATGTTGAATACTTCCCTCAATAATATAATTAGCGTCTAATAATTTACCTAATTTGTTTGACGAAATAAGACTATCTTTAAAAAGTTCGGAAGAATTTCTTGATTTTACAATGAGTTCTTCAACTTTTGAAAGATTATCCAATAACACTTCTGCCAAACCTTCTCCAAACCAAAGCCTATCCTCAATTTTTCCAATTGTTGTATATGGAAGTACAGCAATAGACTTTTCTTTAGATTCAATTGTAGAAAAAGATGCATTATTTATAAGTATATATCCAACAAACAAAAGCATAACTATAGTTATAAAATAGAGTACATTCTTTTTAGAAATAATATTATGAATTTCTTTTTTAGCATCCTTTGATGCCAATTCGCTCAAACTTATATTTTGAGTTTTATAGTCACCTGGAGTTACACCAAAACGTCTATGGAATGTTTTATTAAAATAAGAAGGGCTACCAAATCCAACTTTATAGGCAATTTCAGCAGCAGTAAGATCAGTTTCTTCAATTAGTTTAGCTGCTTCTGTTAATCTAACTTCTCTAATATATTGATTAACCGACTTACCAGTAATAGCCTTTATTTTCCTTAATGTTTGAGATGTGCTTAAACCAATTAATAAAGCGAGGTTAGTCACTCCAAATTTTTCATCGGTAATATGGGTTATAACAATTTTATGTACGCGATCTATAAAACCTTTATCCATAGGACGTAATTAATTAAGTCCCATAAAGTTAGTCTTTTTTTATTTATCGATATTTTAAAGTAAAAGAGATTTCCAACGATTGGTGTTTATTAATTCTCATCAAAATACAACCCACAATTAAAGTTGTGGGTTGCATTTTCAAAACTGTAATGATATGGAGAATCAATTAACTTCCTAAAGCTCAAAATAAGCTTGACTTATTTTACCACACCTTGACCTCTCCTTTTGAAATGTTGAGAAGTGGAGGAGGGTAAAGCACGAAATCAAAACTTAAAATATCGTCGCAGTTCTCAAAAATGCTTTCAACAAACGAAAAAGTCATCTGATCTGGAGTGTCGTGAACAGAGGTTCCATTATCCACAACAGCTGTTAAAGCATACGTTCCGGTAAGGTCAATCCCACCATAACCCCCTTTAGTGATAACCCCTCCTAAAACTGCCATGTTATCGATAATAATCATACAATCAATATCAACATGAACTCCTTCAACACCACCGACCCATATATCCGTCCAACGTCCAGACACACTCCCATCGGCATGCATGTTTGCAACTAGAGAGAAGTTTGCATCACAACCAGGTTTTTCTCCAAAATAATCACAATAATCAAAACCTCCTAGAGAAGCATGATGAATAACCGGTCCTCTTGCAGCTTCCAAGTTTAGATTCTCGTTAGAAGAATCTACTCCCTCTATACTACATCCTACAAGGAATAGTACTGATAATGTTAATAAAAAAAATAATTTTTTCATAATTTAAAATTTTAGATTAATAATTTATTTGTTTTAATTCAACAACTTTTTGTTGCTGTTATTAAGGCTATTAATCGTTACTAAAAAGAATATTATAAAGTTAAATAGAAATGAATTTTGATAGTTGTAGATAAGTTGCAATTCCTTGTATTTTTAGATCAGTCGATTGTAATTTTCAAGCATTTTGAGAAGAATGAAGCTTAAAAATAAAATTAGTATGACTTAAAAGATACATTCATTATTCAAAACTCTAAACTAACTTCCTTTCATTTTTAGATACAAAAAATGTATCTTTGCGGTTTTGCCATTCTATGACCAATTACGAAGAATATATTGAGGTTCAGGGAGCCAGAGTTCACAACCTAAAAAATATTGATGTTTCAATACCCAGAGAAAAATTGGTAGTTATTACCGGGCTTTCTGGAAGTGGAAAATCATCTTTGGCTTTCGATACCATTTATGCCGAAGGACAACGTCGTTATATAGAAACCTTTTCGGCTTATGCCAGGCAATTTCTTGGTGGTCTTGAACGTCCTGATGTAGATAAAATTGATGGGCTTTCACCTGTTATTGCCATAGAGCAAAAAACAACAGGTAAATCACCACGCTCTACTGTGGGAACCATTACAGAAATCTACGATTTTCTACGCCTCTTTTTTGCAAGAGCAAGTGATGCTTTTAGCTATAATACAGGCAAAAAAATGGTGAGTTATAATGATGAGCAAATTAAAGAACTTATTATTAAAAGTTTTAATGGCAAACGCATCAATGTACTGTCTCCTGTTGTACGCTCCAGAAAAGGACATTATAGAGAACTCTTTGAGCAAATTGGGAAGCAGGGCTTCCTAAAAGTAAGAACAGATGGCGAGATTCAGGACATTGTTAAAGGAATGAAACTTGATCGTTATAAAACGCATGATATTGAAATTGTAATCGATAGATTAAAAATCGATGCACATATAGATGCAGACAAACGACTTACCGAAACAATTAAAACAGCCATGTACCATGGCGATAATGTATTGATGATTATTGACCAGGACACTAACGAAGTACGTTATTTTAGCCGGAATTTAATGTGCCCTACATCAGGTATATCGTATCCAAATCCTGAGCCTAATAATTTTTCGTTTAATTCTCCAAAAGGTGCTTGTTCAAAATGTAATGGTATTGGCACCTTGTACGAAGTTAATATTGAAAAAATAATTCCTGACAATTCTATCTCAATTAAAAATGGAGGATTAGCACCACAAGGTGAACAAAAAGACAGCTGGATTTTTAAACAATTAGAATTGATAGGGCAACGTTTTGAGTTTAACTTAAGTGATTCAATCAAGTCTGTTCCAAAAGAAGCTATGCAAATGATACTTTATGGTGGGAACGAAAAGTTTTCAGTAGAAAGTAAATCACTTGGTATTAGACGCAACTACGATATAGATTTTGAAGGCATCGCTAACTTTATTGAAAATCAATATAACCATACCGATTCAACATCAATAAAACGCTGGGCAAGAGATTATATGGACAAAGTAACCTGTTCAGAATGCAAAGGGTCTAGATTGAAAAAAGAGTCTCTTTATTTTAAAGTAAATGACAAAAATATTTCAGAATTAGCACAATTAGATATTGTTGATTTGGCAGATTGGTTTAATGATTTAGATAAAAGTTTAAGCGAAAAGCAAAATATTATTGCTTCAGAAATTATTAAAGAAATAAAATCTCGAATTCAATTTTTATTAGATGTTGGCTTGGATTATTTGTCTTTAGACAGAAGTTCCAAATCACTTTCTGGTGGTGAGGCACAACGTATTCGATTAGCCACTCAAATAGGTTCACAACTTGTAGGTGTACTTTATATATTAGATGAGCCAAGTATTGGATTGCACCAACGCGATAACGCAAAACTTATAAACTCATTAACGTCGCTTCGAGATATTGGAAACTCCATAATAGTTGTAGAGCACGATAAAGAAATGATTGAACGTGCAGATCATGTTATTGATCTTGGTCCTAAAGCTGGAAAGCATGGTGGAGAGATTATTAGTGAAGGCACTCCTGAAGATTTAAAACAGCATCACACATTAACTGCTGATTATTTAAACGGAACTAAATTTCTTGAAACTCCTAAAAAAAGAAGAAAAGGCAACGGAAAGAAAATCGTGCTAAAAGGTTGTACAGGAAACAATTTAAAAAATGTAACGCTAACAATTCAATTAGGCAAAATGATTGGAGTTACTGGAGTTTCTGGAAGTGGAAAATCTACACTCATAAACGAAACCCTTTATCCTATTTTAAATAATTATTATTTTAATGGAAAGAAAATTCCGCTACCATATAAACAAATTCAGGGTCTAAAACATTTAGATAAAGTTATAGAGATCAATCAATCTCCAATTGGAAGAACACCTAGAAGTAATCCAGCAACTTATACAGGTGTTTTTAGTGAAATAAGAAGCTTATATGCCAAAATACCTGAAGCAATGATTCGTGGTTACAAACCAGGTCGTTTTAGTTTTAATGTAACTGGTGGCCGTTGTGAAACCTGTAAAGGTGGAGGCTTACGTATTATTGAAATGAATTTTCTTCCTGATGTATATGTAGAATGTGAAACTTGCCAAGGCAAGCGTTTTAACAGAGAAACCTTAGAAATTCGTTACAAAGGAAAATCGATCAGTGATGTTCTAAATATGACCATAAATGAAGCTGTACCATTTTTTGAACATATTCCTAAAATTTATAGAAAATTAAAAACCATTAAAGATGTAGGCTTAGGTTATATCTCATTGGGTCAACAAAGCACAACTCTTTCTGGTGGTGAAGCTCAACGTATTAAATTAGCAGCAGAATTATCTAAAAAAGACACAGGAAATACATTCTATATTCTTGACGAACCTACTACAGGGCTTCATTTTGAAGATATTAGAGTGCTTATGATAGTACTAAACAAACTTGCTGATAAAGGAAATACGGTTTTAATTATTGAGCATAATTTGGATGTTATTAAAATGGTAGATTATATTATTGATATTGGTCATGAAGGCGGAAAAGGTGGTGGTGAAATTGTTGTTGAAGGCTCACCAGAAGTGGTTGCAAAGCACAAAAAGAGTTATACTGCCCAATTCTTAAAAAAAGAATTAAATTAGCACGTTATTAAAATTTGAAACCGAATAAGACATGAAAAAAGAGCAACGTCCTAAAGGATGGAATGAAATAAAAACAAACGACTCATGGGCGATTTTTAAAATCATGGGCGAGTTTGTTAATGGTTTTGAAAAAATGAGTCGTATTGGTCCTTGTGTGTCAATATTTGGATCGGCTAGAACAAAACCAGACAATAAATATTATAAGTTAACAGAAAAGATAGCCAAAAAGATTGTAGAAGCCGGTTATGGTGTTATTACTGGCGGTGGTCCAGGTATTATGGAAGCTGGAAATAAAGGTGCATATCTTGCTGGAGGAACTTCGGTTGGCTTAAATATTGAATTGCCTTTTGAACAAAATGATAATCCCTATATAAATTCTGATAAGAATTTAGATTTTGACTATTTCTTCGTAAGAAAGGTAATGTTTGTTAAATATTCTCAAGGATTTGTGGTAATGCCAGGTGGCTTTGGTACTTTAGACGAAGTTTTTGAAGCAATGACACTAATACAGACCAAAAAAATTGAAAAATTTCCAATTATAATGGTTGGAACAGAGTTCTGGGAAGGTATTATGACTTGGATAAAAAGTACGCTTTTAGAAAAATTTAACAATGTTAGCGCAACCGATTTAGAATTAATTCATCTAGTAGATACTGAAGATGAAGTTATAGAAATATTAGATACGTTCTATAAACAACATGGTTCTAGAATAAATTTCTAATTTAATAGCAACTTTTTTCTCCCTAAAGAAAAATGAAAAAGAAACTTTTAATAGTACTAATAGTATTTTCCTGTGCCTTAAATAAGGTGACTTCTCAAGAAACATTTAAGCTTATGTTCTATAACTTGCTTAACTTCCCTGATCAGGATGCTACGAAAATACTGGACTTAGAAGTAATTTTAGAAGATTATAATCCAGATTTGTTTATGGTTTGCGAACTAAACAACCAAGCAGGAGCAGATACGATACTAAGTTCTCTTCAATTTATTAATCCAGATTATGAAAGTGCAACTTTTGTTACAAATTCTTCGGATGATGATATTGGAAACCAAAACGATTTACAAAACTTTGTATATTTTGATAGCTCAAAGTTTATACTAGAAAGCCAAACGATAGTACCAACATTGTTTAGAGATTTTAATCATTATACATTTAAATTAAATACAATCGATCAGGCATCCAATCCAATATTTATTCAAGTTATTGTCTGCCATTTAAAATCATCTAGTGGTTCAACAAATCAGGACTTAAGAAAGCAAATGGTTGACGATTTAACAACGTATCTATCATCTTTTTCAAGCACAGATTATGTAATTTTGGGAGGCGATCTTAATATTTACACAAACTCTGAACCTGCCTTTGTTGAGTTAATAGATGTTACAAATAATATCACATTTGTAGATCCAGCAAATCGTGTAGGTAGTTGGCACAATAACACGAACTATATTGATGTATTTACTCAATCTACTAGAACACAAACTGGATTAGGAGGTGCAACTGGAGGATTTGATGATCGTTTTGATTTTATATTAACTTCAGAAAACATACTTACAAATCCAGATATTTTTTATGTGAGCAATTCGTATCAAATTTTTGGAAACAATGGAAATATTAACTGTTATAATCAAGAAATAAATTCTAATGATTGTGATGGCATAGATTTTAATGTAACCATACGAAATGCACTTTATAATATGAGCGATCATTTACCTGTTACTTTAGAATTGCAAACCAGTGAAACTTTAAGCACAAATAATTTTAATACAACACCAGCATTTAGTATTATTGGAAGCAATATTGTAAAAGATAAACTTTTAATACAAATTAATCAACCAGCATTAAATAACACATTTATAAATATTTACAATATATTTGGACAAAAAATAGTAGCTTATAAAACACAAAATCTAAGCCTTTTACAACTAAATGTGTCACAGTTAACAAATGGTATATATTATGTTGTTGCCTCAAACTCAAATCTAATACCTTTAAAATTTATTAAATCGAATTGAAAATAAAATTACTATACCTACTTATATTTTCGCTATGCCAGTTTAGTGTAGTATGTCAAAATAAAATTGACATTAAAGCTGTATTTGATATTGAGAGAAATCAAATTCAAATAGATCAGGAAATAGTCTATAAAAACACTACCAAAGACACATTAAAAACCATTTATTTAAACGATTGGAGCCATAGTTACTCCACCAAAACTACGCCTTTAGCAAAACGTTTTTCAGAAGAGTACAATAACAAATTTCATTTTGCGGAAAATGACGACCGAGGTTACACTGTTATAACAGCTTTAACCAACCATAATAATACCAATTTATTATTTGAACGTTTAGCATTGCATCCTGATGTTATAAAGGTAGATTTGAAAAATTCTTTATTACCTAATAGTAGTTATAACTTAAAACTAACTTATACCTTACAATTACCTAAAGATAAGTTTACAAGCTATGGTGTTACTTCATTACATGATTATAATTTAAAATATTGGTATATCACTCCAGCAATTTATAATGGCAGTTGGCATTATTTTAGCAATAAAAATTTAGATGACCTTTACATACCGAAGGCTGATATTGTTCTTCAAATTGAATTTCCAAAAAACTACATGCTTACTTCGGAATTAGATCTTATAGATACTATTGAAAATAGCAACAGTAAAACTGTTATTCTGAATGGCAAAGATCGTATAGATAGCAAATTGTTTTTAAACAAACTACAAATTTATAAAACAGTACAGACCGATAAATTTTCAATTATTTCTAATATTAAAGAAAAAGGTCTAGGAGAAACAGATAAGGCCGTTATTACATACAAGATAATTAATTTCATAAGTGATTATTTAGGAGATTATCCACACAAAAAACTAATAGTGTCTGACATTGATGCCAAAAAAGATCCAATTTATGGATTAAATCAACTACCAGATTTTATTAGCCCATTTCCAAGAAATTTTCAATTTGAATTAAAACTATTAAAAAGCACCCTTAATAACTACCTTGATAACACTTTGCTAATAAATCCAAGACAAGAGCAGTGGTTAAAAGATGGAATTCAAATTTATTTCATGATAAAATATATCGAAGACTTTTATCCTGATATGAAGCTTTTGGGTTCATTAGCGAATGTTTGGGGAATTAGATCCTTTCATGCATCCGATTTAAATTTTAATGCTCAATATGGTCTAATATATATGCACATGGCAAGGACGAACAGAGACCAACCGCTAAGTATGCAAAAGGATTCACTATTAAAGTTCAATAAAAATTTAACTAACAAATACAAGGCTGGTGTAGGATTAAAATATCTTGACGATTATATAAATTCAGATATATTAGAAAGAACAGTTAAGATTTTTTTAAACGATAATAAATTAAGAAGTACTTCAGCAAAAGATTTTGAAACTTTTCTAAAATCTCAAACAACAAAAAATCTAGATTGGTTTTTTGAAGATTTTCTAACCACCAGAAAGAAAATTGATTTTAAAATTAAGAATGTTAAGAAAACTAAAGATTCAATTACCTTAACAATAAAGAATAAGCGTAAAAATAAAATGCCTGTTTCTTTATTTTCACTTAACGAAGACTCTATAATATCTAAAACCTGGATACATAATGTTAATGGTAATAAAACAGTAACCATCCCAAGAAACAATGCCAATAAATTGGTGTTAAATTATGATAATACAATTCCCGAATACAATTTAAGAGACAACTGGAAATCTTTAAAAGGGTTCTTTTTTAATAATAAACCTCTACAATTTAGATTATTTAAAGATTTTGAAGATCCAAACTACAACCAAGTATTTTTAATGCCTTTAGTTGAGTTCAATAATATTTATGATGGTTTATCTCTTGGTATGAAGCTCTACAACAAAACATTAATACGAAAAGGATTTAATTACAAATTTTCACCAAAATATGGAGTAAAATCAAAAACGATAACGGGATCAGCGTCACTTATTTATACTCAAAACTTCGAAAATAAAGATCTTTTTAAAATAACTTATGGTCTTTCAGGAAGTACATCCTCTTTTGCTCCCAATTTGTTTTTTCGGAAAATAACGCCTTTTCTAACTTTTAGTTTTAGAGACCATACAGATTTTAGATCTAATAAATTTCAAGCACTAAATTTTAGACATGTTGATATTTCAAGAGATGAGGATATAAATAATATCTCCGGGAATACAGAACCCGATTACAAAGTATTCAATGTAAGATATATTAATACAAATCCTGGATTAATAAATTATTACAGATGGTTTACAGACTTTCAGTTGTCTAAAGACTTTGGAAAACTGTCTTTTAATTATGAATATAGAAAGTTATTTGAAAGCAACAGGCAGTTAAATATTCGTTTTTTTGCTGGTACTTTTTTATATAATAACACACCAACAAATACAGATTTTTTTAGTTTTGCTCTCGATAGACCTACAGATTATTTGTTCGATTATAATTATCTAGGACGATCCGAAGCTTCAGGAATTTATAGCCAACAAATAATTATTGCTGAAGGAGGATTTAAATCTAAATTAGATACGCCATTTGCAAACCAATGGATTACTACATTCAACTTAAGTACAACCCTATGGAAATATATACAAGCTTATGGAGATATTGGTCTTGTAAAAAACAAATTTGAAAATGCAAATTTTGTTTACGATTCTGGGATACGTCTAAACTTAGTAACTGATTATTTTGAAATTTATTTACCGATATATTCAAATTTGGGCTGGGAAATCGGCAACCCAAATTACGATCAGAGAATACGATTTTTATTTACTGTAGACCCAGAAGCCTTACTTGGCTTATTTAGGCGTAAATGGTATTAATAGCAGGATTATATTATTTTGAATTATTCTTAATGAAAATTATCTTTTCTATTTTTTAATATGTTATTGTTACAAAACAATGGTTTTTAATACTGATTTATTATGTTTTTAACATTTATCCGCATTGCAAAAATCATAAAATTTAAGTAAATTTGCAGCATACTTAAAGCTTATTAAATGCAGATAGATCCTGAAATAACTTCTAATATTTCCTATAACGATTTTAAACAAGAGATCATCAATGATTACACGCTAGCTGTAACCAGTAGAGAGTGTAGTTTATTAGGAAGACGTGAGGTACTTACAGGAAAAGCGAAGTTTGGAATTTTTGGAGATGGCAAAGAGGTGCCGCAGCTTGCTTTAGCAAAGGCTTTCAAAAATGGTGATTTTAGATCTGGCTATTATAGAGATCAGACTTTTATGATGGCCATTGGAGAACTCACTGTTTTGCAATTTTTTGCCGGGCTCTATGCTCATACCGAAATTGAAGCAGACCCAATGAGTGCTGGAAGACAAATGGGTGGACATTTCGGAACTCATAGCTTAGACAATGACTATAATTGGAAAGACCTTACTAAGCAAAAAAATTCCAGTGCAGATGTCTCTCCTACTGCTGCACAAATGCCAAGATTATTAGGGTTAGCACAAGCTTCAAAAATTTATAGAGAAGTAAAAGGGATTAACACCTCCAACTTTTCGATAAATGGTAACGAAGTAGCTTGGGGAACTATTGGCAACGCTAGTACAAGTGAAGGAATATTTTTTGAAACTATAAATGCTGCAGGGGTTTTACAAGTACCAATGGTAATGAGTGTA
Source organism: Flavobacteriaceae bacterium (assembly GCA_965250265.1). Taxonomy (GTDB): domain Bacteria; phylum Bacteroidota; class Bacteroidia; order Flavobacteriales; family Flavobacteriaceae; genus PRS1. The sequence goes on along the minus strand of CBDFNO010000009.1, from coordinate 284,240 downwards.
TGGGACGATGAATATGGAATTTCTGTTCATGCAAAGCATCAGACTACAAAAGAAAATATTTCAGAGATACTTAAAGGATTCCAGAGAGATGAGACCTCCAACGGTTATGAGATTTTTAGAGTAAAAGGTTGGGATTATCCTTCATTAATAGATACATATCAAAGAGCTTCTCAAATTGCGCGTAATAAACATATTCCTGTTTTAATTCATGTATCAGAACTAACACAACCTCAAGGTCATTCAACTTCAGGTTCACATGAACGCTATAAAAGTTCAGAACGCTTAGTATGGGAAAAAGAAACCGATTGTATTTTAAAAATGCGGCAATGGATGGTTGCAAACGATTTTGCTACAGAAGAAGAATTAGATGATCTTGATAGGAAACTCAAAAAAGACGTTAGAGAAAAAAGGAAAATTGCCTGGAATAGCTTTTTGGCGCCAATGCTTATAGATCGTGAAGCACTTATTAGTTTATTGCAAAAAGTAGCAGACAAATCGTCTAACAAAGCCTTTATAATTAAAATAATTAACGATTTAAATGCTATTGAAGAGCCTATACGGAAAGATGTTTTAACTGCTGCTCGCAAGGCATTACGATATATTACTTTTGATGATTCGATCAAAAAAAAACAATTACAAGAATGGATAAATTCTTATTTTGAAATTAACCAGCCAAAATATAGTTCGCATCTTTATAGCGAATCGCAGTACAATGCATTAATAATTAAAGAGGTTCTACCTACTTACAGTGATAAAGCCGAAAACGTTGATGGTCGAATTATTATTAGAGATAATTTTGATGCCATTTTTAATAAATATCCAGAGGCTTTAATATTTGGAGAAGACTCAGGAAACATTGGAGATGTTAATCAAGGGTTAGAAGGGTTACAAGAAAAATATGGAGAGCTACGAGTCGCAGATGTTGGCATACGTGAAGCTACTATTCTTGGTCAGGGTTTGGGCATGGCAATGCGAGGACTGCGTCCAATTGCCGAAATTCAGTATCTGGACTATTTAATGTATGCACTTCAAATAATTAGCGACGATCTGGCTACCCTTCATTACAGAACAAAAGGGAAGCAAAAAGCGCCAATGATAATTAGAACTCGTGGACATAGATTAGAAGGTATTTGGCATTCTGGTTCACAACTCGGTGGAATTATAAATTTAGTTCGTGGCATCCATGTGTTAGTACCTAGAAATATGACTAAAGCTGCAGGATTCTATAATACTATTATGGAAAGTGATCAACCTGCTCTCATTATAGAATGTTTAAATGGCTACCGTTTAAAAGAAAAAATGCCCAATAATATTGGCGAATTTAAAACACCTGTTGGAGTTATAGAAACTATTAAAAAAGGAAATGACATCACTTTGGTATCTTATGGCTCTACATTACGAATGGTGGTAGATGTTGCTAAAGAATTAATAGAAGTTGGAATTGATGCCGAAGTTATAGATGTTCAATCTTTGCTTCCATTTGATTTAAACCATGATATTGCAAAAAGTGTTGCAAAAACTAACCGTTTACTTATTATAGACGAAGATGTTCCCGGTGGTGCTTCAGCATATATACTAAACGAAGTTTTAAATATCCAAAACGCATATCAATATTTAGACAGTCAACCAAAAACACTTACTGCAAAACCGCACCGTCCAGCCTATGGGACAGATGGTGACTATTTCTCTAAACCTTCAAACGAAGATATCTTTGAAGCCGTTTATGATGTGATGCATGAAACTAACCCTAACGACTTTCCAAAATTGAGATAGCCTTTTCATCATTAATTAAATTTTTTACGTTAAATATTTAGGACAAAAAACCAGCATTAAAAGTTTTTGCTATCTTTAAAATCTAAAAAATAATTAATGCTAACAAAGCAAGAAAAAGAACAATTAAGAGAAACTATTTTTCGCCATCTGGACGGCATTGCCACATCAACTATAGCATATACTTTACATAAAAAAGAGGTTCTTAAATATCTATTAGAGCATAAAAAAGTAACACTTACAAAATTGGCAACAACATTTAATGCCAACGAGGGTTACCTTAATGTTGCCTTGCGTGTATTATGCTCACAAGGTTGGTTAACACAGCATTTAGATAATAAAGAAGACTCTATTAGTTATGAAGCTAACGAAAAAAGTCAAACTGCTTTTGAATTAATTCCTCTTTATAAGGATGCTAATAATCTTTTAACTTATTCTGTCAATTTTCCCGAAGAGCGTATAGGTTCTGATACATTTCTTGCATTGGAAAGAATCTTTAAAAAATACGAATCTCAATTTGGTTTAGGTAATGTTGTTGAAGGTAGTATTGAACATCAAATACTAAAACATATTGAAGGTGTTATCGTAGCACCAATAATTGTAATGTTGGGTGTAAGAGGACTGTTCCATAAATATTTTATGGAAGCCTCATTTAGAGCGCAGGAATTTCATAAAGACCCTGAAAGTTTTAAAAAAATTCTTGATTTTTTTACGAAATTAGGATGGTTTAATAAAAAGAAAGACACCTATCAATTTACAGACAAAGGATTGTTTTTTGCAAAAAGAGCGAGCTCTTATGGTGTAACAGTGTCCTACTTACCTACGTTTTTAGAATTAGATGAGCTCATTTTTGGAAATCCTTTAATATTAAAAACCGATTCTTCAGATGAAACCGAAAAGCACGTACATCGAGAAATGAATGTTTGGGGAAGTGGTGGTGCACATTCTACCTACTTTAAAGTAATAGACAAAATTATTATCAATCTCTTTAATAAACCTATAGAAGAACAACCCAAAGGCATTTTAGATATGGGCTGTGGTAATGGAGCTTTTATACAACATATTTTCGATGTTATAGAATACCAGACACTACGCGGAAAAATGCTCGAGGAACATCCTTTGTTATTGGTTGGAGCCGATTTTAATCAAGCAGCATTAAAAGTTACTAGGTCAACTTTAATTAAAGCAGATATTTGGGCTAAGGTTATTTGGGGAGATATTGGCAGACCAGATGTATTAGCAAAAGATTTAAAAGAAGATTATAACATAGATCTAAAGGATTTACTCAATGTGCGTACGTTTTTAGACCACAACCGTATTTGGGAATTCCCTAAAAAGAAAACAGGTCGTGTAAGTACTTCGTCAGGAGCTTATGCACATCAAGGAAAATGGATAAGCAATAATTTGGTTGAAGATTCATTATTAGAACATTTCCAGAAATGGAAACCATATGTTGAACAATTTGGTTTGCTTATTATAGAATTACATACCATCGACCCGGAACTCGCTTCTAAAAATATAGGTATAACGGCTGCATCAGCTTACGATGCTACACATGGTTTTTCCGACCAATATATTTTAGAAGTCGATATTTTTAATACTATTGCAAAAGAGGCTGGTTTGCATCCGGACACTAACTATTTTACTAAATTCCCAGATAACGAATTAGCAACTGTTAGTGTTAATTTACTTAAAGGAAACAATTAACTAAAACAAATAACAATGAAAAACAATTTACCAAATTTAGCTTTAGCCATATTAAGAATAGGTACATCAGCAATGCTATTAACACATGGCATCCCTAAAATACAAATGCTTTTTGCTGATACAATTTCATTTCCAGATCCTCTAGGAATTGGCATGTTATTCTCATTAATCCTTGCATTAATAGGAGAAGTTGTTGCACCAATTTTTATTATTATTGGTTATCGCACTAAAATTGCAGCAATTTTTCCAATGGCTGTAATGTTAGTTGCACTTTTACTAGTGCACTTTAATGATCCTTTTGGCAGAAAAGAAAAAGCTGTGTTTTATTTATTAGCCTTTTTGGTAATATTTCTTGCTGGTCCAGGAAAATATTCTATAGACAAAAGATAGTATAAATGAAAGCTTTTTCCTTAAAAGAAATAAAACAAGAATTAAACCATCTTACTAATAAGGAAGTACAAGAACTGTGTTTGCGTTTATCGCGTTTTAAAAAAGAAAATAAGGAGCTCCTCACCTATTTGCTGTTTGAATCTTCTAATGAATCCACTTATATAGAAAGTGTTAAACAATATATAGATGACCAATTTGAAATAATAAACAGAAAAAGTTATTTCTATATCAGGAAAAGTGTACGCAAGATCTTAACTAATACCAAAAAGTATATTCGCTACTCTCAACAAAAAGAAACCGAAGTGGAATTGCTACTCTATTTTTGCACTAAGTTGAAAGATTTCAGGCCTTCTATTAAAAGAAGCCCAAGATTACAAAATACATACAATCGCCAAATAGAACTAATTAAAAAGACAATAGATACTCTACATGAAGATTTGCAATACGATTATAATTTGGCTTTGGAGGAATTTGAAGCTTAATTTTTAGTCATGTTTTTTGGAGTTGGGCTTATCATTTTCGTGTATGATTAGTTGCGGGAAATCAGCATTGATTTTCCGCCGTGGCACTTAAATTAATTAATTCGAGTGAATTTCCGCCAAGGAAATTCCGCAGCAATTAATTATACACGGTGAAGCCAAGACTTCGACAACATTGATAATCCTCTCTCTTTTACTACCAAGATTTCGTTCAGTTCTGTGAGACCAAGATCTCGATTTCAAGTTGTTGAAACCTGTGTAGCTCGTTCTTTCATAAATAGTTTTCTTATGAATAAAGATACAGAAATTTATGGAGTAGACATTAGCAAAGATGTTTTTGATGTGTTTAGTATTAAAACAGGACACACACAATTTAAGAATGATGAGAGGGGTTTTACTGCCTTTTTAAAATCATTACCCAAACACTCTTTGGTTGTTATGGAGGCTACGGGCTATTATCACTATCGATTAGCTCAGTACTTATACAAACAGGATGTATTGGTATCTGTGGTGAATCCACTTTCAGTAAAGCGGTTTATACAAATGAAGTTAGCCAAAGTAAAGACAGACAAGAGTGATGCCAAGGCTATTTGTGAGTACGGACAGATGAACGAAGTTCCTCTGTACACAGCACTTACCGATGTACAGAGTGAGTGTTTACAGTTATTTCGGTTATTGGATAATTATCTAAAACATCGTACGGCGACAAAGAATAAGCTTCATGGCGAAGAAGTTCTTGATATTCCTTCCAAGTTTGTTTATCGTTCATTAAAACGAGGGTTAAATCATTTAAACAAAGAGATTACGGGTATTGAGTCTCGTCTATTAGAATTAGTAAAACAAGATTATCAGCAGCAGCTAACATTACTTAAGAGTATTCCAGGTATAGGAGTAAAGACAGTACTGTTTTTGATTGTTATCACCGATGGATTTTCAAAGTTTGAAACGGCATCACAATTATGTAGTTATGCAGGGATAACACCAACGATTCGACAATCAGGCAGTAGTGTGAGAGGGCGTAGTAGGATAAGTAAAGTAGGAAATAGGAAGCTTAGGAATTTATTATTTTTATGTGCTTTTTCAGCTTGTAAGCATAATAAGGCGTGTCGAGAAATATATGAACGAATTACAAGTAAAGGAAAGAGTAAGAAATTAGCACTTATAGCAGTTTCAAACAAACTGTTAAAGCAAGCATTTGCTATTTCAAAATCAGGGTTACCTTATGATGAGAATTTCGTTTCTAAATTAGCTTGAAAAAGACTTGCTTTTTAACTCAGTTCTTTGTTGGGAATGTTATTTTATAATACCTTTATTTCTGTCAACCTTATCTTTTATTCTTGAGAAATGAATAGAAAGCTTATAAACAAAAAGATATGATCCATAATCACTCAAAGTGAATATTCTTTCTTCGGAAATATTTTTTGAATTCATAAAAGAAAGTGAGCAACTATTAATTCTATCTAAGAAAACTATGGAATCTTCAATTACATTGTCAATTTTCGGAAGATAGAATATTTGAGTAATTTTCTGTTTGCGGATGGTTTCAATATGAGTATTTATTTGTTCTGTACTTCTTGAAGATTGTCTTTTTAATAATTCATGATATTTTTTAAGATTGAAAAGAGGAGCATATACAATTTGAGATTCAAAATTTCTTTCATTAGTTGGACTCACATCACAAGAATTTGATAGAATCATACTTTTTGTTTTAACTATATTTTCATCAGGTAAGTTGACAATCAACATGTCTTTAATACCATCTCCTTGAAAAATATTTTCAGAATGCTTGAGAGCAATTGTATAAAGTCTTGAGTCTAAATTATTTGGAAAATCTTTTAACCCTTCGAATAATACGCTTTCAGATTCACTAGACAGAAATTTTGGTAAATAAATTTTAATATCATCAAATGTCATTTGGTATTATAATAAATCCATAAAATTTTCAGTTACTATTCTTGAAAATTCTGAATCTAAATCCTCAGAATTTGAAATCATTTCGCTTGCAAAATCCACTACTACTTGAAGTTTTTCTGCCTCCTCAGTATTTTGAATATTAAATTCAAATGGATTAGATATCTGGTTATAGTGCCAAGTTTTAGTATCATCAAATTTGTATTGAACTTTTTCTTGTGGAGCTATAGAATCTAAATTTTGGTAATCAAGAGCAATAGAAGTTGTACCAATTGTCGATAGTAATACTAAACCTGTAAGACTTGTGTTTGTTCCCATTTTTTAAAATTGTGGTTTTAATTCTTCTAGTAAATTATCTGATAATAAGTTGAAAAACAATTCTTTTTCCTTTAAATGTCCATCGTTAATAAGTTCTTCTTTATTCTTAAAAAAATCTTGAAGCCCTCTAGTTTTATAACAATCAATATCAATAATTGAGCCATCAACATTATTTAATTTTGCATCATTTGCAACTTGTAAGGTGCAAATGAATTTTCCTTTGGTTATTTGAGTTCTAAATACACTTTTTTGGTCTTGTATTTTTTCACCAGATAAGCTAATGTCCAATTTTATTTTATCGAAAATATTTTGGTCAAAGAAATTGATATATCGAATTCCTAATCTCTCCACTTCGCTTATAATTTTTAATTCTTCTACTTTATCAAGAATACTAAAAATTTTGTTCGAAAATCTACGCCAACCAACATATTTTGGGACACAACCTACGGTTAAAACATCAGGACCAATTTGGACAGCAAATTCAGCATTTGATATTTTATAAAGAGGCTTATGTTTTAGATTTGGATCTTTCATTCTTATGGGCTCAGGAACCTGTAGAATGGGAAGATTTTCAACTTTTTTAAAATCAGAGCTAAGTTTGCTGTAAATTAATCCAAAAACTGCATTATAGTGAATTTTCGATTTAAATCTGATTTCAATTGTTGAATCAATAATTGGACAGATTTCAATAATTTTCGGAAGTTGTTTCGCCATTTGGTTAAAGATAATACAAATTTAGTTTATGCTTTTGAATTATCATAATGAATTAACTAAATGTTAATAATTTTGCCCAATGTTTTGATATGGATTTTTTCAATTATCTATATCTGACGATAAGCGAAGTTATATTTTTTAATATTAAAAGTCAATGGTATATAAAGAATTATGAAGGAAAGTTGTAAACAAATAGTCACAAAATATTAACTCATAATCCTAACCAATAATTCCTTTAACAAATCACCTTGAGGTACAGCGTTGGCTCCTACGCCTTTACTTTTTACATCAAACTCACGTAAGGTAGAAATAACTAAACTCACTTTTTTCATTGGGTAATTACGTGCAGCAGTAATATATTCGTTTACAAAATATGGATTAATCCTTAAGGCAGAAGCCACACTTCGAGACGATTTATCGTTTAACCCATGGTAATGCAACAGCTGTGAGAAAAAGTTAAACAATAACGAAACAGTAACTACCATGGGATTACTTCTTGGGTTGTCACCAAAGTATTTCACGATTTGTTGTGCTTTAACAACATCTTTATTCCCTACCGCCTTACGTAATTCAAAATTGTTGTAATCTTTACTTATACCTATATTTTCTTCAATAATTTCTGGTGTGATCTGGCTGCCTTTAGGTAAAATAATCTGTAATTTTTCGAGCTCATTATTTATTTTACTTAAATCGGTTCCTAAAAACTCCACCAACATTTGTGCAGCCTTCGGAGTTATGGAATAATCTTTTGGAGACAATACACGACGAATCCATTCTCCAACCTGGTTCTCGTAGAGCTTTTTACTTTCGTAAACAACACCTATTTTTTTAATAGTTTTATAAAGCGCTTTACGTTTATCTATTTTTTTGTACTTATAATTAACAACCAATACTGTTGTTGGCTGTGGGTTTTCAGCATAGGTAACCAACTTTTCAATTGTTCTAGATAAATCTTGAGCTTCCTTAATAATAAGTACTTGTCGCTCTGCCATCATAGGGTAACGTTTGGCATTGGCTACGATATCGTCTATAGTAACATCGCGACCGTACAATACCATTTGGTTGAAACCTTTCTCTTCTTCTGTAAGAACGTTTTGCTCTATAAAATCTGAAATCTTATCTATGTAATACGGCTCTTCACCCATTAAAAAGTAAATGGACTTTATAGTTCCACTTTTAATATCAGTTACAAGTTGTTTAGCTTCTTCCATTGAAAAAAAATCACCAAATTTGTGTAGTGCAAAAACTAAATTTTCCTACATATTCATTTCGATTCAAAAATAGCGAAAATAAAATTTCTATTTTCGATGAAATTCGTAAAAAATTTGTGATTCTTCAACCTGAAGAATGGGTTCGGCAAAACTGTGTTCAGTATTTAATTCAAAATAAAAATTATCCCATATCCTTAATTAATGTAGAAAAGGAATTAAAAGTAAACGACTTACGAAAACGTTACGACATTATCATATTTAATACAAATGGAAGTATTCGTCTTATTGTGGAATGTAAATCGCCAAAAACTACAATAAGCCAAAACACTTTCGATCAAATTGCTCGTTATAATTTGACACTAAATGCCGATTATTTAATGGTAACGAACGGATTAAATCATTATTATTGTAAAATGGATTTTGAAGCAAAACGTTATGAGTTTTTAAAAGAAATTCCTAAATACAATAAATGAAAATAGCAATCGTCATACTTAACTGGAATGGAAAAGTACTGCTTGAACAGTTTTTACCATCGGTTATTGAGCATTCTAACGAATCAGCTATTTATGTTGCAGATAATGCTTCAACTGACGATTCAACAAGTTTTATAAAAACCAATTTTCCTACAGTACAAATCATTCAGAATACAGAAAATGGTGGCTTTGCTAAAGGTTATAACGATGCTTTAAAGCATATTGATGCTGATATTTTCTGTTTACTAAATAATGATGTAGAAGTCACAAAAAATTGGCTCACTCCTATTCTTGACACATTTCAAAGAGAGCCAAACACGGCTATTATTCAACCAAAGATTTTAGACTACAAGAACAAAGACTATTTTGAATATGCTGGAGCAGCTGGAGGATATATAGATAAGTATGGTTATCCATATTGTCGTGGACGCATTTTTAAAACCATTGAAAAAGATAAAGGTCAATACAATGACTCTATAAATATATTTTGGGCTTCAGGTGCTTGTTTATTTATTAGAAAGAATATTTACGAAATACTTAACGGTTTCGATGAATCATTCTTTGCACATATGGAAGAAATAGATTTGTGCTGGAGGGCAAAAAATTTAGATTATGATTTAAAATATGTAGGAAATTCATCGGTTTATCATCTCGGTGGAGCTACTTTAAGTAATACCAATCCGAAAAAATCTTACCTCAACTTTAGAAATTCGTTGTTTATGTTAACAAAAAACCTTCCGAAAGGACACGTGTTTTATATCATATTAGTACGACTTATTTTAGATGGAGTGGCTGGAATACAATTTTTGATAACAGGAAAGTTTTCTCATTTTATAGCTGTAATAAAGGCTCATTTTAGTTATTACTGGTCTCTGCCAAAGTTAATAAAACAGCGGAAAATATTTCATCAAAATAAAAAATACAATCAAACAACATCCATAGTTTGGTCTTATTTCGTAAATAATAAAAAGACATTTAATAGTTTATAAAACTGTTAGTAAAAGTTTTGTTAATACTTATTTAAACGAATCTTTTTTATATATTTTTATCACAATTATTATCAATTAAAAAATAATCACAAATTATGAAGAGAATACTATTATTTAGTCTTTCTACAATGCTTTTATTAAGTTCATGTGTATCCAAAAAAGAGTTTGCAGCTCTTGAGGCAAGACAAAAAGAAACTCAAGATTTGCTAAATACTGCAACAGTAAAACTAAACGCATGTCTATCGGACGCAGCTGCTACTGCTGCACGTGCTAATGCTTTAGAAGAACGACTTGCAGATATGCGCAAAACCAATCAAGATTTAATAAACACACAAGGTGAGTTAACAACCTTAACTGCTAAAGGTGCCGATAACCTTGAAAAATCTCTTGAAAGCTTAAAAGAAAAAGATCTTAAAATATCACGCTTACAAGACGCAATCACTAGAAAAGATAGCGTAACACTAGCTATAGTAACAAGTCTTAAAAAAGAAATAGGTATTAATGATCCTGACATTGAAATAAATGTAGAAAAAGGTGTTGTCTTTATTTCTATTGCAGATAAATTATTATTTAATAGCGGAAGTTATGTTGTGTCTTCTAGAGCAAAAGAAGTGTTAGGAAAAGTAGCTACGGTAGTAAATGGCAAACCGGACTTTGAATGTATGGTTGAAGGTTATACAGATACAAAATCTTATAAAAGCGGAGTTCTTTTAGACAACTGGGATTTAAGTGTTAAGAGATCTACTTCAATAGTTAGAGAACTAATAAAGTTGGATGTTAATCCTGACAGACTTATTGCTGCTGGACGTGGAGAATATCAGCCTTTAGTTGATAACGATACAGCTGCAAATAGAGCAAAAAATCGTCGAACACGTATAGTGATTTTACCTAAAATCGATCAATTTTATGATATGATTGAAAAAGAAATGAAAAATCTATCTACTGGTAATTAATTTTACAAATTTGTTATGATAAAGCCCAACAGAAACGTTGGGCTTTTTTTTATGCACTATGGTTTTAGACTATAAAATCTCCAAACTCCCTTTGCCTTTTCTAACCACAAAAGGTGCTTCTTCAGATAAATCGATTATTGTAGAAGCTTCATTACCTCCATAGCCACCATCAATAACAAGATCTACTAGATGATACCACTTCTCAAGAATCAATTCTGGGTCTGTTGTATATTCTATGATTTCATCTTCATCATAGATAGACGTCGAAATAATCGGGTTTCCTAATTCACGAACAATCTCTAAAGCAATATTATTATTTGGCACACGAATACCAACTGTTTTTTTCTTTTTAAATGCTTTAGGTAAAGTATTGGATCCAGGAAGAATAAATGTATATGGACCAGGAAGTGCTCGTTTCAATATTTTAAATGTAGATGTGTCTATCTGTTTAACATAATCGCTTATATTGCTTAAATTGTGACACACAAAAGAAAAGTTAGCCTTTTCTAATTTTAAATTTTTTAGTCTTGCAACTCTTTCCAGGGCTTTTATATTAGTAATATCACAGCCTAATCCATAAACTGTATCAGTAGGATAAATAATTAATCCACCCTTTTTAAGAATGGCAACTACTTTCTTAATCTCTTTAGGATTAGGATTCTCTTGGTAGATTTTTAAAAACTCAGCCATTTACCCAATTACTTCTAGTTTAGCAAAGCGAAGTAATAATTTCTTTTTTCCTCCATTTTCAAAATTAATTTCTGCTTTTAAATCTGCTCCTGTACCTTCAATTTTTAAAACCTCTCCTTTTCCAAAACGTAAATGTTTAACAAAATTACCAGCAACTAATTTACTGTTAAACAAATTGGTATTACCATTAGTGTTGGTTACTTTTTTTAAATTTTTAGGTGTACTAATTTTAAATTTTTCTGGTTTCTTTTGCACAGGTTTTTTAAACCGAATTGTATTTGGTGGCACATCTCCAAAAATATTTGCATCTAGCATCGGATTGAAACGTTTCTCTTCAATTGGAGTTATAATTTCTAAATATTTTTCGTCAATCTCTTCAATAAAACGGCTTGGTTCTGCATCTATTAATTTTCCCCAACGATAACGCGATAAAGCATATGTTAAATAGGCTTGTTTTTTGGCTCTGGTAACTGCTACATAAAACAATCGTCGCTCTTCTTCTAATTCACTTCGCGTATTCATACTCATAGCACTTGGAAATAAATCTTCTTCAAGTCCAACAATAAACACGTAGGGAAACTCCAATCCTTTTGCTAAATGAATGGTCATTAAAGCCACATGGTTTGGATCTCCCTTAGTATTGTCTAAATCGGTTGCAAGTGCTACATCTTCTAAAAATTCGGCTAAAGAATCTGAAACATCTACCAATTCTTTTTGCCCTTCAACAAAATCTTTAATACCATTTAAGAGTTCTTCAATATTCTCCATTCTGGTTATACCTTCTGGCGTGCCATCTTTACCAAATTCTCTTATTAAACCACTTGCTTTTGTAACATGTTCGGCTAATTCAAACGCATTTGCTGTTTGATTAATCACTTGAAAACTCTCCAACTTGGTTACAAAATTTTGGAGCTTTGTTTTTGTTCCTGAATTTAAGTTGATTTCTAATTTATCAATATTTTGCAAAACCTCAAAAATGGTTTTGTTATAAGAATTTGCGGCAACTATTAATTTATCAATAGTCGTTTGTCCAATTCCACGAGCTGGGAAATTAATAATTCGCTTTAAAGCTTCTTCATCTGCAGGATTAATTACAAGTCGTAAATAAGACAATACATCTTTTATTTCTTTACGCTGATAAAATGACAAACCTCCATAAATTCTATACGGAATATCACGTTTACGTAATGCGTCTTCAATAGCACGAGATTGTGCATTTGTTCGATACAAAACAGCAAAGTCACTGTTATGTAGCTGATTTTGCATTTTGTTTTTAAAAATTGTGCTAGCCACATAACGCCCTTCATCACCATCAGTTAATAAACGGTTTACTTTTATTTTTGAACCTTCCTCGTTGGCTGTCCAAACGATTTTATCAAGCTTGGTTTGATTTTTATCAATTATAGAATTAGCAGCATTTACGATGTTTTTGGTAGAACGATAATTTTGCTCTAATTTAAAAACCTTTACATCGTCATAATCTCTCTGAAAATTTAGAATATTATTAATATTTGCACCACGAAATGCATAAATACTTTGAGCATCGTCTCCTACCACACAAATATTTTGAAAGCGATCAGACAATGCTCTTACAATTAAATATTGTGAATGATTAGTATCTTGATACTCATCAACTAAAATATATCGAAATCTATTTTGATACTTGGCCAGCACATCTGGAAACCTTGTTAGCAGCTCATTGGTTTTTAGCAACAAATCATCAAAATCCATAGCTCCAGCTTTAAAACAGCGGTTTACATATTCAGCATAAATATCACCAAGCTTTGGACGTCTAGCCATAGTATCAGCTTCAATAAGTTCAGGGTTTTGCAAATAAGCTTTTACTGTAATCAAACTGTTTTTATAGGACGAAATTCTGGAATAGATCTGCTTGTGCTTATATATCTCCTTGTCAAGATTCATTTCTTTAATAATTGAAGAAATTAATCGCTGAGAATCTTGTGTGTCATAAATAGTAAAATTACTTGGGTATCCTAAACGATCAGCCTCAAAACGTAAGATTTTTGCAAACACCGAATGGAAGGTTCCCATCCAAATATTTTTAGCTTCGCTAGCTCCAACAATAGTAGCAATACGATCTTTCATTTCCCGAGCAGCCTTGTTAGTAAAGGTTAAAGACAGAATATTAAATGGGTCAACACCTTGGCTCATTAAATAAGCAATACGATAAGTTAGCACTCGTGTTTTTCCAGAGCCTGCGCCTGCAATAACAATCATAGGTCCTTCTTTTTGTAAGGTAGCTGCTAATTGTGCTTCGTTTAACTGATCTAAAAATGTCTCCAAATTGCTTTTTTTTAATGCGTGAATTTAGCTAATGTTATGCGTTTTATATATAAGAACAATTAATAATTATAAACAATCAAAGCATTGTGAACATATTACCAAATTTTGAATATCTTTAAGGCTATTAAAATCAAAATTATGAAAAATATTATCGTTTTACTTAGTCTTATTTTTTTATGTATTTCTCCAGTATTTTCACAACAGGCAATAAAAGTCCAAGGTAAAATAATTAAAGATTATGGTGTGACTTTCGAAGTTAATAACCCAGAGATTAAAACAGATGTCGATTCAGAGTTAAAAGTGATTTTTGATGTTGATAAATCTACCGATGACAAAAGTATTGTAAACAAATATATTGAAGTCGCTGCACGCTTTTTAAATATGCATGTTAATGCAGGTATGAAACCAAATCAGTTAAAGGTTGCGATGACAATACATGCTGAAGCTTGGCAAGATGTACTCAATAATGACATTTATAAAGAAAAGTTTGGAGTAGATAATCCTAACTTAAAACTTATAAACGATTTAACCGAAGCGGGAGTCGATATTATTATTTGCGGCCAATCAGCCGCAAAAAGAGAAATGACAAGAGCAGACATCAATCCAAATGTTAAAATTGCACTTTCAGCTACAACTGCATTAATACAGTATCAAAATAACGGTTACCAATTTATAAAATATTAAAATAAAAAATATGAAAAAAGTACTTCTTACCATCACAATCTTATCAACCTACCTGACATTTTCTCAACATGGTCTTGATGCAGATATTGCAGAAATAGAATCAAAAGTTATTGAATGGCGTAGGCATTTTCATCAAAATCCAGAATTATCTAATAGAGAATTTAAAACTGCCGAAAAAATTGCTGCTCATCTAAAAGCACTTGGACTGGAAGTGCAAACAGGAATTGCCCATACTGGAGTTGTTGGTCTTTTAAAAGGAGATCACCCAGGAAAAGTGTTAGCTTTAAGAGCAGATATTGATGCTTTGCCAGTAACAGAGCGAGCTGATCTTGCTTTTAAATCTAATGTAAAAACAACTTTTAATGGCGTTGATACTGGTGTGATGCATGCTTGTGGTCATGATACACATATTGCTATTCTTATGGGAGTTGCAGAAATCTTATCAAAAAATAAGGACAAAATTAATGGCACCATAAAATTCATTTTTCAACCTGCCGAAGAAGGTGCTCCGGTTGGCGAAGAAGGAGGTGCTAAATTAATGGTAAAAGAAGGTGTTTTAGAAAACCCAAAAGTAGATGCTATTTTTGGATTACATATCGGATCTGGTCAACCAACTGGCACTTTGGCTTATAAATCTGGCGGATTATTAGCTGCTGCACAAAGATTTGAAATTAATGTCACTGGGAAACAAACTCATGGCTCCATGCCATGGGGAGGAATTGATCCTATTATGGCAAGTGTAAAAATAATTGACGGCTTACAAACACTTGTAAGTAGAGAAATGCCTCTTACCAATGAAGCTGTAGTAATTTCTGTTGGCAAAATATCGAGTGGAGTAAGAAATAACATTATTCCAGAATCTGCACAAATTATTGGTACAATACGTACTTTAGATTACGATATGCAAGCGCATGTAAATAAGCGTATGAAAGAAATGGTTCCAGCTATTGCTAAAGCATATAGAGCCGAAGCGACAATTGATATTGCTGATGGTACTGCAATCACATTTAACCACATTGAATTAACTGATCAAATGTCGCGTTCACTAGAAAAAGCTGCTGGGATAGACAATGTCTTCGTTATAAATGCAATCACAGGAGCTGAAGATTTTTCAGCTTATCAAAAAGAAGTACCAGGTATGTTCTTTTTCCTGGGAGGCATGACTCCAGGAACAACAGAAGCTTTTCCGCATCATACACCTGATTTCTTTATTGACGAAAGTGGTATGCTGTTAGGCGTTAAAACGTTTATCCAATTATCTCTAGATTATTTAAACAATTAAATTTTGGAAGAATTTCTGGTTCTATTAGGAAGCATTGAGTGGTGGCTTTGGCTTATTATTGTGTTTACTATTATTGCCATAAGAGACGTTTTACAAAAACGGCATTCGATAAACCATAATTTTCCTGTTATAGGTCACATAAGATATCTTTTTGAAAGTATTGGCCCAGAAATTCGTCAATATTTTGTAGCCAATAATAGAGAAGAATTACCTTTTAATCGTATTGAGCGTAGTTGGATCTATGCTTCGGCAAAACAGGAAAATAATTACGAAGGATTCGGTACAGACAGAGATATTTATGCCCATCAGCATATTTTCATAAACAATGCAATGATTCCTTTTAAAGTTGAAAAAAATCATCCAAACAGTGCTGACAAAAGTTTTTTGCCTTGTGCTAAAGTTATTGGATCATATAATAATCGCAAAAACCCTTTTCGCCCAGCATCTGTTATTAATGTATCTGCAATGAGTTTTGGCTCGCTTTCTGCAAAAGCTTTAGAGTCTTTAAATAAAGGTGTTAAGCTTGCAGGTGCTTATCATAATACAGGAGAAGGTGGATTGTCTCCTTACCATAGTAATGGAGGTGATGTTATCTTTCAAATTGGGACAGGATATTTTGGAGTTCGTGTTAAGAACGGTAATTTTTCAATGGAGAAGTTAGAGAAATTAGTAAATGATAATCCATTCGTTAAAGCTATTGAAATTAAACTCTCTCAAGGTGCAAAACCTGGAAAAGGTGGCGTTCTTCCTGCAGCAAAAATCACAAAAGAGATTGCTAATATTAGAGGAGTTGAAATGGGTAAAGACGTGTTGTCTCCTCCAAATCATTCTGCGTTTTCTAATGTTTCAGAAATGATTAGTTTTATTGAATCAATTGCTGAAAAAACAGGATTACCAGTCGGCATAAAAGCTGCTATTGGCAAATTAGATCAATGGAAAGAGTTGGCAGACATTATGCTTAAAACAAATAAAGGACCAGATTTTATTACTGTTGACGGTGGAGAAGGAGGCACAGGAGCTGCACCGCCAAGTTTTGCAGACCACGTATCACTACCTTGGGTCTATGGATTTAGCGATTTGTATAAAATGTTTCAGGATTATGGATTATCCGAACGTATAGTATTTATAGGAAGTGCTAAACTTGGCTTTCCCGCAAAAGGAGCCATGGCATTTGCCATGGGTGCTGATTGTATAAATGTTGCTCGTGAAGCAATGATGAGTATTGGTTGTATTCAAGCTCAAATATGTCACACCAACCGTTGTCCGAGTGGCGTTGCTACTCAAAGTAGATGGTTGCAAAACGGTATAGATCCAACATTAAAATCTGAACGATTAGCTCAATATTTTAAAACATTTAGAAAAGAGTTGGTAGAAATTACCCATGCAGCAGGTTACGAGCATCCTTGCCAGTTTAAAATGAGTGATATTGACGTTAATGTGGACGACCGCAACTTATCGAAAGAGTTGGACGAAGCTTATAAGTATGAAAAAACACCAGTAGCTTTTACTTCGATGCAAGATTTAAAAGATTGTATATATTTGGGTGGAAAATGTTAATTGATAGTCACGATAGCTGTCAGGATCAGTGTTCAGGATTTGAAATTTGAGTTTAAAAATTAATTATGTAAGTTTGTTTAACCCTAAACCCATTTGTCATGGAAGTTGAAAAAATATTTGAAGTCTTTCTTTATGCTGTTCCAGCTTTAATTACTGGTTTGATTGCTTACTACTTTTTTAAAGAACATACAAAAAACGAAGATGGTAGAAGACGCTTCTTATTACATAAAGAAATGCAAGTTAACTCATTGCCAATACGTTTACAAGCCTACGAGCGTATGGCTTTATTTTTAGAACGTATAACACCAACAAAATTACTTGTAAGAGTGTCTCCAACCAGCTCAAAAGAAGAGGATTACGAGTCTTTACTTATACAAAGTATTTCACAGGAGTTTGAACATAATTTATCCCAGCAAATTTATGTAAGTGATGACTGCTGGAACATTATTGTGGCTGCAAAAAATGCTACCATTCAACTCATTAGAAAAGCAGGTTTACTAAAAAAAACAGGGACGGCAAATAAATTAAGAGAAGTCATTTTAACCGAAATGATGGAAAAACGTCCACCTAGTGATGCTGCATTAGCTTATATTAAAAAAGAAGTTTCCGATTTGTGGTAAAAACTAATCTTTGCGTTCGTTAGAATCTAATTCGTTGTGTTTCTTTTTAGCATAATTATAACCTTGCTTCCACCAACTTACCATAAGTGGTTTACTAAATATTAAGGAGTTTTCGGTTAGTTTTGTAGGCGTATAATATAGATTAAGATTAACGTTTTTATTTTTGGCGGCTAGTTTTCCAATAGTAATATCATGCTTTTCAACCTGGTCCAGTAAATGCCCAAACAGACTGATCATTAATGAAAATGGGTTTTTCCCTAATACTTTTTGTTGTTGCAAACCTTCAGACTCCAAAATAATAGCATCGATCTCTGTCGCTCCTCGTTGTATGGCCTCCCTAATTGGGATGACACAACCCAAGGCTCCATCAGCATATTCATAGCCATCTCTTATGGCCAAAGACATAAATGGCACATAGTTGCAAGATATCCAAATCCAATCACAAAACTCTTCATAACCATAATCGTTTATGGACTTATATTCAACTTTGTTCAGAGACAAATTTGAAACCGTCACAACCATATCTTCACGAGTTTTTTTAATTAAATCGTACTCTTCTTTTGTGAAGTTTCGTCTGATGTTTCTTTTAAGCGCTTTACTTTCCCCAAAAGTGCGCTTCATTTTAATAAACTGCAACAAAGAGCTAAAAAAATTAATAGACACGAATTCCCGTCTACCTTTTTTGCGCTGAACAAACGGATTGACACTAAAAATATGTTTTTGCTTTACATTGGTAAAAATAGTGTACAATTTATTGATGTCATTTGCAGCAAGGTGCGGAATAAGTAAACTTCCCGTAGATGTCCCTAAAAACATATCATAATCTCTACCTTCCTCTTCAATAAGGTATTGCGCCACGCCACCTGCATATGCACCTTTACTACCACCTCCTGAAATTACTAATGCTTTCATATGTACCTTGATTTAAGGTTAAACCAAAATACATAATTTACGTCATTACGAGAAGAAAAACGACGAAGTAATCTTTTTAATTGAAAAAAATAAAAAAGGGAAGCAAGATTTGTTTAATTTGTTACTTCCCTTTCTCCCTGCAATTAATAGCGAGTTTGTATGTTTTAATATTTTATTAGTCTTATATACTTTACTTTATCAGCCTGAACAATCTTAATAATATAAACACCACTATCAAAATCTTTCCCAAATCTATATTCTTGGTCTTGATCAAATTTATTTTGATGTACTAATTTAGATGTAATATCATAGACAAAAATCTCTACTTTATCTAAACTGTTTTTAGTTATGAGTTTAATATTAAATGAATTATCTGTTGGATTAGGCCATGCCTTTAATTCAAGACTATGTTCAATAAAATTATCCAAACCAAGAGTTCTTAAAGAAGCACCACAAGGCCCAGGTAGATCTCCATGTGCAATGTGTTTGTCATATTGTTTTTGAGATAAACATAATTCTTGAGTAGTTCCATTCTTTTTAACATGGCAAATTAAAAACTGTCCTGCACTACAAGGGTTAGGTAGACAACTATCACTTGGATCATTAGGACAAATATCACAACCGTCTGGATCACCATCACCATCACTATCAATTGTATCATCAAAACCAGGACAAATATCATCTGAATCACAAATACCATCGCCATCACTATCATTATTTGCATCTAGTGGACACAAATCACAACCATCTGGAATGCCATCACGATCAGTATCAATGGTATCATCGAAACCTGGACAAATATCATCTGAATCACAAATGCCATCATTATCACTATCATTGCTTGCATCTAGCGGACAAGTATCACAACCATCAGGGACTCCATCACCATCCATATCCACATTGTCGTCGCTTCCATGACAAACATCATTACAATTGGCTATACCATCTTTATCTTTATCTGCATCTATAACTCCACAACCACATTCACCTGGATCAGTTTTTTTACGATCATTAGGGCATCCATCTAAACAATCTACAGTGCCGTCTCCATCGCTGTCATCAAACTCGTTAGCCGGAATTGATCCATCACAATCGTTATCAATGCCATCACATAATTCAGGTGCATTTGGATAAATGGTCTCGTTAGTATCATCACAATCTCCATTGCAGCTTGTGTATCCATCTCCATCTAAATCGAACCCTTCATCTATATTACCGTCACAATTGTTATCTAAACCATCGCAAATTTCTATTTCTAAAATGTTTATTAAAGAATTTGTGTCATCACAATCCGTATTGTCAGTTACATAATCTGGAGGTATTGAGCAGGCTTGAACCGCATCATTGTTATTTCCAAAGCCATCGCCATCACTATCTGCATAGAATGTTGATTTCACGTCTTCATCTATTTGTCCATCACAATTATTATCAATGCCATCACATATTTCAGGATTTCCAGGATAACCATTAGCTTCGAAATCATCACAATCGGTATTATCCAATATATAATTCGCAGGTTGAGCACATTGAGTCAATGTTGTATTAACATCTCCAAATCCATCACCATCACTATCGGCATACCAAATAGTATTTGGGTTAATGGTATCATTAGAATCATCACAATCCAAATTGTTATCGACATAACCATTTGGTTGAGTATTAGAGGTAGTTGATATGGTAGCATCTCCAAAAGCGTCACCATCGTTATCTGCATACCAAATTCGTAGGTCAAAACCATCACAATCTTCGTCTATACCATTGTCCGCTATATCTATCGATCCCGGATTAATACTAGCATCATCATCATCGCAATCCTCATCATTATTATAACCATCCATATCTACATCATCATCTAATGTAAAAGGATCGCAATCATCATTAATTCCATTATATGGAATCTCGATCATACCTGGATTAATACTTGCATCATCATCATCACAATCTTCATTCATATTAAAGCCATCTTGGTCTGCATCTATTTCAGATTCAAATGGATTGACTTCTATTGATAAGTTATCTATCCATCCATTATTATTGGTATGAGCAGTAACATTAAACTTTATTTTATCTATCTCATTAAAATCAAAATAATTAGTGCTATCTAAAAATATATTAAAAGACAATACGCCATTAGGGTCATATCCAATAAACCTATAACCATTTTCATTCATTATCAATTTTAAGAGATAGACTCCAGTAATTAGGGGAGAAAGACTTTCATATATAAAGCCGCCATTAATACCATCATTGTAACTTATTTCATTTGCCAAAAATCCTTGTGGATGATCAAAGTCTTCTTCTCCAGTTCTGAAACTCAAATATTTATCCCCCGATAATAATTGAAAACTATACTTTAATCCCCAATAAGAATAGTTCATAAAACCATCCATCTCTAATATTATTTCTTTAGCATCAATGGGCACATAACCAATTTTACTTAAACCTCCAGAACCATCATTAACGTACGCATTAATTCTACCATTACTTAAGTCACCCGATCTTGTAATCTCAAGTTCCCAGCCTTCAGGAACTTGATTATCATCTAGATTATGAAATTCTGTTTCAAATGCAGTAATGGAACAATCCTCGCTAAATCTTGTGTGGGCATCAATGTTAGTCCAATTAGTAGTACTCCATACTCTATCATCAACTTCAACACATGTTAAGTTTGGATTATTATTGATATCAAAATCTATCCCCGTAATTGAGTAATTATTCCCATTTCTTAAATTAAGGCTTTCCAATTGATTATTGTTTGCCTTTAAAAATGTTAGATTGGTTTGATTACTTAAATCTAAACTAGTAATCTGATTTTCAAAACATACTAATAAGCTTAAATTTTGAGCGGTTAAATCTAATTCAGTAATCTGATTTTGGACGCAGTACAACTCTTGTAAAGCAGTGTTTTGGGACAAATTTAATGAGGTAAAATTATTATTATGAACTCTTAACTCCAGTAAATTTGGGTTCTGTGTTAAGTCCAGATTATTTAAATCATTATTTTTTGTATATAAAAGCTCTAGTAAAGGATTCTGTGTAACATTAATATTATTTAAAACCCCGTTTGAGCTACATCTAAAATACTTTAAATTAGGATTTCCAGAAAGATCAATACTTGTTAATTTATTTGCTCTACATTGTAAATCTACTAACGCTGCAAAACCTTCAATTCCTGTTAAATCACTTATATTATTTAATTGTACGTCCAAAGTTGTGACATTTGAAATATCAGTTGTAACTACTTGACCGTTAATTACACCATCTTTATCAATATTTAAATTAATCAAGGCTTGTTCAAAATTAGGATCAGGTATTTGAGTGACTTCTGCACAAGCTACATTAAAAATCCATTCTATAGAATCTCCTGAAACACAACTTCCACTATTTGGATTACCATCATAAGCCATAAAAAGAGTGTCTCCAGTAGAAGTAACACTTAATCCTGTAAAATCAGTTTCATTAAATCCTCTATAAAGAACAGGCGCATTTTCATCAGAGCCATCAAATATGTTCACATCATCAAACTCTAAAATACTCCCTTGATTAAAAGAGATTGTAATTCGATTACCATCTATTGATGAAAATAGCCAGGTTTGGTTGTCATTATTATCACAATAATTTAACTCCAACACAGGATCATCACAATTGAAATTATACACATTAGAACAATCTTCACTAAAACTGGTTTGAGAATCTATATTGTTCCAATTTGTTGTACTCCAAACGGAATCATCTACTTCTATACAGTATAAACTTGGGTTATTTATAGAATAAAAAGTGGAAATTGAAGTATTGTTTCCATTTTTAATTTTTAATTCACTTAAATCGGGATTGTAAGAAGTTCGTAATTCGGTAATATTAGTGTTATTATTAAAATTTAATCCTGAAAATTGATTGTGTGTCACATCAATAACTTCTAATAGCGGATTGGATGTTAGGTCGATTTGAGATAAGTTATTATTTGATATCGACAATACTCTTAAACTAGCATTATTATTTAGGCTAACGTTATTAATGTTATTGTAATTAGCCCATAATTCTTCTAAATTCAAAAAGTCCTCGATACCAGTTAAGTCACTAATATTATTATTGCTAATATTTAAAATAGATCTAGAAGAAATATTTACTGTTGGTATTGAATCATTTAAAGGAGCTACATCATACCCTAAATCGATTAATGCTTGCTCAAAATTATCATCGGGTACATAAGTTTGATTATTAGAGATTGTACAACCATTTGCATCTACAGGCTCGCCTTGTCGTGTATTTGGACATTGATCAAGATCATTACAAATACCATCGTTATCACTATCTCCCGTTGCATCATCACCAGTACACAAATCGCAACCATCGGGTACTGAATCGCCATCACCATCAATGTTATCATCAAAATCTGGACAAATATCATTTTCATCGCAAACGCCATCATTATCTGCATCTATTCCATCGTCAATTAGTGTGTTGCAATCATTGTCTTTACCATCACATAATTCTGGTGCACCAGGATATACTGTATTATCATTATCATTACAATCTACATCACTTGTATAACCATCATTATCTAAATCATTAACCGAACCTCCACCAAATAACTCAATATCGATACTTGGTAAATTATCTGAATCATTAGTAATAATTAAATGGGCATTCTTTGTTCCTTCACTTGTTGGAGTGAATTGAATAAATATATTTTCTGTCTCATCTTTTATTAGAGGAAATGATGTAGATTCTGGCAATAATATTTCAAACATTGTAGCATCAGCACCAGATAATTGCATATCAGAAATCAAAAGCTCTTCTGTGCCAGTATTTGTAAGAGAGAGATATTTAATTTCACCTTGATTTAGTGTAACATTTTCAAAAAACAGTAATTGTTCAGAGGGATCAACTATAATTTCCTTAATAGGATTTATTACACCTTCACCTGAAAAGTCGATTCTATGGTAAGGATCAGCATTTATAGCATCAGAAAATATTTTTAATTCAGCAGTTTTTTGGCCTTCACTGGTGGGTGTAAATTCAATATTAATTTCTTGAACATCACCTGGTGCTAAATTGAAATTTGTAGAACCAACTATTGCAAATTCATCTGAATTTACACCAGAAATCACCATGTCTGTAACGGTATAACTAGCATTACCACTATTCTCGAATTTTACTGTTTTTTCAATTTTTGTATCTAAAACAACATCTTCAAATTCAATTATATTAAAAGGATTTGCAATCAATATACCTGCATTGATTTCAAGTAAATCTCCTAATATATTAACAAATAAGGGATCGTCATTACCATATCTTCCAGTTGCAATTCTCGTATGATTATATCCTTCATATAATTGAGATACCTTTGCAAGTGTTTTACCTTCAAATATTGCGCTTTTATAGGGAACTATTCCATCGTTTTCTAGTCCTAAAGCTCCTAAAATGTATTGATACCCGCTTTTATAGGCTAAATATTTATTAAAATCTTTAAAGGAAAATAATGTTTTAAATCTACCATAATAAGCGTAAATCTTATCTTCATAAACCTCATTCAGATTTAAATTTACAAGCCAATTATTGTGTTCATTAGGAAATAAATTATAATCGAATTCTCCGTCATCATTCGTCCAGTGCATATCAGACCTATTATGAACTTGATAAGATGGATAATCGCTATTACCTGCAAGAAAATAGTCAGCTAATGTAATGAAGCTAAGCCATAATGATCTGTCAAACCTTGTATCATCCAAACGTACAAACCCATTCGCCATAGGAGTACCTCTATGAGGTGTACCTAGTGTTATTAATTTGTCTACCCTTTCTCCTCCTTTTTGCCCTGCAAAAGTCCCAATATCATGTTGATAATTCATGAATGCTCTTGAAACCAAACCTCCCATGCTATGAGCCAGAATAGTAATATTTTCGAATTCTGGATGTATTGAAGCTAGTGAGTCTAGTTTGTTGCGCAATTTTTTTCCTAATGAATCTATACTAACATAATTTGAAATATATTTTACTTTAAAAACTTTATAATTTTGATTTAAAGCAGCAAGTTCTGTTTGAATATTACTGGGTTGCTCATCTTCAGATTTTAAAAATTCGATAAATTCATCCCATATTTTACCTCCATAATCTGCAGGTTTAGGATTTGGTTGCCAACCATGAATTAATAATAATGGACCTTTCCCTTCGAGATTAAAGCTTTGTGAATTATTATCAATATCAACAATTTTTAATAATTCTGGAATAGGATATTCATTGGTTTTGAAAGTGAAAGTATAATTATCCTCAATTAAATTATTGCTTACACCATCCATATTTCCATCTAAGGGTATTCCCGTAGCACTCGTAACAGAGTTTGTTATAATAACTTCGTAATCTTTTATGTGATCTATCTCTTCATATGGGTAGAACATAACAGATTTATTGATAGGATTGTATTCTATATTAGCAGCTAGGATATTCCTTGAACCGTCGTTCAATAAGATATTATTATGATTTTCCACAGATTCTTCATCCATATCCATATTAAAATAGATTTCAATAGGAGATGCAACAGATACACCTGTAGAACCATCTAACGGGAAATGATCTACAACAGTCGGTAGTTGATTTCCAGTTTCTACAGTAAATAAAGGTGCTTGAGACCAATCCCATCCATCTGTTACCACGTACCCACCTAGCTCGGACACATTAGCCTGAGAATTAATTGTGTAAAAGTAAGTTCCAGTATTACTTGGTGTGTATGTAAAACTAAACTCTGTGATTCCTCCATTTGAGATTAATGATTGGTTATTACTTGTTTCATTGAAATCAAAGTTGTTATCCTTATTCCGGTCTAAAATTAATCTTGACCTTCCTTGTATAGCAGCTCCGTCATTTCTCACTTTTACAACAACTGTTAATTCGGTATTTGGTTCTACAGTTGTACCTGAAACATCAACTCCATTTGCATATACTTTTATTCCTTCTGGAGTATATGGCATGTATCTGGTAAATAATTCGTCAGTGGTTTGACCTGCTACAACAGTAACCGTTTTTTTACCCCAATATTCTTCTCCATGTGGTGTTGGTAAATTAGCATCATGAAAAAACCGTGCTTCATAATTACCTGCTTCTATATCTGTAAACTGTGCAATCCCATTGCTATTTGTGCCATCTGAACTAACCAATGTGCCATCTTGATACAGCTTTACTTCACCATTTGTTCCCGGATAGGGCTGTGAAGTTCCGTCTATATTTTGTATTGTTAAATTTAAACTTCCTGTTACAGCTTCTACAGTGAATAAAGGTGCTTGAGACCAATCCCATCCATCTGTTACCACGTACCCACCTAGCTCGGACACATTAGCCTGAGAATTAATTGTGTAAAAGTAAGTTCCAGTATTACTTGGTGTGTATGTAAAACTAAACTCTGTGATTCCTCCATTTGAGATTAATGATTGGTTATTACTTGTTTCATTGAAATCAAAGTTGTTATCCTTATTCCGGTCTAAAATTAATCTTGACCTTCCTTGTATAGCAGCTCCGTCATTTCTCACTTTTACAACAACTGTTAATTCGGTATTTGGTTCTACAGTTGTACCTGAAACATCAACTCCATTTGCATATACTTTTATTCCTTCTGGAGTATATGGCATGTATCTGGTAAATAATTCGTCAGTGGTTTGACCTGCTACAACAGTAACCGTTTTTTTACCCCAATATTCTTCTCCATGTGGTGTTGGTAAATTAGCATCATGAAAAAACCGTGCTTCATAATTACCTGCTTCTATATCTGTAAACTGTGCAATCCCATTGCTATTTGTGCCATCTGAACTAACCAATGTGCCATCTTGATACAGCTTTACTTCACCATTTGTTCCCGGATAGGGCTGTGAAGTTCCGTCTATATTTTGTATTGTTAAATTTAAACTTCCTGTTGTTGGTGGTGATGAAACATCATTAATAGTGATTGATTTAGTATCAGTAATTCCAGCAAAAGACGCTGTAAGGGTAAATACCTTATCTCCACTAACCGAAGAAGTAGTTACTACTCCTGAACTATTTACAGTTGCATATGAAGAATTCTCACTCCAAGTTGGTTGTATTTCAATAATACTGCCATCAGACATAAATGCTTCACAATCATAATTCTGACTGCTATTTTCATCTATATTATTCCCACCTACTGTTATAAATATGTCCTCCACAGTTGGTGGTGGTGATGAAACATCATTAATAGTGATTGATTTAGTATCAGTAATTCCAGCAAAAGACGCTGTAAGGGTAAATACCTTATCTCCACTAACCGAAGAAGTCGTTACAACTCCTGAACTATTTACAGTTGCATATGAAGAATTCTCACTCCAAGTTGGTTGTATTTCAATAATGCTGCCATTAGACATAAACGCTTCACAATCATAATTCTGACTGCTATTTTCATCTATATTATTCCCACCTACTGTTATAAATATAGCCTCTACAGTTTGTGAATTCAAATTATTAAATGATAATAAAGCGAATAAAAAGAAAAGAAAATTGTATTTATTTTTCATAAAATTATTTTTTAATTACATGATAACAATATTTATCATGCATAATTTGATGTAAAAATTTGGGGAAAGAATGATTAGTAATTAATCAACTAAATATAGTATCAACATGACTTGTATTACTACTCAATAATGAGAGTTATACACCTCAATAGTAAGAATTACGACCAAAATGATAAAAATTAGGATAAGCTGTATAGGAGATAGTTGGTTGTTAGATCAAATTATTTTTGGTGGCATAACTAATCAACTCAGCAGAGTTTTTACAGCCTGTTTTTTCGAGAATGGTACGTCGATATGTATCAACTGTATGTCGACTAATAAAGAGTTGCACTCCAATAGTTTTAGAGTTTAAACCCTTACCTATTAAACGAATAATATCAAACTCACGTTTACTTAAATTAATTTGAAGTTTTGCTTTATAACGCTCAATGGTTGTTTTTAATTCATCAATATTTATAGGTTTTAATAAATAGTCGAAAGCATATTGTTTGATGGCTTTAATGGCATAGTGTTGGTATGCAGATACAAAAATTATTTTAGTGTTCAGGTTGTTTTTATTTACCTCATCTGCCAGTTCTAATCCTGATTTTCCTGGCATTTCAACATCCAAAAACACAAGGTCTGGTTCGTGTTTTAAAATATACACTATACCTAATTCGGCATTTTCAAATTGTTCCAATATTTCAATCTCTGGAAAGTTATTAAGCAATAGTTTCATACGGTTTAATGCTCGTGTCTCATCATCTATCAAAACCACTTTAATTTTATTGCTTTGCATATATATTATTTTTTATTTTCTATTAATACTTCAACTCTTAAACCTGCTTTATTGTTTTCAGCATCTTTTAATTCGATAATACTATGGCTAATCTTACGTTTATATAGTTTAGCATATAAATCGTAAATCTGTTCCATAATACCTAAACCACTACCTGTAGATTCCTTTTTATTTTGTTTTATAGATCTCATCCCTAAACCATTATCTTCAATCGATAGAGATAATTTTCCTTTTTTGATTTTAGCAACAATCTGTAACAATCCATTTTCTTTTAAAGCTAATCCATGTTTAATCGCATTCTCAACATAGGTAAATAATACATGTTTTGGAACTATGGTTTTTACATCTACATTTTTACTAATATTAATAATATAATCAAACTTATTACTATAACGTATGCGTTGCAGCTTAATAAAATTCTCTACATAATCTAACTCTTCTTTTAAGGTAGTAGAAATCTTATCGGAATGCATTAAGGTATTACGCATGAATTTAGAAAAATGACTAATAAATCTATCGGCTTCCAGCTTATTATCCATTAAGGTCATTTCGCTAATGGTGTTAATGGCATTAAACACAAAATGAGGATCCACCTGGTTTTTAATGGTTTTTATTTGTAGTTCGGAAATCTTATTAGTAATGGCTTGTTGTTTTTCAAGTCTGATTTTTTGACCTTTTGCAATCAATAATACCAATGCCATTACTATACCATAAACACACAAATAAAAAGGATATTTTAATAAGTAATATTGGTTTTCGGAATAATTATAAACATAATATTCATCTCCTTTTTGAAAAAGAATTTCGTGCTCTAAATCATTAATTTTTTTAAAACTGTGAGCAACTCCTATATTAGATGTGCTAGGTAATGAAAACTTTAATTCATTAGTAAAGTTTTTACTATGTATTGAAATGGAATAATTATTATACGATTTTTTAATCCACTCATGTGCTCCATCGCCATCAATATCGAAATGAGATAAATCATTCTTTGTTCCTAAATTATAGGTTTTGTGCTCTTTAAAATAATAATCTAACACAAGTAAAAGTCCACTATCTCTATTATATACATACAATTCTTCATTATTATCTGGATTTTTAAAAAGTCTATAACGACCATTTGCTAAAATATGTTCTTTCTCAATAACACCTTCTAGAGATGTAACTAATAATTTTGGAGGTAAAACCTCCATTTGCTTAGAATTAAAATAAGTCAGTATTTTTTTTTCACCATTCTTCTTAAAACTAAAATTGTTTAACCCTGAAAATTCAGATTTAATTTCAATAGGTTCGAAAAGAAAGCTTAGATCACTATCCAGAACCATAAGCCACGAACTATAATCAGAACGCTTTGTATAAATAGAATCAATTGTATTTCCTGCCGAATGTGATGAAAGCAATATCTCGCTAGCGCCATTATTATTTAAATCTGTAACTTCATTAACATTAGAAGGATTCGTAAGGTGGGCAGATGTAAGTACAGTATTAGTAGTAAAATTATATTTATATAATCTTCTTGGATAACCCGAATAACCAGCTGTTAACGCAAATACTATTTCTTTCTTAGAGTCTAATCTTAATGCATCATCACTAGGATAAACTGTATATTCCTTGTTAAAAGGTACAATGGTATCTAAAAAAATATGCTTACGATCAATACCATTTTTTACTAGTGGTTCTAATATATTTAAAAAAACAGAGTCAACTTTTTTAGTTATTGAATATATTTCTTTAAAACCATTATTATTGAGATCGAAAAACCATAATCTATTATCATTGTCATTTAAAATATTAGAATTATAATTCCATTGATCTAATAAATCTCCATTGGATGCATAAATCATCATGCTTGCATTATCAGCCGTATTCTTTCGATATAAAATCTTTTCACTCTTATTGTCATTATCCAAATCTTCATAAAACACTTTTGATTTACTGACTTTATCCTGCTCAACCAATTCAACCTTATATTTATTGAAATAACCAGGTAGAATATAAATAATACCCAAAGCAATTAAACCAGCAATTACATATTGATTAAGAAATATATGAAGTAGCTTTTGCTTCATTTATGATTGGCTGGTTAGTATTATTAAAATATTGAGTATGAAAGTTAGTGAATTTGAGTAGAAAATTATACATAATTATACTATCTGACATGAAATACACTCAATGATGAGTGGTGTACTCATTGTTTTTGAGGGCAAATAGTCTATTGTCATTTTAAGATTATCATCAAATAACCTATTTTCGTTATAATGAATACAAATTTTCTTCAAACTCCGATAGATTATCTAAAAGGTGTAGGACCAAACCGTGCCAAATTACTACGGAGTGAGCTTGGAATTCATACATATCAAGATCTAATCAACTTATTTCCAAATAGATATATTGACAGAACACAATTTTATAAAATAAATCAACTACAACGCAACAATGCAGATGTACAGGTTATTGGGCAAATAGTCGACGTACACGAAGTTCAGCAAAAACGTGGTAAGCGTTTGGTAGCAAGGTTTAAGGATGATACCGGAGAGATAGAACTAGTGTGGTTTCGTGGACATAAATGGATTCGTGAAAGCTTAAAATTTGATAAAGACTATGTGATTTTTGGAAAAACCAATTGGTTTAATGGAAAATTTAATATGCCGCATCCGGAAATGGAATTGTTAGAAGACTATAAAAAAAATCTTCGTTCTGCGATGCAACCTATTTATCCATCTACTGAGAAATTAGCCAACAAAGGCATTTCAAATCGTGTGATTAGTAAAATCATGCAACAATTGTTTACAGAAACTAAAGGAATATTTACTGAAACATTATCAGATAATCTAATTTCAGAATTAAAATTAATTTCAAAATCTGATGCCCTTTTTAATGTTCATTTTCCGAAAAATCAAGAGCTATTATCAAAGGCTCAATATCGACTGAAATTTGAAGAATTATTTTACATTCAATTGCAATTAATTCTCAAAAATTTAATCCATAAATCAAAAATTAAGGGCTTTCCATTTACAAAAGTTGGTGACTACTTTAACACCTTTTTTGAAACCCAATTAGTATTCGAATTAACCAATGCGCAAAAACGAGTTATTAAAGAAATTAGAAACGATTTAGGGAGCAATGCACAGATGAATCGACTTTTACAAGGTGATGTAGGATCAGGAAAGACCATAGTAGCGTTAATGTCAATGTTTATAGCACTTGACAACGGTTTTCAAGCTTGCTTTATGGCTCCGACTGAAATTTTGTCAGTACAGCACTACAATGGTTTACTTGATATATGTAATGAATTGAATATCAGCATTAAACTACTTACTGGTTCAAGTAAAACTTTAAAAAGACGAAAAATTCATGAATCTCTCGAAAATGGCGAATTACAAATCCTAATTGGCACTCATGCCCTACTCGAAGATAAGGTAAAGTTTAAAAATTTAGGGCTCGCAATCATCGATGAGCAGCATCGATTTGGAGTCGCTCAAAGGAGTAAATTATGGAAAAAAAATACTTCTCCTCCACATATTTTGGTAATGACTGCAACACCAATTCCGAGGACATTGGCAATGTCTGTATATGGCGATTTAGACGTCTCGATAATTGACGAATTACCCCCTGGAAGAAAGTCGATAAAAACTGTTCATCGTTTTGATAAAAACAGACTAAAAGTTTTTAGATTTATGAGAGAGGAAATTGCAAATGGAAGACAAGTGTATATTGTCTATCCATTAATTCAGGAAAGTGCAACCCTAGATTATAAGGATTTGATGGATGGCTATGAAAGCATCGTTAGAGATTTTCCTTTACCAGATTATCAAATCTCAATAGTTCATGGTCGAATGAAACCAGCAGACAAAGAATTTGAAATGCAACGTTTTATTAAAGGTGAGACTCAAATAATGGTAGCTACGACAGTTATTGAGGTTGGTGTTGATGTACCTAATGCTTCGGTTATGATAATAGAAAGTGCAGAACGCTTTGGTTTATCACAATTACATCAGCTTCGAGGTCGTGTAGGTCGTGGTGCCGAACAAAGCTATTGTATTTTAATGACAAGTTACAAGTTGAGTAACGACAGTAAAACAAGATTAGAAACGATGGTAAGAACCAACGATGGTTTTGAAATTGCTGAAGTAGATCTTCGACTTCGTGGTCCTGGAGATATTATGGGAACACAGCAAAGTGGTGTTCTAAACCTTAAAATTGCTGATATTATAAAGGATAACGACATTTTACTCCACGCAAGGCATCATGCAAAAAAGATTCTCACGAAAGATCCTTCGCTTAAAAATCCTGAAAATAAAACGATTTTACACACTTATAGTGAAATAAGTAAATACAAGAATATTTGGAATTATATTAGTTAAATTTTAAACATTATGAAAAAATTATCACTCTGCTTAATTATCTCTTTTCTATTATTCAACTCATGCACTACTGAAACCAAAACTGATTCTATTGAGAAATGGAAACAGGAAATTCGTCAAGCTGAAGAAGATTTTGCGAACATGGCTAAAAAAGAAGGTATACATGACGCTTTTTTATATTATGCGGCCGATGATGCAGTTTTAAAACGAGGTTCTTTAGTTATTGGTAAAGTTGCCATTGACAAACATCTTGAAAAAAGCACCTCAAAGAATTTATCATGGAGTCCTGATTTTGTTGATGTTTCTGCTTCAGGAGATTTAGGATATACGTATGGAAAATACGTTTATAAATACACAGATTCTATAGGGAATACTCTTGAAGACAAAGGTGTTTTTCATACGGTATGGAAACGTCAATCTGATGGCTCCTGGAAATTTGTTTGGGATTGATTTTCAATATAATACAAATAAAAAAGCCCAACCTTCCCGATAGTTATCGGGCGGTTGAGCCTTAAAAAACAAAACAGAAATAACGTCTCGGTTTTTAATTGATGTCTTCTCCTTTTTCTAATTTATCAATATTAGCCTGTACTCTACCCTTACTTGCCGCATTTGGTGCGTTTGCAAGAGACATAGTTAAATGCTTTAAAGCAGTTTTGTATTCTCCCTTTGCAGAATATGCTCTTGCTAATCCATAGTGAACTGGCCAAGTATCTTTATTCTTTTCAGCATTCATTTTAAACACTTCTAAAGCCTTATCCTTTAACCCAAAACCAATGAGCTGTCTTCCATATTGATGTACTTCAAAAATAGTGGCTTGTGGTAAAAACGCTTCCATTGAGGCTATAGCTTCTTCTTGTTTACCCAGCTTGTTTAAAATTCCAGCTTTAATATTGGTATTATTAAAATCTTGCTTACTATAGAATTGTCCTGCAATGGCATTATTTATCCAAACCAATGCTTCGTCCAAATCTCCTCCATTATTTGAAGCAAAATTAGCAGCTTGTTCCCAGGTTTGCCGACTAAATCCTGGCTGATTTTGAAGTTTGTGTCTAATATCTGCTAACACAATGTTAGTAACATCTACCTCAACCTTAAATGGTATTTGTTTCTTTTCCCAATTAAGTACAGCAGTTGCAGATGTGGCATCTACGTTAATAAAATCGAAAGTCAGTTGCTCTGTATGTACAATAGCAGCAGTTTGTACATCTACACGTAAAGCATCTTCAGAAGGCTCATAGAAAAAGCTTCCCCAAGCTGTATAGTTTTTCGAAAAGATAACGGTTGCTCCTCCATCCTCTTTTATTATCATATGTAATCCATACTTACCTGCTTTTAAAGTTTGTCCTTCAATAGTAACATCGTTAGTAAATTTAATAATTGTGTTTTCATTTGCTCCTGCTCGCCATGGCGATTCGGTAGCGGTTCCGAAGCCAAGGTTGTTCATACCATAAGGTACTAATTTGCCCCAAATTTCACGATCGTTTACGCTAGGTCTGGAATAATTAATATAAATTTTAGTAATCCCAACGGTTTGGGTAACGGTAGCATTTTGACTACCTCTTGGCGTATCTAATTGTGCGTTTGCATTAATAGTTACAAGGAACAGACATAGCATCAATGTTCCCATAGATAAAAAATGGTTGATTTTTTTCATAAGAATTTTGGTTTTAGTTATATAACTTTAAAATTAAAAACTAATACTTTTTATGATGTTACAGTTGTGTTAATTAACGAATAATTATGAAAAATTAGGAGTTTTCGCTGAGATCACGAGTTCTACTAATTACTTTTATAGCTCAGAGATACCATACTCATTTAAAATAACTTGCCATTGATGGCTTTCAATAATTTCTAGCATTTTTTGAGACAGCAATTTTTCTAATGATTCATTCTTTTTTGAAAGTGCAAATGCATAAAATTGAATATCAAATTTTAAGGGTAAAATTTCAATTTTTGAGAAAGAAGAATCTTGGCTTATCCGATATTTTAAAATTGGTTCATCGTATATAAAAGCATCAATTTTTTTTGCCTTCAAATCTTCTAATCCTAATTCTACGTTATTATATTCTTTAATATTTTTAAAAAACCGAGATTTCAAATACTCAATAGTGCTCGAGCTTTTTACTGTGCCAACTGAACGTTCTTTAAAATCATTGATATTAGTAGTAGACCTATTAATTTGGTTAACTGTTAAATTAGATGCTATACTTGCCGTTAGTCCAGAAATAAATAATAACCCTGTAAACATAAGTACTAATGCTGCTATTTTCCCCTTAGGACTTTGAGGAGCTTTATCACCATAACCAACTGTTGTTAATGTTACTGCAGACCACCATAATCCATCCCAAATTCCTCTTAATCCATTTCTAAAATGTTCAGGGTTATGTTTTCTTTCAAATAACCAGCCTATAAATCCAAAAACAAAAATGATAAACAAAAGGCCTAATAATCCTTTAATGAAATTAACATTCAAAAAACTTTTGACAAACATCATGAGTTTTTGAAATCCAGACAACTGAATCACTGCAATGGTAGAGTTAGATGCATAGAACGAATCAGTAAAATTAAAGTTTTTACTTCTCTCACTGGTAATAGTAAGTGGATTAATACTCACATCAATAGTTCCTTCCTCTAAGGCTTTTAGCATGTCTGAAAACTCCATGAGTATCAATTGGTACTCCAGATTTAAGTCTTTAGCCATTTGGCCCCAAAGCAATCCATTAACGCCATCTAAACCATCATTTGTTTTAATAAGAAATGGAGGTGCATTGGCATAACCAACTTTTAAAGTATCTAAGGTTTGAGAAACCAAAGACTGTAAAATACCTAGCAAAAATAAAAATGTGAAAATACGTTTTAACATAAGGTAATTTACAAAAAACTATTCATTTAAAAGGGTTTCTATAAAACTGCTAAATTCATATTGAAAAGAAACATATTTCTCACCTGTTGCAGGTCCGTTAAAGCCTGTATGTATTTTGCGTACAGTTCCTTTTTTATCAATAAAAATTGTGGTTGGGTATGACAATACATGATTTAACATGGGTAATTTTTCCTGCGCTTTAGCTTTATCAGATGTGCCAAACTGTGCTAATAGTATTGGATATTCAATACTTACATGTTCTTTTAGTCGTTGAATTCCCGCAAAAGCTTTTTCTTTTGTTTTAGCATATTCAAAAGCTAATGCTACGATCTCTAATCCTTTATCTTTATTGCTTTTATAAAACTCGGAATAATATTTACTTTCATCTATGCAGTTAGGACACCAGGTTCCCATTATTTGAACAAGTACTACTTTGTTTTTAAATCGATCATCAGTAAGAGATATTAGTTTTCCTGTTTCATCAGGAAAAGAAAATTCCAGACTCTCATAATCTTCATTTAGAAAAGTTAAGGTATCTTCATGAGGCAATTCGTAATTAGCGTTAATCTCTGCTTTAAATAATGCCTTATAATGATTCCCAGAATAAAAAGTTCCTTGCATTATCGAATTTGAAACATCAGCAGTAAACAGGAACGCATGAGCGCCATCAAAAGTAGATAATTTTAGTTGGCTACCATCCATAACACCTTCAAGGTACCTGTAGTCTCCGGTAGTTGTTCGAATGGTTCCAGTTACTTTATTACCATTCTGATTAAAAATTCCTTTAGCAATAAAAGTAGAGCCATCTTCTTCAGTAAATAGTATTTCCCAGATTCCAGTTGCATTCTCTCTTGCTTGTTTTACCTTTAAAAAGCGATCGCTAATATCATAGAATGCATGAAAAGGGACAATGCGATCCAAGCTTTCTTTTATGTATTTAGCATCATAGATTTTGCCTTCTGAAAACCGTCCGACGATATAGCCCTCATAAACTGGAAAATTAATTCTTACGGAATCATTGAAATAAATAATATCGTCAATTTCAATAATTTCTTCGGCATTATAAATCTCTATTATATCATCATTTCTTACTTTAAAATTAAAGGGCAACTGTTTTCCATCCTGCACTTCAAGTATTCCACGATAATGCCCTGCCATTAAATTGGTATGAACTTCTTTATGACATGAAAAACATGTAAAGACAAGTATTGTTAAAGTCAAATAACGCATAGATTCTGGCTTTGAAGATTGTTCTAAATAACAACAATTTATGTACATAAAAAAGTATTTTACAATTTCGTTAAGACACAACAATTATTATCTTTACCGCTTGTAATATATAGTCAAGATGAAGATTTCATACAACTGGTTAAAACAATTCATTAAAACAGATTGGGACGCTGAACAAACAGCAGAACTCTTAACAGATTTAGGGCTTGAAGTTGAAGGTATAGAATCTTACCAATCTGTAAAAGGTGGATTAGATGGTGTTGTTGTTGGTGAAGTATTGACCTGTATAAAGCATCCTAATGCAGACAAGCTAAAGCTTACTACTGTAAATATTGGTAACGAACAACCTGTACAAATAGTTTGTGGTGCACCGAATGTTGCTGAAGGACAAAAAGTACCTGTAGCTACTATTGGTACAACATTGTATGGAGAAGATGGTGAAGCATGGACTATTAAAAAAGGCAAAATTCGTGGTGAAGAGAGTTATGGAATGATTTGCGCCGAAGATGAATTAGGTCTTGGCACATCTCACGATGGCATTATGGTTTTAGATAAAGCTTTAAAAATTGGAACCAAAGCTTCTGAAATATTTGATATTGAAAATGATCAGGTTTTCGAAATTGGACTAACACCAAATAGAGCTGATGCTATGAGCCATTTGGGTGTTGCTAGAGATCTTAAAGCTGGATTGTTACAAAAAGAAATTAATTTAGAACTCATTACTCCTTCGGTAAGTGCATTTCATCTAGATAACAGATCATTAAAAATAGATGTTGATGTTAAGAATAAAGATTTAGCGCCTCGCTATTGTGGCGTCACTATTTCCGGTCTTAAAGTAGAAGAGTCACCTGTTTGGCTTCAAAATCGTTTAAAAGCTATTGGTTTAACGCCTATAAATAATGTGGTAGATAGCACCAATTATGTGTTGCATGAACTCGGGCAACCGCTTCATGCTTTTGATGCTGTAAAAATATCAGGAAACAAAATTGTAGTTAAAACTCTTAAAGCAGGAACTAAATTTATAACTCTTGATGAAGTAGAACGTGAGTTACATGAAGAAGACCTAATGATATGCGATGGCAAAAAACCATTGTGTATCGCTGGAGTTTTTGGCGGTATAGATTCTGGTGTAACCGAAAGTACCACAAGTATCTTTTTAGAGAGCGCATACTTTAATCCTATAAGTATTCGTAAGAGTGCCAAACGTCATGGACTAAACACAGATGCTTCTTTTCGGTTTGAGCGTGGTATAGATCCTAATATTACTAAATATGCATTAAAACGAGCTGTTTTATTAATACAAGAAGTTGCTGGTGGAGAAATTACAAGCGACATCGTTGATATTTACCCTAATAAGATTGAAGATTTTCAGGTAAGATTGAGTTTTGATAATGCAAAACGATTGATTGGTGAAGAAATTCCACGAGAAATTATAAAACGTATTTTAACATCACTTGACATAAAAGTTAAAAATGTTACCGAAACTGGTTTAGGGCTTACAGTTCCAGCATTTAGAAATGACGTACAACGTGAGGCTGATATTATTGAAGAAATATTACGCGTGTATGGCTATAACAATATTGGTACTACCGAAAAATTAAATGCATCCATTTCTAATTCTTCAAAATTTGAAGATTATAAATTGCAGAATATAGTTGGAAACCAATTAGTGTCTCAGGGATTTTATGAGATGATAGCTAATTCGCTTACAACACCAAATTATATTGGGTTAAGTGAGCAACTAGAAGAAGAACATAATGTTGTTATGCTTAATCCATTAAGTAACGATCTGTCGGTTATGCGACAGTCCTTGTTATTTTCCGGATTGGAAGCTGTTGCACATAATATAAACCGGAAACAAAACGATCTAAAATTATTTGAGTTTGGAAAAACCTATCACGATTATAATGGTACTCGTGAAGAACACAAGCATTTAAGTCTTTTAGTAACAGGAAATAAAACAGCAGAACATTGGACTTCTTCATCTCAAAAAAGTGATTTTTTCTATTTAAAAGGGACAGTAACCTCAACATTAGAGCGTTTAGGGATCACACGTTTTAAAGAAGCTGCTATTTCCAATGATGTATTTAGCGAAGGATTACAGTTTAGTTTTGGTAAAACCAAACTAGCAGAATTTGGCTTAGTTAAAAAATCGGTTTTAAAACATTTCGGAATCTCTCAAGATGTTTTGTATGCCGATTTTAATTGGGATACTATTTTAGAAGTTGTCAAGCGCAATACTATAAAATTCACAGCTATTCCTAAATATCCAGCTGTAAAACGCGATTTCGCATTGCTTCTTGATGATGCAGTTTCCTTTAGTGAAATCCTAACTATTGCTAAACAAACCGAAAAACAATTACTAAAAGATATTAATTTGTTTGATGTATACCAAGGTAAAAACTTACCGAAAGGTAAAAAAAGTTATGCGGTTAGCTTTACATTACAGGACGAACGTAAAACCCTTACCGATAAGCAAATTGATAAGATTATGAATAAGTTGCAAGTTAATTTTGAAATGCAACTTGGTGCGGAATTGAGATAAAAACAAAAATCTTATTAGAGTTTCGTTTTTAAAACGCGACCTTGCTTTTCAGCTTCCGAGTCCTTTTTGCGACCAATTACTAGTCCGATTATCATACCAAACGAAATACCAAGTGCTATACCTGTAGATTCACCAAAGCTTGCACCTATAGCAACTCCCAAGCTCATTCCTATGCCTATTCCAATAGTTGTATAATACCCTTCTGAAATAAGAGAAAATTCATCCTTCAAATACGTTTTGAATTCGTTGAGTTGTTTGCTAAAGTATCTTTTCTTTTTATTTGGGTTAGATTTTAACTTTAAACTGTCAAGCTCATTTTCTATAGAATGATATTGCTGTTCAGTTAACTCTCTATCTTTTAAATTAGAAAGAATTGTTATAAAATCTTTATAAACCTTTATTTCAGATTTTTTATCTGTCCTTTTTAATAAATTTTCGAAAAAAATTATAGTATTATTTATTGTCATTATATACGTTTTAATTAGTTAGTGGCTTAATATTTAAATTATTACACTCTCTATTTGTTTTTTTTAATTTGAAGCTCTTAACTCTTCCATATCTGCTAAAGTTTCATCTAGCCTTTTTAATATGCGGCCATAAACCAAATTCAAATCCCACTTGTAAATCCGTCCTCCAAAGATTGCTAACAATATCACAATTATCAACATTGTAAGCACCCAATAAACAGGTATGCCATATATATAATATATTTGATGAGTTCCTAATATTCTGCTTAAAGTTTCCTGAAAATCGCTTGAAAATCTAAACCCAAAAATCATTGCAAGAAAGATATAAGGATAAATATATCTAGACATTTTCATATTAATCAAAATTTGTTCTTTCATCCAGTTATCAAAAGATTTAAGGTATAGATAGCTGCTTACGTTCTTATCAATTTTATTTAATCCTTTAAATAGCTTTTTATTAACAAGAACTATAACATTTAATAATATAAACATCATCACTCCTAAAACAGGGATTTTTGCGAAAAAAGAAGCAACTAATACAAAAAATGAAAACGCAACAAGAGCATTCAAATTTATTTTAAACATTCTTTTAAATTTATCTATAATATGTATCGATTTTTGATTGTAAAGGTTATTTAGTTTTGGAGCAACTAATGCATCACTTTCTAAAAACCCTTCTTTCCAAATTGATTCAATTGACTTTTCCATCTAATAATTTTTTTAATCGTTCTTTTATTCTATTAATTCGAACACCAATATTGTTAGGTGTTGTACCAATTATTTCAGCAATTTCCTTGTTTGGTTTTTCTTCCAGATACAATAAAATAACAGCTCTATCTATTTCAGACAATTTCCTGATAGCATCATATAACAAATTAAGAGATTCGTCTGAAAATGCTAGATTATCTTCAGTTGCAATATTAGGCAACGTATAATCTGAAATAGAATGTTGACGATTTCTTTTCTTTTTCTTAATCAAGGTCAAACATATATTCAAAGACAAACGATATATCCAAGTC
Organism: Flavobacteriaceae bacterium; assembly: GCA_965250265.1. Lineage (GTDB taxonomy): Bacteria > Bacteroidota > Bacteroidia > Flavobacteriales > Flavobacteriaceae > PRS1. The sequence goes on along the minus strand of CBDFNO010000009.1, from coordinate 243,488 downwards.
GACCATTTAGAGTCACCACGAAAACTATCTCGACTTCTCCAAATTTGCAAACACACCTCTTGATAGTAATCTTCGAAATCCTCTTGCGAATCAGTATATGCCCTACATATTTTTATGATTATTCCGGAATAGGGTAAAATTGATGATGTATAAAAATCGCTACTCAATAATTGTTTTTTTAAGATTAGTGGTAGAAGTTAACTATTATTACAGGCTATCGAAGATTTTTTTGAAAATATTTTAAAAAAGTGAAATGATTATAAATATTATAGCTTTCGTTAACGTTCGCCGTGTATGATTTTTTGCGTTTGTGTAGGGATTTAAAACTTGTTTTAAAATACCGAGAACAAGTAAGCGAAAAACAAAATAATAGCCCAATTGCGTAGCAATTAATTATACACAGTGTTAGCAACAGTAATATAGTAATTTTTTTTAAAATCCATAAAAGCACTGTTCTTAATAAATAAAACTATTAGTAATGAACATCTTTTTAAAACATAGTAAATAGTAAAAGAAAGTACAGGTGTTATTGACATTCACGAAACCATGTCAATCACGCAATAACCTAAATAAATATTAATGATGAATAAATTTAATTTTTGGAAGTTTCTTGAATTTGTTTCTCCAAAGTTTGCACTTGATGATTCAGGTCGTTCAAATTGGATGACAATTCAGATATTAATATGGTGTTTTGTTCTTGTAGCTTTATTAGTTTTGATATTTGCTCATTATGAATATTATTATGAGTTTTATTTTGGTCAGTGAATAAAGGAGTTAAAGCAATTACACCAATAATTATTGTAGATATGGTTAATAACAGGTTTGCTGGAATTGTCTTATAGATGTTTTAGATTGTTCTATTGTCGTTTGTCTTAAGAACTCTAATATTTCTTTAGTTATTTCGTCAGGGTCTCTTAAATCTAATGTTAATTCAGGATTTAATTTTGGAAAGTCGAATTTTGGTATATTAAATAAACTCATAATAAAGGGTTTAAATTTAAGTCAACTGCATAGCAGTTGCAAGGGCTATTTTTTTGTTACACGGCGAACGTTAGCAACAATTAGCGAAACATTAAAAAATAGCCTATTCAGGCGGTTTTTGTTTTGCGTATCCGTGCCGATACCCTGCATTTTCGCAGGGTTGAGGTTGAGGTTATTGTTGCTAACTTAAGTATATCAACTGTTTTAATGGTTTATATACAACGTTAACGAAGTTAGTTGATTTTATTTTTAATTTCAATAGTATTGAAAATCTTTTATTCAAAACATATTAAGTCAAGTTAGCTTCAACTGCTTTCCTTAATCATATTAATTCTTTACTATTTTATTATATTTTTTCATAATCTCTATAACCTTGTTAATAGGCAAAGACTCTATGGTATGACCATCTCTCCCAATCATTGTTTCAGCAGCAAATAAAGAATTTAAAATAGCCTCTTCGGTTGCCTCAATAGTTGCAAGAAATAGTGGAGATATTTCAGCATTTCGTAATTCCTTTTTCTCATTAAATACAGATTCGGACGAATAAGGAATTAAATTTTCTTTTGCTGTAGAAAGCGCAATTACATAATCACCACTACCGTTAGATGCTATTCCTCCTGTTTTTGCCAATCCCATAATTGCTCTTTTGGCTAATCGCTCCAAGTTTCTCGAACCCAAAGGTGCATCGGTAATTACAACAATCATACAGGAACCATCGGCATCATTTAAGATCTTATCTCTATATGGATATTTATTTAACTCTTTTGCTATTGGTACGCCATTAATTTCGAGAACACCACCAAAATTAGTTTGCACTAAAACACCCACAGTATAGCCTCCCAAAGATTTAGGGATTACTCTGGAAGATGTTCCGATACCTCCTTTATAGCCAAAACAAATAGTTCCTGTTCCTGCACCGACGTTTCCTTCGGTTACACCGCTTTCTGCATTTTGGATCGCATTTAGCACATGTTCCTGTTTTACATGCCTTCCTCTAATATCGTTTAGCCAACCATCGTTTGTTTCGCCTACAACCGAATTCACAGAGCGTACATCTTTATTTACCGGTTGTTCAATAGTGTAAGTTATTAAGGCATCAGATGCCGCAGGAACGCTTAATGTATTGGTTAAAATTATTGGTGTTTCAATATTTCCTAATTCCTTAACCTGACTATAACCTGCGAGCTTGCCAAACCCATTACCAATATAAATGGCAGCAGGCACTTTATTTTGAAACACATTTCCTTGATGTGGTATTATTGCTGTTACTCCTGTTCTAACATTATCGCCTTCAATAATAGTTTCATGCCCAACTTTAACACCCGTAACATCGGTAATAGCATTATCCTTTCCTATTTTTAACACACCTATTTCAATGCCATAATCTCTAAGTCTTTTATTTTGAGAATATACATTCATGCCGATTATTAGTATTACAATTAATAAAAGTTTATAAGGATTCATTTTTTAAGTGGAATTAGTAGCACCTAAATATAAAGAAAATACAGGTTAACTAAAAAAGTGGTTTCGTTTAACAGTTTGTGTATGGTGTCGTAGCTATCCCGCAGGGTAGCTATGTACTATACATATTGTTGTGTTTAGTTTCTTTTATGTTTTCATTATGATAATTTTTGTTCAAGTCTATCTTTCCACTTTTGCCATTCAGGCATTTTGTTAGATAGGATTTCGTAGAACTTTTTTGTATGATTAGTCTAGAATTTCAGTCACTTGTCCAGCACCAATAGTTGTACCACCTTCACGGATAGCAAAACGAAGTCCAACACTTAGGGCAATAGGCTGTAACAAATCTACCCTAATAGTAAGGTTATCTCCCGGCATTACCAGTTCCACACCGTCAGGTAAATTAATTGTTCCTGTTATGTCTGTAGTTCTCACATAGAATTGTGGACGATAATTATTCTGGAAAGGTTTATGACGACCTCCTTCTTCTTTATTAAGGATATACACTTCAGCTTCAAATTTAGCGTGGGGCATAACAGAACCTGGCTTACAGATCACCATTCCTCTTTTGATGTCAGACTTTTCGATTCCTTTAAAAAGGATACCAACATTATCGCCCGCTTCACCTCTGTCCAATATTTTACGGAACATTTCAACACCAGTTACTGTACTACTTAACTTCTCAGCGCCCATTCCTATAATATCAACAGCGTCTCCCGTATTGGCAACTCCGGTTTCAATACGCCCGGTAACTACAGTACCACGACCGGTAATTGAGAATACATCTTCTACCGGCATTAAGAATGGTTTATCAACCTCTCTTGCTGGTAATTCGATCCATGAATCAACAGCTTCCATTAATTCCATTACGGTATCAACCCATTTTTGCTCACCATTAAGTGCACCCAATGCAGAACCAGCTATTACAGGCCCATTGTCTCCATCATACCCATAAATTGAAAGCAATTCTCTTATTTCCATTTCAACAAGCTCCAAAAGCTCATCATCATCTATCATGTCCACTTTATTCAAGAAGACGACCATTCTTGGAATACCAACCTGACGTCCTAACAAGATGTGCTCACGAGTTTGTGGCATTGGACCATCTGTGGCGGCAACCACCAAAATTGCACCGTCCATCTGAGCGACACCAGTAACCATGCTCTTCACATAATCCGCGTGACCAGGATAATCCACGTGCTCGTAGTGACGGTTAGCCGTTGAATATTCTACGTCTGCAGTATTGATAGTTATACCTCTTTCTTTTTCTTCAGGTGCGTTATCGATAGAATCGAAACTTCTTTCTTCAGAGAGTCCTGCATTAGCCAATACCGTGGTAATAGCAGCAGTCAATGTAGTTTTACCGTGATCTACGTGTCCAATAGTACCAATTTTTAAGTGCGGTTTGGAACGATCAAAAGTTTCCTTAGCCTGTTGTTGTTGAATTTTTTTATTTTTTTTGAGTTCTTCTAAGAGGTTGTTTTTTTCTTGCTCCATTTCCTCCTTCAATCGTAGTTCTTTTTCCTCTTTCTTTAGTCGCTGTTCTTTATTTTTTGTTAGATTAATTCGCTTTTTCTTTACTATATTAATAATTTTATATAATCCTCTGACAACATTACTATATGCACTAGATTCATCATCCCAACTATTTAATGGTTTTGCACCACTCGGTAAGGCTTGTAAATTCTTCAAATCTGAATGTTGCCACAAACAAGGTCTCAATATCACTGGCACAACAATCGTTTCTTGCAGACGTTGTCGCTCCAAAGCAGGTACCATTTCCTTATCAATTAAATAATCAGATGCCAAAAAATCAGGACTAACTAACAATAGGATAATATCAGCATTGTGCAAGTTGGTTTTTGTATTTTTTTTAAAATCCTCACCAGGCTCGATCTTAGTATCATCATATATATTAATTGTTTCACTTCGAAGCAATGGCTTTAAATAGATGCGCAGTTCTTCTAGAAAACGGGCATCCGCATGAGCATAGGAAATAAATATATTAACATTTGAGGCTGTATCTTCGTCTGATTTAAGATTGCCTTCTGGGATAATTAATCGAATATCACTAACAAGTCGTTTAAATACAGTATCGGTATTTTTTTTATTCCAATTAATCAAATTCGCTGTTTGATGTCTTTTAAAAGCGAGTGGGATTTTGACATCTTCTATGAGGACTGGAATTAATATATTTCGCTCTTTCCCCTCTACCGCCTCAGTACGCACCCATTCACTGGTTATTGAATGATTAGACCAAAGAACAACTACGCATTTAGACGCAGCTATGGCTTTTTGAATTACACTATCAAAATTTTGACCGGTTGGAATTTCGACATCCCACCACACATCAAAACCCTCTTTTTCAAGAGCTTGAGCAATGTTTTGCGCATAGTCCTTGTCCTCACGAGCATAGGAAATAAAAACGTCACTATTTGTCTTCTTATCATCTGTGTCAAGCTTTAAAATTTTGTTTATTATAGCCTTTATTCTTTTTTTAGTCAGCATTCCGTACGCTTCATAAACAAGCTGTAAGAGTTTTAATAATTGCTCTACGCCCATAGACTTACTTTGAATCATTTCAAGGATTACCTTGGAATTTGGTAATTGTGATCGGTTGTTCAGTATATCAATAATTCCTTCATAGTTCTTCTCATTAACCTTTTTGAATAGGATGGGGACTACCGACTTCAGGTCTTTTAAAAACTCATTTTCTTTTTTATCCAGAATTGCGTCAGTATACTTAACATCCTTGCAGATCATGACGAGCAATGCCAGTTCTTCAATTCTAAAAATCGGATTATTTTCTACATTGAGGATCAGGATTTTATTCAATCTCTTAAATGCCCTATCCCAAGGGGTATTTTCGTTTTCTCTAACTAATAAACTGGAAAATCCACCCTGAATCGTATTATCGCTTAAGTCGAGATGCTTAAGTTGTTTTATTTCAAATATATTTGATGGAACTTCGGTCAGACCAATACATGATAAGTCCAATTCATCTTCGGCATTTGCAATTCGCCTTTCCACAAGCTGATCTCCGAATAAAAACTGTTTCTTAAATAGCACAATTTCTCGATCGTCATTTGGATATGAAAAAATCTCCATGGATTGTAGAGCTTCAATGTTTTCGAGATTATGGGCATTGAGATCTTTTTCAAGATTATGTAAGTTGATCTCTCCTCTTTTTAATCGAGAATTCAAATTGGATGATTTGGTGAGCACATCAAGATTTAGACCAGACTGATTTTTCAAGAATCGATCCATGAATATTCCTCCCGTGACACGTTCTAACACCTCTTCATCTTCTTTGGCCACTAGTAATGAAATTAAATTATTATTCAGCACTTCACCGGGTCTGAATTTCTCATCATAGATTATAGATTTTTCACTTCGTTTCTTTAGTACTTTAGAGAGTGATCTGTAATATGTAGTTTCACTAGTATCTCTTGAGGAGTTTGCTTTGTAACCGCAATCCAGAATGGAGACAAGCTGAATATCCTTTTCAAAACATTGTTGATATAGATGCTGTAATTCGAAATGTGAAAGTCTATTCGTTTCTTTTTGATTGGAAAGCGTGTCGTTTGTGGCAATAAATTTGGTTTGCTTTTCAAAATATCCCTCTTCTTTTCCTCCATATCCAGCATAATAGAAAAGCAAAGTATCACCATCTTTTAATTCTTTCTTTACTCGTTCAAAGGCTTGCATAATTTCTTGTTTGCTTCCATTTTGAATGAGCTTCAGGGAAGCATAGCTGAGATTCGATTGAATGAAATGACGCATACGCCTGGCGTCGTTAATGGCACCTCTTAAAGGATAAATTTTCTTTGCATGGTATTCGTTGTTTCCGACCAGAATGCAATAGAGGTCTGAGGATTTTACTTGTGCTGAGAGATTATTGATATCCATTCCGAGGGCATTCAATTCGGCTTTAATGCGATCAATCCGAATGGCTTTTGCGAGGAATCCTTCTTTATAACTTCTATTACGTCTAACGGTCATACCGAAAATTTCCCCTTTTTGATTAAAGACTGGTGACCCTGAACTACCTCTGTCTAGTAAAATGTCATGACGGAAACTTATAAGTGAGGTATCCATTATACTTCCTTCTCCGATTTTGGGGGATTCCTGACCTCTCATTTGAAAGGCAATTACATTTTTCACTGGTATTACTTCTTTCTCAATAAGTACAGGTACAGGTATATGACTTAATGTTTGAGTAGGGTGGTCTTTGATTTTAACAATTGTAAAGTCAAGATCATCATGAGACATTGTAATAAAAAACCCGGATGGGTCTAATTCATACTCTTGGTAATATTTATAATCTTTTACTCTCTTTCTATTCCTGAAACTGACAATTGTATCATTGGCGTCTTCTATGGATTTAATAAGATGATTAGCGGTGATTAAGAAGCCCCCGTTAAGCAGAATTCCGTTACCAATTGGGCCCTTATTTACACGTACCAAACAAATTCCTCTTTCTATCATATCAATGATAGCCTGCTTATTCAGCTTTTCGTAATTTGCTTGAATTTCTTTTTGAACCAATTGGGGTAATTTAACCGTAATGGTTTTAGTATCAGAAGTGAAACCATCTTTTAGGCTTTTATATTTTTGAAGAGCTTTCTCCGTATTGCCTTCTGCCCATTCTTTTGTTGCTTCCAGGTATTTCTTTATTTCAATTATTCCAGGATCTCTAGTTTGTTTATTGATACTTTTCAGATAGTATTCTGCAGTTTGAGCTGTTTGATTCGTATCCGAGTTTTGGTCGAGCTGGTTTGATATACGGGATATTATTTCGGAAACTGCTGAGCTTGGATCTATAATGATTAATCCTTCTATATTGAGTACTTCGCGATATCTTGGACTCAAAAAATGATGATGATTCGATTCTGAATAGGCAATCATAAATTGACCTATTTCTATATGTGCTTTCCTCTCTTTCGTAATTTCCTCCCTTAATAGTTCTCTTTTATTTTTTTCTAACTCAAAGGCATTGTAGTCAATTCTAATTACATCAGAAGACCTAATAAAGTCAGCGCAAGTTATCGATCGCATTTCAAATGAATGTTGACCATCTTCATCTAAATCTTTCTTGAAGTATTTTTCAAATATATTGATGTAAAGTTTGTGAAGCAGATCAATGTTAAACCAAGGAAGGGGAGACACGTAAAGAGCCAATGCATCCATGCGTTCCTTTCGTTCTTCATCCTCGAGGGACATTCCTGTCGATATTTTAAGAAGATCGTTGTTCATGCCTTATAAAGAAAATATTTAGTTCGGACTGAATAGGAAAGAGCATGGGAATACTCAAGTTTAGTCGCTGAGCAGTTGTTCCTTCCCTATGTTTTTTAGATACAGGATTTATCCAATAAACATGATCGGTATTTCTTTTCATATATTGCCAAAGTTGAAAAGAAGCACGCATTCTTCCCCTATTGATCATTCCTGACAAACCGCCACCATCGCTTAAGAGGAATATCCATGTATTCTTATCCCAACCTAAGTTCTTAGTCTCTGTTTCGCCGCTATCTACTTTAAGTATTTTATACCCTTTAGTTTTAGGATCATATTCCGGCAAATTCTTAAATGCATAATGTTCAAATCTACATCCGGGTATAGAGAGTATACTTTGTGAAATTTGCTTCTCCATATATTCGTATGCCAGCATGGAGCCCCAATGATCAGCAAGTAATACGACATGGGAATGGCTGGTTTCTTTCTTTTGATATTTTATTTCATCAATAAATCTGTTTTTACTGAAATCTTCTATCATAAGCTCAAAATCCAGATCATCTGTCCACTCAATTTTAGGACTTTCTACTAATCTCCTCATTCGCTGAGTAAGATATCTGGGTTTAAAGGGCATAATGGATTGATCATCCAGTTTAAATTGGTGGCTCAGATAGCTTCTTTTGGTACCCCTTATTTTTGATTTTCCATCTCCGATAAGTAGTTCGATATCTGAAAGGGTTTCTTTTTCCTGTTCCTTAGGTGGTTTAATTTCTGGAGAGGATGGTTTTTCTATTTTTGATTCGATCGATGGTTGAGTTACTTTTTCTTCATCATCTGATTCCGTAACGATATCATCGGATGAAACCCTTTTTTCTTGTTTAAGTAATAGCCTTTCTAATTCTAAACTTGAAGTGTAAGTCTTGAAGAGTGTGTTGAACTCCTGTTCGAAAGAAGCATTGTTTAGCCAAAATAATTTACAGAAATCCCGAAGCGATTCCAAACTATCAATATGATTAAGATTTAGTTCATTAAAGGCCGTAAAGAAATCAAAATATTGATCCACGGAAATCGTCTGAGAACTTTTTTCTCTTAAAACGTTAAAAAATGTCCAAAGTGGTTTACTCATATTAATGGAAGTTTAGTTCAATATTTTAAGAGCAAGTTTTCTAAGTAAATCATTGTCAATGATTTCTTCCACCTTTTCATTCTTAACATTTAATCTATAAACAATGAGCTGAAACCAATCCAATAATTCACTCGTAGAAGGCATCTTAATTCCTGTAGCACCATCTCTTACTTTTATAAACTTTTCAATAACAGCATCTATGTTGTCATTATCTAGGGCTTTGGGTTGGTATGAGTCCGTTTTATATACTTCGTAGTATTGTTTCAGCTTGCTTTTAGCAATTTTTTTCAACAAGCCTCCCTCAAAATCAGGAATTTTGTAGTAAAGGCATCTACGTAGGAATGCCGGTGGGAGTTCTCGTTCATCGTTACTTGTTATTATTACTAAAGGACTATTGTCTTTTTCTGCTTCTATATATTTTTCACTTTCTTTCAACTCATTAATGGCAAAACGCATTTCATCTAGCTCTAGCAATAAATCATTTGGGAAGTCAATATCCCCTTTATCAATTTCGTCAATCAGAAGAATTGTTTTTCCAGTTTTTGGTGCTGAACGGAAAGAATAACCCATCGGTCCAAGGGAAACATAGTTTTTAGGGTTCTTTACTTTTTCTGTCTCATCATCAGTTTTAGCAACAGTTGCATCTCTTAACCTATTAATATGGTCGAAGGAATATGCGCCATCTTTGGCTTTGCTTCTTGATTTGACATGCCATTCAAAATAGTGATTAAGAAAATTGTCTTTATGGAAGTGTGCTGCTACTGCAGCTGCAAGTTTAGTCTTTCCACATCCTGGTGCACCTTTTAGAAGTAGGGGGCGTCCGGTAACGATTGCAGAATTTACAGCGTCGACTAAATCTTTATCAATAAAATATGTAGAGTATTTTATCTTTTTTTTATTAGGTAAATATTTTACCTCTTTAGTTTCAAAGTCATAATTGTGGTCAAATCCATTAGCCAGAATTTCTTTAACCTCAATAATTGTTTTGCCTTTTGGAATTTCAAGTAATTTATGTTTCATATTCGTATGTTATGATAAGGATAATATTTTTTGTTTTCCTACTTTAATTTTGTCGCACACTAATTCTATCACCTTAGACGGGCAATCATCAGCAAATACAGATAAGTCATATTTTTCTAATTCATCGAGTATCAAATCAAAATCTGCATCAAAATCTCTTAATCGTTCGATCCATTCTTTAAATTCGGTGTCAGATACATGGCAGGGTTTGCTCAAAGTTTTGATTTCCGCCGCCGCTTTTTTTGGTTGTTCATTGATTATATGAAATTCACTATTCAGGAAGAATATCAATGTTGGTTTATCAGGATTTCCATTAATTTCCCAAATGGGCTGAATGGTGTCTAGTTCTTCAAGAAGTAATCTAAACTCCTTTTTCAATTGTTCCACATCAGGGATATTAGTTCTGAATACGATGATGTGGCTTTTTTCGATGATTTCAGTTAGTATTTTTGTGAATTTGTAGTCCTTTTTGGAGCTGTCAATATATGTATTCATAAATGCTGACCTTAATGCTTCTTTCAAAGTTTTACCTTCCATATTCAGAGCATCTGAAATAATTGTTGGTGTTGAATATTTTAAGTAAGGTCTAATTCCATTTATTATGAAGTTAATCAGCTGTTCATTTTTTCGGGATGCGAAAAATATCTTTACAAATTTGGAAAGGTCTTTCGGTCTGGTTTCCTTTCTGGTTGGGTTACATGGAAATTTCATGATAAGACTTTTCCGGATTGAAAGATCTAACCCGATCTCGTTGATGTAATTTTCAAATTGTGCATCTTCACAGAGGTGCGTAAAGTTATTGAAATTAAATGATGGAAAGCCAGTTATGTTAGATTTAAAATAATCCGTGTTCTTCAAAGCCTTATCTAAGTCAATTCCATTTTTAACGGCAAGAGAAAATTTCAGGTTTTTATATTTAATGAATTTATTTTCGTCATCAAATACCTCTTTCAAGTGAGAATTGTCAAATAATGTCGTTTGGGAATGAGCAATGAAAATCACTTTCATATCTTCTGAAAAGATGTCTTGTGAATTGGGTTTTGACAGTGTCGACAAATCTTCATCATCTAACATATATAAATCACAGTATCGGTCAAATTCAGATTTGATAAATGCTTTTTGAAAACTGTCTGAAACATTGGGGTTTTCTGCATAAGCAAATATGATCTGCTTATTCATTTCTGGATTATCAGAGAATGATGCTCTAATTTTATCTGCAATATTGGGATATACAAATCTGTACTCATAATCATCAGGAATTTCCAATCTCCACGGAAAACCTTCATCGATTTCTATGTCTCCAGAAAGATCTCGTTTTTTCCCGCGGTCATTGTTAAGGCCAAGGTTATCTTCTTCGAATTGTTCTTTGGTTTTTTGAAATGAGACTTTGAAGTCATCCTTTTCATTTAAAAAGCCATAAAGTAATTTGCTGAAAATGATTGCATCTCTTTCATATATTGTTTCGGTTGTTTCTACAATGATTTTTAGATGATCGATGTCTTTAAGCTGGTCACCTATGTATTTTGAACTGCAACTATTAAGAATGAGTACTTTAAGATTGGGGTGCCAGGAAATGAATTTCTTGAATTGTTCAATGGATAGTAAACCACCATCGTCTTTGCCACCATCTCTAAATAGTAATCCTCCTTCGCCGGAATGCCCTGCAAAGTGTAAAATTTCTATTTCATTTTCCTTATGAGACTCAAATATATTAAATAGGTCGTTGTAAGAAACGTAAGGTTCTCGTATAGATTCAATGTGTTTATGATCATTAGGAAATAGGTTTCTAAGTAGAACATGTTCCTCCCCTGTTAACTCAAGGTCTACTTTCTCTGCACTTATAAACAAAAACTTTTTCCTACTCATCTTTTATTATAATACTTTCATGATTACGTCAATGGCTATTTCATCTTCGAAGTATGAAGTGTGAATACTTGGAACATCCTTTTTTGTAGGAGCAGGAATTCTATCTGAAGGAATTCCAGTCATACTGGCTTCAGAAACGATCATATCACTAGGGTCATTTTTATAGAATAGCTTTCCGCCTACTTTATAAACTTTTTTCATCAACCTTTTTAGGCTTTCGTTATTGTCTAAATATCCATCCAGATTACCATAAATAATATGGTATGGAATTTTAGGATCGGGTGCGTTGCTAAGATTTTTTAACCATCGGTCCGGATCTTTCCAGGTCATCTGGTTTAGTGTCTTATCGGTTTTAAGTTTTCCAGAGGCTAATGTAAATATTTTCTTTACTTGGGAAAAATCTCGAACAACATTCACAAGAAAGAATATGATCGGTAACCATTGCACAATATATTTGCTCCCTACTTCAGCCACTTTGGAGCCCATATTTGGTGTTCCTACAACTACTAACTTTTTGACCACATCGTAGCCAGAAAGTTGTTCGATCATACAGCGGCTGACAAGACCTCCCATCGAGTGAGATAGGATTGTAATTTTCTTGTCTTTACTAAAGCCTACCGACTTTAATTGGTCCAGTAATTCACCTGAAGTAGCTTCTATAGGTGTATTTAGATTTTCATAATTGAAGGTCATGACTAAGTCATACTTTCCGGAATCGAATAATCGCTTGGCAACTTGTACCATCTGCTTGGTATTCCCTATAATTCCGTGGACCAAAAGTAAAGGCTTGTTTGACTTGGTGACCAATGATCTAAATTGCTCCTTGTCGTCAGAAGACTTACCATTCGAATAGTCCACATATTTTAACATGTGGGTCTTATTACTGGTATGCTTACCTCTGATTTTTATAAAGAATAATTTGATGGCTTGGGTAAGACTTCTGTTGGCAGTTCTTTGGGGTAGATGATTTAATTCGAATGTATATTTTCCGTCCTCGGCATCTTTTATATCTAGAGGGATAAAATGTTCTCCATCATAAGTTAAAGGAATCATTGTAGAATCGTCATCAGCGTCTATGGTAATAACTAATGGATTGCTCTGAAGTATTTCTTGATTTTGAACATTCTGAATTTCAAGGCAATTTGGAGTTCCAGATACTGACCGATGCGAATCAAAAAAAAATAGTTCAGCATCATCTGAAAGATTGACTAACTGATTCACAATGCTATATTCATCCAAGGATCTACTGTCCGTGGGTATTATCCTGGTAATGATATCACCTTCCAGGCCTTTTGGTGCGGATATGGAAACTTTATCTGAAATGGAAATCTGTTCTTGTGACAGATTTAATTTTTTCTTGGTAGTTTTAACTGTGATAGATTTTGTTAACCATTGATTTAAATATTCATCATGATCACCCTCGAGGTCTCTGGTTCCGCCTCTTGCTGTTGTGCTATTGACTGTTACCATTCCGTATCTCTTATATTCTTTCAGTCGTTGCAGCGATTTTTGAGTGAGGCTTGCCGTCCCAATAAAATCCGACGTGGTGACAAAAATTTTGAAAATATCAGTCGCCTCACTTTTTACATTGGTAAATTTGTAGTCGGCAAAACGTGGCTTAACCTTATCATGAACCTCAAGTTTATTCATAGAAGAGGGAATAGGAAAATTAGCTTTATTATTAATTTCACTAGGTATAGTCAGGTTTTCATAAACTTCAAGTATTTGGAAGCCAGGACCAAAATATAGAAGAGAGCAATTAAGAGGAACGGGTGTTAAATTTTCTACATTGATTTCATAATGAAAACTGAACTTTTCATTTTTATTTTTCGCTAATGAAATTTCTACTAATTCTTGATCTGTATATGATTCTCCACTTTCAATATTAGTGAACGTAATTTTCACTTCGGATGGATCAAACTGACAAGCCTTATTTTCGATAGAAAGATTTTGCTGCCATTGCCCAATATGTTCCAGGTCCTCAAATACGAATGAAAATATTTGGTCTTCTTGAGTGCCATTATAGGCGATTATTTCTTTGTTGCTTTCAGTATCCAATATGCTGACCTTATCTTCAGTACATTTCAGGGCAAACTGACTTACATTTAAATTTTCCCTTATTTGGAAATTGAAAGGTGAATATGCAGATAAGGCTGTTTGAAGTCTGTCATTACCTTTTCCTTCGGAAATATTGTTTACAAGACATGGCTTGTTGTATGGACCTAAAAATCTTGCAAGCATTTTATCCTTATTTTCTAATCCATTTCCTTCTATTTTAACTTGGCTGTATTCAGGATAAACCGACGAAATTTTTCCTTTACAAATCACTTCGCCATTCTCAATAATTTCGAGAAAAATTTCTTCCTGAGTTAAGACACCATCGATAGCTCCTTTCTCAAGAATCCAGTGGACGCCCTTTTTCTTTAGAATTACTTCCTTACTCTCTGATGGACTATTAAGTAGGAAAGTATTGTATGCATTGAAAAATAATTGAGCATTAATCCTTGGACTTTGATGTATATGATTTGCACTTAACTGAAATTTTGCTTCATCCATTAAATCCATATAGTTGACGGATGAATTTTCTTTAATTGTTTCTATCAAGAAACGAGAAAATGCACCTTGACTAGGCGATGATAATTCTTTAGCTTTTTCTTTTTTGTCACAAGCAGAAAGTAAGATTAACTTTGTAAATGGAACCACAGGATTATCTCCATGTGCATCCTTGTAGTATCCATTTAGATAGGTTTCATATTTTCTTATTCCATCCTTTGAATAGGTTGTTCTGGAATGACTATTTCCAAAATCATCAGGTGCTTGTCTGGTGCTTCCCAAAACAATATCATTAACACCTCTGACCCCAGATCCAGAATGACAGCTGTCAAATATTACGGTAATGTTATCACATTTTTTTCCTATTCTATTAAGTAGAATACCAATCTCTTTGTCCGCCAAATCTTTACCATCAGGACCACGGCTATCGTGAAGCACCAGTGTTTCGGAAATACCAGAAGGTTCTATTTTATTGAATTCCTTTGCTTGTTTTTCTCTGGAACCATGTCCTGTGTAAATAAATAGAAAGATGTCATCCTTCTTCATCGAGCTGAAGTTAGCCACATCAAATGTTTTTATAACATTTTCATAAGTCGCCTCACCATCCGAAAGATATTTGATATTGTTTGTATTAATGTCAATCTTAGACGCGAAGTGTTCATCTAACATCTTTCGATATTCGGCGATATCATATTTACAACCTTTTAAGGAAGAAACATTAGGGCCATATTCGTCGATGGCAATAAAGACGCCGTAGAGAGTTGGTTTGTGGATGGACATATTCCTTAATTTATATTTATTCTAGAATCCGATAATCTCGCTTAGTCTATGACTGATTCCTTGAGCCAATATTTCTTCTTCATACTTATAGATAATATCAATATCATCCTTTTTATATACGTTTATCGCATTAAGTGCCCGGATAAACTCGCTTTTTAGCATTCTCAATCCAAAACCATAAAGCTACTAATTATTTTCTTATGAATTAACATTACGTTCACAAGGCAATAGGGAGTGAATATATAATCAAGTTTAACAAAAGAAAACATCAAATATTTGCATAAATTGTTATCAATTATTTACTAACAATGTGAACACGAAACGGAACACGAAACGGAACACGATTGTGCAAATTAGAGGCTGTGAGCCCAGTGCTTACGTTTGGGCGTAAATCTTAAAATGACTCATAATCCGAAGGTCTATACTGCTATTTAAAATTCTGTTTTTTTAAAAGCAATTAGACACAAAATTAAGCTAATCAGAGTTTTAATTCTTATTAGCGACTGTTGAACGAAGTTCGGCAAATTCTTTGATAAGATCAATCCTTTTCAAAAACAACTTATAAACAAAACATTAAAAATTGTTTTCGACTTTTCTTCTGGTTTTATCAATCATCCTAATAGCTTTATCTATAGTATGTAGTTTTGTTCTAAACGATAAGATAGCTAAACGAATTACAAACTTACCATTAATAATTGTGGAGCTTAAAAATATTTCGCCATCGTTATGTATTTCTTGCATGAGGTTTTCATTAAAGGTATTCTCATCCAAAGTTTTTGATGGATACCAAAAATAACTCACAGACAAATCGGGCTCTGGTCCTAGTTTAAAACCAATTTCTAAAAGGCGTTCTCTAAAATACGTAGTGAGTAATAGTTTTTCCTCTAAACAAGCAACAAAAGGTTCTATACCATGCAATTGTAACGGCATCCATAAGCGTAAGCCTCTAAAATGCTTGGTGAGTTCCGGTGAAACATCTGCAGGATTTACTGGCATATTATCGTTAATAGCATCTTGCATATAGTTGGCTCTATAATGATGAGAATGATATACAGAAGTCTTATCTTTTACCAAAACCGCTCCTAAACCATAAGGTAAAAACAAACCTTTATGTGGATCTATAACCAAAGAATCGGCAAGTTCAATGCCTTTAAAAGCATCTTTCTTTGTTTCGGTTAAAATAAAAAATCCACCATAAGCTGCATCAATATGATACCATAAATTATTGGCATTGGCAATCTCTCCAATATCTTGCAAAGGGTCAATCGCTCCGGTATCTGTAGTACCAGAAGATGCAATTACTAAAAAAGGATTTAAGCCTGCAGCATTATCGTTTTCAATTTTTGCACTTAAATCTTCAGGAATCATTTTGGAGTTATCATCCAATTCAATATGGCGAATAATAATATCTTCTAGACCAATAATGCGCAAAGCTTTATTGATACAATGGTGAACCTGTGAGCTTACATAAATGACGCTTTTTTCAATGTTACTATTCTTAATTTTATGTTTGTCTCTTGCAGCAGTTAATGCAATTAAATTGGCGATAGAACCTCCTGATGTTAAATTCCCGATAGCAGTTTCAGGAAACTTAAAAATTGATTTCATCCAATCTATGAGTTCATTTTCCATGGTTACTGCTCCAGGTGATGCAAAATACATTCCTGAATATTCGTTAGTCACATCTGCCAAATAATCTGCAATGGCTGCTGTGTAAATACCTCCACCAGGAATATAACCTAAATGCCCTCCAGAAGCTGGATTTATACCTTTGGTCGCAACTTCATCTGCATAGATCTTTAGAATATCTTGAAGTGATTTCTTTTTTGAAGTAATGGCAAAAACATTATCCGACTCCTTTTCATTTGAATAGGCATTGGTGTCTTCCAATGTATTTATAAAACTATTGGTATAATTGCTTACTTGTGTAAAGTATTGGTTGCGTTGTGATTCTGATGGCTCTAATACTGAAGAAATGGTTTGTAATGCTAAAATATGTTGTTTAAGTTTGTTCACAAATAGTTGGTTTAAAATATTTTATTCTTTTTGAAAGATTATATTACAAATCTCGATCTAAAATTACACAAATTGAATTGTTTTTTTGTATCTTTAAAAGGGAACTTAAATTTATGAAGCTATGGAAACACATTATACAAAAATATACACAGGAAATTTTATCTTAATCCAGCTTATGGTTACAAGATTGGAGGAAATTGGTGTTTCTGCTATAGTTAAGGACGAATCTGAATCCGGACGTTTAGCAGGTTTTGGTGCACCCATTCAAGGGCAACAAGAATTATTTGTTCACAATGAGGAGTTAGATAAAGCTGTTCCAATTATTGAAAGTATAAGAACAGAAATGCAGACATAAAGTTAAAATTACTTAAACAGTTACAGCATACATTTGTTCTCTAAGAGCTTTTATTTTTGGATCTTGCATATACTCATCGAAAGTAGTATAACGATCAATAATTCCATTAGGTGTAAGCTCTATAACTCTATTGGCTAGAGTTTGTGCAAACTCATGGTCATGAGTAGAAAACAACACAGTGCCTTTAAAGTTCTTGAGTGAATTGTTAAATGCTGTGATACTCTCTAAATCTAAATGGTTTGTTGGTTCGTCTAACATCAAAACATTAGCACGAATCATCATCATTCTTGATAGCATGCAACGTACCTTCTCTCCTCCTGACAACACATTAGAAGTTTTTAAAGCTTCTTCACCACTAAAAATCATTTTACCTAAAAACCCGCGCACATAAACTTCTTCTCGCTCCTCTTCGGTAGTTGCCCATTGGCGTAACCAATCAACAAGTGTTAATTTGTTTTCAAAAAAACTACTGTTATCCAATGGTAAATACGATTGTGTAGTGGTAATTCCCCAAGCAAATTTTCCAGCATCAGTTTTTTCTTTACCATTTAATATTTCGTAAAATGCTGTGGTTGCTCTGGAGTCTTTAGAATACACAACTACTTTATCTCCTTTAGCGAGATTAATATCAATTTTTTGAAATAACACATCTCCATCAATTGAAGCAGCTAAATTTTCAGTATTTAAAATTTGATCACCAGCAACTCTATTACGTTCAAAAATAATAGCAGGATAACGACGACTTGATGGCTTAATATCTGAAATATTAAGTTTATCTATCATTTTTTTTCTGCTAGTAGCTTGTTTTGATTTAGCAACATTTGCTGAAAATCGTCTAATAAATTCTTCTAGTTCTTTTTTCTTGTCTTCTGCTTTTTTGTTTTGTTGTGCTCTCTGCCTTGCTGCTAATTGCGAAGACTCATACCAAAAACTATAATTACCTGAATAATGATTGATTTTAGAAAAATCTATATCCGAAATATGAGTACAAACAGCATCTAAAAAGTGTCTATCATGAGAAACAACAATTACACAGTTTTCATAATTAGCCAGAAAATTCTCTAACCAAGAAATTGTTTCATAATCTAAATCGTTTGTTGGCTCATCCATAATTAACACATCCGGATTACCAAACAAAGCTTGAGCTAATAAAACCCTTACTTTTTGCTTACCATCAAGATCTTTCATTAAAGTGTAATGTAAGACTTCTTTAATGCCTAAATTAGATAATAATGCAGCTGCATCGCTGTCAGCATTCCAACCATTCATTTCTTCAAACTCTACTTGAAGTTCTCCAATTTTTTCGGCATTTTCATCTGTGTAATCTGCATATAATGCATCAATTTCAGTTTTGATTTTAAACAAAGGTTTGTTTCCCATTATCACAGTTTCTAAAACAGGGTGCTCATCATAAAGATTGTGATTCTGTTCAAGAACAGACATACGTTTTCCTGTTTCTAAATGTACATGGCCAGAAGTTGCATCATGGTTTCCAGCTAAAATCTTTAAAAAAGTTGATTTCCCTGAACCATTAGCTCCAATAATGCCATAACAATTACCATTATGAAAAGTTGTATTTACCTCATCAAAAAGGATACGTTTACCAAACTGTATTGATAGGTTAGAAACTGATAACATTATTTTTTGTTTAAATTCGCCGCAAAAGTAGAAAAATCAATCGATTAAGCAAATTAAAAGTAGTCATAATAAGATTTAACAACGCATTAACAACACTTTTAGTATGCAAAGTATATTTTTGTACGAAATAAGTGAAATATCCAAATCTATTTTCTTATTAATTTATTATGAAGCAAATTGTAATTTTTGTATTTATTTTTACAACATTATTTGGCTGTGACTCGAAAGAAAACAGTTGTGGACAAGCATATTTTGGTGGTGAAATAATTAACCCAAATAATGATTTTTTAGTGCTTTATGATAATACTGCACCAATAGATACGCTTTACTTAGACGAAAATAATCGGTTTTCTTTTAATATAGAAAGTCTTAATTCAGGCTTACATACTTTTACACACGGTGGAGAAGAGCAAGCTATAATTATAGAACCAAATGACAGTGTTTTATTAAGACTTAACACTATAGATTTTGACGAGTCTCTAGTATTTACTGGAAGAGGTGCCAGAAAAAATAATTACTTAATAAGTTTGTTCTTAACTCTTGAGGATGAATACAAAATAATGTACAATTTAAGTAAGTTAGAGCCTACTGTGTTTCAAAAAAAGATAGATTCTTTAAAAGCTGATAAAATTAATAATCTAATTAATTTTGTTGAGAAATATCCAAATTCTGAACTATTTATTAAAGTTTCTAAAGCAAGTATTGATTATAGTTATTTCGCTCATAAAGAATTATATCCTTTTAGATATTATGGTAACAATAAGTTAGCAGATTATAATTCACTACCGAACGGTTTTTATGATTTCAGGAACTCTATTAATTATAACGATGAAGAATTAAAAGATTTTTATCCATATTACTATTTTTTCTTTCATCATTTTAACAATTTAGCATTGCAGAAATATTTTGAAATTTCTAAAGACAGTGTTTTTGATAGAAATTCTATTCATTATAATTTAAATAAGATACAATTAATCGACAGCTTGATAAGTAATAGTGCTATTAAAAATAATCTTTTAAAGTATGCAACTCGTAATTTCTTGTCATTTAGTAATTCTGTTGAAGAAAGTGAAGCTATGTTCAATTCTTATATGAGTAAAAGTAGCAATAATGAACATTCTGAATATATAACCAAATTAAATAACACTCTTAAAAAGTTACGTTCTGGTAATAAATTCCCTGAAATAGAAATTACTAATTACAAAAACGAAGCAATAAATATTAATACCATTATTAATAAACCAACTGTTGTCTATTTTTGGTCGAAAGCAATAAAAACCCACTTTAAGAATAGTCATAAAAAAGTTAATGAACTTAAAGAAAAATATCCAAACATTAATTTTATTTCCATAAATATTGACGCTATTCATTTAAGCTTATGGAAGCGAATGCTAAAACAAAATAGCTTTGGTTTTGAAAATGAATACCGATTTAGAAATCCTGAAGCTGCAAAAAAAATGCTAGCTATTCAATACATTAATAAAGTTATTGTTGTAAATAGCGATAAAACTATTGTTATCTCTAATGCAAATATGTTTGATTACGACTTTAAAAACTTACTAGATCAACTAAAATAGTAAAAGGCTACAATTAATAATTATAGCCTTTTATATTTACTTTTCACTTTAAAAAAATTCTAGTTTCCTTTTTTAAAATCTGCTAAAAAATTAGCAAGACCAATATCTGTAAGTGGATGTTTTAACAATCCTACAATTGAACTTAAAGGTCCTGTCATAACATCTGCACCTAGTTTTGCACAATCTATAACATGCATTGTATGCCGCACAGATGCTGCTAAAATTTGAGTATCATAACCGTAGTTATCATAAATAAGACGAATTTCACCAATAAGGTTTAATCCATCTGTAGAAATATCGTCTAAACGTCCAATAAAAGGTGATACATAAGTTGCACCAGCTTTTGCTGCAAGTAATGCCTGACCTGGAGAAAATACCAAGGTCATATTTATTTTAACACCTCGATCCGAAAAGTATTTACAAGCTTTGACGCCGTCTTTGATCATTGGTAATTTTACTACAATCTGGTCATGTAATTCGGCTAAAGCTTCACCTTCTTTTACCATACCTTCAAAATCCGTTGCAATAACTTCTGCACTCACATCTCCATCAACAATATTGCAAATATCCACATAGTGTTTTATAATATTATCATGTCCTGTTATTCCTTCTTTTGCCATTAATGAAGGATTGGTTGTTACACCATCAAGAACTCCAAGGTCTTGTGCTTCTTTTATTTGATCTAAATTAGCCGTATCAACAAAAAATTTCATTGTATATTATAGTTTTAATTGGAAATAAATTTGTGGCGAATTTACAACATTAAGATACTTTGAGAAGTGTTTTTAATTAAAATATATTAACAACATGTAGAAACATCTAAAGTGTTACAATTTATAATGATTAAGTAACATTTTTTCATAAACTTTATCAGGAAGTATTCGCTTTAAAACAATTGAAAATTTTTGTATGAATGTGCCAACTTTATAGTGAGTTTTTGGACGTTTTGTTCTAATTATTTTATAAACAATTTCAGCCATAATTTTTGGATCACTGCCATTGTCGACATGGTCATTCATTAATTTTAAAGTATTTTCATATTGCACTTTATATGGCGAACCTTCTATTACAGGAGCATGAAATCTCCCAGCAGCTATATTGGTTGCAAAATCTCCAGGAGCAACATTAGTCATTTGTATATTGAAATCTTTTATTTCCATTCTAAAAGTTTCAGTAATAAGTTCTAAAGCTCCTTTGCTTGCAGTATAAATACCTCTATAAGGCAATCCCATATAACCAGCTATAGAAGTTATATTAATAATCAATCCAGAGTTTTGTTTTCGCATTTGAGGCAGAACTGACTTAATAACATTTATAGGTCCAAAAAAATTGGTTTCAAAATTACGTTTAATTTCTTCTTCTGGAATCTCTTCAATTGGACCAGTTATTCCAGCTCCTGCATTATTAATGACAACATCTATTCTACCTGCAGTATCTATAACAGTTTGAATACAATTTGAAATAGTTTCCTTTTTAGTAACATCTAAATCTATAATTGGAAAAATACTGTCGCTATAGTTTTGAGGATTTCTACTTGTACCAAAAACAGTCATATCTTTTTGTACAAGATACTCACCAATAGATTTTCCAATTCCAGAAGAACCACCAGTTATTAAAACGACTTTAGACATAAAATATTAAAAGATTAGATTCAAAAATACAACTTTAAAAGGAAAGTTTTAGGCACAAAAAAAGGCAAGCTACCTACATCACACTGCTACAACCATTTACCTTTGCTGCGTTCCCGCCCTGGAGGATTCAACAGGAGCTAGTTGTGTAGGACTTGCCAACTGCAAAGATACAACCTTTTAATAGTTGGACAATGATTTTTTAATACCATTTTAAATAAATAACTTGCCCTTCAAAATAACAATGCCATGCGTATTTTCAAGTTTCTTACTTTCATTATTTTAACTGCATTTGTACTCTCTTGCGGAAGTAATTCTGGACAGAAAAAAAATGATTTTTCAATAATTACTAATATTAAAGGAAAAACAATAGCTATTAATGAAACACTAGATTTATCAATTAAAAACACAAAAAAATATAAAATAGATTCCGTTGTTTATACTTTAAATAGAAAACAGATATCCAATAACCAAAATTTAAACAATTCTAAACTAGGGAAACAAACTATAAATGCTACAGTTTTCTTTGAAGGAAAAACCCAAAATACTTCATTGTCTATTACTATATTAAATAGTGAACTTCCAAAAGTCTATACGTTTAAGATTATAAACGAATATCCACACGACATCACATCTTACACACAAGGATTAGAATTTTTTAATGGAGAGCTTTATGAAAGCACAGGACAACGTGGAGAATCTAAACTTAGAAAAGTAAATTACAAAACAGGAGAAGTACTAACGAATGTAGATTTAGCAAAAGAGTACTTTGGTGAAGGGCTTACCATTTTAAATAATAATATTTACCAATTAACCTGGCAAAGTAGTATTGGACTTGTTTACGATATTGAAACTTTAAAAAGAAAAAGCAGCTTTAAATACGGAAAAAGCATAGAAGGTTGGGGACTTTGTAATGATGGGAAACAAATTTACAAAAGTGATGGCACAGATAAAATTTGGATTTTGAATCCTGAAACTTTGGCTGAACAAGAATATATACAAACCTATACTAACAAAGGGAAAATAGTTGGTA
The DNA here is from genome assembly GCA_965250265.1 of Flavobacteriaceae bacterium. Taxonomy (GTDB): domain Bacteria; phylum Bacteroidota; class Bacteroidia; order Flavobacteriales; family Flavobacteriaceae; genus PRS1. The sequence goes on along the minus strand of CBDFNO010000009.1, from coordinate 220,219 downwards.
TGAATGAGCTTGAATGGGTAAATGGAAAAATATATGCTAACAGGTATCAATTAGATGGAGTCGCTATCATCAATCCAATAAACGGTGCTGTTGAAGGTGTCATAGATTTTAGGTCTTTAAAAAAGAAAGTCACTCAACATCAAGGTTTAGATGTTTTAAATGGTATTGCCTATAACCAAGATACTAAAACACTTTTTGTAACCGGAAAATATTGGGATAAATTGTTTGAAGTTGAAGTAATTGAATTGTAGTCCATGCAAATTTTCAAAAAACTTATAACAGTAATTCAAGATGATTTAGACGAGCTAAACCATGTAAATAATGTACGCTATGTAAAATGGGTAAATGATGTAGCAAAAGAACATTGGCAAAGTAACGCTTCAGCAGACATGCTTAAAGAATATTTCTGGGTGCTTTTAAGTCATCACATTGAGTATAAAAGTTCAGCCATTTTAAACGATGTTGTTAAACTTAAAACTTATGTAATAAAAGCTGAAGGTGTTACTTCTACGCGTATTGTAGAAATGTTTAGTAACAAAACCAATAATCTTCTTGTAAAGTCTGAAACTCATTGGTGTTTGATGAGTTCTAAAACCATACGTCCGACACGGATTAATTCTGAAATTGCGAACTTATTTAATTAAATAAATTTAGGATACATAATAAATCATAAACCCAAAAGTTATATTTTTACGAAAATTGTTTAAATTCTTAATGAAACGCTACTTATATTTTACCCTTTGTATTACAGTATTAATTTTTTGGAGTTCTTGTAGAAAAGATTTTGATTTTAGTCCAAGTACAGGAAATCTTGAGTTTTCAAAAGATACTGTTTATCTCGATACCGTTTTTACAAATATTGGCTCCAGCACTTACAACCTTAAAGTTTATAATAGAAGTAATACAGACATTGTAATTCCGACATTGCGATTAAGTGAAGGACAAAATTCGTTATATCGCTTGAATGTGGATGGCAGAGCAGGTTCTGGAGCAATTGCAGGTAAGGAATTTGAGAATGTTGAAATTTTAGCAAAAGATAGTATGTTTATTTTTATTGAGACTACTATCGATATTCAGGATTTAGCAGCTTCTCAAACACAATTCTTATATACTGATGCTATTGAGTTTGATGCAGGTAGTAATCTTCAAAAAGTAGAATTAGTAACACTTGTTAAAGATGCTGTGTTTATTTTTCCGCAGCGATTTATAGATGGAATGACAGGCGAAACTATTATTGAAACACTCACATTTGATGTTGACGGCGATGGTAATGATGATGAAACCACAATACAAGGACGGTTTTTAACAGATCCTGAACTTACATTTACAAACGAAAAGCCCTATGTAATTTACGGTTATGCTGCTGTAGATGATAGTAAAACACTAACTATTGATGCTGGTGCAAGAGTGCATTTTCATGCTAATTCTGGTCTACTTATTACCAATGGTGGATCACTTAAAGTTAATGGTCTGCCAAGTAACGATCTCCAACTTATGGAAGGTGAAGTAATTTTTGAAGGCGATCGTTTAGAGTCTGCTTTTGAAAATGTTCCCGGACAATGGCAAACCATTTGGTTATTTAATGGTAGTACGGCAAATGAGTTTAATCACGCCACAATTAAAAACAGTACAGTAGGTATTTTAAGCGATGGAAACCAAAATGATAACTCTAAATTATTGGTTACAAATACTCAAATTTATAACTCAAGTAATTTTGGAATTTTAGGAAGAGGGACTTCAATAAATGGCGAAAATATTGTGATTAACAATAGTGGACAATCCTCTTTTGCAGGAACTTATGGTGGAAGTTATAATTTTATCCACTCCACTTTTGTGAATTATTGGAACAATAGCTTTAGACAATTTCCATCTGTTTTATTAAACAATTTTATTGTAGATGAAGAAAACACAACGCATCCAAACCCTTTAGATGAAGCCAATTTTACCAACTGCATTATTTATGGAAATGATAATCCTGAACTTATTTTAGATAAGGATGATACAGAAGTATTTAATTTTAAATTCACAAATTGTCTTATAAGATTTGATGACCCAAATAACAATTTTACAGGAGATATTTACGATTTTGAAAATATGGCTTTATATGAAAATGTAATGTTTAATAACAATCCGGAATTTTTAGACCCAAATAATAATATGCAACAAATTCCTAATGGGTCTCCTGCTGATGGCTTTGGTATTATTTTTGGAAACTTAAACACAGACATTTTAAACACGACTCGAAGTGCTTCTCCCGATCTTGGTGCTTATGAAAGTGTGGAGTTTGAAGAATAAAAATATAAGAGAAATAAACGTAATACGTTTATACAGTAGTTAGCAACAATAACCTCAACCTCAACCCTGCGAAAATGCAGGGTATCGGCACGGATACGCAAAACAAAAACCGCCTGAATAGGCTATTTTTTAATGTTTCGCTAATTGTTGCTAACGTTCGCCGTGTAACAAAAAAATAGCCCTTGCAACTGCTATGCAGTTGACTTAAATTTAAACCCTTTATTATGAGTTTATTTAATATACCAAAATTCGACTTTCCAAAATTAAATCCTGAATTAACATTAGATTTAAGAGACCCTGACGAAATAACTAAAGAAATATTAGAGTTCTTAAGACAAACGACAATAGAACAATCTAAAACATCTATAAGACAATTCCAGCAAACCTGTTATTAACCATATCTACAATAATTATTGGTGTAATTGCTTTAACTCCTTTATTCACTGACCAAAATAAAACTCATAATAATATTCATAATGAGCAAATATCAAAACTAATAAAGCTACAAGAACAAAACACCATATTAATATCTGAATTGTCATCCAATTTGAACGACCTGAATCATCAAGTGCAAACTTTGGAGAAACAAATTCAAGAAACTTCCAAAAATTAAATTTATTCATCATTAATATTTATTTAGGTTATTGCGTGATTGACATGGTTTCGTGAATGTCAATAACACCTGTACTTTCTTTTACTATTTACTATGTTTTAAAAAGATGTTCATTACTAATAGTTTTATTTATTAAGAACAGTGCTTTTATGGATTTTAAAAAAAAATTACTATATTACTGTTGCTAACACTGTGTATAATTAATTGCTACGCAATTGGGCTATTATTTTGTTTTTCGCTTACTTGTTCTCGGTATTTTAAAACAAGTTTTAAATCCCTACACAAACGCAAAAAATCATACACGGCGAACGTTACAGACAACCCTGATTATTAATTAAAATTAAACTTATTACATTTATGCAAAGTCATTGAAATTAACAATACTAACTCTTACCAATATGAAAACATCAATATTATCAATATCCGTAATTTGTTCTTTACTATTCTGTTGTGTTGGATGTACCTCTAAAAAAACGCCTGCAAAGGTGGATTCAGGAGTAATAGTAGAATATATGGATAGTACGACCAGACCTGGAAATAATTTCTATCAATTTGCTAATGGTAATTGGATTAGAAATGCAGAAATACCATCGAACAGACCAAGTTATTGGATGGGAACCTTGTTGTATGAGAATTCTCAGAAAAATTTTCAGAAAATCATTGAAAAATCCCGAACAGTAATTAAGGAAGATAGCCCTGTAGAATTTCTTATTGGATCATTGTACAATTCCTATTTAGATACTGTTGCAAGACAATCCACTGGTATTAATCCCCTTAAATTAGAAATTGATAAAATAGATGCTGTTGATAACGCTGAATCGCTAATGGCATATTTTGCTTATTCTTCTAAATTTTCGGTAATATCCCCTTTCAAATATGATGTATATGAAGGTTTAAGGAATCCTCAAATAAATGCTCTATTTATAGGTCAATCAGGATTGACACTTCCTAGTAAGGCATACTATTTAAATAATGATAACAGTTCAAAAGAAATTCGAAACTCTTACAGTACTCATATCTCTAACATGTTTCAGTTAGCTGGAATCAATTGCGATACCAAGTGTGTTGGCGAGATTATAGATTTAGAAAAGTCACTAGCGTCCTATCAAAACAGTAAGGAAGAAAATAGAGATTATGAAAAGCAGTATAACCCTTTCACGATTGATTCACTCAATGCAACTTTCTCTAATCTCAATTGGTCGGTATTCTTTAACGATTTAGGGACTCCCAATGTAAAAGAAGTCATTATACGACAGCCTAAATTCATCAATGGCGTTGATCAACTGGTTGCTTCAGAGCCGTTGAGCAATTGGAAATATTATCTTAAATGGCAGTTATTGCATAGTTATGCCGATTATCTCAACAGTGAGATCGGGGATGAGAATTTCGAATTCTACGGTAGTACCTTGGAAGGAATTCCCGAGCAATTTTCATTAAGTGAAAGAGCTTCTGGAATTGTTAGTGAACTTCTGGGAGAGGTAGTGGGTAAAATATACGTTGAAGATTATTTTTCACCACATACCAAAGTGCGAATGGATTCCTTGGTTTCGATATTGAAATTAGCTTATAAGAATAGGATTGAGAAGGTAAACTGGATGAGTGAAGACACTAAGGAAAAAGCGTTAAGTAAATTGTCCAAAATGAAAACGCAAATTGGATATCCTCAAAAATGGAGAGATTTTTCCGATATCGAATTAAAAAATGATAATCTCTTTGGAAATATAAAATCCTTATCTCTTGCCCAACACAACGAGTTAATATCTAGAGTAGAACAACGAGTAGATGATTCTGGATGGTGGCATCCACCACATATACCGAATGCCTATTATAATCAAAATCGAAATGAGGTGGTTTTTACGGCAGCTATTCTTCAACCACCATTGTTTAATCTGGATGTAGATGAAGCGGTCATCTATGGTGTTGTTGGTGGATTGATCGGGCATGAAATAACGCACGGTTTTGATGATGAGGGTGGTGACTTTGACGAAAATGGTGTCTTAGAAAATTGGTGGTCAGAGTCATCTCAAGAAGAGTTCAACAAAAGAAGTAAAATACTGGCAGAACAATATAATTCATTTACAGTATTAGATAGTATCCATTTAAACGGATCAGTTACTTTAGGTGAAAATATTGCAGATTTGGGATCTTTGAACATTGCATTAGAAGCTTACAAGCTAAGTTTAAATGGTGAAGAACCGGATATAATCGATGGCTTCACAGGATTGCAAAGGGTTTTTCTGGGATATGCCCAAATCTGGAGGGGAAAGTACAGAGATGAGGCCCTTATTAGGACTGTAAAATCAGGACATCATTCTCCTAGAATGTTTAGAGTAAATGGTGTTGTTAGAAATATTCCTGAATTTTATTCATTGTTTAATGTTACCGCTGATGATTCATTATATCTTCCTCCCAACCAAAGGGTTAAAATATGGTGATTAATATAGTTAACTAAAGGGGGCAGTCTATAACAATGTATATAAGCCATAAAAACGGCTCATATACTAAACGTTGGCGGTAATTATGACCAACCAATAACAAATGATAAAATTCTTTAGAATAATTTGCCCAAGATTACTAACTTAAATAAATTTTAAAATCTCTTTAATTTATGGAGGTCAACAAAAAATACATAATTTTGTTTATGATCGATAGTTGAAGTACATAACAATATTAACCATAAAGTGGAAAACCTTATTATGGAAATAGTACTTCAAAAATGTTTTAACGGACACTAATATTTTTAAAAAGAAAATCTATATTTTACAAAACTATAAAAACTTTTAGATATGAAAACCAACCAACCAACTTTGAAACGACCTTTGACCCGAATTACAAGTATCTTTTTGGGCATGTTAACCTTTTTAATGCTTTTTAGTTGTGATAACCCTTCTGCCGACAAACAGAAATCAGAAAAATTCACAATAATTTCCAAATTAGAATCCCATATCCTAATAGATTCTGGAGAAGAAGGGCATTCACACGGCGACAAAGTTATTCGTGAAGGTTCTTTTATGGATAAAAATAATAAAAATGATGTTGGTCGGTATACCCTCATTCTGGAGACTGTGACCTCACCCCAAAAAAGTGGTAATTCAGATCAGACTCATGAAGATCGGATTTTAACGATTATATTTCAGTTTAATGATGGCAGTACAATCATTGCTAAAGGTATTACCCATTACACAGTTGGGGAATCAGCGATTGACATAAATACCCCAACAGTTAGAGCTATTATAGGCGGGACCGGTAAATACATGGGGGCAAGAGGTCAGTATACCGTCACCAGAACAGGCGACAGTCTTTTTGAAGTTGAATTTGAAATTCTTCTTTAAAAATCTTTAAAAAATGGTTGATGAAAATTTGTTTACAGAAATTATTGAATTTCATTGAAAGAAAACTCATTAGAATGTAAATTGCTGTATTCTAAAAGAAAAAAACTACCGCCAACAACGTGTATAGTTCATTGCTTTGGCAATTGCCAATTCTGCCAATAATTAATAATAGCAACTTTCGAGAAGCAAGTTAATTATCTAATTGACAATTTTAGGTTTGAACTCAAATTTCAAAAAAAATGAAAATAACAACATTTCTAACATTTGTAGGTGACCAATGCGGAAAGGCTGAAGAAGCAATAAATTTCTACACTTCTATCTTTCCAAATTCGGAAATTAAAAGCATAATAAAATACCTAGAAGGAGAGGCTGGAGGAACACCGGAGCTTATAAAATATGGAGTATTTACATTAAATGGTGCAGAGTACATGGTTTCCGAAAGTAATTTTAATCACGCTTGGTCATTTACATCAGGGGTATCACTGTTCGTTGAATGTAACTCTGAAAATGAGATACAAACTTTATTCGAAAAACTTTCATCAAATGGAGGTCAGATTATGGTTCCTCTTGACAACTACGATTCGGGGGATTACGGCTTTGGTAAAAAATTCGGATGGTGTGAAGATAAATATGGTATTTCATGGCAACTTAATCTTTCAGAATAAATTCAAATTATAATATAATCTGCCCTACTTAAAGGAATAAACGAAATGGAAAATAAAAAATAACTACTGCCAACAATGTATATGAAATCATAGCCGCCTATCGGCAGGCCATGCTACATATACAAGCCGATGGAACACATTCGCCAAAGACGAATTTTAATAAAAGCCACACAGTCCTGAAATAATATGACGAAGAAACCAACAAAACGAATACTCAGAATAATATTTATTATTGCAAGCGTAATCTCCTTGTGGTTCGTACCATGGATTTTGGTAAAAGCTTGGATATTACCACTACCAGATACTGTTCAAGAACAAGTAAATGAAGCCATTGGTTATGGATTTGATGGAATGATTGTTTATGTGGACGAAGCAGGCAAACCACCAGCATTTTATGCAAGTGGCTGGAAAGACCGAAAAAACAAAATACCTGCCGACCCTAAAGCCTTATTTAAGATTGCCAGTATCAGCAAGTTATATGTCGCTGTTGCTATCTCCAAATTAGTCAATGACAAACGATTGTCTTTAGATAAAACGCTCGCTGATTACTTTCCAGAACTTGTAGGGAGAATTGAAAATGCAGAAAAAATCACCTTGAGATTGATGGTGCAACACCGGAGTGGCATTCCCAATTATACCGACTATCCTGATTTTTGGGAAAATCGACAGGATAGCAGTAAAGATGCGCTTGAATTCGCACTTGATTTGCCGGCTAACTTTGAACCAGATGAAGATTATGGCTATTCAAATACGAATTATTTGTTGCTTTCTAGAATCATTGAGAAAGTGGTGGGTTATAGCCGTCAACAATATTTCAAGGAGGAAATTTTGATACCACTTGAGCTGAACAATACGTTCGGCACACTTAGTGAAGTGGATTTAGACGATGTTATGAGTGGTTATTATGTTGGCATTGAGGACGATTTCAAGAGTGAGGATGTAGGCATGTTAGCCACAGCAGAGGATGTTGGGATATTCTTGCGTGCATTAAACGATGGTTCAGTGTTTAATGAAGGCGAGCAGGAAATCTATTCCTCTATTTACGTGTACGAACATGGAGGTCTGGTTCCTGGCTATCAAAGTCTTGCAGAATACCACAAAGATATTGATACAGTTGTTATTCAATTTATTAATACAACTGACTTTAATGGATATGACTGGAATTTATCGGAAATTGTATATAGCCGTATTGTAAAAATAATTAGAAATAAAAAAAATTCATAGCAATATATAAGGCATTAAAAGGCTCTTTATAATCACTGTTAGAGGTTATTAAAAAATTAATTATCACGTTATAACGTTTATAAAATTTAATAAATGAAGCAAATAACAGCACTACTGATTAGTTTATTACTCTTTGGTTGTAATCAAAAAAAAGATGAATCTGGAGAATTAAAGGTTGGTGTTTCTTACCAATCTATCACACCCAAAATAGGTGCGTTTATTGCTGGTGACAAAAATAATCGTCGTTTTACAACAGTACATGATTCTCTATATGTTAAAGCGATGGTTCTGTCCGATTCAAAGAATACAATGGCAATTGTTGTATACGACTGTATTGGGATGCTTCATCCAACACTAGTTAAAATTAGAAAAGAAGTTTCATCAAGAATTCCAACTTCTGAATTTGATGCATCTCACATTGTAATGGCTTCCACTCATACACATTCTGGACCTGATGTTGTTGGTATTTGGGGACCCGACCAGATGACATCGGGCGTTGATTCAGAATATATGGAAAAAATTATTCAGAAATCATCGGATGCAATAGATGCGGCATGGAAAAACAGACAAGATGCAATAGCGGTATACGCAGAAACACAATTTGGAGAAGATTGGGTATTTAATATTTCTGATTCTTTAAGTTTAGATCGCTCTCTAACAATCCTCCAATTTCTGGATCAGAAGGGGGAATCCATTGCAACCCTGAATAATTTTGCTTGTCACCCAACCATAATGGATGGTACCTCAAGTGCAGTTTCAGCGGACTATGTATCCTCAATGTATTCTGTTCTCGATAAAAAAATAGGAGGAGTAAATTTCTTTCTTCAAGGAGCCATTGGAGGCTGGGTGCAGCCTGAATACGAAACTAAATCTTTTGAAAGTGTAAATAAAAGAGGACAAGAGTTAGGGGAAAAAATTACGACTGCTTTAAAAGATCCAATCAAATTAAACTCAGAATCTATTCAATTCAAAAGTAGGATATTCAATTTACCCGTATCGAATGTCAATTTTCAACAACTGGCTAAAATGGGAGTGATAAATCGATCGATAACAGATAGTGTAAGTACAGAAGTTGCTTGGTTTTCAATTGGAAATGCACAGTTCGTTACTCACCCTGGAGAAACTACGCCCACTCACTCATTCGAAACAAAAAGACTTATGACTAACCAAGGTCCGAGGTTTGTGATCGGTTTAGGTATGGATGCCTTAGGGTATATACTAACACCGGAGTTTTTCGAAGAATATCCCAAAGTGAAACATGCAGGATACTTAACTGGAATGTCAATTGATGAAAAGGTCGGAGCAGTTTTAATGGATAATATAAACTCTTTAGCTAATGAAAATTGATAATATCGAATCGCTACCAATGTAAATAAATAATAGCTGTGAAGGTAGTAAATACAATGATTGAAGCCAGCTCTTCAACTTTCTTGTAATTTGTCAATAAATTGCAACTCAGTTCATTAGAGTTAATTAAACTAATTAATATGAAAAAATCAAAAATTAATACACTTGTAACAATTTTCTTTCTAATGTCTATCAATTCGTTTTGTCAACAACAGATAAGCTTATCTGATAAATACCAAAATAAGAAAATAAAGGCAGTGAATCGTATAATATCGTTGTACGGAGATCAACTAGGGGCTGTAGAAATGAATGCAGAGAATAGTGATGGTATTGGAATATTAGAAGATGTAGAATTTGATAAAGGTATTATTGAAGTTGAACTTTTAGGTGAGAACAATCCAGGTAAGAGTTTTATTGGAATAGCTTTTAATATTCAAAATGATTCAACTTATGAAGTTATATATTTCCGCCCATTCAATTTTGTAGCTAAAGAACAAATAAGAAAAGACCACATGGTTCAATATATATTTCATCCTGAATTTACATGGCGAAAACTAAGGGATGAAAGAACTGGCGAATTTGAGTACGAAATTGCAGTTCCTCCAAATCCTGATGATTGGTTCAAGGTTTTAATTAACATAAATGAAGAAAAAGTAGAAGTATTTGTAAATGATTTATCCGAACCTGTTTTAATTGTTGATAGACTAACTTCAACAAAATCAAAAAAAATAGGAATTTGGACGGGTTTCGGCTCTTCGGGGCGATTTAGGAATTTGATTTTAAGAGAGGAATAAACTGCAACCAACAAAGCAAAAAAACTCCTAAATTAATTTTAAGGAGCTTTTATTAAAACTTATTTTCTTTTTAAGCAAACAAAGGCAAACCTTCCATCATTGTATTCACTTTTTCAGCAACAGCTTCCATAACAGATTCGTTTTCGTAGTTATTAATAACTTCATCTATCAATGCTACAATGTCGTCCATATCATCTTCTTTAAGACCTCTGGTTGTTATTGCCGGAGTTCCTACTCTAACTCCAGAGGTTACAAATGGTGACTTATCATCAAAAGGGACCATATTTTTATTTACTGTAATATCAGCCTTAACCAAAGCTTGTTCTGCATCTTTACCAGTGATATTCTTGTTACGCAAATCAATAAGCATCATATGATTATCTGTTCCGCCAGAAATAATATTATAACCTCTATCTACAAATGCTTTTGCCATGGCTTCTGCATTTTTCTTTACTTGTAATGTATAATGTAAAAATTCATCAGTTAAAGCTTCGCCAAAAGCAATAGCTTTAGCAGCGATAATATGCTCCAATGGTCCTCCTTGATTTCCTGGAAACACAGCAGAATCAAATAAAGAAGACATTTTACGAAGATTCCCGTTTTTCAATCGTATTCCAAAAGGGTTTTCAAAATCTTCTCCCATCATGATCATTCCTCCTCTTGGTCCTCTTAATGTTTTATGAGTTGTTGTTGTTACCACATGACAATGTTGAATAGGATCGTTTAAAATACCTTTAGCAATTAAACCGGCAGGATGTGAAATATCGGCAAACAAAATAGCTCCTACACTATTTGCTATCTCTCTAAAACGTTTAAAATCCATATCACGTGAATAAGCAGAAGCTCCAGCAATAATTAGTTTTGGCTGTTCCTTTTTAGCAATCGCTTCCATTTTATCATAATTAATAAAACCATTGTCTTCATCTACACCATAAAACACAGGATTATAAAGTTTACCTGAAAAGTTAACTGGCGAACCATGTGTTAAGTGTCCTCCATGAGACAAATCAAACCCAAGAATTTTATCTCCTGGTTTTAAGCATGCAGCAAACACAGCAGTATTAGCTTGACTTCCTGAATGTGGTTGTACATTAACCCAAGAAGCACCAAATAAAGTCTTTGCTCTATCTATAGCCAATTGCTCAACCTCATCAACAACTTCACAACCTCCATAATATCGCTTTCCTGGTAAGCCTTCAGCATATTTATTTGTTAATACTGAACCTGCAGCTTCCATAACTTGGTCACTTACAAAATTCTCTGAAGCTATTAATTCTAAACCATGTAATTGGCGTTCGTGTTCAGCTTGAATCAATTCAAAAATTTGTTCGTCCCGTTGCATAAATTTATTTTATTATAAAATGAAAGGCAAACCTACATAATTTTTTCATTTTAAATTATCAAAAAGCTAATGAAAAAAATATAAAGTAGGTTCACGACGACCTATTTATCAAAATAGCTCTTAGCTGAGTAAAAATAGTAAATACATTAGTTTAATTATTCAAAAAACATATATTTGAATATTATTTAATAACAACTAATCAACAATAACATTATGCCTTTATCAGCTAACAATCCAGATAGAACTTCGTGGTTACACGTTGATAAGAATTCTGACTTTCCAATTCAAAATATTCCTTTTGGTGTGTTTTTAACAAGAGATGATATCATCACCATTGGAACTCGTATAGGTGACACTGCAATAGATTTAGGTGCACTGCATCAATTAGGATATTTTAAAGGGATTCCCCTTACCGACGATATTTTTCTTCAAGACACATTAAATGATTTTATTGCTGACGGAAGGAAAACCTGGCGATTAGTGCGTAATAGAATTGCTGAAATATTCGACAGTAACAATGATGTTTTAAAGTCTAACAAAAAAAATAAGGAAACCGTTTTATTTCGATTAGATGAAATTGAAATGCAATTACCAGTTCAAATTGGTGATTATACCGATTTCTATTCAAGTATAGAGCATGCAACCAATGTTGGTACGATGTTTAGAGATCCAGATAATGCTTTGATGCCAAATTGGTTGCACATTCCTGTTGGTTATCATGGTAGAAGCAGTTCAATTATTCCATCTGATATTCCAGTAAATCGTCCACAAGGTCAAACACTTCCTGCTGGAAGTGATACACCAGTTTTTGGTCCTTCCAAACTTGTAGATTTTGAATTAGAAATGGCATTTATTACAACAGATGCTAACGATTTAGGCGAATCAATACCAATAGAAGAAGCTGAAGATTATATTTTCGGATTGGTTTTACTAAATGATTGGTCTGCTCGTGACATACAAAAATGGGAATATGTACCTCTTGGACCATTTTTAGCAAAAAGCTTTGCGTCTTCAATTTCTCCATGGATTGTTACCCTTGATGCTCTTGAACCATTTAGAGTAGAAAGTCCAAAATCGATTAAGCCACAACTGCCTTACTTACAATATAAGGGCAAAAAGAGTTTTGATATAAACCTTGAAGTAGCCATTCAACCTAAAGGAGCTAAAGAAACAGTAGTAAGTAATTCTAATTTTAAATATATGTACTGGAATATGGTACAGCAGTTAGCACATCATACATCTAATGGTTGTCCTGTAAACTCTGGCGATATGATGGGAAGCGGAACGATTTCTGGAACTACTTCAGATTCTTATGGCTCTATGTTAGAACTCTCTTGGAGAGGAGAAAAACCTCTTAAAATGAAAGATGGAACAGAACGCAAATTTATAAATGATAATGATACAGTTATTATGCGTGGCTATTGCGAAAATGATGGTACACGAATTGGATTTGGTGAAGTAAAAACGAAGCTGCTTCCTGTTTATAAGTAATAAATTTCTTGTCTAAAAGAGTACTAAAAATCAGTATCTTAACCTTCAAACAATAAAATTTGAGGGTTATTTTTTTGTTTTGGCATTATAATTGAAATTTACCATAAAAGAACTTAAAATATTAAGCTTATGAAACGACTATTACTCTTATCAGTACTTCTTTCAGTACTAATATCTTGTGGTGGAAGAAAACAAATTGAAAAAGCATTATATAGAGGTAATTATGACCATGCAATTTCTAATGCTCTAAAAAAACTTGAGTCTAACAAAGACAAAAAAAGAAAGCGTGAATTTATTGTCATGCTAGAAGATGCTTATCTGAAAGCTGTAGCACGTGATTTAAATACAATTAATCAGTATAAAGAAGATGGAAATCCAGAATATTATAAGTCTATTTATGAGATTTATACAAATTTAGATGCACGTCAAGAAGCCATAAAACCAGTATTACCTCTAAAAGTTGGTAAAAGAATTATTTCATTTGCTTTTAATGATTATAGTGACGCTATTATAGATTATCGTTATAAAGTTTCAGATTATTTGGCTGACAAAGGATTAGATTTACTTGATTCTGGTAATAAGTATAGTGCAAGAGAAGCTTATAAGTTATTTAACTATATAGAAAGCATCAATCCAAACTTTGAAGATGTAAGACAACTAATGGATGAAGCTCATGAAACGGGAACTGATTATGTTTTGGTTTCTATCGAAAACCAAACACGTCAAGTTATTCCAACACGTTTAGAAGAAGACTTACTCAATTTTGACACTTATGGTTTGAATAAGTTTTGGACCGTTTATAGTTCAAATACTGACCCTAAACTTGTTTATGATTATACCATGAAGTTTCTATTAAAACAAATTAATATTTCGCCAGAACGTATAACAGAGCGTATATATACAAGAGAAAAAGAAATTGTAGATGGTTGGGAATATCAGTTAGATAGTGATGGCAATGTTGCCAAAGACAGTTTAGGTAATGATATTAAACTTGATAAAATTGTATTGGTTAAAGCAAGGTTTTTGGAGTTTTTACAATTAAAATCAACTAAAGTAATAGCTGATGTCGTTTATATTGATTTAAAAAATAACGAGTTGTTAGATACATTTACTATAGATAGCGAGTTTGTATTCGAAAACTTATATGCAAGTTTTAGAGGAGATAAAAGAGCTTTAACTAATAAAGACAGGAAAATACTCAAACATAGAAGAGTTCCATTTCCAAGCAATGAGCAAATGGTATATGATACAGGAGAAGATCTAAAATTAAAACTTAAAGATATTATTAGCTCGTATCGCATTAGAGGATAATGGGAGTTTTTTAATATATTTTTGAAAGTTACGCTTATCGGTCTTGTGTATGAAACGTAGCGTGTAAAAAGACGCTAACTTTTCGGATTAACACAGAGCCGAATTTTTATGTTTTGTTTTTACTTTTTTATTTTAAAAGCCAAATTTAAAAATTTGGCGGTCTCTGTAAATAAGTACAAACCTTTCGGTTTAGCTCTTATTAACTATGTTTTATACACGTTGTTACCACCAGTTTATTCTATTAATAACATTGTAATACAAACCAAGATTTTTCAAAATTCAATTCTTTTAAATCTTGTTGTCTTATCCAAAAATATAGTCTTCCAGAATCTCCCCACATCATTTCCGTTTTATCATCTTCGGAATCGATTTGTAATAATAATTTCCAATCAGAAGCTCCCTTTTCGAGTTGCTTTCGTCTTGGGTCGTTATAACCGCTTGGGTCTCCACAAAAAAGTCCATTTGTCACTAATTGACATTCCAATTCCATTTCGCCTTGAATGTTGTCCGAATAACCAAGTATTTTATTATTGTCGTCAGCTGAAGTTATTTCCATATAACTATCCACTTCTGAATCATTTAAGACTTCTCCAACAAATTTATTTTCCCAACTTGGTAAGCTCACAGCATTTGAAAATTTTAAAGAGCAAGACTTATAAATACCGAATTGTTCTAAATCAGCTGGGAAAGGTTTAGATTCGAGATTTTCTGTATCAATAGAGTAAAACACTTTGAATTTATCTTTATCCTTGATATCAAAACCCCAAGCTTCTTGGTTTGCAGAATAGAAAAAATATAATATACCCTCTTTCGGAAGCTCTTTTGAGATATTAAACTTTTGAAGTTCACTAAAATTAAGTTGAGCAATAAATGAAAGCGATTTTCCACTTGCTTCTTTAAACCATTCAATATTTTTAGGTAAGTCTGGTTTTCCTCCAAATTTTGATTTCCCCAAAGCAATTTTATCTTCTGGAAATGTTTCTATGTTTATTTCATCTCTTAATTTAGGTTCAAAAGTTTCCCAATGTTTTGAAAGTCTAAAATTATCAAACAAATTTTTCATTTTTTCTTTCGTGATAATTTCTCCCTCTTCTAAAAGATAACTTACTTCGATATCTTCCGATTCTAACGTTTTGAAGTTTGTATTTGGGTTTTTCTTATTTTGATAAACAACAAATGCAACTATTCCTGTTAGTAAAAGTATTCCGAATATAATTAATCCTTTCATTTTTTTGAATTGGTAGTAACGCTTTGATATGGATTTTTTTAATTATCCATATCAGATGATACTTCGACTAGCTCAGCACGAATAAGCGAAGTTATATTTTTAAAATGATAAAGACTAATAAAAGTTATTAAAGAAAGCTGCTCAAATCTATCGTATTAATACCGCCATGAGAACTATGAGCAACCACTACTCCATTCTTAATTACCAATAATTGAGGAGACTCGTGTATCACTTGAAACTTATAACCAACTTCATTAGAAACATCTCGATAACTTATTAAATCTAAAAAGTATAAATCTAAATCATCTTCAGAGAAATTGTAGTTGCTTTCAAATTGGTTTAAAACCATTCTACTAATTCCACATCGTGTAGAAAATTTAAAAATAAGTTGTGGTCTAACTTTTGAAGCCTCAACTATATCATCCAATTGTTGGGTAGAACTCAAAGCAATCCAAGGCAAAACTTTCTTTTCTTTTTGTTTGGCATTAGAACTGCCAAATAAACTATTAAATAGTCCCATATATATTAATCATTTTACAATAAGTCGATGTCTTTACAAAACCTTACAAACTGACTAAAAGTCACGCTATTACTAGGTTTAAACGACATTTTGTCTTTAATTAATTAGCTAATGCGAATGGTAAGGTTATTGAAATCAATAATACAAAACATAAAATAAATTATTATGAACTTTAATAATTATACTATAAAATCGCAAGAAGCTATACAGCAGGCACAACAGCTTGCACAAAGCTTAGAGCATCAACAGATAGAAAATGAACATTTACTTAAGTCCATTTTTGAAGTTGATGAGAACGTACTTCCATTTATTTTAAAAAAATTGAACGTTAATGTTGAGATGTTGCAACAAATTTTAGATAAGCAAGTAGAAAGCTTTCCTAAAGTTTCAGGTGGAGATATTATGTTATCGCAAACTACTGGTAAAACATTAAATGAAGCATCAATCATTGCAAAAAAAATGAAAGATGATTTTGTCTCTATTGAACATTTAATCTTAGCTATTTTTAAAACTAAAAGTAAAATTTCACAAATACTAAAAGACCAAAGTGTAACCGAAAAAGGCTTACAATCTGCTATAAACGACTTACGTAAAGGAGGCAAAGTGACTTCACAAAGTCAGGAAGAAACATACAATGCTTTGAACAAATATGCGAAAAATTTAAATCAGCTTGCTAAAGATGGTAAATTGGATCCAGTAATTGGTCGTGATGAAGAGATACGAAGGATACTTCAAATTCTTACTCGAAGAACAAAGAACAATCCAATATTAGTTGGTGAACCAGGAACAGGAAAAACAGCAATTGCTGAAGGTTTAGCACATAGAATTATTGCTGGTGATATTCCTGAAAATCTAAAAGATAAGCAAATTTTTGCGCTTGATATGGGAGCACTTATTGCAGGTGCTAAGTTTAAAGGTGAATTTGAAGAACGGCTAAAAGCGGTTATCAAAGAAGTTACAAATAGTGATGGTGATGTTGTACTTTTTATTGACGAAATCCATACACTAATTGGTGCTGGTGGTGGTCAAGGTGCGATGGATGCAGCTAATATATTAAAACCTGCTTTGGCTCGTGGCGAACTTCGTGCTATTGGAGCAACCACATTAGATGAGTATCAAAAATATTTTGAAAAGGACAAAGCTCTGGAAAGGCGATTTCAAAAAGTAATGGTCAACGAACCAGATAACGAAAGTGCTATATCTATTCTTCGTGGTATTAAAGAAAAGTATGAAACACATCACAAAGTCCGTATTAAAGATGAAGCCATTATTGGTGCAGTCGAATTATCGCAACGCTACATTACTAATCGTTTCCTTCCTGATAAAGCTATTGACCTAATGGATGAAGCTGCTTCAAAGCTACGAATGGAGATCAATTCTAAACCTGAAGAATTAGATGTACTTGATAGAAAAGTAATGCAATTAGAAATTGAGATTGAAGCGATCAAACGGGAGAAGGATGAAAGTAAGTTGAAATCTCTTCGCTCAGATTTAGCAAATATAAAAGAAGAACGAAACGACATAAATGCGAAATGGAAAAGTGAAAAAGAAGTTGTTGATAATATTCAAACTGTAAAATCTAATATCGAAAATTACAAGATTGAAGCAGAACGTGCAGAACGTGAAGGAGATTATGGAAAAGTAGCCGAGTTACGTTACGGAAAAATAAAAGAGGCTCAAGAGCAACTGGAAGTATTTCAAAAGCAAATGCAAGAACAACAGGAAACCGCTCTTATTAAGGAAGAAGTCACTTACGAAGATATTGCAGATGTAGTTGCCAAATGGACAGGAATTCCAGTAACTAAAATGGTACAAAGCGAACGTGAAAAATTACTTCATCTTGAAAAAGAATTACACAAGCGTGTAGTTGGACAAGAAGAAGCAATAATAGCTGTGAGTGATGCTGTACGAAGAAGTCGTGCAGGATTACAAAATCCTCAAAAGCCAATTGGCACTTTCTTATTTCTTGGAACAACTGGAGTTGGCAAAACAGAATTAGCAAAAGCTTTAGCCGAATATTTGTTTGATGACGAAAATGCGATGACGAGAATAGATATGAGCGAATACCAGGAACGTCATTCTGTAAGCCGATTGGTAGGAGCACCTCCAGGATATGTTGGCTACGATGAAGGCGGGCAACTTACAGAAGCAGTGCGACGTAAACCATATTCGGTGGTGTTGTTGGACGAAATTGATAAAGCTCATCCAGACACCTTTAATATATTATTACAAGTATTAGACGAAGGACACTTAACAGATAACAAAGGACGTATTGCTGATTTTAAAAACACCATTATTATTATGACATCTAATATTGGAAGTGATCTTATTCAAGATCGCTTTGAAGCGACAAAAGATATTAATACAGCCATCGAATCTGCTAAAATTGATGTTTTAGGATTACTCAAACAAAGTGTAAGACCAGAATTTTTAAATCGAATTGACGATATCATTATGTTTACGCCATTAAGTAGGAAAAACATAAATGAAATAGTCGGTTTGCAACTAAAGGTTCTTACAAAAATGATTGCACAACAAGGCATCACATTTGATGCTACACAAGAAGCTGTTGATTATTTAGCAGAAAAGGGTTACAATCCAGAATATGGTGCACGTCCTGTAAAACGAGTGATACAAAAAGAAGTATTAAACCAGTTAAGCAAAGATTTATTAGCAGGAACAATAACGACAGATAGCATTATTCTTTTAGATGCTTTTGATGAAAAGTTAGTCTTTAGAAATCAAGGTGATTTGGTTTCGGAAGAATTTTAATATTATGTCATTTAGTCTGTTTCACAAAGAGAAATGTACTTCGGAATTATTCAGTTAACTATCGAGAAGTAATTGTAACAATTTTATTTTATAACAGTCTTATAAGTGGTTGGTTAGTGTAAAAGCAATGCGAGTTTTGTAATGAAATGAGTGTTGCTTTTGCTTTTAAGTACTTTAGAAGCAGATTATCTGTCATTTTACATATATTGGTTAGTAATAAAATAACTATTTACTATATTTATGTTAATATTAATATAAAGGTTTTTATACTTAAATATATATTAAAATGAACTGTAATAGCTACAAATTAACCATTAAACTTTTCTTATTTTTAATCCTATTATTTTCTTGTAAACCTGATAATGGTTTACCCGATCCTCTACAAGCAGGATGGAAGAATAAACCTGTTTGCGAATTGTTGGAAGAAAATGAAAATATTAGAGTTTTAAGATGTACTTTTGAACCAGGAGCTGGTCACGAAAAGCACTATCATAAAAGGCATTTTGGCTATGCAATAGCTGGTAGTAAATTCCGACTTAAAGATACTAGTGGTACAAGAGAAGTGAGCTTTCCTACAAATGGTTATTTTTACAGTGAAGGCACAGCATGGCATGAAGCATTAAACATAGGTGACAGCACAGCAATATTTTTAATTATTGAACCAAAATAAAAAATGAAATATTATTTTGCACTTATATTGACCACAATAGTTACACTTCCAATATATTCTCAAAGCAAAATTGAACCTACTATTGAAGCACATTTTACAGCTATTATAGTAAAAGATATTGATTCCTCAATAGTATGGTATTCAAATAATTTAGGATTTAAAGTTTTAGATCAAGTGAATTTTGAAGATATAGGGCTTAAACAAGCCAATCTAGAAAATAGAAATATAAAAATTGAATTAATCCAATCTAATAAAACCCTTTATGCTGAAGATATTTTGAAGAACCAACCAAAAAAAACTTTAATTGCCGGGTTTTTTAAATTTGGTTTTTTGGTTTCAGACTTCACTGGCATGATAAAACAATTAGAAATTAATAATGTTAATTTTCATGGTAGAATCGTTCAAGATGAAAATTCTGGTAAGAAAATGGTAATTATTAAAGATCCTGATGGAAATCGTATTCAACTATTCGAAAAATAACATTATTACATACATCACAAACAGAAATAAAATGAAATATCTATCTACACTTATTTTAGCCTTATTATTTACTTTACCAACTTTTTCGCAAGAAAGTGTTGAAGTAAAAGAAAACGCTGAAGGAACAACCACCTATTATTTTATTCGTCATGCCGAAAAAGACAGAAGCGATACAAGCAACAAAGATCCGCTGCTTATACAAAAAGGTATTTTAAGAGCAGCAAAATGGAGTTATGTTTTAGAGAATGTAAAATTTGACGCTGTCTATTCAACCGATTATAATCGCACTAAACAAACAGCGCAACCTACAGCAGAAAAAAACAATCTGGAAATTACTATTTACAATCCCAGAGAACTCAATTCTGATGAGTTTATAAAAAATACCAAAGGCAAAACTGTGCTCGTAGTAGGGCATAGTAATACAACACCAATGTTTGTGAATGCTGTTATTGGCACCAAAAAATACGAATCAATTGATGACAGCAATAATGCAAATCTTTATATTGTTACCATTTCCGATAATGGAATAATTTCGGATTTAGTTTTGGTTGTAGATTAGGTATTTACTTAACAGAAATATTTTTATTTTCAATTTTAGATAAAAGCACCAGTTCATTGTTTTTAAACATCTCATCTAAACTCATCAAATCAACGCTCATATTCTCAGGCTTATAATTATTATAATCCACAAAACGGATACCATTCACATAACGTTCATTATAAGCTTCTCTAAAACGTAAGTCAATACTTCTATCACTATTATATGTTAAATACGCTAAATAGTCTAATTTATAATTTTCGACGTTAAACCAATACACAAAAACATCTTCATAATCTTTTCCTCCTCGTTCTTGTTTAAAAGTTACTTTTATTTTGTGATAGTTTATTTCCTTTATACTAACTTCATCAATATAGGTTTTAATTACCGCATCATCATTTAAACCATATGGTAAAACAATAAAGTAATGGACTGAGTTTACAGAATTGGTATATTTTACAGCCATTGAATCAGGTACATTAATCGGAACCTCATTTACAAACCTTTTATATTCTGTGTTATTAAACATATCCCTAATAACATCTGTTGAATCTTTAAATTCACGTTCTAACTGAAAAATACCACTATTACGTGTCGCTTTATAATGCTTATTCCGAAAATCAAAATCAATAGTTGACAGAGAAAAAAGTTCACCACCAGCCACTACAATTGCCTGATCTACAATCTCCTGTTCTTTTGGCTGTGTTTCTTTTTTACAGGATATTATTATTAATGTAAATGAAAGTAAGAATATTAATTTTTTCATTTGGGTAATTTTTATATTCTGTCGCAAAGCTAAATAATACTTAACGCCTTTATTTAAAAATTATCTTAAATTTGGGCTCCATGCAAAAAACAATTAACATACGAAATAAAAAGGCAAGATTCCAATTCGAAATACTCGATAAATATACTGCTGGTATTGTATTAACAGGTTCAGAAATAAAATCTATCAGGCTAAGTAAAGCTTCCATTGCCGAAAGCTTTTGTGAATTTAACGAACAAAGCGAGCTTTTTGTAATAAATATGTCTATTGAAGAATACAGCCATGGTACTCACTACAACCATTTGCCTAAAGCAGAACGGAAATTACTATTAAACAAACGGGAACTCAAAAAACTTGAAAAGGAAGTTAAAAACACAGGTCTTACAATTGTACCCTTGCGTATGTTTATTAACGAAAAAGGCTTTGCAAAACTAGACATTGCTTTGGCAAAAGGTAAAAAACTCTACGACAAACGCGAAACGATTAAAGACAGAGATAACAAGCGTGATCTGGATAGGATTAAGAAAGATTTTAAATAACTTTAAGACTGTTATAACAACTATCTTTTAAAAATATAGCTATGTTTGAAAAAACTAGTTGTAATGAATGAATTGATTTTAGAAAAAAATTGGTATAAACGAAATTGGAAATGGTTTGTACCATCAGTAGTGGTATTATCAACTTTTGCTCTAATCTTATTCATATTTGCAAGTCCCATTTCTAATATTGCTAAAGCTTATGCAGATACTTCAATATATGAAAATGCTTTAGAAAAAGCTCAACAAAATCAACAAGTAATTGAAACGTTAGGTTTATTAGAACCAATAGATAAAATAGCTATTATAGAAGGTTATGTCTTATATTCAAACAACAATAATACAGTTGATTTAACTATTAGAGTTAAAGGAACTAAAGGAAAAGGAAAGATGGATATTACCGCAAATAAAGTAAATGAAAATTGGAGCTATCAAAAAATTGCAATTAGAATAAAAGACCCAAAAAAGACAATATCGATCATTCAGAAATAAGCATATGAGATACGCCTTACTTCTTCTTACTTTTCTATACTCAACTTTAAGTTTTTCTCAAATTATTGGAAACATTAAAGACTCCAATGGAAATCCATTGGCATTTGTTAATATATATGTTGAAGGTACATATATTGGGACTACAAGTAATGATGAAGGTGATTACGAATTAAATATTTCCGACAGTGGAACATTCACCATTGTTTTTAAATATCTAGGTTATAAAACGCTAAAGAAAGAAATTAATATAAAGACGTTTCCTTATACTTTAGATGTTTCGCTTGAAGAAGAAAAAATAACTCTGGATGAAGTTGTTATTAATTCAAACGAAAATCCGGCTAATCGAATTATTAGAAGTACGATTGCTAACAGAAAAGTAATGCTTGAAAGGATTGAATCTTTTAAAGCCAATTTTTATTCTCGCGGATTAATTCGAATAAAAAATGCTCCCGAAAAAATATTAGGGCAAGACATAGGCGATCTTGGTGGTGGATTAGATTCTACCAGAAGTGGTATTATTTATCTTTCAGAAACCATTTCTAAAATTGAATATAAGCGACCTGATAAATTGAAAGAAAAGATAATTGCCTCTAAAGTTAGTGGTGACGACAGTGGTTTTAGTTTTAACAATGCAAGTGATGTTGATTATAATTTTTACAACAATACAGTAGAACTTGGTAACCAAATTGTGTCGCCAATAGCAGATTATGCGTTTAACTACTATCGTTATAAACTGGAAGGTATTTTTTATGATGATTTAGGAAACCTCATCAACAAAATTAAGGTAATTCCAAAACGAGAAAACGATCGCATTTTTTCCGGAACCATATATATCGTGGAAGACCAATGGTCTATTTATGCATTGGAATTAGATATTACAGGACAGCAAGCTCAAATTCCTGCAGCAGATATTATTACGTTAAAACAAACCTTCTCTTATTCGGTTATTGATACTTTTTGGGTGCTCATCTCACAGAGTATCGATTTTAAATATGGTATTTTTGGGATTAAAGGTGATGGTCGTTTTACTGCTGTGTATAGCGAGTATAACTTTAAGCCAAGCTTTACCAAAAAAACATTTACCAAAGAAGTATTATCGTTTGCAGATCTAGCCAATAAAAAAGACTCTACCTATTGGAATACCATTAGACCTGTACCTTTAACCAACGAAGAGTCTAATGACTATGTTACAAAAGATAGCATTCAAGAGATACGAGAATCTAAAACCTATTTAGATTCTATCGATAGAAAGAATAATAAATTTAAGCTCCCAAATATTCTATTTGGTTACAATTACCAAAACTCCTTTAAAGGTTGGAATTTAAACTTTGGCGCTTTGTTAACCAATACAAATTTTAATACAGTACAAGGTTACAATAGTCAATTTAGTATAAATTACAGAAAGAATTTAGACGAGTTTAGACGTTATTTTAGAGCTAATGCATCTTTAAACTATGGCTTTTCTGATGAGCGTCTTAGAGCAACAGCATCCATAACTTATAAGTTTAACAATATAAGTCGTCCATTTATAACGCTTTCCGGAGGTATCACAACACAGCAATTTAATGCGAGCCAGCCTATTTCACCTTTGGTAAATTCAATTAGCACCTTATTTTTTGAAGACAACTATATGAAATTATACGATAAGGGCTTTGCACAAATATCATATTCTCAAGAATGGTTTAATGGGTTTCGCTTCTACTCTACTTTAAGTTTCGAAAGACGAAATGCACTGTTTAATACAACAGATCAAGTCTTCTTTAATGATAAAAACGACATCTATACAAGCAATAATCCATTAGATGAGACTGCGTTTGGAATGGCGCCTTTTAATACACATAACATTTTAAAATTAAATGTATCTGCACGAATTAATTTTGGGCAAGAGTATTTAAGCTATCCAGATAGCAAGTTTAACATTCCCAATTCTAAATACCCAACATTACTATTAGGATACGAAAAAGGATTTTCGGCTTCAAACGCAGGTTATAATTTCGGCCAGATAAAAGCACGTTTATATCAAGTGTTTAATGTTGCAAATAAAGGCTATTTACAATATAATTTAAGAGTAGGAACCTTTTTTAATGCCGATGATATTGCCTTTATGGATTACCAGCATTTTAATGCAAACCAAACACATATAGGCAGGTCCACCAGTTATACCAATGTGTTTAACAACTTGCCATACTATGCTTTAAGTACAAACAAAAATTATTTAGAGTTTCATACAGAACATAATTTTAAAGGCTATATTTTGGGTAAGATTCCATTACTTAATAAACTCAATTACAATTTGGTTATTGGAGCACATGCGCTGTCTACTGAAAACAATAAGCCATATAATGAGTTTTCGATAGGTATAGATAATATTGGCTTTAAAAAGTTTCGCTTTTTAAGGTTGGATTATGTACGTTCTTATCAAAACGGATTTAAAAACGATGCGGTTATTTTTGGTTTAAAGTTTTTAAATATTATTGACTAACTTTTAGGCAGAATTAAAACTAATTAACCAATGATTAAATTCTTTAGGAAAATACGCTATAACCTTATGAGCGAAAATAAAACAGGTAAGTACCTTAAATATGCTATTGGTGAGATTGTTTTGGTTATGGTAGGTATATTATTGGCACTTCAGGTGAATAATTGGAATCAAAATTACAAAAACCGTAAAACCGAAAAGCTGTTATTAATTTCTTTACAAGACGATTTTATAAAAACCAAAGTTAATATTGAAAGGACATTGAATCTTCAAAATGACGTCCTCAATTTAACTAACGCCTTAATGATTCATTATTTAAATAGAAATACAGAATTAACTATAGATTCTATCTCCGAAATGATTGGAAATGGTGCTGCTTCGTTTTGGAGAATTGAACCCACCTTAGGAACGTATCAGGGTATGTTAGGCAATGGCGAGTCAAAGCTCATACAAAGCGAATTAATTCTTCAAGACTTAGCAAAATTCTATAGTGAAACAAGCTTAGGTTTTGAAGATCACAATGTTTCTTTAGACTTGATTGTAGCTATAATGAATGACTTAGGAAATCATATTGCTCTAACATTGCCACCCAATAAATACATTAAGGATATTGAAAAATCCAACAATCAGAAAAAATCTCTAAAACAGGAATTAAGTAAGCTCTATCAAAATCCATCGCTATTCGTGAAAATAAATTATCATTTAGATTATGAAACAAATCGTATGAGATGGCAACAGTATATCCTTAATTCTACAAATCGAATTATAGATGAAATCGACAATGAACTTTTAAGATGGGAAAATGATTAAATTCTTTAGGAAAATACGCTACAACCTTATGAGTGAAAATAAAACAGGTAAATACCTTAAATATGCTATTGGTGAGATTGTGCTAGTTGTTGTTGGAATTTTAATAGCATTGAGTATAAATAACTGGAATGAAAACCGAAAACTCAAACACACTCAAATTAATATTCTTAAAGGTATTTATAGTGACTTGAAAAAAGACACTATAGACATTAATGCTAATATTAAAATATTAAGGCGTTCTATCAAAGCAGATAGTTTATTATTAGACCACATCAGAAATGAAAAAAGCAAATACCAGATGTAAAACAATGGATTTTTAAAGCTAATTATCAGGTCGATTTGTTCCTTCATCGTGGGTTTTATGACCAAGCAAAAAATAAAGGAATTGAGATTATTAAGAATGAAGCTTTAAGAAAACAGATAGGGAGACTCTACGAATTTCATTATCCAAACATTTTGGATAAAGAAAACAGACATCCTGATTATCAGTTTGCAACTATACTTGCTCCGAAATTGTATAAATTCTTGTCTTTTAACCAAAGCGGTGAAGTTTCCTCTCTAAATCCGACAGATTATTTTGAATTAATAAAAGATAAAAAGTTGCAATTTGAACTTTATATAATTGGATCAAGGCGTAAAGGTCAGGTTGAAAATTACTACTTACCCCTAATAAAAAATGTCAATGGCGTGATGAAACTTATCTCAAAAGAAATTTTATTACTTGAAAAATAACGAAAGCACAACAACGTGTATAATCCATTACTTGGAATTTCCTAATTTGAAATTACTTCACAATTCTTATCTTTAACAAAGTGGAAAATAATTCACGAACACAGTAGTTACAATTTGAAAAGCAAAATAATTAAATACTCCATGGATGGTTCAGAAAACAAACTGAACGACATTATTCTTGATGAAATCAAGCGTAAAACCTTTAGCAAAAAATATAATCTTTCAGGAGAACATTCCATTTATGGAGGCTATGATCTTAATAATCATATTCCATTTGGCTATTCCATACCAACTACATATCCTTTTATTAAATTAAATCTAAAGTTTGTTGGCTCATTTAGAGGTGATATTAAAAATATACTTAGACTTAAAAGAGTGAATAGTGATTCCTATGATATTCATCGAGCGATCGCCATAGTTTTGGCAACCACTATGGCTATTTTCGCATCCTATCAAATTTTAAAATATGGATTTATGGAAAATGTTGATTATTCAATCATGCCAATTTTTGGAATTGGATATTTGCTTATTGTTGAAATAATTGCCAGATTATCTTTCAAAATTTTATATAAGAAAGTTGAAAAAATAATGGATATAGAGGGTATTTCTTATAGCAAACTGTAGCTAACAATATATAATAAATTGCTTCTGTCCTGATAGTTATTAAGGTTTCTCTCCCAAATTCAAACAAATCTTCTACAATTAAAACTTAATTCTCCCATCATAAAGTATTTTTTGTAAATTAGGCTGATCTTTTAAAAATCAATTTCTAATCCGTCTCAATAAATTTGAGAATACAAAATAACCACCAAATGAAACAACTTCTCATTATGATGTGTTTAGCAGTAATAATAAGTTCCTGCAAAACAGAAACCAAAACCACAACCGACGATTGGATCTACCTTTTTGATGGTACCAGCACCGAAGGATGGAGAGCATATAACGGCGAAGAGTTGCCTCCACAATGGGTTATTAAAAATGGAGCCTTAACCTTCGACACAGAAGCAAGATTAGAGTCAGACAAGCAAGGAGGCAAAGACATTATATATGCAAAAGAAGAATTCGATAATTTTGAACTCTATCTAGAATGGAAGCTCCCAGAAGGTGGAAATAGCGGCATTTTTTACCATTTGAAAGAAGGCTATGGTGGTCCGGCAGATATTGCTCCCGAATACCAGTTACTTGATGACCTAAAATGGGAGGAAATTAATAATGCAGTCCTGGAGGATTGGCAAAAAACAGCAGCCGATTATGCTATGTATACACCAGATAAGAATGAAAAAATTGTAAATCCTGCTGGAGAATGGAATACCTCAAGAATCATTTTTACACCTGAACTAGCCGAACATTGGTTGAACGGCAAAAAAGTACTCTCTTTTGTACCTTGGTCTGAAGATTGGAAAGAACGCAAGAACAAAGGTAAGTGGAAAGATTTTCCAAACTATGGAACCTCAAAAACTGGTTTTATTGGTCTCCAGGATCATGACAGTCCGTTATGGTTTAAAAATATAAAAATCAAAAAATTATAATTAAATTCCTTAAAAATGAGCAATAATCAAAGAAGAGATTTTATAAAAAATTTAGGTCTAGCAGGTGCTGCAGTAACACTGGGAACGGCAAATGCTTCTGCAGCCTCAAAAGAAACATTTACTTATTTAAAACGAAATCACAAATTATTTAATGGAGACAATATTAATATTGCTTTAATAGGTGCCGGTGGCATGGGAAATGAAGATGCAAATACCTGCTTGAAACACGATGGTGTAAATATGGTTGCCGTTTGTGACCTTTATCAAGGACGTTTAGAGAATGCTAAAAAGAAATGGGGAAATGATATTTTTGTTACTACCAATTACAAGGAGATTCTCAACAAAAAAGAGGTCGATGCTGTGATTATTGGAACTTCCGACCATTGGCATAAACAAATATCTATTGATGCATTAAACGCTGGTAAACACGTTTACTGTGAAAAACCAATGGTGCACTCTATTAAAGAAGGTCATGATGTTATAAATGCTTGGAAGAAATCAGGAAAAGTTATGATGGTAGGAGCTCAAGGAACCTCATCAGTCGGTAACGAAAAAGCCAAAGAATTATTAGCAGATGGTGTAATTGGTACTTTAAACTTCGCTGAAGGATTTTGGGCTAGAAATTCTCCCACTGGTGCCTGGCAATATCCTGTTCCAAAAGATGGCTCAGAAAAAACTGTCGACTGGCAACGTTATATTTCCAATACTTCCAAAAGAGACTTTGATCCCTTACGATTTTTTAGATGGCGAAATTATAAAGATTATGGAACGGGAATGTCAGGCGATCTTTTTGTACATCTATTCTCAAGTTTGCATTTTATAACTAACTCTAAAGGACCTAACCAAATAGGAGCTTCTGGTGGTCTACGCTATTGGAAAGATGGCAGAGAAGTGCCAGATGTTATGATTGGTATGTTTCAATATCCAGAAGTGAAAGAACATCCGGGATTCAATCTTTCTCTAAGATGCAACTTTGTTGATGGTACCAGTGGAACTACATATTTAAGAATTGTTGGAAGTGAAGGATCTATGGATGTACAATGGGATAAAATAATTGTGAAAAGAAACAACGTGTCAACCGGAGATGCTTTCGCTCAAGCCAAAGCAAAGGAATCTGGTCAAGTTATTTCAGACAGAAAAAAAATTAAGCCTCCTAAAGAAACTATTTTTAAAGTTGAGGATGGTTATAAAGGCGCACATTACGATCATCATGGGTATTGGTTAAATGCAATAAGAACAGGTGGTACAGTAGATCAAGATCCGGTTTTCGGGTTTAGAGCTGCTGCTCCTGCTTTGCTTTGTAATGATAGTTATTACCAAAATAAATTTATAAACTGGGATCCCATTAGCATGAAATTAATTTAAAAACCAAAAACACTGTAACAAATAAGGTAGAATTGCATCTTTCTAAAAGATCAATCAACCAAAACAGTTATGAAAATCAATATAAAAAATGAATTATTAGCTTTAATATTTATACTGCTTCCAATTATTCTAATTGCACAAGTAGAAACTATTTTTAATAATGTTAGACTAGATGAATCCCTAGTAATAGTAAAAGAAAAATTAAAATCCATTTCAGAATCATCAAATGTTATCTCTGTTGATAACACAAGTTTCCCATTAGCTAAAGACACTGAAGAACACCTTATTTGCACGAATATAAAAACCAAAAATGGAGCAATTGAAAAAGCTGTTTTTACTTTTGCAGATGATAAATTAAGCTATATAGAAGCAAGCGGAAATACCTACAACGTATTTGCCAGTAAACGAAAAGATACAGCAAGAACCTATATGGATTATGAGGTTTATTTTAAAGACAAATTATTTTTAAACAAGAAAAAGGATATTGTCTGGATTTTAAATCAAGAAGCAATGCATACCAATTTGTTTACTTGGGAAAATCCATATTTAAATTCTGATTATAGAGCAAAGCCAGTTTCAAAAACATCTGATAAAATTCCTGAATTTCTTAAAATGGGAGCATCTATTGAAGAATTAAAACCATTATTTGAAGCCAATAGTAAATTTACAAATACCGAAGAGCTAGATGGTTCCGATCCTAACGCGCAATTACAAATAAATTGCTTTGGAGTTGATTATCTTGGGTTTCCAAGAAAAGTAGAAGGTCGTTTTGGTGATGGCAAGCTCAATGTTGTCTGGATATTAACTGCTAAAGGAGAAGAAGACAGGATTCGAAAAGCATTAGTTGAACAATATGGCAAGGCTATCTTTACAACTGATGAGTGGGAAATTTATAATAATTGGCAGGTTGGTTTAAGAAAAGATAAACCAGAAGTATTACTAATGACCCAGAAAATAGGTCTGGAATACAAAACAAGTTATTTTAAACAATAATTGTTCTCTCTGTTTTTTTGCAACAATAATTTTTTTGTGAAGTCTTTATAAAAAATTAAAGAACCAAACATGAAAACTTTTCTTATAGGAATTTTTACGATTCTTTCTACTTCATTTTCTCATTCGCAAAACAAAGAACAAACCAATATTTTAGATAGATTTATTGAAGCACATAACATTGGTTCACAAGATGCTATAAGTACATTTATAAAAGACACTTATCATCCAGAAGTATATGCAAAAATAAATTTAAAAGATCATGTGGCTTTCTATAACCAAATAGTTAAAGAATTTTGACCACTGAATTTTAGGATTTATAAAAAGATAGAAGAAACTCCATTGCGATTTGTTGTTCATCTTATAAAAAAAGAGGAGTACATAAAAAATCAATATATTAATCCTCTTGAAATTCTAGTTGTAAAAATTGACCTCAACAAGAAAAATCCAACATATATGGAAAGAGGTCTAGGATTGGGCTCTCTTGTTTGTGAACAAAAAAGAGAATAAATTATTTAAGATTTACTCCAACCAAGCTTTAAAATCTTTAACACGCTCTCTAGCTACAATATCCGATTCTTCGTTATAGTATAATTTTTAGCTAAATTAAAAATTTAAGCTATCTTTGAGAAAACCAACCTTTACATGAGCCAGTTTTTTAATGAATTAAAACGCCGAAATGTCATAAAAGCAGCCATAGCGTATGTTGTTGTAGCTTGGGTTATCTTACAAGTATTGTCTATAGTATTACCAAGTACTGGTGCTCCTGAATGGGTTATGAAAACGCTTATGCTTATTATGATGATAGGCTTTCCTGTTTGGGTATTTATTTCTTGGGTTTACGAAGTTACACCTGAAGGTCTTAAAAAAACAAAGCAAGTTTCTAAAGATGCCTCTATTTCTGCAACAACGGATAAGCGCTTGAACATTTTAATTTTGGTTGGACTGTTTTTAGCCATTACTGTTGGATTTTTCAACAAACCTACATTGGGTACTACAACTAATTCTAAAGAGCTTGTAAGTCTTGATAAGTCTATTGCTGTTTTACCTTTTGACGATATGAGCTCTGGTGGTGACACCGAATGGTTTTGTGATGGTGTTACTGAAGATATTTTAACTAATCTTTCTAAATTAAAAAATCTCAAAGTTATTTCACGCACCTCAACTGAACGTTATAAGAATACCGATAAATCTATTCCGGAGATTGCTGCCGAACTTGGTGTATCGTACATTGTTGAAGGGAGCGTTCGTAAACACGAAGATAAAGTGATTATTACGGCACAGTTAATAGATGCAAACGACACACATGTTTGGGCTCAAAATTATAATGACGATTTTAAAGAAGTTTTTAAAATACAACAGGATGTTTCTCAAAAAATAGTAAAACAATTAAAAATTGCCATTAGCCCAGAAGAGCAAAAAATTATGACCACTGCACCTACTAACAATGTTGAAGCGTATCAATTAGTACTTAAAGGCAAAGATTTGACCTTAAACGTTACTAAGAAAGAAGATATAGAAAACAGTATAAAACTATTTGGAGAAGCTATTACTTTGGACAAAAATTATGCTGAAGCCTACGCAGAATTGGGTTATGCATATTTAAACCTCTTTTTTTGGAATAACCAAGACGGAGACTATTTAAAAAAGAGTCGTGAAAACACAGATAAGGCTTTATTGATCAATCCAAATACTGCCAAAGCATATATTACAAGGGCTATTATTCATGATGAACTTAATGATGGCTGGGAGGAAACTTCAAAAGATTATGAAAAAGCCATCACTATTAACCCAAATGATGCTTCTGCTCATTATGAGTATGGCGTACATTTTAATTTAAAACCGGAAAGAGATTTAAAAAATTATCTGATTCATATTAATAAAGCTCAAGAACTAGATCCTTTATCGAGTATAATAAATTTTGAAAAAGTTAGAGCATTAGCTAGAAATGAATTAATTGATGAAGCTCAGGTACATTTAGATAAAATAAGTAATATAATACTAGAAAGAGACAGACTAATTCTACAAGCTGAAATTATTATTCACAAGCAAAAAGATAATAGTAAAGCTCTTGACTTTTACTTTAAAGAGCTTGAAAAAAAACCAAATAGCCAAATTATCCTTAATAATATAGCTACGCTATACGATGCTGATTTAAATGATAATATTAATGCAACTAAGTATTTAAAAATGGCTTATGAAGCGGATTCTACAAATGCTGCAACAGCAAGAAGTTATCAAGGTATTTTATGTGAAGCAAAACAATTTGTGAAAGCGCAAAAATTAGGAAGTACGGCTAATTTCAAAAAAATCACGTCTAACCTTCAAAAAATACAGGCTTTATTTTATTACCAGTACCATCAAGAAAACTATAAAGAAACGGAGGTCTTATTAAAAGATTCACTTTTGTCAGGCGACATCCACTTAAAAATACTTGTCCTTGCACAATTAGGCAACAAAAATGAAGTTTACAAAATATTTGAAAACGGTGAATTACATCCTAATAACAAGGCCTTTGGTTATGCCATTTTAAAAGAACGTGACTCTATGTATTTTTACTTAAATAAGGATAATATCAACGACCGACTTGTAAATAGTCGCCGAGAGTTTGACCCTTACCGCAAAGAAGAACGCTATCGTGCATTTATGAAAAAAAATAATTTACCGTTTGTAGAAAAGTATAATGGTAAGTCTAATCAGTAGTAAGATAAAGTTTTTGAACTCTACTCCAACCACGCTTTAAAATCTTTAACACGCTCTCTAGCCACAATAACTTCTTGGTCGTTATAAGAGTTTAATTTTATTTGCAATCGCGAGTTGGTATAGCTAATCATATCTTTTATAGCATTAACATTTACAAAGAATTTTCGGTTAATTCGAAAAAAGGCTTGCGGTTCTAATTCGTCTTCAAGTTGCTCTAAAGTAGTATCTAAAAGATAGTTTCTACCTTCGGTTGTATAAAGATATGTTCCTTTGTTTTCACTATAAAAACACTCAATATCTTCAATATTGATCAACTTTAAATGTTGACCTACTTTTATTGAAAACCGCTTTTTATACTCACGCCCTACAGGATTAACAAGCAACTTTTTAATATCGTTAAAATCTAAGGTAACCGATTGTTTCTCCAATGAACGATCTTTATATTTTGTAACAGCTTTCGCAAGTTCTTCGGCATCTATCGGTTTTAATAAATAATCAATACTATTAAGTTTAAAAGCTTGCAAGGCATATTCATCATAAGCTGTTGTAAAAATTATTGACGATTTAATTTCTATAGCCTCAAAAATCTCGAAAGACAAGCCATCGCTTAACTGAATATCAAGAAAGATCAAATCCGGATGCTGGTTATTTTGAAACCATTCTATAGATTCCTCAACCGAATGTAGCATTGTTTGAGCTTCGACATGAATAGCATTAAGCATTCTTTGTAGTCGTCGTGCTGAAGGCTTTTCGTCTTCTATAATAATTACATTCATTCCCAATGTCTTTTATCCTTATCCATATACTCATCAATTTTCTTGTTCTCCCAACCTTTTCCAAAAAATAAGTCTGGTCCAAAAGTTCCCATGGCATGAAATGCGAGTCCTACACCCCAAAAAATTGCTGTTGCAAAGGTTTCAAATTGCCAAAAAGATTCATCTTCATCCAAATGTGTAGTAACCATAATTATTAAAAATATATTTACAACTACATAAGATGCTAAATGCCAATAAAACCCTTTCAGTTTATCAAACTTCTTTTTAGCCCTTAAATACGCTTCTTCTTTATTGAAATTGGCTTGAGCATTATTACTGTTCTCACCTATGTTTTTATAATTTTCCATATTATTTGTTTTTCGAATTTACATCGCGTTCATCTTCTTCCATAAACTCCTTAATTTTGTTTTCTTCCCAGTTTTGACCAAAAAAGTGGTCTACACCAAATACAGAAAACGCATGGAACGCTAAGCCAATTCCCCAGATCAGCCATATTCCGTTAAAATTAATATCGAACCAAATGTCAGAAAACGTATCTCCAAAATCAAAGTTTCGTATGATTCTAAATCCGAAAAATAATGAGTTAATTATAATATAGGCTGCTAAATGTTTGTAGAACCCTTTAATTCTATTTACTTTATGTTTTGCTCTTGAATAAGCATCGTTTTGATTAAAATTTTTCATGTGTTAAATTTTATTGTTTTTATGTCCATTATAGACTTTTAATTCCATTTCTGTTTTTCTTCTTCTTGCATAAATTTATCTATTTTACGCTGCTCCCAGTTTCTTCCTAGTACGCCTTCATTTACAAAAACTTTATAGGCCTGAAAACAGAGTCCCATTCCCCAACCAAAAATTGGGAACCAAAACCACTGAATTGTATCTGGTGTAAATTCATACCAGATAAAAATTAAGAATGGTATAACGATACAATATGAAATTAAACTGTAATAAAACTCTTTTAATTCTTCTACATGTTTACGTGCTCTCACGTAACCATCGTCTATTTGAGATGTTGATCTTTGTCTCATAATTTTTATTTGTTTAGTAAGCATCGGTATTGCGACTGCAAAACTATTTGCTTGCTGATTGATGTTTACTTTTTTATTAGTTAATAATAGGTAACGCTGCATAATATTACTTAAACCAACACCACTACCCTTTTTTACAATTTGTTTGGGCTGTAAATTATTTTCTACTACCAGAGTGCCATTGGCTTCGTATATTTTAATATGCAATGGCTTGTTTGCGGTTACAATATTATGTTTCACTGCATTTTCTAATAATAGCTGTAACGATAAAGGCACAACTTTACTTTCGGGATTTGAAGCTTTTTCCGGAATATCAAAAATGATACTATCTTCAAAGCGCATTTTTAATAAAGACATATAGGTTTTAGCGAACGCAAGTTCTTCATCTACCGTTACGAGCTCTTTGTTTTTTTGTTCTAGTACATAGCGATAAACTTTAGATAAAGAGGTTGTAAACTTTTGTGCATTATCGGTATTTTCTTCAATGAGGCTTGTAAGTACATTTAAACTATTAAACAAAAAATGTGGATCTAATTGGTTCTTTAGTGCATCAAATTTAGCACTTGCTGTCCCTGCAATTATTTTTTGCTCTTTAACCTTATTTTTTTGCAGTTCCTGATAAAAGAAAAAAGCATGAAAAAAAAGTGATGCTGTAAAAGTTATTAATAATGTTGTTAAATAAAATTGTAGTCTTTCAGTCTGAATAAATTCATTATATGTTAAACCATCTAGAATAGTTCTATGAAATAATCTAACCAAAAACATAGTAGCCAATGTTAAAATAATAGACCCTAAAAACCCTATTAATATTTTATGCTTTATTACACCATTGGTTGCTTTATGATGCAGATAATCGAAAAAATAAGAGTTTACAAAAGTTAATGGTAAGGAATACATCACAAAGTAGCCAAAAGTTTTAACTAGTTTTATGTCATATTGAACTTCAGCACCAGATGTATACTGAAATAGCATATTTATGACAAATAAAATAACTGCTATAATGATGCTTATCCCTGTAACTTTTACAAACTCTTTCATTATTAATTTTTACAAGATTCTAAAATTTGTTCTGCTCTTTCTTTTCCCCATTTTGGGTGAAATGAACTTTCAGGCTTAAAGTTAGCAAAAAGTTCTAAAGCGCGTTCTACATCTTTACAAAATGGCGCTGTGTCTTGACCAAAAAAGCGAGCACTTCCCATTGCCCATTCTGTCTTATTTAAAACCACTCTTGGGTTTTGCGGAGCTATTTGCTCTGCTTGAGCATATAATGCAACAATTTTTCCGGTTAATGTCATACCATAAGTGGCACCATCATAGGCTACCCAAGCGGTATTTAATAAAGCTTCCATAACCAATATTTCAGGGTTATCTTTAGAAATAGCTTTAGATACATTTAGTAAATCTTGCGCTTTACCAAGTTGTGCAGTCAATTTTTCTTTGTCTTGCTCTCCAAAACTACTTACAATATTAATTTGCGCTGCGTAGTAACTTGGTAACCAATTGTCGGGTTCTGCATTGGCAATACGCTCAAATAAATTTGAAGCTTCCATCGGGTTGCTTCCCCAAAGTTCAAAGGCTTTTTGCATGCCTTTTTCATAATTTGTTTGAGAAGTCATAACTCCTGAAACTAATAGTACTAAAATGATGATTAATTTTTGCATAATAATTCGTTTTTTAATTATGGAACAAATGTCTATAGTTTACATCATTACTAAAAAAGAGACTGACCGAATTGTAATTTTATTAGGATGAAATGTTTATTTTAAATACATAACAAAATTTTAGTTATCTTTAAAGCAATGCAAAACAATTAGTTATGCTTGAAGTTAAAATTGTAGAGTATATAGTTATTGGCTCTATTGGTTTTCTTATACTGTTTAACTTTTATCTCAACTTTAATAAAGTTGAAAATGATACCATAAATGTTATTTTAAAGAACTGGGCATACTCTAAATATTTCTTTATCACATTTGTTTGGGGAGTTTTAGGTGGTCATTTCTTTTTAGGGACTGAAATTCCAGTTATAGGTTGTAATTGGTGGCTTCCGCCTGTATTGCTTGTATTAATAGTCGCATTCCTTATATGGATAGGACGCCATTTAGACAGATCTTTTGTGTTACTAAGATCGTATCAATTATTTTTATTGTTATCAGGAATATTATATGGACATTTTATATGGTCGCAACGTCATCTACCCGAAATATGTTTCCCTTGGTCTCAATAAATATTAAATACAATTAGCAATGAAATCCATTTCAACTTATATATCAGACAAAGGCTTTATTAAGAAAGCACAAAAGGTACTAATAGTTCTATTCTTACTTTTAATAGCTATAGATATTTACTTAGCAGTATCTGATAGTAAGACTATTAGTAATGTTATAAAAGAATATACCGATAATGGCCTGTTTGTACTCACCTATTTTTGGGGAGCATTGGTAGCAAACCTGTTTATTACTACATTAAAAAAACGCGTTGATGGTACCATTGGGTCTATTATTGTTATTGGTATTGCCTTAATAATGGTGCTTTTTAATATAGAACCTAAAGTCTCCTCATTTTTAGCAAATAATGAATTTAACATCTCGATTTATAGTATTTCTATGATTGCTGGTTTTTTAATTGGACTTTTGTTTTGGAGACAAAAACACACAAAGCCTGAAAATGCTTAAATCATTTTTATTGATTCTTGATTTAAAAACAACGAACTTCGTTTAACAGTTGATAAATAAACATTAAAACGTTTTCTATAACGACATTATGGGCAATTATAGGTGATTTATGATTCAAAAAATATACATCCCAAAAGACCATGGTCTAAGACAAATAGTCAATTTCCTCAGCTACGTTGAAATTACTTCAGAAGATTATTTTGAGGGATTTACTGCCATTTTTCCAAATGCGACGAGTAACCTTCTGTTGTCTTTAAATAAAGATATTTATGTCAATCATTCCCTAACTGAAAATTTTTTATATGCATCATGTGCCAGTACAGTTGCATTTCAGCCCTATATAGGTATGGCATTCATGGCAGTTCAATTCAATAGTTATGGTCTTTATTATTTAAAACATATTCCTGCACAAGAATTACATGATTCTTTATTTAACCCTAACATTTTATTTTCTGAGAGTGACTTGAGCAGAATCAAGTGTCAGTTGAAAGAACTTTCTTCTATTGAACAGAAATTTATTGTTCTTGAATCATTTCTAATTCAAAGAATTGAATTAACCAATTTTGACTCAAGATTGCCCTTTGCCATAGCTACATTAAAATCTAAGCAGCATATATCTTTAGACAAGCTCAGCGAATCACTTTGTATATCCAATCGTGGATTACAAAAACTCTTCAAAAAATATGTTGGAATGAGCCCTGTTTATTTTCGAAAGATCGCAAGATTCAATCATGCAGCTAATCTCATCTTAAACAGTCCTGATTTATCACTATCAAATGTAACCTATGAATGTGGCTATTATGACCAATCACACTTTATTAAAGATTTCAAGAAGTTTGGTGGTATTTCGCCTTCAGGATTTTCACACTTAAAAACAAAGAGTTCGGATTTTTACAATTACAACTTAAAAGATATTGATACATTGGGTCACAATTAAACTAATAAAAAAATGAAAAAAATCTTACTGATGATTTGCTTGTTTTCATTCATTGAAAATACTGAAGCACAAAACTACACTGGACCGATTATAGATATGCATGTTCATGCATATAATGAAGTAAGCCCTTTGTTTGGAATGGAAATGAGTAACCCTTTAACGGGCAAATCATACATTGGTGCAGAATCATTGCAAAAGCATCAAAAAGAAACTTTCAATAGATTCAAAAAATACAATATTGTAAAAGCAGCTGTCTCTCATCATGGAGAAGAATGGTCTAAAATTGATTCATCTTTAGTCTTAATCGGGAAGGGTCATCATTTTTCGATAACAGACTTAAGAAAGTATCATGAACAAGGAAATCTTGACATATTAGGAGAGGTAGCACCAAACTATGATGGTTTGTTACCAACTGACAAAAGTCTTGTAGAATATTTTGATTTGGCTGTAGAACTTGATATACCAATCGGATATCACATGTATCCTGGTGGTCCTCCTGGTGGAGCTTATTTCGCCTATCCCAAGACGCGGGCTTATCAGGGCAAACCTTTACAGTTGGAAGAAATATTGTTCAATCGCCCGACTATGAGAATTTATATAATGCATGCAAGCTGGCCTTATCTCGAAGATATGAAAGCCTTAATGTATGCTCATCTTCAGGTCTACGTGGATTTGGGAGCTATAAGCTGGGCACTCCCTAGAAAGGAATTTCATAAATTCTTACAAGGGCTGGTTGATTCGGGTTTCGGAAAACGTATCATGTTTGGTAGCGATCAGATGCAATGGCCAGTTACAATAGATGAGGCTATTGAAGCTGTAAACTCAGCTGATTTTCTGTCATTACAGCAAAAAGAAGACATTTTCTATAATAACGCAGCAACTTTTCTAAAACTAAGTGAA
Source organism: Flavobacteriaceae bacterium (assembly GCA_965250265.1). Taxonomy (GTDB): domain Bacteria; phylum Bacteroidota; class Bacteroidia; order Flavobacteriales; family Flavobacteriaceae; genus PRS1. The sequence continues at coordinate 180,879 of CBDFNO010000009.1, read as the reverse complement.
GAAGAAATAACTAAACATAAAAGCCTATAACAAGATATAAATGCATTTAATCGTAATTTAACCAGGAGCTAAACAAAACCTCAAAAAATTACCTCGAATAATTAGGCGATTCTTTTGTTATCATAACATCATGAGGATGACTTTCATTAATTCCGGAAGCTGTAATTTTTACAAATTGTCCGGTTTCTTTTAGAGTTTCAATATTTTTTGCTCCGCAATAACCCATACCAGCACGTAATCCACCAATAAACTGGTGGATACTTTCATATAACTCTCCTTTATAAGGTACGCGACCTACAATACCTTCAGGCACTAACTTTTTAATATCGTCTTCGACATCTTGAAAATAGCGATCCTTACTACCTTGTTTCATCGCTTCTACGCTTCCCATACCCCGGTAAGACTTAAATTTTCGGCCTTCGTAAATAATGGTTTCTCCAGGAGATTCTTTGGTTCCAGCCAATAATGAGCCCAACATGACGCAATCGGCTCCTGCGGCAATGGCTTTTGGAATATCTCCAGTATAACGAATGCCTCCATCGGCAATTACCGGTACTCCACTACCTTTAATGGCAGATGCAACCTCCAGGACTGCCGAAAATTGTGGATACCCAACACCTGCAATAACTCGCGTTGTACAAATAGAACCTGGACCAATACCAACTTTTACTGCATCTGCTCCTGCATCAACCAAATATTTTGCAGCAGTTGCTGTTGCAATATTACCAACGATAACATCCAACTTTGGAAACTTAGCCTTTATACTCTTTAAAACCGTTACCACACCTTTTGTATGACCATGTGCCGTATCAACGATGACAGCATCTACTCCAGCATTTACCAAGGCTTCTGTTCTATCAACAGCATCTTCGGTAACACCAATGGCTGCAGCAACACGTAAACGACCAAAGCTATCCTTATTAGCGATTGGTTTTAGTGTGAGTTTGGTTATGTCTCTAAATGTTATGAGTCCGATTAATTTATAATCATCATCTACAACAGGTAGCTTTTCTATTTTATATTCTTGTAAAATTTCTTCAGCATCTAATAATGACGTGCCTTCTTTTGCAGTCACTAAATTTTCGCTTGTCATCACTTCCGTAATTGGGCGTTGATTGTTTTTTTCGAAACGCAAATCCCGATTGGTAACAATTCCTTTTAAAAATCCATTATCATCAACTATAGGAATTCCGCCAATACTATGCTCCGCCATGTTTTGCTTTGCATCTAAAACTATAGCAGTAAGTGGCAAGGTAACCGGATCGATTATCATTCCGCTTTCTGCACGTTTAACCTTTCGAACTTTTATGGCTTGTTGCTCAATCGACATATTTTTATGCAACACGCCAATACCACCTTCTTGAGCCATAGCAATTGCCATTCTGCTTTCTGTTACAGTATCCATAGCTGCGGAAACAATAGGAATATTGATCGTTATATTTCGGGTAAATTTAGTTTGAATGTTTACATCACGAGGTAAAACTTCGGAAAATGCTGGGACTAATAAAACGTCGTCGTAAGTAAGACCTTCGCCAACAATTTTGTTGTATTCTGTTGCCATTGCAATTAGATTTTAATTGCATGCAAATTTACGGAAATTATTTTACTTATTTATATTTAAAATTGTATGCTTTTTTTAAATGATAATAAATATTTATTTTAGCCTATATTATTCTTTATATGGAAGCCTACGCGACTGCTTTATTATATGCTATTCCGTTTTTTATTGGTTTAGTCTTAGTTGAAATTGGTTATGGTCATATTGTTAAAAAACAAACACATCGACCAATGGACACCATTTCCAGTTTGAGTTCTGGGCTAACAAATGTTATTAAAGATTCTTTAGGGCTTGTTTTGGTTATTGTATCCTATCCTTTTATGCTAGACAAACTTGCATTTTTTGAAATACAATCTACTTGGCTGGTTTATGTTACTGCATTTGTTGCTATTGATTTTGCAAGTTATTGGAATCATAGATTAAGCCATAAAGTAAATTTCTTTTGGAATCAGCATGTAATTCACCATAGTAGCGAAGAATTTAATTTACCCTGTGCATTACGACAGTCTATTTCTAATTTGTTAGGCTATTTCCCGCTTCTACTTATTCCAGCTGCACTTTTAGGAGTGCCTGCAAAAATCATTTCATTATTACTTCCTATTCATTTATTTGCACAATTTTGGTACCATACCAAGCATATTGGCAAACTGGGGATTTTAGAATACATTATTGTTACGCCTTCACAACATCGTGTTCATCACGCTATAAACAATGAGTATATAGATAAAAATTTGGCTGCTATTTTTTGCATTTGGGATAGGGCTTTTGGCACATTTCAAGAAGAGCTAGACAATGTTCCGCCAGTGTATGGTGTTTTAAAACCTGCAAGTACTTGGAATCCAATCTTGATAAACTTTCAACATATTTGGAGGCTGATTAAAGATGCCTGGAGAACTAAAAATTGGCTGGATAAATTACGTATTTGGTTTATGCCAACAGGTTGGAGACCTAAAGATGTTTCTGAGAAATATCCAATTTCAACTATTGAAGATATCCATAATTTTGAAAAATATAAAACTCCGTCTTCAAAGGCTTTAAAATTATGGTCTACTTACCAGCTTATTGCAACTACAGTATTAATGTTATTTATGTTTTATAACTATGGAAATATTGGGTTTAATAATTTGCTACTCTACGGATTAATAGTTTTTATAGGTATTTATGGTTATACCTCTTTAATGGATAAAAAGAAACATGCTATATTTGTTGAAGGGATTCGAGTAGTATTAGCTTTTTCTATACTATATTACTTTGGCGATTGGTTTGGATTAAATCAATATATCACCTATGGAAACTACTTAATTGCTTTTTATTATTTCAGCACTATTATAGGCACTGTATATTTTACTTATTTTGAAGCTCCTCTCTTAGTATCAAAAAAAATCGCTTAGTTAATAAAAAGCTATTATCTTATTCTTGGTTTGTATTTGCAGAAGCAACTATATTAATATCTCTATCGAACAAATAATGACCGGATTTATCATCGCCAATAATCATTAATTTATCCAATAATGTTTTAGCTACAGCTTCTTCTTCTAACTGTTCGGTTACATACCATTGCATGAAATTATGTACGTTATAATCTTTATGCTGAAGACACTCGTAAATAACATGATTTATCTGTTGGGTTACAAAAACTTCTTGTTCTAAAAAGGTTTCAAATAGTTGATTTAAAGACTTAAAATTACTTTTAGGTTTATCTAACTCTGGAATAATAACCGTTGCGCTACGCTCATTAATAAACTTAACTAATTTGATCATATGCAAGCGCTCTTCTTCAGATTGTAAATAAAAGAACTCCGCTACACCATTATAGCCATTTGCATCAGCCCATGAAGCCATCGCCAAATATTGCATCGATGCACTTGCTTCGAACTTAACTTGATCGTTTAATAATTTTTCAATTGCAGTATTCATGTGTTTATATTTATTGTTTTTTAACTGTCACATGCTATTCGCCACTAATCATTTTCCTTTGGTAAGAAAAACTTTAACATGCTCGTTTCATAACAGAAGTTTTAGGTCTATAAAGATACTTAAAAGTTAGGCGGAAATTAAATTTTTACTAAAATGAAAAAATAACTGTTCTATTTATTCTTTTTAAAAAGTTGAAAAAGAATTATTAATGTAGAAATTACAAAAGAGAATGTCATCAAAGTTCCTGAAATCATGACTACATATTTCATCCAAAGTATTCCTTTCCATAACAAATAAATACCTCCAAAAGTGAGTATAACAGATATAAAAGGTTCTATTATTAAAAATATTTTAAGGTTTTTATTAAGTTGAGTAATACTAAAAATTAATCCAACCAAGAAAAAGATTAGCGACATTGATAGCACATGATTGTGAACTAAATTAAGCATTTCCTTCTCACTTTTTTTAAACTTCATGACCGTTGCATTTTCGTCTGTCTCATTTCCTAAATACTGTTCCTCTATACCATTTGGATTAGCTGAAGAGGTTTCTCCTACAAAAAACAATCCTGTATAAAAACCAATACTTAATACGATTATAAAAGTACCTATTAGTAATTTTAATTCTTTAGGAAGCGTTTGTATAAGTCCGTTTAGTTGCATTATAGAATATTGTTTTTGTGAAGGATTCTAATTGAGCTCAATAATGTATTAATGGCTGAAGTCATAGACCGTACAGAGATTGTGGCACCAGATATTGCTGAGATATTGCCTCCATATTTTAATTCGTCGTTTTTTGTTTTTCCTATAAACTGTTTTAACCAACGTTTACTCCCAATTTCTCCTCCATAATCTTCACGATAAATTAAAACTTTAGACTTTACAATTATCAGATTTTTATCTAATAAAACCAAATAATCAAACTCATCTGTTTTACTTGGTGCTTTTGCTACATAGGCGTATCCCAATAAAGTGTCATTTGTATTAATCTTATATAAGCTTTCATTTTTGAAAGTTGATGGCAAAGATTTAACGATTTCTGAAGGAATATTAATTAAATGAAGCGAAAAGTCTTCTACATTAAATGTTGAAATGATTGTTGCATCCACTTTTTTTTGAATGTTCTTAGGAAATTCAAAAGACTGTACATAAACAGATAACAAAATTAATAATACAAGTTTAAAATTCATATATAACTAATTAAAAGCTCACTCCAAATCCAAAATTTAATTGGCCTTTTCCTTCATTATCCATAACATCATTATCTAAAATTTGATAGTCCATTTTTACTACTGCTCCATGAGCAATATGATAGCTTAGTCCTAAAGTCCATTCGTTGCGGTTATATGCTAAATTTCTTGTAATATTTGCATCTATTGTAGCAGCATGGGTATCATATTGCTCATAACGCACAAAAGCATCTAACTTTTGCTCTTTAGTAAGTGGCAACAAATTATAAGCTGCTTCGGCGTACCATCCTTTAAGCTCTGCACCTAAATCGCTTTCATTTAAAACATTGTAGCCTTCGGTGCCAGATAATAAAGCATGTATATATTGCCCTCTTGCTGAAAACCGTTTATGTACATATCTTGCATCTAATCCTATCATCGTAATTCCAACATCTGCTCCATCAATATCATCTACGTCATCAGCGGCTTGAGTTCTTCCAAAATATCCTGAAACTCCTAAACGCAAGTCAGGAATACCATAGTAATCCAATTTCGCTGAAAAGTTTGGAGTATTTATTGTCGACTCTGCCCCTTTTTGGCGTCCATTACGAAGTCCGTTTTTTCCTCCAAGTACTTTACCGTCATTTACTGAAGCAAAACCATTAAAAATATAAGCTTGATAACGTAATGATGCTTCATTAAATCTGCCCGACACACCAATTCCAATCTCTCTCCAAGTTGATGGCACAATACTCTTATCTACATTTGGACGTTCAATTCCATTAAATGTAGTTGGTTCATGATATTCATTTACTATTCCCATTGGAACTAGCATTAGTCCACCACGAATATTTAAATTATCGCTTATACTATAGCTTAAAAAAGCTTGCTCAACAAATACTTCTTTAACATGCTCATATTCAATTTCGGTAACAAATTGAACTCGATCACTAAACTTGTATCCTAACAACAATACCATTCTATGTACATCAAGCTTTCCATTTTTTCCTTCTGGTTGGTTGTAATCTACTTGTGCATAACCACCAATTGTTACACCTTCAGAAATGTTACCATTTAATATATTTTGAGACTCATTTTGTTGTTGATTTGTTGCTGTTGTATCCTGACTTTTAGTTTGCGAAAAGCCAAAACATGATACTAAAATTGCTATAGATAAGATAGTTTTTTTCATTAATTGTTATTTAGATTAATTATAAATAGCAAAATATTTAAGGAGCAAAAATATAAATGAAAAAGAAAATAACAAACTTTATTTAGAATAATTTTAAATAATATTTATTTGTAAATTTTACTCTTTGAAGATGAAGGAATTAGAATGTCTTAAAATTTAAAATTGATTAATGATAGGTATTGAATATTTTAGAAGCTTCATTATAAGAACTCTCAAAACTTAAAGTATTAAGTTCATTTTTAGTTTTCCGTGTTGTAAAATACGATACTAATTTTTCGGTAGGCATATTTCCAATCAATTCATCTTTTGCCATAGGGCAACCTCCAAAACCTTGAATCGCACCATCAAAACGTCGGCAACCAGATTTATAAGCAGCATCTACTTTCTCAAACCAAGAACTTGGAGTGGTATGTAAATGTGCACCAAATTCTATTTCAGGGTACATCGGTATTAAATTAGAAAACAAATATTCAATATTTTCAGGATTAGAGCTTCCTATAGTATCACTCAACGAGATTATTTTTACACCCATTTTACCCAAACGTTCTGTCCATTCTCCAACAATATCAACATTCCAAGGATCTCCATAAGGATTACCAAATCCCATAGATAAATAAGCTACAACTTGTTTATTGGTTCTATCTGATATATTTAAAATCTCCTGAAGTGTTACAACCGATTGTGCAATTGTTTTGTGTGTATTTCGCATTTGAAAATTCTCTGAAATAGAAAACGGATAACCTAAAAAATCAATCTCATTATGCTGTGAAGCTTCTTGTGCTCCTCTTACATTTGCCACAATCGCTAACAATTTACTGTTTGTATCATTTAAATCTAAATGAGACAATACTTCTGCAGTATCAACCATTTGGGGAATAGCTTTTGGCGATACAAAACTGCCAAAATCTATAGTATCAAAACCAACACGAAGCAATGACTGAATGTATTTTACTTTATGCTCCGTAGGAATAAAGTCTTTGATGCCTTGCATAGCATCACGAGGACATTCAATAATCTTAATTTTATCTGGCATTATTTTAATTTAATACTAGGATAAAAATACTACTATTTTTATGAAGCCTTTTGAATGAATTACAAAAAATAAATTTTTAATTAACCTTTTTCAGTAGAGCCTTATTAATCTTTTTAATAAGTTTTGAACCTTCATAAATAAAACCAGTGTAAATCTGAATTAAATCTGCTCCAGCTTCCAACTTCTCCAAAGCATCTGTTACCGAATGAATGCCTCCTACTCCAATAATCGGGAAAGCTTTGTTACTTTTCTCTGCTAAAAAACGAATCACTTCAGTTGAACGATTGCTTAAGGGTTTTCCACTTAGTCCTCCTACTTCTTTTTTGTTATCAGATTGCAATCCTTCACGTAAAATCGTAGTATTTGTAGCAATCACGCCATCAATATTAGTTTCAGCAACAATATCAATAATATCGAGTAGTTGTTCGTTTTTTAAATCTGGAGCAATTTTTAATAATATTGGCTTTGGATTTTGTTTTTTGGTATTTGCAATTTGCAAATCTTTTAAAAGATTTGTAAGCGGTTCTTTATCTTGAAGTGCTCTTAAATTTGGTGTGTTAGGAGAACTTACATTAACAACAAAATAATCAACATAGTCAAACAAAGCTTCAAAACAGATTTTGTAATCTTCAACAGCTTTTTCGTTTGGAGTTGTTTTATTCTTTCCAATATTTCCACCAATTAAAACACCTCGTGCCTTGAGCGAGGTCGAAAGGTGTTTTAATCGTTCTACAGCTTCTAAAACTCCGCCATTATTAAAGCCCATTCGGTTAATAATTGCTGAATCTTCTTTTAGTCTAAACAAGCGTTTTTTTGGATTCCCTTCTTGTGGTTTAGGTGTCAATGTTCCTATTTCTATAAAACCAAATCCAAAATTGGAAAGCTCATTAAACAATTTAGCATCTTTATCAAATCCAGCTGCTAGTCCTACTGGGTTTTTAAAGGTTAGTCCAAATAAGTTTCGTTCCAATCGTTTATCACTAACAACATAAAAGCTTCTGATTAGATTGGGAATAAAAGGAATCTTATTAACAAATCTAATTAATGTAAATGTAAAATGATGCACTTTTTCAGGATCAAAACAGAAAAGTATTGGTCGAATTAAAAACTTATACATGAAGTGCATTTTGAGTGCAAAAATACGTTAAATACAATCAACTTAAAAGAAACTAACACAACACTTGTCACTTTAAAAGTGGTTGATTATTTTTGAATAAAATCCATTCTAAATGATAGACAAACAACATATTATCGATCGTTTTATAAGCTATGTTACCATAGATACCGAAAGCGATCCGAATAGTGATACAACGCCAAGCACAGAAAAACAATGGGATTTAGCAAATAAATTAGTTGAAGAGCTTAAAAGTATCGGATTGCAAGAAGTGAGCATTGATGATAATGCATACATTATGGCAACTTTACCTAGTAATGTTGCCCATAATGTGCCTGTAATTGGGTTTATCTCTCATTTTGATACATCTCCAGATTTTACTGCTGCAAATGTAAACCCTCAAATTATAGAGAACTACGATGGAAAAGATATTATTTTAAATGCTGAAGAAAGTATTGTATTATCTCCCGATTATTTCCAAGACTTACTACTTTATAAAGGGCAAACACTTATCACTACCGATGGAACTACTTTACTTGGAGCAGACGATAAAGCAGGAATTTGCGAAATTATTTCTGCAATGGAATATTTAATCAACCATCCCGAAATTAAACATGGTAAAATAAGAATTGGTTTTACTCCTGATGAAGAAATTGGCCGAGGTGCACATAAATTTGATGTAGATAAGTTTGGAGCAGATTGGGCATATACTATGGATGGAAGCCAAGTTGGTGAACTGGAATACGAAAATTTTAATGCTGCTGGAGCAAAAGTAAAAGTAAATGGTAAGATTGTACATCCTGGTTATGCCAAAGGAAAAATGGTAAACTCAATGTATTTTGCTACCGAATTTATCAATGCATTACCAAAAAATGAAACTCCAGAACTTACTGAAGATTACGAAGGTTTTTTTCATCTATATTCCGTTGAAGGAAAAGTAGAAGAAACTCAATTACAGTATATAATTCGTGATCATGATAAGGATAAATTTGAAGCACGTAAAACTTTAATTCAAAAAATTGCTGATGATATGAATGACAAATATGGTAAACCAGTAATTGAGTTAGATTTAAAAGATCAATACTATAACATGAAAGAAAAAGTGGAGCCCGTTATGCATATTGTAGACATTGCCGAAGAAGCCATGAAGCAGCTTAATATAAAACCGCTAATAAAACCTATTCGTGGTGGTACAGATGGTTCCCAGTTAAGTTATATGGGTTTACCATGTCCAAATATTTTTGCAGGTGGACATAATTTTCATGGACGTTACGAATATGTACCTGTAGAAAGCATGATAAAAGCTACTGAAGTGATTTGTAAAATTGCTGAATTAACTCAGGACAAAGCAAAATAAAGATCATGATTTTATATTTTATTCCTTTTGAAAGAATTGGAGAATTTATTTTGGAATCTGATATTAAAAATTATCAAGAAGAAATGGAGTTTACACAGACTCCAAGAGATGATGCAACAGAATGGAGAGCGTATTCAATAGAAGATATTGGCGTTTCATTGTATGTTAATGATGAAGGTAAAATTGTTTCAATTGTATGCGATGATGATTGTTTATACAAAGGCAGAAATTTATTAGGGATGAATATTGAAGAATTTATTTCTCATACAGAAGAGAAGTACTATGGAGAAATAAATGAATTAGATTTTGAGGATGATGGAATTCCTCAATATGTATATGAATTTGATGATATTGGTTTACAGGTTTGGTGCAAAAATGATATAATTATAACAGTGATTGCTTCCACTTTTGTTGAAGATGAGGAATGTTAATCAAATTAAGATTTAAAAAAATTAAAACTCAATCAACCTTATGAATTTCATAATAGAACAATTGCAACAAAACAAAAGTGTTTTTTATAATCTTTTAAAAGATGTAAATAAAGATATGCTCTTATGGAAACAAACTCCTGAAAAATGGTGCTTGTTAGAAATAGTGTGTCATTTATATGATGAAGAACGTGAAGATTTTAGATTCAGAACAAAATGGGTTTTAGATAAACCTAATCAAACGCCTCCAGCTTTTAATCCTGTAGTTTGGGTTTCCGAACGAAACTATATGCAGCAGGATTATAACAATATGCTCAATAAATTTATTTCTGAAAGAGAACAATCAATATCTTGGTTAAAATCTCTAGATAAACCCAAATGGGAAAACTACTACGAACATCCTAAAAAAGGGAAGCTTACGGCAAAATTTTTCTTAACTAATTGGCTGGCACACGATTATTTACACATTCGCCAAATAATAAAGCTAAAATTTGATTATCTTGAGCATCAATCTGGTGAAATGTTAGATTATGCTGGAATATGGTAACTCATAATGGGTATTTAATCAATAAAAAAGGTCATGAAAAAAGTAAACTCAGTTGAAGAATATATAGAAAGTCACAAGCAATGGGTAGAAGCTCTAACAATATTGAGAACTATTATAAATTCTACCGAAATGGAAGAAACTCTTAAGTGGAGTTCTCCAGTTTATACTGTAAATGGAAAAAATGTTTTAGGGCTTGGTGCATTTAAGCATCACTTTGGTATTTGGTTTTTTAATGGTGTTTTTCTAAAAGATGAACAAAAGTTATTGTTAAATGCTCAAGAAGGCAAAACTAAAGCCTTACGGCAAATGCGATTTACTTCTATTGAAGATATAGATAAAAACGCAGTTTTGGCTTATGTAAAAGAAGCTATTGAAAATCAGAAATTAGGTAAAGAAATAAAACCAAATAGAACAAAAAAGGAAACTGTAATTCCGAGTGAATTACAAGAAGTATTAAATAATAGTGCTAATCTTGTAAAGCATTTTAATGCGCTTTCTCCTTACAAACAACGTGAATATTGTGAACACATTGCAACTGCAAAGCATGATGCTACAAAATTAAGTCGCTTAGAAAAAATAAAACCTATGATTCTTCAAGGAGCAGGTTTACATGATAAATACAAAAATTGCTAATACACACTTTTTAAACTACTAAAGAAATAAGACTTACCGTTGTAAAACCTACAACAGCCAAAATAGTGGTCATTACGGTCCAGCTTCTAAAAGTCTGTTTTTCTGTTAGTCCTAAATATTTACTAACTAACCAGAAACCACTATCATTAACATGAGACATAATTGAAGCTCCAGCAGCAATAGTAATTACCAATAGTGCTTTATCAATCTCACCTATTTCACCTAATAAAAGTGGTGCGGTAATTCCAGCCGCTGTAATCATAGCAACAGTAGCAGATCCTTGTAAGATTCTAATTAGCGCAGCAATAATAAAAGCGAAAAATAATATTCCCATATTACTTTCTGCCAAATAATTTGCTAACATTTCACCAGATCCAGTGTTCACTAACATTTCTTTGAAAACGCCTCCTGCACCAGTCAAAAGAATTATGATTCCAGCTGGTCCCATAGATTTTGTTGTTATATTTAGCAACTTATTTTTAGTAATTCCTCTTTTTATACCTAGCAAATACCAAGCAATTAAATTGGCGATGATCAATGCAGAAAAAGGATGACCAATCATTTGCATCCATGTCTTTAACTTTTCGGAAATAGCAACATTCTCTAATAATTCACTATTCAAAAATGTGTTACTAACAATTAAGATAATAGGGATTCCAATAATGGCAAAAATCATTCCTACAGAAGGAAAGTTTGATATATTACTATCTTCTATTTCAAGTAGAGGTGCATTAATATGAATTTTTTTAGCTATATATCTTGCGAAAATTGGCCCACTAATAATTGCCGTTGGAATACCAGTAATAAAACCAAATAAAATTACCCAGCCCAAATCAGCCTTTAATATATCTGCTACAGCAACAGGGCCAGGAGTTGGTGGTATAAATGCATGTGTTATGGCTAATCCTGCCAGCAATGGTATACCATACAAGAGCAATGATTTTTTCGTTCTGCGTTGAATTGAATATATAAGCGGAATTAAAATAATAAAACCAACATCAAAAAAAACTGGTATTGCAATAAAAAATCCAGTAAGCATTAGGGCAAAAGGAGTTCGCTTCTCACCAAACTTACTAAGCAAATATTTGGCTAATGCTTCTGCTCCTCCTGAATGTTCCAAAATTGCACCAAACATAGCTCCCAAACCAACAACTACAGCAACAAAACCCAAGGTATTTCCCATACCGTCTTTCATTGTTATAATAATATCAACAGGTTGCATTCCTGCAATTATTCCAACAGTAATACTCGCAATTAACAGCGCAATAAATGCTTGAATTTTAAATCGTAGAATTAGGGTTAACAAAACCACTATTCCAAAAATTACTGCTGCTATAAGTTGATAATCTATCATAATATTTACCAATTAGTGTGAAAGAATTTGTGTGATGGACTATCAGTACGTTGATATGTATGGGCTCCAAAATAATCGCGTTGTGCCTGAATTAAGTTTGCTGGAAGCTTATCTGTTGTAATTGATATCCAATAATTATAAGCTGCATAAAAACATGGTAACGCAATTCGAGCTGAAATCCCTTCTTTTAAAACCATAGTAATATTGTGCTCCTTCTCACTTATAGAATTAAATATTTTGATATCATTCAATACACTTTCCGATGACTGAAAAATAGAAACGCAATGTTCCATTAATCTAGATTTAATAATACATCCATTGGTCCATATTCTAGCAATTTCTGATAAGTTCAAATCCCAATTAAAGTTTTTAGAAGCTTCCCTAATAAGTTCAAATCCCTGATGATGATTAATTATTCTCGCCATTTGATAAGCACTTTTTAAATCTTCAAGATTCAAATTTGGTATGGCGTTAGAAGATGTATCCATACGTTTAGAAAACGTAACTCTTTTATCTTTAAATGAAGATATGTAACGTGCAAATACTGAAGCCATCATCATGGTGTTTGGAACTCCCAGTTCTAATGCTGACGAACTTGACCATGATCCTGTACCTTTATTTCCTGCTTTATCTAAAATTAAATCTATTATATAATGATCACCTTCTTTTTTAAGTAAAATTTCGGCTGTAATCTCCAACAAATAACTTGATAAAACGCCTTCATTCCATGAAGAGAACACTTCAGAGATCTTTTCGTAACTCATAGAACACGACATCAGGGCAAACAATTCTGCCAATAATTGCATTTCGACATATTCAATACCATTGTGTACCATTTTCACATAATGTCCAGATCCTTCTGGTCCAATATAAGTACAACATGGATTACCTTGAAAATCTCTGGCTACTACAGCTTCTAAAATATTGGACACTTTATTATAACCATCTTTAGAGCCTCCTGGCATAATTGAAGGTCCTTTTCTTGCTCCTTCTTCACCTCCTGAAATTCCAGTACCTAAAAAAGCGATATTTTTAGATTTCAGTATTTCAAATCTTCTCTTTGTATCTAAATAATGAGAATTACCTCCATCAATAATAATATCTCCATCTGACAATAATGGCATTAAATCACTTATTACAATATCCACTGGTTTTCCAGCTTGTATCATTAACAACAGTTTTCTAGGTTGTTGTATAGAATCTACAAACTCTTTTAATACTGTAAAACCCTTTATATTTTTAAATGATTTGTTATTAGTAATAAAATCGTCGACTACATATATTTCATCTCCTTTGGCTCTATTATAAACAGACAAATTAAATCTCTTTTCGGCAACATTTAAAGAAATACTTTTTCCCATAACACCTAATCCTATAATACCAAAATCAGATTTACTCATTATTGTTTTATTTTGCTTTTAATGGAGGCTATAATGTCTTGAGGTGCTTTATTTATATTGACCTGTATGCCGTAATTTGGAGCCTCTAAACTTTCAAATTGTGACCTCAACATATCTGTTTTAAAAAAATGTTGAGACCTACTTTCCATACGTTGCTTAATTAAATCATAAGATCCTTCGAGATAAACCCATTTAATAGTTGAAACTCCTTTAGATAACTGCTGTCTGTACTTTTCTTTTAAAGCTGAACATGCGAGAATAGCACCTTCAGAATTATTCCAAAGCTTTAATTTATTTGCAAGAATATTTAGCCAAGGAGATCTATCATCATCATTCAAGGGAAATCCACTTCGCATTTTTTCAATATTAGATTGCGGATGAAAATTATCGGCATCGTAAAATGGAATATGAATGGCACTGGAAAGAAGCTGTCCAATAGTAGATTTACCCGAACCGCTAACACCTATAATTACATATATGTTTTCCTTCTTTTTAATACTAAAGTCCTTGATTTAATTATTAGACCAAAATATTAATAAATATAGAAAACTGATTGCAATAAATTTCAGTGAATAAATTCTAACAGAAGATTCAAAAAAAAAGCAGCTCGATGAGCTGCTTTTTTAACTTATTTTTTTACTGCTGGAGGAGCATTTAACTTCATACTCATTTCCATAGAAATAGCAGAGCGTTCAAATTTTATTTTACCTGCAAGTGTTTCGATAATGCAAGAGTTATCTTTAGTATTTAGCTCCAACACCTTACCATGTAATCCACTTTTGGTAACTATTTTATCTCCTCGTTTTAATTCTGCAGCGAATTTCTTTTCATTTTTAGAACGTTTCATTTGTGGTCGAATCATAAAGAAATACACAACAGCAAACATTGCAATAAAAGGAAAATAGGGTCCTAATGCTTCCATTAATATTAAAAATTAATTGTGGTTATGTCCTTCATGTCCTGGTTGTGTACTAGTTTTAGTAGTTACAGGTCCTGCAGTATGATCCACGGCATTAGGATCTGGCTTAATAAAAGCAGTGATTTTAACAGTTTCTGTACCTTTTTCAGTATTTGCAGTTACAGTAACTGTTTTAGAAACTTTGTTAGTTCCTTTACCGTTAAACTTAACTGTAAAGCTAGCAGAAGCTCCAACAGCTAAAGGCTCTTTACTCCAATCTTGTGGTATAGTACATCCGCAAGAACTTTTAATATTTGTAATTACTAAAGGCGCTTTACCTGTATTTGTATAAGAAAATACAGTTTCAACAGGTGTTCCGTTTTCAATTTCACCAAAATCATGTTCAGATTCGCTAAATGTAATTGCAGGGAAATCTCCTGAAACAGCATCTCTATCAGCTGCTTGTGTAACATTTTCGGCTTTTACTTTACTTGCTGCGTCTTCTTTACATGATGTAAAGGCTACAAGACATAAGGCACTTAGGCCTAAAATTACTTTTTTCATGTTCTTCATTTTTTATAGTTTATTCAAGATAAACATTTGGGTTATTATTAATTTTTTTAATAATCTGGGCTAAAAGTAACAAATTTTTATTACAACAATCCACGTCCTGCTTTATTTAACGTTCCTTTATCTTTATATTCCTTCACAATATTGTCTAAAATTCCGTTAATAAAAATACTGCTTTTTGGGGTTGAATATTCTTTAGCAATTTCTAAATACTCGTTTATTGTAACTTTAATTGGTATAGAAGAAAATTTTTGAAATTCACAAATTGCCATTTGTAATAACACAAAATCAATCCTAGCAATTCTATCTTTATCCCAATTTGTGGTTTTTAATGCAATCTCTTCACTAAATGTATCAATATTTAAAACTGTTTTCTTTAACAACTCAATAGCAAAGTCTTTATCATCTTTATCTTTAAATAGTTTAGGTAAGAAATGATGCTCTTTTGTATCAGGTTTCATCTTTCTTAAAAGTTTTACAATAGTAGTATTTACAACAGGCAAATCATCTAACCAAGTAATATTCTTATCTTCTAAATAATCGTATAGTTTTTCGTTTGGAGCTATTATGGTTTTAAAAAAATCAGTGATAAAGGTCTTGTCTTCCTGGAATGAAACTGTATCATTCGACATATAGTCTTTATACAATTCACTTTTTAAAAGTTCCTTAAATATAATTTCTACATACTCATTGTCTAATTTCCAGTTATTAATTTTTCGGTTTTCAAGTTTTTTTTGAAAGGAAGCGTTATTCTTAAGATGACTTAAGACTGCATTATTAATAAATTTTTTGCTAGGATTCTTTTCTTGGGAAGTTGCAAGATGTTTTTGTTGAGATTTAATTAAATATGCTTCAGCTTGACTATGTACCTCTACAAATAATGACAATATTAAAAGATAAAGATTATACATGTTTTCTATGCTAAGTAATAAAAACTGTTCGTCTTTTTTAAGATCATCGCTTCCACTTCCTTTAATTGCATAAATTATCTGCATTACTTTTACACGAATATGTCTTCTGTTAAGCATATTTTAAAGAACTTTTTAATTAAAGAGGCGAAAGATTGAATCTTTCGCCTTGCAAAAATAATATTATTTTAAATGAATTTATTTAGAATTCTCTTTTTTTCTTGTTTCTATCCTACTCTTTGCAATATTAAGAGCTGCCTGATTGGCTGTAATACCATTTGAATGAGCTGTTTCTAATATTTCTAAAGTTGTGTTATATATATTTTCCGTTTTACGAACAATTTCTTGTTTATCATATTCTTCTAACTCAGCATATACATTTATTATTCCACCAGCATTTATTAAAAAATCTGGTGCATAGACAATCCCTCTTTCCTTAAGAATATGACCATGTTTTTCTTCGTTTGCTAATTGATTATTAGCTGCTCCAGCAATAACTTGCGCTTTTATTTTATAAATAGTTATCATCATTTACAGTAGCTCCTAAAGCGCATGGGGAATAAATATCTATATCTTCAGAATAAATATCGTTTCCTTTATAAACTGAAACTCCATATTTGTGACTCACTTCTTGCAAACGTTTTTCGTTTAATGTCGTCAATAATTACATTTGCCCCTTCATTAACCAAATTTTCCACCAAAGATTCTCCAACATGACCAATACCTTGCACTAATACTTTTTTATCTTCTAAAATATCAGTCCCAAATTTATAGTGAGCAGCAGCTTTCATTCCCATAAATACTCCATAAGCAGTAATTGGAGATGGATTTCCTGCACCACCTTTATCTTCAGAAATTCCAGTAACATAAGGTGTTACCTCTCTAACCAAATCCATATCTGCAGTTTCCATTCCAACATCTTCAGCAGTAATATATCTTCCACTTAACGAATGTATAAATTCTCCAAAGCGTCTCATTAACTCTGGTGTCTTTTGGGTTTTTGCATCGCCAATAATAACTGCTTTACCACCTCCAAGGTTTAAACCTGTAATAGCAGCTTTAAAAGTCATTCCACGCGATAAGCGAAGCACGTCATTTAAGGCTTCCCATTCGTTATTATACTGCCACATTCTTGTACCACCAAGTGCTGGTCCTAAAACCGTATTATGAATTCCAATTATTGCCTTTAATCCTGTATCTTTGTCGTTACAAAAAACAACTTGTTCGTGATTATCAAAAGAAAGTTGTCCAAATACTGGATCAACTTTTTTAATTTCGTTTGAATTAATAACATCTAAAATCATTTAAGATTTGTGTTTTAAAATTTTCGTTATTTGAATAATCTCTAATAACAGCATGCAAAAATAATTGAATATTACAGTTTACGCAACATAATTAATGTTAAAATGCGAAAATGATAAAAAATTGTGCTTTACCTAAAAATGTTAAATGAAAGAATTACAACACCTCAACAAATACATTTACACTTATAGATATAAGCTTTTAGTTGGAATAGCAATCACTATACTTGCCAAAACTTTTGCCTTATTTACACCTCGATTAATTGGACAATCCATTAACGTCATTGTTGCAAAATTAGAAGGAGAGATTGGTGCTACATTTGAAAAAGAGTTAGCTCTAAATATTTTGTATATCATTATTGCAGCACTTATAGCTGGTATTTTCACTTTTTTAAAGCGTCAGACCATTATAAATGTCTCGCGTTATATAGAATTCGATTTAAAAAATGAGGTATACCAACAATACCAGCGATTATCATTAAACTTCTATAAAAAGAACCGGACTGGCGACTTAATGAATCGAATTAGCGAAGATGTAGGTAAAGTGAGAATGTATGTCGGCCCAGCAATAATGTACACTATAGATACAATTACATTGTTTATTATCGCACTAATTTACATGTTTAATCAAGCACCAACTTTAGCATTATATACTATTATTCCACTACCAATTTTATCTATTACTATTTACACCTTAAGCAAGATAATACACAAACGTAGCACCATTGTTCAAGTCTATTTATCGAAATTATCAACCTTTGCCCAAGAATCTTTTAGTGGAATTTCGGTAATAAAAGCTAATGGCATTGAACCGCAAACCAATCATGCTTTCGAAATATTATCTACTGAAAGCAGACAAAAACAAATTAATTTAACAAAAGTACAAGCGTTTTTCTTTCCTATAATGATTTTACTAATTGGAGCCAGTAATTTATTAGTTATTTATGTAGGAGGCATGCAATATATAAATGGTGAAATAGAACATTTCGGTACCATTGCAGAATTCATTATTTATGTAAATATGCTTACATGGCCAGTTGCAGCTTTAGGATGGGTTACCTCAATTGTTCAAGAAGCTGAAGCGTCTCAAAAACGTATTAATGAGTTTTTGAAAGTAGAACCGGAAATTAAAAATACAATAACAAGTCCAACATTAATTAATGGGAATATAGTATTTAATAATGTGTCATTTACTTACGACGATACTAATATTCAAGCCTTAAAAGATATTAGTTTTAACGTAAATCAAGGAGAAACTCTTGCCATAATTGGTAAAACGGGTTCTGGGAAATCTACAATATTGGATTTAATAGGAAGGCTTTATGATATCAATAACGGGAAAATATTAATTGATAATAATTCAATCGAAAAAGTAAACTTAAACAGTTTACGAAATAAGTTAGGTTATGTGCCTCAAGATGCGTTTTTATTTTCGGATTCTATAAAAAACAATATCAAATTTGGTTCTACAAATGCAACAGATGAAGATGTTGTACAAGCAGCAAAAAATGCTGTTGTACATAAAAATATTATTAAGTTTGTTAACGGATATGATACCATTTTAGGAGAAAGAGGTATTACACTTTCTGGTGGACAGAAACAACGAGTATCTATTGCAAGAGCAATAATTAAAAACCCAAGGATTTTATTATTAGACGATTGTTTATCGGCTGTAGATACAGAAACTGAAGAAGAAATTCTTAATAATCTCGCTAAAGTTTCCGAAGGTAAAACAACAATTATAGTGAGTCATAGAATATCTTCAGTTAAAAATGCGAACAAAATAATAGT
This sequence comes from Flavobacteriaceae bacterium, assembly GCA_965250265.1. Lineage (GTDB taxonomy): Bacteria > Bacteroidota > Bacteroidia > Flavobacteriales > Flavobacteriaceae > PRS1. The sequence goes on along the minus strand of CBDFNO010000009.1, from coordinate 161,710 downwards.
TTTAGATGATGGCTATATAATTCAAAATGGTACTCATGATGAACTTATAAACATAGATGGCTACTACAAAAGTCTCTATTTAAAACAGCTTTCAGAAACATCTAGAAATCAATTTTAGCTTACTAATAAAAAAGAAATATCATAATTAGTTGGTTGGTATATATATTTTTTAGATTTTTGAGACATTAAAAAATAAAACAAATTTAACAATACAATTATGGCTTATAAGGATATGATGGAGCAAGAGGAAATTTTTTCCAAAGTTTTAAGAGCAGGAAGACGTACTTATTTTTTTGACGTAAGATCTACTAAAGCAGGAGATTACTATCTTACTATTACTGAAAGTAAGAAGTTTACAAATGATGATGGTTCATTCCATTACAAAAAGCATAAAATTTATTTATATAAAGAAGATTTTTCTGAGTTTAAAGACATTTTAGGCGAAATGACTGACTATATCATTAATGAAAAAGGCGAAGAAGTCATTAGTGAGCGTCATCAAAAAGATTTCAAAAAAGAAGAGTTTATTACTACTGAAGAAACTAAAGAAGATGCTACTGAAGAAGCTCCTACATCCTCTGAAAGTTTTACAGATGTAAATTTTGAGGATATATAAACTCTCAATAAAATCTTAAAATATTTAAAACCATTACTTTTTAGTAATGGTTTTTTTATATTTATGCTCTAACTAAATTAATAATGAAAAAACTATTCTTACTCTGCTTCTTGTTTTGTTCAATTCTACATGCACAAAATGAAATTGACATATCTTATTATCTTCCACAGAATGTAACTTACAACCAAAGTATACCAACACCTGAAAGTGTTATTGGCCATCAAGTTGGTAAATGGCATGTTACGCACGATAAATTGGTGCAATATGCATATGCACTTGCAAATGCTTCAGAAAGAATAACTATTGAAAATAGAGGTAAAACTTTTGAAGACAGACCAATATTACTCCTAACTATTACATCGCCTAAAAATCATCAACGTATCGATGACATTCGTAAAGAACACATGGATGCTACTAATGGCAATTCTAATACAAACACAGCTACGATGCCAATAATTGTGTATCAAGGGTTTTCAATTCATGGTAATGAGCCAAGTGGAGCAAATGCAGGACTTTTAGCAGCTTATTATTTAGCTGCTGCTGAAGGTAATAACATCGACGAATTATTAGATAATACAGTAATATTATTCGACCCTTCATTTAATCCTGATGGTTTGCAACGATTTGCATATTGGGCAAACACGAATAAGAGCATTAACCTAAATCCTGATCCAAGAGATAGAGAATATAGTGAAGTTTGGCCTGGCGGAAGAACCAATCACTATTGGTTTGATATGAATCGTGATTGGCTGCCTGTACAATTACCAGAATCTCGTGCCAGAATTGCAACATTCCATAAATGGCTACCAAATATATTAACCGATCATCACGAAATGGGCACTAATTCTTCCTTCTTTTTTCAACCAGGAATACAATCAAGAACACATCCTTTAACTCCTAAATTAAATCAGGAGCTTACTAAAAGTATTGGTAACTATCATGCAAAAGCTTTAAATAAAATTGGTTCTTTATACTATACCGAAGAAAGTTTCGACGATTTTTATTATGGAAAGGGCTCAACGTTTCCAGATATCAATGGTGGTATTGGCATTTTATTTGAACAAGCGAGTTCTCGCGGACATATTCAGGAAAGTGATAATGGTATCTTAACTTTTCAGTTTAGTATTAGAAATCAATTTACAGCGGCTTTATCAACACTAGAAGCTGCTAAAAATATGCGAGTAGAAATTTTAAACTATCAACATAGTTTCTTTAAAAATGCTAGAAATGAAGCGGCTAAAGAAAACGGAAAAGCTATTGTTTTTGGTGATGAAAAAGATGCAGCAAAAACCTATCATTTAGCAGAAATATTAAATCGTCACCAGATAACATTCAACGAAGTAAAACAAGATTTTACTGCTAACGGCAAGCGTTTTAAGAAAGGATACAGTTATATTATACCTAAAAACCAAAAGAATACACGTTTAATAAATGCAATGTTCGAAAAACGCACCAAGTTTCTAGACAGTTTATTTTATGATGTATCTGCTTGGACATTTCCATTGGCTTTTAATTTAGATTATGCCGAAGGTGTTTCAACAAACAATGCTGGAGCTGAAGTCGTTGATTTGCGATTCAAAAACGGAAATGTAACAGGACAAAGCAACTATGCTTATGTCATGGAATGGCACGAATATTATACTCCAAAAATTTTAAACAAGATTTTAAGTAAAGGATTACGTGCAAAAGTGGCTATGAAGCAATTTAACTTAAATGGGAAGTTATACGATTATGGTACAATTTTAATTCCTGTACAAAATCAAAAATTGAATGCTAAAGATTTGTATGCATTATTAAACAATTTAGCAAAAGAAAGTCATGTGCAAATAGATGCTGTTGCAACAGGATTAACACAACATGGTATCGATTTAGGAAGTAGCCAATTTAGAGCTTTGAAAAAGCCAAAAATTGCATTATTAGTTGGTGATGGGATTTCATCGTATGATGCTGGAGAAATTTGGCATTTATTTGACACACGTTACGATATTACCGTAACTAAACTGGATACCAAAACTATTGGTCGTGCAGATTTAAGTCGATACAATACTATAATTGTTCCTAGTTCATCAACTTCAGGGTTAAGCGAATCCAATACCAAAAAAATAATTGCTTGGGTTAAAAATGGAGGTACAATTATTGGTTATAGAAATACTTTAAAATGGTTTAAATCCAAAAAACTGGCAAAGCTGGAATTTAAAAAAGTAAAAGTTCCTGCTAAAAATGTAACCTTCGAAGAACGTGGGGATTTTAGAGGCGCTCAATTTATTGGAGGTGCTATCTTTGAAGCTGAAACTGATAGGTCACATCCTATAAACTTTGGATATAAGAATAGTAAAATTTCATTGTTTAGAAACACAACTATTTTTATGAAAGCAGATTCCAGCAGCTATAACAACCCAATAAAATATACTAAAAGGCCAATATTAAGTGGTTATATCTCGAAACCAAATTTAGACAGTTTAGGAGGCACAGTGCCTTTACAAATTAAACGTTTAGGTAGTGGAAAAGTGGTTTCTTTTACAGATAACACAAACTTTAGAGCCTTTTGGTATGGTACAAATAAGCTACTCATGAATGCTATATTCTTTAGGAAAGAATTATAATTTTACAGCTAAAAGACATAGAATTATTACTGCCAGCAAATAACCTAAACCAATAGTTGTTGTAAAAAAAGAAGCCAGCACAAAACACATTATTAATAAATATATAGGAACCAGAGTAATTGCTATTGCAAACCTAAAGGTAGATGTAAATTCCAACTCTTTTATTTTGGGTTGTGCTACAAATTTCCAAATTAGATAAGGTGGAAGTATATTTAAAATGAGTAATCCTTTTAATAAAGAACGTAACCAATTAATTTTAGATTTTGGTTTTTGCTTACAATCTTCAAGGTTATTTGCGATACATTTATTCACTTCATTTGGATTTAGATAATCTATATTTAATGCATTTAACTCTTGAATTGTTTCTTCATAACTTTCAGTTGGAATATGAGTTGTGAGCTTAGATATTTCAGAATGAATAACCTTTTTTAAGTTGACAACATCTTCATTTCTATTATTAGAAACAAAAGATTTAGCTTCAATTGGTTTTCCAAAGTAAATAGAAGCACTATCAACAAAACCTTTTGCGTTTTTGAAATTTAAACCAACTGGAATTAACTGCAAATCAATTTCAGGATATTTTTCTAGTGTGTCAAACACAATACGTGTAAACCCTTTACTTAATGGCCTAACAGTTCTATTTAAATTGTGACTTCCTTCAGGAAAAATAACAACAACTTCGTTTTGATGTAATAAATTTGTACACGAAGAAAAAATAGAATTGTTATTTGTAATATTACTCCAACCATCTCTAACACGATATACTGGCAGCATATTTAAACTCTTTAGTAATTTACTTATCAAAGACTTTTTAAACACACTTGCTCTTGTTAAAAAATAGGAAAATCGTCCACTCATTGTAGCAATTAAAAGTGCGTCTAGTAATGCGTTTTGATGATTAGACAAAAATAATACCGGTTTATCTTTAGGAATATGTTTAGCACCAACTACTCTAATTTCTTTGAAATAAAAGAAAAACCCAAATTTAATATAGGCTCTAACACTATGTAGCCAAATCTTCTTCAAACTTTTAATGTTTTATGAGACCAATAAAAAGCCAATAACAGCCCGGAAATAATATGCCATATTCCCCAAAAAGCTGCTAATATTGCCATACCTCCAAGTCCATTAAAAAACGTAAAAATTAATAATAATCCTAATCCTGAATTCTGAATTCCAGTTTCGATGGCTAGTGTTTTCTGGTTTTTAAACGATAATCTAAATAACTTGGCAACTATTAATCCTAATAAAATAGCCAAAATATTGTGGCTTATTCCTATTCCCAGCACATAATGTATATAATTATTGAATACATCCAAATTATTAGAAAATGCGATAATAACAATAGCTATAAAAACAATAATAGAAAGTGGTTTCAATATTTTAGACAGCTTTAAAGCCAATTTTTCATTTTTATGTCGCAACAACATTCCAAAAAATAATGGTACTCCCAAAATCATCAATACAACTTTTACTAAATCTAATGGTTCAATCGAAACGGTTCTTAAAATAGCTGCAGTGGGCTCGTACATATTGCCATAAAACTGAAAATTAAAAGGCGTCATAAACATTGCAAGAAATGTAGCAAATGCAGTTAAACTTACAGACAAGGCCGTATTCCCTTTGGCCAAATGTGTCATAAAATTGGAGATGTTTCCTCCAGGACAAGCTGCTACCATCATCATTCCTAATGCAATACTTGGTTGTGGTTTGATGATAATAATTAATAAAAATGTAAGTAATGGCAATAAAATAAATTGTGATAACACACCAACTAGTACTAATTTTGGTTGGCGTAAAATGTGCTTAAAATCGTCGATAGTTATTGACAAAGCAACTCCAAACATTACTACTGCTAGTACAATATTAAGCACCCAAAGTCCGCTGCTATCAAAATTTATTTGAACATTATCAAGTTCTTGCATAATTATTAGGAGACCGTTGAACCATTCTTAACTTTCTGCTCGGGTTTTAGTAAAATAACATCTTTGCCATTAACTGCTCCCATTACTAAACACTCGCTCATAAAATTGGCAATTTGTTTTTTTGGAAAATTGACAGTAGCTACAATTTGCCTGTTTAGCAATTCTTCTTTGGTATAAAGTGTTGTTATTTGTGCTGAAGACTTTTTAATTCCAAGCTCTCCAAAATCAATGGTTAATTGGTATGCTGGTTGTCTTGCTTTAGGAAAATCATTTACTTCAATTATAGTTCCTACGCGTAAATCTACTTTAGTAAAATCTTCGAAAGTTATTTGTTTGCTCATTTTTTAAAAATACGAATATTTACTATATTTAAACAAAACAATATTTTATGGCAAGAACGCCTTCTAATATGATTCCTTTAGGAACAATAGCTCCCGACTTCAATCTTTTAGATACTATAAGTGATCGCTATATTAGTTTACAAAACGCCAAAGGAGCGCAAGGAACAGTTATTATGTTTATCTGTAACCATTGTCCTTTTGTAGTTCACGTTAACGAACAATTAGTTGCTATTGCTAATGCTTATGCTGAAAAGGATATTGGTTTTATTGCCATTTCCAGTAATGATGTAGATGTCTATCCACAAGATGGTCCAGAACTTATGAAGGTACAGGCAAATAATGTAGGCTATTCTTTTCCTTATTTATATGATGAAACACAAGACATAGCAAAAGCCTATGATGCTGCTTGTACACCAGATCAATATGTGTTTGATGCCGAATTAAAATTGGTGTATCGTGGACAATTAGACGATTCACGTCCAGGTAATGGTATTCCTGTTACGGGAAAAGATTTGCGACATGCTTTAAATAGTTTGTTGGAAGGAGCTAACAACACAAATCTACAAAAACCAAGTATAGGTTGTAATATTAAATGGAAATGACAACCATTACTTTATCTCACATCACGCATCATAATTTACCGCAGATAAAAATAAACTTTAATTATAACTACGGTGTAAAAGAATACGTCAAAAAATTTCCGAATGTTAAATGGAGTGCTACTCATAAAACATTTTATATTCCTTTTTCTAAAGAAACTGTGAATCAATTATTTCTTTATTTACGTGCACAAAAATATTATGTCGATTATAGCCAATTAAAAGCTCATAATATTAACGAAAAGCAAGTGGTGTTTCCGACACATACAAAAACCATCACTTTAAAAGAAGTTTACAAACCTTATATTAAAAGTTTTGTTACATGGATGTCACAAAAACGATATAGCATCAATACTATTAATACTTATGAAAGTATGATTATTTCTTTTTTTAAGTATCATAGTACAAAACGTATAGAGGATATTACCAAAAATGATCTCATTGATTTTAACACGAACTATATTCTAGCAAACAATTATTCGTACACTTACCAAAATCAACTTGTAAATGCAGTTAAATTATTTTATAAACAAATAACAAATGTTAGTTTAGATACTAAACAATTAGATAGACCTAAAAAAGAAAAACGCTTACCGGAAGTTTTAAGCATAGACGAAATAAAAGAACTATTAACTCCATTAAAAAATCTTAAGCACAAAACTTTATTAAGTATGTTATACTCATCTGGTATGCGCATTGGTGAAGCACTTAGTTTAAAACTTACTTCGGTAGATTTAAACAGGTCTTTATTACATATAAAGAATGGCAAGGGCAGAAAAGACAGATATGTTCCTATATCGAAAACGATGATAGGTTTATTGAAACTCTATTATTCACAATTCAAGCCAGAAACATATGTTTTTGAGGGCAGGAATAATGCTCCGTATTCGCCCGTAAGCGCCCGACAAGTTCTTATAAGAGCATTGCGTCATACCTCTATAACAAAACATGTTACTTTACATACACTAAGGCATAGTTATGCTACACATTTACTTGAAAATGGCACAGATATTCGATTTATACAAGAGCTATTAGGACACAACAGCCCAAAAACAACGATGATTTACACGCATGTAAGTACAACGAGTTTAGAAAAAATAAAGAATCCCTTTGATGATTTTGTACTTTAGTTTATTTTTAAAAAATAAAAGTTGTATTAATACAAGGATTATCTCTAATTTTAGGTTGTATAAAGATGTATAATACATATATATAAACAAGTTGTGCGTCATTAAAATGCACTCGTGATCACTCAAGATAAATCAATTATTAATCGCTAAAACGGATTGTGTTTTTTGATGGATAAATCTGGTATAAAGCTTACGGATTTTTGTAAAGATCAGGTTCAGGTTTGAGGCGAAACGGATCTGGACGACGGATGAAAACTAACGGATAAATCGGGATGAATAAGAAATAACGACCGCACAACACAATGTATAAAACATAGCTAGTTTTGCCTTATCATAAGGTCTGTGTTTTATTGGTTTCTCCGCCAATTATTTAGATTTTTATGCATTAAACGTGATAAATAAGCACAAAATATAAAAACTCGGCTCATTGTTTAACCAGAATATAGTACTTTTAAGCAACGCTACGTTTCATACACAAGACCGTTGGCGTGCATTACAAAAATGACAAGATTAATCGTAATATCAGTATTTTTAATAATCGGACTTAATTGTTCGACAGTTAAAGCTCAATACACTTATGAAATTTGTGTTCAGCAAGATTCAGAAACAAGTGAAGTAATTAAAAATGAAATAATTGGTGTTGCTGACACTACGGTAGCTTTTTTATCTGGACAAGTAATTGACAAAGAGACCAAAGAACCTCTATTGTATGCTAACGTTTCTTTAACTGACAGGAATAGCAAAAAGGTTTATGGAATAGCCACTAATAAAAATGGAGAATATGAAATTATTGCTCCAGCTGGAAATTACTTATTTGTAATAAATTACGTTGGTTATTCTGACTTGACTGAAAAAATAATAATCGGGACAGGAGAATTAAGAAAAATAGAGGTGCAATTAGGACAAGGAGGAGCTTTTGTTACTTATGAAATTAAAAGTGACAAAAAATTGAATAAAAGACAGTTAAATAAAAAAGCAGAAGAACTTAAAAAATGAGTTTATTTAAAAGCGTGAATAAAGGATATTTTTTAATCTTCACAACGTTAGTTGGAATCTTAACTTTTTTCTCATTTATTGCTGCTTGGGCGAAAGATGAAGGAACAATTGGAGATAGTGTTATTTGGAATTTATTTGCCGATTTATTTAATGTTTTTCGATTTCCAATGCATAATTTGTTTTGGGACTGGATGAATGGATGTTTATTCTTTATTGGTTTAATATTAAACGCAATGTTTTACGGGTTGATAATTGAGCGAATACTTCACTTGGTTATTAACCAAAGAGAATAACGACACGCCAACAATGGCTATACGTAATACGGGTTTTCTGCTAAACGAAAGGTCAGTGCAATTAATGAAGTCCGCCAATACTTTAATTTGGTGTTTAAAGTGAATAAATTAAAAACAAAATATAAACTCTTGGCTACGTGCAAATTTGAAAACTCCGCTTTTCAAATCCCGCACTACGCATAGCCGGGTCGTTAGCGCAAATGCAATGAGACAACCGACAGATACATGCCTACTTTGTAAAAGAGAAAAGGCAACAAAGCGGAAATCACATCTGATCCCAAAATTCTTTGGAAAAGGAATCTTTGTAGGTTCAAAACCTAGACATGGCATTATGTGGTCAAAGGACGGCAAAACAGAAAAAGTGCAAGATATTATAAAAGAAGATTACTTATTCTGTCCAAATTGTGAACAATCTTTTAGTGTTTTAGAAACCTACTGCTCTCGTCATTTAGAAAGGTTCAACAACGTTCGATATGCTAACAAATATAATCGATTCAAAAGAGGTGATTTTGAGTGTTTTGATTGTAAAGAATTAGATATTAAAATATTTAATCTATTTATATATTCTATTGTGTGGAGAGTTTCGGTTAGTTCAAATTTTGCTTTCCAGAACTTTAAACTTCCAGAATTAGATGAAGAGGAAATCAGGATTGTTTTAAATACGATTATCAAACCTAGACAAACCGACCTACTCAATAATCTGATAAATTTGAGAGCATTACCAAACCATAGTCATGTATTAATAAGACCTAAAAAAAAGTTAAATCCTCCGAGTTCCATGTTATCTGGAGCATCATACGATGAATCTGTACATCAATTATTTTTAGTTGATTATGTGATGTTTTATGTGACGAATAAGGAAAAGCTCGTGGAAGTATTCAATGAAATAGACAACAATAGACTAGAAGGTTTGGTAAAGATTGGATTAACTGATCCTACAAAGTGGGAGAACTATAATTATGACGTGATGAGTAAATTTATTTAAATAATGCACATGCGCTAACAAAAGCTAAATTTCATGGGCGGCGGCGAGTCGCTTGAGAGTTAGTTCAATTAAGAAACACCAGCAAGCCACCTAGATTTGGTTTGCAAAAAAAATATAAACAAATATATGCGGCTTGCTTCCGCGCGGTTTGAAAGGTTAATTCTTTTAAATCGCCCACGAAAACTTAGCAAGTCCGTTAGCACCAATTTGAGAACGACAATGAGAAAACCAATATTTTTAGCTTTAATTTTAGCAATTCTCTCTTGCCAAAGTAAGAAATCTGAAAAACCTCAAAATGCGGAATTGAATACTGAAACGGAAATTATCCAACCTGAAAAATTAGTGCTTAACGACACAGTTGTTTATTTAAGCGGAGATAATGACTTGGCTCTTATAAAACTGACTTTAATTCCAAATGGAACTTTTGATTTTTATATGAGCATTTATCCTGAACCAATGCAAGACGCTGAACCTGAATCTGACATAATAAACTCGAACGGAACTTGGAGCGGAAATGGAAAAACTGTTTCGCTAAACTTTGCGGAACGAAAAAAAGACACGCTAAATTTAAATGACCTTTTTGACTCAAACTATAAAGAAGGAAATGAATTTAAAGTTATTAATAAAAATTCGGTTGAGATAGATTATTCTTTAGACAAATTAAACATTTGGGGAATTAGTTGTCACAAATCGGAAAAATAAAAACTGGTGCTAACACCGTGTATAATTAATTGCTTTGGCAAGTGATTATTTGGAAAATTCCTTCGGAATTTTCTCGGGTTCGTATTTGTTTACTAATTTAGTTGCTTAACCACGCAAATAACCATACACAATTCCGTTACCATACATTTAACCAAAACTAACTATGAGTGAATTTGAACAATTCTCTGAATTAAAAACTGAACCGAATATTGGAAAACGAATTTTAGCTGGATTTGTAGACTATCTGATAATTTATGTCTTCTTTTTTATCTATATCTATGCTTTTGGAGAACCAAATGATGAAGGTGGATATTCTGTTAACGGATTACCAGCACTCGTTCCAATAATTTTTTGGGGAATTATGACTGTTGGACTTGAAATCGGACTCGGCGCAACACTCGGAAATTCACTCGCTGGTTTAAAAGCAATTCCTAAAAGCGGAACTAACCGAAAACTGACTTTTGGAGAATCTTTTAAAAGACATTTACTTGACCCAATCGATATGTTCTTTTTTGGACTAATCGGAATTGTGACAATAAAAAACACAGATAAACACCAAAGATTGGGAGACATTTGGGGAAACACAATTGTCGTGCGGAATGAAAAACTAACTGAATAAAAACGTATGGTAACAATGTGTATAGCTCATTGCGGCTGAATTCCTAATCGGAATTCATTGCAATTTGCTATCTTTCGGTTACGTCGGAAAATCATAGCTGATTTTCCGCAACTAACCATACACGAACCGTTGTGCATAATTTGAATGAAAAAATTCGATTTTAATAAAACACCACCTTTTTATCCCGAATGGGATGAGAATATCTATGAATTTTATTCATCGGAATTTGAAAATATTTTCATCATTCTAAATCCATTTATTGAATTAAAAGGAAATTACGATAGGAATAATGAAAACCATAATCGTTGGTTCAATGACCAAACTATGGATTATCCAACTTCAAAATACACTGTTCAATCTTGTAATGAAATAAAATGGGAGGAAATCATTAAAAAATCGGAATTGAATAATATTGAGGAAATTAATCACGCACTTATTAATTATGGGCTTAAGAAAGAATTTCAAAACAAAAAGTTAGCTGACAAGCTATATGAATACTGTAATCAAGAGAATATTTTTTATCCACCAGATGCGGAATTTACGCCTTTCAATATTTCAAAAGTTATTCAGTTACTTAATGAATTAAACATTAAAAAAGTTAATCTGACTTCTGAATTTGGAGAATATAATGTGTTAGTAGAACCAGAGGAATTGGATGAACTTTTATCCGAATATAATTCACCAAGCATTATTGCAAACGACAAAAGCTTGATTTTTGTAAACCATTGGGACAGCTACGTAACTATTTTAGCAACTAATAGAAAAGTGAGTAAAAAGAAATTAATTTCAGTCGGATTTGAAATAAAAGAAACGAATGAATTTCCGACTTTAAATTATCGGAATAAAAACTATGCACAACAACGGCTATAAGCAATGCGGGCTGAATTACTTATTTCAAGCTTCTGCCCTTTTTTCCGCTCGCAATTTGTATCTTTATTCATGAAAATAACAAACATAAAAATGGCTCGCTTGAGTCGGTGCTGAATTGAAACTAAAAGGCTTGTTTGCCCCGCACTACTCATAGCCAGGACCGTTGTAGTGCATTTAAGAAAAACCGCATAAATATTAAATGAAATTTCCAAAATATATAACTGATGAACAAGTAAAGCAACTTAAATATGAAGTGCTTTCACAGGAATTTTATATTTATCTAACTCGACATCTAAACGATTGGTGCGAAGAGACTGAAGATGCTATGACTATAGTAATGAGAAAAAATCGATTGATTAATTTCTCACGCACAATATCTGGTGGTAAAATCTACACTTTAACTGACGACTTAGAGTCTGTTGAATTTTCTTGGCACGACAGTAATTTCTTATTAATATTTAGAGAATTAGATACTATCGAATTTATTGAATTTATATGTGATTTAATAAACTATGAATATTTCAAAATTGACTTTATAAATGAGCTTCTTAAAAAAGAAGGAGCTTCATTTTATATTTATGACTCTTCTGAAAAATTAGCAATAGAAATATATTCAATAGAGGAAATCGAAAAAGAAAACCTGGATGGAGAACATCTTAATATAAGAACATTAGTTGCAAGGATGGACTCTGCGTTTGAAAATGAGGATTATGCTAACGTTTTACACGCTAGTGCAAGTATTTTTGAAGTTATGGCAAAAGATATTATCGGAATTGATTCTATACAAGACCAAACATTAAAAAGCTTTTTCGATAGATATAGAAATGATTCAAAATTGCCAACTGAAATTCTTGATTACATTTTAGAGACGTATGACAATCGAAATAAAACCTCTTTAGCTGGACACGGAAGTTTGACTGTTCCTGAAATTACGAAAGAGCAAGCAATAATATTAAATGAAATGACTAAAGCGTTTGTAAGAATCGAATACAGAATACAAAGAGAAATATAAGAAACGACACTACAACACTATATATAGCAAATAGGGCGATTGGTGTTTAATCTAAAAGTAATTGTCTATTTGCGAAGTCGCCAAATCTTTTGATTTGGTGTTAAAGAGAAAAATTAAATCAAAATAAAAAGATTTGGCTTGTGGCTAAACCGAAAATAATCGCTTGCTTTCTGCCCAACTTGCCATATATTTAACGTTGTGTGTCATTAAAACTGAACTATGAAAGACAATTTTAACAAAGAAACAAACCTGTATAGATTTATAATACTAAACGGGCTTGAAGATATTACAGAAATAAAAGAATCTGATTTATCAGATAATAAGTTCTTAAATCGAGAACAAGTGAGCAATCTGAAATATATCAAAGAAAACCTTTATGAACTCAATGGAGACTTTTACGTTCCTATGAATTATGATTAGCTTCTGACCTTTTTTTCATTTCTTCAATTGCGAGAAGAACACCATTATACTCCTCGTCATTTAATTTTAAAATTTCTTTTGCTTTATACAAAACACTTTCAACACTCATTATAAATTATGATTAAAATACAAATTCAAAACTCCAGAAATAGTGCCGACCATTGCTTCTCTGAACTAACAAAGGGGGTTATGGATGATGCACTAAAACTAACTAAAGAACATTTAGAATCTGAATTTAAAGACGCTCAATGCGATGTACATAAATCAAAATCTAAAGGAACTATAACGTTAAAATCAAACAACAATAAAACGGAATTTGAATATTCTGATTTCTGTTGTAAAGATTTTAAGGATAAATTTAAAAAATAGAGTTACCCTTAAAACTGACTGATATTCCGACTGACTTAAATAAATCTGAATTGTTTTCTATCAAGTTTATAAAGTCTTTAACCGAATCTATATCGTTTTTTGCTCTCTGAATGGAATCTTTAAAAGACATAAAATAACGAACACACAACACCGTGTATAATTAATAAGGTTACGGTGGTTATTAAATTGTATGAAAAGCTATACTTAACCTTACTTATCATACACAACAACGTTGCCACACATTTGAAAACAAGAACATTGAGAAAAATTCACTTACTGACTTTACTGTCAATTATTTTATTTAACTGCCAAAACAAAACTGAATTGAGAGCTGATTTAGAACCATTTTATTCAGATTATACAAACACATTACAAGAAAAAAATCTATACGGAAAGGTTAAGAAAATTGAATACTTAAAAACAACATTTCAGAACACCGGAAATGAAGATAAATCTATACTCAAAAAAATAGAAGAATACACAGATTTTGGGGAATTGAAAAGAGTAGAATACTTCGATAATTATGGCGAACTTTTACAAACCAATGTTATTGATTATAACAAAAACCAAAAGTTCATAAAAAGTGTTACAATTAGTGAATCGAACAAATCAAATATTATTCAAACTTCGGAATATGATTCTATCAAAAATACGAGTGAATTAACAGTTTTCGTAAATGATACGATTGACCATAAAACGACTTTTTATTATGGAAAAAATGATTATCAAGTAAAACGAATTTCTGTTAAAGGAAATGATACTACTGAAATAAACAGCGAACAAATCTTTAATGAGAATAATAAACTTGTATTTGCAACGGAAAAAGAAAAAGGAAATGACAAATCAACAATAACTATTCGAAACAAGTATGACAACAATAACAATTTAATTGAGTCGTCACATAAAACTGAATGGGTTGAAATGTTAAGCAAAACGGAATGGAAAGACGGACGAATTTCTAAACAATCTTCTTATACAATATCAGCAGATTTAAAAAAGCATTTAAATAATGTTACAGAGTTTGACATACTTTATAATATAATCAACTCAAAAGAATATGAAGACTCAAAATTACATCGTGAATTGAAATTTGACTATGAATTTGACGAAAATGGGAATTGGATTAAAAAAAATGTATCAATGAAAGAACATTTTAATAACTCAAAGGAATTCGTTCCAATTTATGTTGATACGAGAAAAATAAGTTATTGGAAATAAAAAACGTGTGGCAACACCGTGTATAATTCATTGCTAGTACTCGCCTACTTACGAAAATCCTAGCGGATTTTCTATTTGGTTTGTATTTGCTGAATTAGGTGCTTAAAACACGCCACTAATCATACACAATACCGTTGGCAATAATGTCAGAAATGCGCAAAGGAATCATAATTTTAGTTTATTTAATTGCCTACCCAATATTTGGACAGAATATGGATTTACCCAAAGATTTAACTGAATTTCTAAAAGCAAAATCGGAATTGATTTACGACCACAAAACTGTGGAACCTGACTTTGTCGGAATTATTGACTTTGATAAATTGGAACTTGGAAAAGTATGGATTGAGGGAAATGTTAGCGGAAAATCTTATTACGAAATTCCTGCAATCAATTTGACTGACCAATGCGAACATTATGACCCTGAATACATCCTACTCTACTTGCCGAATGAAAAACTGTACGGGACTTGGGATTCTGACCATTGGACACTTTATGTTTTCTCGAACACTAATTGGACTGACATTACTGAAAATCCTGCGAAATTTATAAACCAACAATGGTATCCGAAAAAAGAAATCGGAATTGAATTTGACCCGAAAACGAATTATAAAATGATAAACGGATGGCCATTTTAGCTGAAAATAAAAACACTATTGCCAACAACGGCTATAGTTCATTACGGCTGAAATTCCTAATCGGAATTTCAAGCCTTTTTGCTAAATTTATGGTTACGGCGGAATGATACTCGCGTAACATTCCGTAACGAAACCATAGCCAAGACCGTTGTACGCAATTTGAGAAAAATCGATGAAAATAAAAATACTATTATTAACATTATTGTCATTTACATCTTGCGTAAATGTTAGTTCACAACAAGATGAATATTGTCATATTTTTTTAGAACCAATTTTAAAGGTTGATTTATCCATAGGTAGTAACAAATCCGACATTTTAAATTTTTTAGACAATTCAATACAACAGAGCGGAAAAATATTAAAATACCTCCCTAAAGATATTGACTTATATAATGGAAATAAAAAAATCACTTTACCAAATGCTTATGTTTCTGATACAGAATTTATTCTTCGCTTTAAAAACGAAAAATTAGTCGGATATAAAGTATTTATAAAACTTGGCGATGATTATAAATATTTTTGGGAGATAATTGAGATTATAAAAAAATCGGATACAAATAATATTAATGGATTTGTATATGAATCGGATAAAAAAGATTCATATTCAGAATTATTTAATAATAATGATTGTAAAAGACAAATAAGTGTAGGAAGAGTACTTAACGAAAATAAAAATTTTCAAATAAAAATATCAGTAAATTAAAAACTGCGTACAACACCGTGTATAATTCATTGCTAGTACTAGCCCACTTACGAAAATCCTCGCGGATTTTCTATTCGGTTTGTATTTGTTAAATTAGTTGCTGAAACACGCAACAAAATCATACACAAAACCGTTGCCAGTAATTAAAACAGACCGTAACAAAACATTGAAAATATGGAAATAACAACTGAAATAGCTGTGATTTTAGGTGCTTTAATTGGTGGTTTAATTGGTGGTTCGAGTTCCATTTTAGGAACTTGGATACAACAAAGAAACCAAGTAAATAGAGATTTGACAAGAATTGCTTATGAAATGGCTGTTAAGGAATATGAAACTTTAATAACAAATAGTCCAGGAAAAACTGTTGTTCCTCTTGAGGCTTTCGTTACATATTATATAGAATATTTAAAGATGGTTAAATCAAAGAAATTCAAACTCAACGATATTACCAAATTAAGAGAATTTAGAACGGAATTGAATAAAATATATCAGAAAAACTAAAATACGAATATGAAAAAAATACTTTTTATTGCATTAATAACATTTGTAGGAAATTCACTTTTTGCTCAAAAGACAGCTTCAACAAACGGAACTGAATATTATAGTTGTAGCCAAAAAAACGGAATGACTTCAGTTCCGGGAGATTATAAACTGACTGTTCAATACGACGAAAAAAACTTGGGATTTAATGCAAGTAGCGGACAAAGAATGACATCATTTTCAACCGTTAAAAAAACTGACAAGTACGTTATTGGACAAAATGGAGAGGGAAATTACGCCTTTTTCGATATTACTAAAAAACAGTTTTACTACATTGATTATTATATGAAAAGATATTTAACTGCTGGATATGGCTCACAAAGTGCTGAAATAAAACAGAATACTCTGAAAATAATGGATATTTTGAAAAAAGGAGAAAGTCAAAAAGATGCAATTCAGTATCTGATTAAACAAACTGAATACGGATTTTGATTCGGAAAAATAACTACTGGCAACACCGTGTATAATTAATGGCTAGTTCTCGCCTACTTACGAAAATCCTCGCGGATTTTCTATTTGGTTTGTATTTGCTGAATTAGGTGCTTAAAACACGCCACTAATCATACACAATACCGTTATGCCACATTACGAAAAAGCAACAATCGGATTGATTGAACGATAAAATAAATTGATTTTTGCAATATGGAAAATAAGTATCACTACGATATAGTTGCAAAAGCAATTAATTTTATTAAAGACTACCATTTAGAACAACCGTCATTAGAGGAAATTGCAAATCATGTTAACTTAAGTAAGTTTCATTTTCAGAGAGTGTTTAGAAAGTGGGTAGGAATCAGTCCTAAAGATTATCTTCAATTTATTACATTAGAAAAAGCAAAAGAATCTTTAAGAGAAGGGCAATCGACTTTAGAAACTTCTTATAATATAGGATTATCTGGAAATAGTAGATTACACGATTTATTTGTAAAAATAGAGGCTTGTACTCCTGGGGAATTTCAAAAAAGGGGAAAGAATTTGAAAATTCATTGCGAAGAAATTGAAACACCTTTTGGTAATGCCATAATTGCTGAAACTGAAAAAGGGATTTGTAGTTTTTCCTTTGACAATTTGAGCATAGAAAAAATAAAATCAGAATATCATCAAGCAACTTTTATAAAAGGATTATCAAAAAACGGAAAGTTAGCACAAGGATATTTTGAAAATTGGGAAACGCCTACTACTCCAATTAGTTTAGATTTAATAGGAACGCCTTTTCAAATTCAAGTTTGGAAAGCATTGCTTCAAATTCCTTCATCAAATCTTCTCGCATATCAAAATATTGCAGAAATAATAGAAAACCCAAAAGCTGTAAGAGCTGTTGGTACAGCAATTGGAAAAAATCCAATAGCTTACTTCATTCCTTGTCATAGAGTAATAAAAAGTGATGGCAATATGGGGAACTACAGATGGAGTTCTGAAAGAAAAATTGCCATAAATAGCTATGAAGCTATAAAATTATAGGAATAGCAAGAATCAGATTGTTAGCTTCGTTTTAATATGGAATCTTTGCATAAAAAAACAATATGTGGATACCAGAGCAATATAAAATAGTAGATAATAAAACCATAGAAAATTTTATAGCTTCAATTGGATTAGCAACATTAATAACAATGGATAATAATTTCCCAATTGCTACACACACTCCTATTGAATTAGAATATGATGGTAATGGAAATCAAGTATTAAGAGGACATATTGCTAAAGCAAATCCACAAAGTAAAATACTAAAAACCCAACCAAATGCTTTAGTAATTTTCCATTCTCCAATCCAACATTACATTTCATCTTCTTGGTATGATAAACCCAATGCACCAACTTGGAACTATATGTCTGTTCATTTATATGGTAAAGTTTCAATACTGAATGATGATGACTTATGGCATTCAGTAGGCAGACTGACTCAACGACACGAAAAAATAAGTAAATGTCCAATTTCATTACAATCATTGCCAAATAACATTCAAGGAATGTTGAAAGGAGTAACTGGTTTTGAAATTCCTGTAGATAAAATAGAAGCATCATTTAAATTAAGTCAGAACAGAAACAATAAAGACTATGAAAATATTATTCAGGAATTAACAACACTTAACACTCCTTTCTCAAAACTAATGTCACAAACTTTAATAAAAACAAAAAAATATAACTCATGACAATAAATTTTAAAATAGCAGCAATTGAAAATAATTACAATCACTTGTTCAACTTAAATAAAGAAGAGCTAACGACCAAAGATGCTGTCAAAATGATAGTAGATGAAAAACCCGGATATCCTTGTAGATTTAGTCTTGAAGACGTAGAATTAGGAGAAGAAGTTATATTATTTCCTTTTCAGCATCATAAAACGAATTCTCCATATCAATCAAGTGGACCAATATTTGTCAGAAAAAATGCAAAAAGTCCAAACCTAGGTGTTAATGAAATTCCAAAAATGCTTTTACACAGACTTTTGTCATTAAGAGTTTACGATAAAAAAGGAATTATGATAGACGCCAAAACTATTGAAGGTAAAACACTGGAAAATGAAATAGGGATAATTTTAAAGAACAAATCAGCAGACTATATTCAAATCCATAATTCAAGTCCTGGATGTTATAATTGTCAAGTTAACAGAGCGGAATAAAAACGTGGCATAACAATGTATATAAAAAATAGCAGTTAAGAGCTAAACTTAAAGTTTGTTTCTTTTCTGCTATCTTTGTTTTAAAACTGAAAATTAGTGTGTACAAATCTGCTACTTTTCATATACGGGACGTTGTAGCCAATTTTGAAAAACAAGATTTTAGAAAAATATCGAGAAGTTCAAACTGAAACAAGTTGGAGTGCCTATAAGGTTACTTGTCATATCTTAAAATCAAATGAATCTATAGCTGAATCATTTGGTTCTGGTGTTTTTGTAAAAGCAGATGAAAATCATTTTTTAATAACAGCCGCACACGTTGCTGAAGGATTAAATTATGAGTTATTTGTTGGAATCGATAATGACACAATATTTAGATTAGGAGGTAATATCGTTACAAACAATGTTGAAGGTCAGCGTGAAAATGATAGATTCGATTTATGTGTGCTAAAACTCTGTGAGGAAACTGTAGAAACAATAAAAAAATCATATGATTTTTTAGATAAAAGTGAGTTGGGAATTAACCATATTTCTAAAGAGTTGCCTATGTATGAAATTGTTGGATTTCCTACAACAAAATCAAAGTATAACAAATTTAAAAAACAACTTAAAAGCAAAGCTTGGAGATATATAACAAATCCTGTAAAAAGAAAAAATTACGAAACTTTAAAATGTAATAAGGATTTCAATATTGTTCTTAATTATGACCGCAAACGAGTTTTTAATTTTAAGAAAGAAACGACTCAAATTGGACCAGAATTATACGGAATTAGTGGATGTGGATTGTGGTTTACGCCTCCGAAAGAAACCCTAACTAAAGGACAACCTGAAAAAAGATTAGTTGCAATTATGACTGAATGGCCAATAAATAATAGAAAGTTTCTAATCGCAACTAAAATTGACCTGTTTACGGAAATTATTAGACAGAAATACAATTGTGATGTGCCAAAATCAACAATATTGAAACTAAATATAAATTAAAAAAACTGGCTACAACAACGTGTATAGTTCATTGCAATTAAAAATATATGACATTTATAATTATGTAACTTTGTAAGAATCATTTGGATTTTGTCTAATCAATTAAAATAGTATAATGAAAATTATATGCTCCATTACAGCGCTTCTAATTTCAGCAATGTCTTTTACTCAGAATGGAAAAGTCGAAAATAAGGACCAGGAAGCATTAGAACAAACAACTCTATTTACGGTAGAACTTGATGTGTTAAAATGTTATATCGGTACGTATGTGCTTCATACAGATACGATGGAATTAGTTGTGGAAGTAATTTTAAAAGAGGACAGGCTTTTGTATATTGAAAAAAGGAGCGGCCGCACTTTTGAGGCAGAATTACATCCTTTATCTTTCAACAAATTTTTCTTTAAAGAAAACGATGCTATTATCCATTTTGGTACTACTGTAAATTGTGAATCTCCAAGTTTTGATATTACTATTAATGGTGCAACTTATAAATGTATGAGGAAAGTTTAAATGGAATAAGTTCTTTAGATTAATAACGAAAGGCTAACAACGTGTATAATTAATTGCTAGCTACTCGCCTACTCGGAAAATCCTGCGGATTTCACTCTGGTTCGTCCCTTTTTACTAACTTAGTTCGCCAACAACACAAACCATACACCAACACGTTAGTGACAATTAAAATACGTGAATCAAAACAATGGAAAAGGCATATAAAAATTTGGGATACTTTTTGATACTGTTAATTCCGTTTACATTTCTGGGATTTTACAAAACCTATTTCATTCAATTTCCAACGTTCAAAGAGACTAATACATTTATTCATGTTCATGCTGCAATTGCTTCAATTTGGATTTTAATGCTAATAGCTCAACCTCTATTGATAAGAAATAGGAAAAACAAATTGCACAAGAAAATTGGTAAAATTTCTTACATACTTTTTCCTTTGCTTATTCTGTCTTTTATTCCACAAATGATAAAGATGGTTAATTCAGACAATCCAGCCGTCTTATTTTTCCCATTATCAGATTGTATAGCGCTGGTTATTTTTTATTCACTAGCAATTTATCATAGGAAAAATGTATCCAAACATATGCGATATATGATTGGAACTGCAATAGTCTTTCTTAGTCCTACTTTAGGGAGAATTGGACCATTATTGTTAGGCGTTTCGGATGTAGTAAATCAAAATGTTATTTATGGAATAATATATCTTATCTTAATTTGGTTAATATTTCTAGATAGAAAAAAAGGTAAGAATTATAAGCCTTATTTGTTAATTTTATTAATATGGATAATCCATCAAATTACGTTCAATTTGATTTTTTAAAAAGGAAAACATGAAAAATTACATAGACGGATTCGTCCTTCCAGTTCCACGCAATCATCTGAACCAATATAGGCATGTGGCTGAAGTGGTTGCAAAGATTTGGAAGGAACATGGTGCACTCGCCTACTTTGAGTATGTTGGTGAGGATTTAAAATTGGAAGGTACACGTTCTTTTCTGGAATTTGTAGGTGCAAAAGAGGATGAAGCCATCGTATTTGGATGGGTTGTGTTCGATTCACGCGAGGCGCGTGACCTTGCAAATGAGCGGGTAGCGGCTGACCCGAGAATGAAGGATTTAATTGAACCATTGACATATCCGTCAAGGATGGTTTTTGATGCCAAACGGATGGTTTATGGTGGATTCCAACCGCTCGTCCAATTAAATAGCAGTAAGAGCTAGATAAAAATGAAGACGTTGCCCAACAATGTATAACCGTAATTACGATGGGTTGGACTGAGTCCGAATCCACTCAGAATTGTTAAAGCCAATAACTAAACCGAAAATAAGTAACTTTAGACCCATAACTGGCGGTTATATGAGACCGTTGTGCAGCATATAATCAGCGAAGCGGACAAACTTAAAACCATAAATGTTATCATTATTCATACGAAATCTACTTTTCACAATTCTGCAACCTGGGTTAGTAGCAGGACTGATACCGTTATGGATTACAGGTTTTAGGATAAATAACATATTTGACGAAGTTTGGCAATTGCATCATTATATCGGGACAATTGCATTTCTGACTGGTCTTGTAATAATGCTTTGGTGCATCATAAGTTTTGCCGTCAAAGGACGAGGGACGCTTTCTCCTATAGACCCGACAAAAAAATTGGTTATAGCAGGACTTTATTATTTCTCCAGAAATCCAATGTATGTTGGTGTGATACTTATCCTTATTGGTGAAGCAATCTTTTTTCAATCAGCTAACTTGTGGGTTTATTTATTATTCGTATTGGTAGTGTTTAACATATTTGTGATTCACATAGAAGAACCTCGATTAAGAAAAGATTTTGGAGAGGAGTATAATTTATACTGCCAAAAAGTAAGACGATGGATTTAATATTCTTGAACACAAACGAATTATAAAAGACAAATACGACCGCACGACAACATATATAGTTCATTGAGTAGTTTCCTACTTATCCAAACTTTGTATATATTTACTCAGCTTAAGATTCCTACTCCGAAATTCTGTCGAATTTCTCGTAACAGAATCATAACCTAGACGTTGTAGGTAATTAGACCAAAATTAACACCAATGAGAAACATCTTAAAAATTTTAGTAGTAATTCTTTCATTGAGCTCTTGCAAAGCTCAAAAAAAAGAAACTATATATAATCCAATTGTTTTTAAAGCAAAAGAAACATCATTGTATTCTGACCAAGTTGATTGGGAGAAAGTCAATACTAAATTTATCGAGCTAACAAAAGAAAAGGAAAATGTGGAAGATTTAAAAGACGCGTTACAATACTTAATAAATAGTTTAGGTGACAAACACGGCTCTTTCCGTTCAGCAAAGGACAATTCCATTATTGTAAGCTATAGAGGTGATATTGTAGAGAAAGATGATAGAAATTCAGAGTTTATGAATAATGTAATAAACGATGTTTCTGCTAAATTTTCTTATCAACTATTAGAAAATGATATTGGTTATTTAAAAATTGTTGGTATTGGCCCAGAAAATGTAAAAGAGCAAGCAGATTTTATAAGAAAAGGATTAATAGATCTTAAAGCTTATGGAGTTAATAAATGGATTGTAGACTTAAGATTTAATGGAGGTGGAAATATGGAGCCTATGATTTCAGGATTAGCACCATTAATTGGTGACGGTTTTATAGCTGGAGCAATAAACAAAAAAAATGAGATAAGAGAATACACAATTGAAAACGGGCAATTTTCTAATTATGGTAGATTAGTTTGTGAAATGAATAACCTGCCTAAAATAACATCAGATGAAAAAGTAGCTGTTTTGTTAAGTAGATATACCATTAGTTCAGGTGAATTGGTAGCTGTAGCTTTTAAAGGTCGAGATAATACTATATTTATTGGAGAAGAGACAGCAGGATATACTACAGGAAATGGGTATAACAAAATCAATGACGAATTAGTTTTAGTTATTTCCGAAGATGTATTCATTGATAGAAACAAAATTAAATACGACAATAAGGTTGAAGTGGATGAAAATATTGAATTTCAACATGGTACTAATATGGAGAACGACAACCAAGTTAATAGAGCTAAAAAATGGTTAAATAAATAACTACCTAAAACACCGTGTACAGTTCATTGCTTCTGAATTTCTTTGCTTCGGCTTTGCTCAGCACAAGCTCGGAAAATCCTTGCAAGTTTATTATCTTGGTTTCCTTATCGGAATCATAGCCTGAACGTTAGCGGTTATTAAAAGAATTGGATGAGAAAACAATATCATATACTAAATGGGGATTCATTAAAAGAACAGTTTCCTTTAAACATTCAAGGTGAAATTATTGTAGCTCGTGAATGTTTGGTAGATGGAAATGTAACAGGAAGTGATTTGGATGAACTATTTCGCTCAAGAGCCCTATTTATTAGTAATAATTATGATGGTTATAACGAACAAGATTATTATGAAAAAACAGTTCCTGAATTCCAGAAAATACAAAGTATAACCGATGATGCAGATATTAACCTTTGGTTTGAGGACGACTTGTTTTGTCAAGTGAATTTTTGGTTCACAATTAGTCTTCTGAATAAGTCTAATCAGAATAATCCAACTTTTCTTATAAGACCAAAAACACACAATCAATATGGTTTTGGCGGTTTAAATAAGTCAGAATTGATTTCAGTTTATGAGAGCAGAATTTTACTGACAGAACTTGACAAACTCGCTAACCTTTGGGAATTGTATCAAAATGATGACACAGAAAAATTGCTTAAAACTGCAAGAGAATTGGAGAACAGATACCCATTTATACTTTCTGCTGTTAAAGCACATATTGAACGAGTTCCAACGGAAGGAAATTTAGGAAAACTAAGTCGGTCACTTATTCAAATAATGAAGGAACTTGAAACGGAAGAATTTGGACCGATATTTAGAGAATTTAGTAAACGAGAAAGCATCTATGGCTTTGGTGATTTACAGGTAAAAAGATTATTTGATGAAGTTAAAAACAACCGCTAACAACGTGTATATTTTTTTGTTACTGATTTTCCTTGTTTAGACTTTGCTCAACACAAGTTCGGGAATTCCTCGCTGGTGAACAATGGGTTCGCCCATATTTGCAATCTTAGGGCGAACGCAACGAAGCTATCACAAACCGTTAGCCTTCATTGTAGAAAATAACTTGTTATAATTAGAAGATTAGATTAATCAGCGTTCTTCTTAAGAAAATATATCAAAAATACTGTAGCAATAAGGATTCCAATTCCTACAATAAGTGGACTAACCTCTATCAAAAATAATTTAAAACCATAACCGCCAGCTAAAAGATAAACAACTAACAAAAGAGTCAATATTATATAAGTCTTAAAACCTATTTTAGTTTTTTCCGATTTAAAGTACATAATAAATAATTATTTAAAATTTTGTGAGAACTTAATAAATATAATGAATTATTTGTAATATGCATCATTAAAGCAATGATATTTAACATATTAAATCATACTCAAACAACGAAATGCTAACAAAGTTTATAGTTCATTGCTTCTGAATTTCTTTGCTTCGGCTTTGCTCAGCACAAGCTCGGAAATTCCTCGCACTTTTACTATCTTGGTTTTTTAATCGGAAAATCCTCGCGGATTTTCACGCAACGAAACCATACACGAGCACGTTGGCAATAATTAAAGTAATCTTAACATTATATAATGTGTTTTTGAAATAATTAAATATAAAAAGAATATTATGACATATAGATTTATTTTATCTGCAGTGGTATTGTTTGCATTGATACATATTCAAAGTGGAAATGCACAAGAGAATACATTAAAACTTGGTAAATACCAAGTTGGATTTAAATACGAGTACTTACTTGATCAAGAAAGAGAATGGATTCCATTTCCTTTTGATTCTACCGAAACAACAAAAACAAATGTTCGTCCAATCAGACTAGCAATTTGGTATCCAGCTATGGAGACAAACAGCTCAAAAATGCAATTCAAAAATTACATTAATCCTGAGGCTCCAGACAGTTATTTCGAAAAATTAAATGAGGTGATGAATGTTTATGATATGTGGTCATATCGGGGAATGTTCGATGAAGATAAGCTAGTAATTGAGAAGCTATTAAAATTTGAAACGAATGCACATTTTAATGCGCCACCAGTCCCAAGGAAATTTCCTTTGATTGTGTATTCATCTGGATGGTTTTCGAGATCTCCCGATAATGCAATTCTAGCCGAATTTTTTGCAAGCCATGGATATGTAGTGGTTACTGTGCCACAATTAGGGGAAGGCAGTATAATTTTTGATTTCAATCAAACCAAAGAAAGAGTTATGACTCAAGTGATGGATCTCAAATTTGCGTTAGATTATGCTATAAGTTACTCAAATGTGGATTCGAACAAAGTAGCTTCTATGGGATGGAGCACTGGTGGGATTAACGCATTATAGTTAAGTCAAATAGACAATAAAGTACAGGCTGTTATTGGTCTAGACGGTTCTTATATGTTTGATGACGCTCAATTACTTGCAAAAAAGGGTATTACAAAACAACGGTCAAGTTTTCCGATTTTGTCATTTTATAGGGGACATGAAAGACAAGTAGGTAATGTAACTCATGATTTTATAAAATCACTAGAATGGGCAGACAGGTATTTAATCAAAGTACCTAATGCGACTCATGGAGAATTTTGTGATGACCCATATTTAATGCAGCAGATGAACTTTGAATGGCCAAGAAAACAATTCAACACTCTTGAAGAATCTTTAAAGATTTATTATTCAGTTATAAAGATTTCCAAATTGTTTTTTGATTCAATATTGCTTTCGGAACATTCCTCAGATGCGTTACATAAAAAAATACAAGCGGAGTCTAAAAAACGAAAATTAATCTATATTGATAAATTTAATTGAGAAAAAACTATTGCCAACAACGTGTATAGTTCATTGCTTCTGAATTTCCTTGCTTCTACTTTGCTCAGCACAAGCTCGGAAATTCCTCACACTTTTATTATCTTGGTTTCTTAATCTAAAAATCTTCATGGATTTTCACGGAACGAAATCATAGTCAAAACCTTAGAGCAAATTAACAACTACCTATAACTTCTGCATCAAAATAGCTGTAATGGTTTTAATACCATCAATATAATTACCTAATCTAATATTTTCATTTGGGCTGTGTTGGTTATTATCTGGATTAACGGTTGGTACAGCAACTGCAGGAATATCAAGTGTTATTACAAAAGGTGAAATAGGTATTGAGCCTCCAGCTGTACGTATTTGTATTGGGTCTTCTCCAAATGCATTGTGCATCCCTTTACGTAACCACGCTCCTATTTTGGTGTTAAAATCGGTTCTAAAAGCACCATACGATATTTCAGAATTGAAACGCACTATCTTATCCTGTGTCATCCGTTCTTCTTCAGTTGGTTTTTCTTCAACCAAATAATAACCTTGATTGATAATATGGTCTTTCAATAATTTAACCATATGTTCTCCATTAGTTTCTTTTACCAATCGAATATTCATTTCGGCTATAGCGGTTGCAGGAATAATAGTTCTGGCTTCCTTTCCAACCCAAGCGGCTTCTAAGCCTAAAATACCAAGTGCTGGATATTGAATAGCTTCCTGAAAATTATTGCCAATATTATCGGTTGAAGCAATACCGAAATCTTTTTGTATTTGTTGTTCATCATCAGGTACTTGTTTTAATATGGCTTTTACCTCATCAGTTATAGTAATTCCATCATACCAACCAGGAATCGCTACCCGACCATCTTCTTGCCACATGGTTGCTAATAATTGAGATAATTTCACTGCAGGATTAGGCGCATAATTACCATAGTTTCCACTGTGCAAAGGCGTTCTAGGCCCAAACACTTCCAAAGAAATTGTTGCAATACCACGAGCTCCATAAGTAAGTGTTGGTTGATTAGATAAATGCCTTGGACCATCAAAAATCACTAACATATCTGATGTCAATTCCTTTTTATAATCTAAAACCGCTTTCGGTAATCTTGGAGAGCCTAACTCTTCTTCAAAATCCATAATTACCTTCAGATTAAAGTTAGGTTGAAAATTAAGATCATTAATAATGTCCATCGCTTTTAAAAACATCATATCTGGACCTCGAGCATCTGAAGCAGAGCGTGAAAAAATCCGCCAGTCATGATCAATATCACCTTCAAGATTATTCCAATCAATAATTTCCCAATCGTCTTTATCATTCTTTACTTTTAAAGCTGGAATATAGGGATCTGGTTGATGCCATTTACTTGTGTCAACAGGTTGTCCATCTACTTGAAGATACACCAAAACTGTTTTATTGGCATTTGGATAATTTCGTGTAGCTAACAACAACGGAATAGTTTCGGTTTCTAAACGTTGCGTTTTAAAACCACGTTTTTCAAAAGCCTTTTCACACCATCTTACATTGGGTTCAATGTCTTCATGATTATAAGCATTATTAGGTAAACTAAAGAACTCATATAACTCATTAAACGAAGCTTTTGCATATTTTAAAGACAGCTCATCAAGGTTTTGAGAATATATTGTTATTGGAATACTTAAAAGCGTTAAAACAAGAAGAAATCTTTTCATAATAGTTAGTTGTTATAAAATACAAGGTATAAAAAATCTGATTAATTCTTATCTTCCAATAAAGGTACAAAGCGAAATTCTCCAAGTTCATGTTTTTCAAATTCCTTAACATCCTTTCTAATATACAAGGTCATTGTTTGTACATCTTCGCCAACAGGAATAACAAGTCGTCCTCCAATCTTTAGTTGACTCATCAAGGGTTTGGGAACAAAAGGCGCTCCAGCTGTAACAACAATACTATCAAAAGGGGCTTCATCCTCTAGACCTTTATATCCATCACCAAAAATAAGTTTTTTAACGCTGTATCCTAATTTATCCAAAAACTTACCTGTTTTTTTAAAAAGCTCTAATTGGCGTTCTATACTATATACTTTTGCTCCAAGTTCGCATAATATAGCAGCCTGATAACCGCTTCCTGTACCAATTTCTAAAACTCTATCCCCTTTTTTAATTTGTAATAACTCTGTTTGAAATGCCACAGTGTAAGGTTGAGAAATGGTTTGATTTGCAGCAATCGGAAATGGTTTATCTTGATAAGCATGATCTAAAAACCCGGAATCCATAAACAAATGTCTTGGCACTTTACCAATAGCTTTTAATACGTCTTTATCTGTTATTCCTTTGGCTTTAATTACATTAACCAGTAGTTGTCGTAGTCCTTTATGCTTAAATGTGTCTTTCAAAAAGTGATGTTAATTTTAGCTTCTAAAATTAACTAAAGATTTTAAATTATAAATATTAATTCACTAATTAATGTCGTAAATATAAATCATCAAGCAACATTTATATTAGTGGATTTTAAAATATTCTATTAAGCTGATTTTCAAATAAATAATATCCTTTTTGTTGATTATATTAAGAATAAGTTATATCTTTGTCAAGCTATAAACCCCAAATCATAGCCTATTATGTTTTATACTTTATTACAAACAACTATACGTACATTTTCTTTAATTGAACAAATTAATATTGTGGCAATATTGATAATAACAGGATTTATATTTCTTGTATTATTGCTACTTGGAGTTAGAAAATCTTTTAAATTGAAAGCTGAAAATGAACGATTAAGTAAGTCTACTAATTTACAATCGAAAGAAGATAACAAAGTTTATAAAGACTTTACCGAAGGTCATTTATACGATAATTATTAGAATAGAATTTATCTAATTAACTTTTTATATTTTATACGTTTAGGGATTAAATCTCCACCTAATCGCTTCTTTTTATTTTCTTCATAATCGGAGAAACCACCTTCAAAGAAATACACTTGGGAATTGCCTTCGAAAGCCAATATATGAGTACATATTCTATCTAAAAACCATCTGTCGTGAGAGATTACAACTGCACAACCAGCAAAATTTTCTAAACCTTCTTCCAAAGCTCGTAATGTGTTAACATCTAAATCGTTAGTTGGCTCATCTAAAAGTAATACATTGCCTTCCTCTTTTAAGGTCATTGCCAAATGTAAACGATTACGCTCACCTCCTGATAGCTGTTTAACCTTTTTATTTTGTTCGCTTCCACTAAAATTAAAACGACTCAAATACGCGCGCGAATTTACTTGTCGTCCACCCATCGTAATGAGGTCTTGCTCATCACTAAAATTTTGCCAAATAGTTTTATCGGAATCTATATTTGAGTGTGCCTGATCTACATAAGCGATTTTAGCTGTATCACCAACTTTAAATTCGCCTTTATCCGAAGTTTCCTCACCCATTATCATTCTAAAAATAGTCGTCTTTCCTGCGCCATTAGGCCCAATGATACCAACTATTCCTGCCTGCGGTAAATTAAAGTTTAAATCTTCGTATAATAATTTATCATCATAAGCTTTACTAACTCCATTAGATTCAATAACATTAGTGCCAAGACGTGGGCCATTTGGAATATAGATTTCTAGCTTTTCATCCAACTGCTTTTGGTCCTGACTCATTAACTTATCGTAATTCTTTAAACGTGCTTTTTGTTTTGTTTGACGCCCTTTAGCACCTTGACGTACCCATTCTAACTCACGCTCTAAGGTTTTTTGACGTTTCGACGCTGTTTTACTTTCCTGTGCTAAACGTTTAGACTTTTGATCTAACCACGACGAATAATTCCCTTTCCAAGGAATCCCTTCTCCTCTATCCAACTCTAGAATCCAACCGGCTACATTATCTAAAAAATATCTATCGTGAGTAACCGCAATTACAGTTCCTTTATATTGCGCTAAATGATGTTCTAACCAATGTACAGATTCTGCATCTAAATGGTTTGTAGGTTCGTCTAATAATAACACATCTGGTTCTTGTAATAGCAAACGACACAAGGCTACACGACGTCTCTCACCACCAGACAATATGCCTATTTTTTTATCAGCATCAGGAGTTCGTAAGGCATCCATAGCAATTTCAAGTTTGGTATCAAGTTCCCAAGCATTAGATGCATCAATTTTATCTTGAAGCTCGGCTTGCTGTACCATTAACTTTTCCATCTTTTCAGGATTGGAATATACTTCTTCCAATCCAAACATATCGTTTATTTTGTTGTATTCATCTAGTATAGCAACTGTTTCTGCTACTCCTTTCTTTACGATCTCAATGACTGTTTTATTTTCATCCAGTTGTGGTTCTTGCTCTAAATACCCAACAGAATAGTCTTGCAAAAATGTGACATCACCTTGGTAATTTTTTTCAACACCAGCAATAATCCTCAACAACGTCGATTTCCCTGAACCGTTAAGCCCTAAAATCCCGATTTTAGCACCATAAAAAAAACTTAAATATATTTTCTTTAAAACTGGAATATTAACACCTTGATAGGTCTTACTAACTCCTGCCATTGAGAAGATTACTTTTTTATCGTCGCTCATTTAAACACGTCCTTTTAAAGCATTAAACACCCAAGCAATTGCAAAAAAACCAATACCAACTGCGGCAAAACCCCATCCAGCAATTTCGTCATATCTAAAGGCTCCAAGAGCTATTAATCCTAATCCTACTATAATCATAATTGTAGTAGCCCACGCTAAAACTGTATTTTTATTCATCGCCATAATTAATTCCGTTTGATTATTAGTCGAAACACAAATATCGCCTTTTTATATAAAAAAACATCCTTTCGGATGTTCTTTTTAACTCACTGGAAGAAATCCCATTTTACCATTTTGGTAATCTCGCATTGCCTCCATAATTTCGGTTTGTGTATTCATAACATAAGGTCCCCAACTTGTAACATGCTCTTTTAATGGTGCACCAGATAAAAATAACAACTTACTCTTTTCGTTTCCTTTTATTGAAAACCCTTCACCATCTTGATGAAATTCAATAAGCTGATTTTTGTCCTCAACTAGAGAAGTCATATCATTAATAACCACATTTCCATGTAATAGATATAATAGTGATTGTTCCTCTTTTGGAATTTCTAACTCATAATATCCATCTTTTTCAACATCTATCTTAAATGCACTAACTGGAGTTTGTGTTATAATCTTTCCTGATTTATTTTCTAAATCTCCAGCAATAATTTGAATTTTAACTTTGTCATCTTCAGAAGTAATCACTGGAAAGTCTTCATTTTTTACATGCTGATAATTAGCAGGAATCATTTTCTTTTCAGCAGGGAGATTTAACCATAACTGAATACCTTCCAGCGTTCCTCCACGCTGCACAAATTCTTTTGTCGGTCCTTCGGCATGAATAATACCTAATCCAGCAGTTGTCCATTGTACGTCTCCCGCTTTTACAATACTTTCATGGCCAAGAGAATCTCTATGTAATTGTTCTCCTTGTATTAAAAATGTTACCGGTTCAAACCCACGATGTGGATGTGGTCCAAGATCGAACGGATTACTATCTTCATTAATTTCATATGGACCATAATGATGTAATAACACAAATGGGTCTATCATTTCTATTTGCTGCGTTGGTATGGGTTGACACAATTCTATTGGTCCCATATTAGTAAAATCGCTTCTTCCTATTTTTTTTATTGTATTTAATTTCATTTTAAATTTCCTTTCTTTATATAGTTTCCATGGAAACTATTTTGTTAAATTTTTTTTATCTGATTTTATCAAGCAAATCACTTAACTGACCTGCTTCTTTTTCGTTTAGATTCTTTAAAAAATCTAAATTCATCTGTTTTGATATTTTATCTAAAAGGGATAAGCCTTTTTTTGTTATTTCAATATGTACAACTCTTCGATCATCAGGACAAGCAATACGTTCTATTAATTGTTTTGCACAAAGTTTGTCCATTAAACGTGTTGCATTTGGAGAACGCTCTATCATTCTATCTTTAATAGTTTGTACTTTTAATGGTTCTGCAGCTCCTTTTAATATTCTCAATATATTATATTGCTGTGGAGAAATACTATAAGTTTTGAAGAACGCATTTTGATGACTATTAATCCAATTTGCCGTATAAATAATATTTAATAACGCCTTCACTTTATTATTTGGAAACTTTGAATTAATATCCTCCGAAATATCTCCCATTAATTATCCTTTAAATTCAGCTTCTCTATGAGCTCCATCGCAGTATGGTTTGTTTTGTGACGCTCCACATCTGCAAAATGCTGTTGTTTTATTCTTTATTTCCTTATCACCATTGGAATTTGTAATATGTAAGGTTCCATAAACCAATAATGGCCCGTTTTCAAGAACTTCAATTTTAGTTTCTAGGTGAACTTCTTCTTTATCTTCCTCATTACTCATTTTATATGATAAAGCTCCAGATGGGCAAGCTTTTATTTGTTCTTTTAGCTCTTCAATTGAAGCATTTTCTGCTTTAATCCAAGGTCTTTCATATTGATTATAAACTTTCGGAAGACGCTTTACACATTCTTTGGCATGAATACAAGTCTTTGGTTTCCAAATAATAGTTAACTCTCCGTTTGTATATTCCTTAACTATTTCTCTATCTGAACTCATAATATAAATTTTAAATTAATAAATAGCATTTTCAAACTTAGAAGTAGCTTCTGCTAATTCATGTTTTAATTTAGCATCAACAATACCATCTTCTGAAAAGTTTTGTGCAAATGAAGGTAATGAAAAATCTGCAATAATATTTCCGCCCAGATGAGAAAAAGTGTTTTTTGCTAGTTGTAAAACGGAAGCTCCTCCTCTACCTCCTGGTGAGGTTGACATTAACAGCATAGGTTTATTGCTCCAAAGCTTTCCATCTATTCTCGACATCCAATCAAAAAGATTTTTAAAAACTGTTGCATAAGCTCCATTATGCTCTGCAAGAGATAATACAACGCCATCTGCTGTTTTTATCTCATCTAAAAACTTTTGTGCATTATCCGGAATGCCACGATCAATCTCATAGTCGATGCCATATAATGGTAATTCGAAATCATTTAAATCTAAAACTTTGATTTCAACATCATTAATTTGATTCGCAACATAATTTGCTAATTGTTTATTAATTGATTTTTTACTGTTACTTCCGGCAAAGGCTATTATATTTTTCATCTGTAATTATTTAATTTTTGACAAATGTACAAAATAAATTTTTATTTTCCAAGGAATATACTTCCGTGTAATATAAATTATATTAAATTCATTTAAAAGATTCACACTTTCGTGAGAAAAAGTTCTTTTGTATTTTAGCAGTAAACAATTCATAAATGGATATCGACTTCAATAAAAAAGAAGATTATAATAAACTTTTAGTTTCTGAATTAACAAAGCACTTAGCCAAAGTAAAACTTGGTGGTGGTAAAACAAGAATAGAAAAGCATCATTCAAAAGGCAAAATGACAGCTCGAGAACGCATTGATTACCTATTGGACAAAGGTTCTAATTGTATAGAAATAGGAGCATTTGCAGGTAAGGACATGTATAAAGAACATGGCGGATGTCCATCAGGAGGCGTTGTTGTTAAGATAGGTTATATAAAAGGAAAGCAATGTGTTGTTGTCGCTAATGATGCTACTGTAAAGGCCGGAGCTTGGTTTCCAATTACCGCAAAAAAGAATCTACGCGCTCAAGAAATTGCTATAGAAAATCGTTTACCAATTATTTATTTGGTGGACAGTGCTGGTGTTTATTTACCAATGCAAGATGAGATTTTTCCTGACAAGGAACATTTCGGTCGAATTTTTAGAAACAATGCTGTAATGAGCAGTATGGGAATTACACAAATATCTGCCATTATGGGAAGTTGTGTTGCAGGTGGAGCTTATCTTCCCATAATGAGTGACGAGGCTATTATTGTAGACAAAACAGGAAGTATATTCCTAGCAGGCAGTTATTTAGTTAAAGCTGCAATTGGAGAAAGTATAGACAATGAAACACTTGGAGGAGCAACTACTCATAGTGAAATCTCTGGTGTTACTGATTACAAAGCTAAGGATGATGCTGATGCATTAGATACTATAAAAAATATAGTTGATAAAATTGGTGATTTTGATAACGCTGGTTTTAATAGAATTAAAAGTTTAAAACCTAAAGAAAATCCAGAAGGCATTTACGGTATTCTACCAAAATCCAGAGCCGAGCAATACAATATGATGGAAATCATAAATCGTCTGGTTGATGATTCAGAATTTGAAGAATACAAAGCAGGTTTTGGTAAAACGTTAATAACCGGTTATGCCAGAATTGATGGTTGGGCAGTTGGTATTGTAGCCAACCAACGTAAAGTTGTGAAAACTAAAAAGGGTGAAATGCGGTTTGGAGGTGTCATTTATTCTGATAGTGCCGATAAAGCCACTCGTTTTATTGCTAATTGCAACCAGAAAAAAATTCCATTAGTGTTTTTACAAGATGTTACAGGCTTTATGGTAGGTAGCAAAAGTGAACATGGAGGTATTATAAAAGATGGTGCTAAAATGGTAAGTGCAATAAGTAATTCTGTTGTGCCAAAATTCACTATTATAATTGGTAATAGTTACGGAGCTGGTAATTATGCAATGTGTGGCAAAGCCTACGATCCAAGACTTATTGTTGCGTGGCCAAGTGCTGAACTTGCGGTAATGGGTGGAAGTACAGCTGCTAAAGTTTTGTTACAAATTGAAAAAGCATCACTGGGAAAGAAAGGTGAAAAATTTACAAAAGAAAAAGAAGAAGCGCTTTATAACAAGATAAAATCGAGGTATGATACTCAAACCTCTCCTTATTATGCTGCTGCACGCCTATGGACAGATGCAATTATTGACCCACTTGATACACGAAAATGGATTGGTATGGGAATTGAAGCTGCTGACCACGCTCCTATTGAAAAATCGTTTAATTTAGGCGTAATTCAAGTTTAGTAATGCATTCGTTTAAGACAAAGCAACCTATTTACGTTATTGTTCTCCTTATTCTAGCTGGAGAGGCTATTTTTATTTTGCCATTTGTTTTACAACGTATTTTTAGATCTACATTTTTAGAAGCTTTTGAGATAAACAATACACAAATAGGAAGTTGTTTCTCTGTATACGGACTTGTTGCATTGTTCTCTTATCTATTTGGAGGCCCTTTAGCAGATAGATTCAACCCAAGATATTTAATGTCTGTAGCCTTGTTACTTACAGCGCTTGGCGGTTTTTATTTAGCAACGTATCCAACACTAGAAAATCTTCATCTTATCTATGGTTATTGGGGATTTACCACTATTTTTCTGTTTTGGGCAGCTATGATAAAAGCGACCAGAATTTGGGGAGGTAAATCTAAACAAGGTATTGCTTTTGGATTTTTAGATGGTGGTCGTGGACTTGTTGCCGCAATTTTTGGATCAGTTGGTGTACTCATTTTTTCTTTATTCATTACAAAAGATATTGAACTTACTTCTATTGCAGAGCGTCGTGAAGCTTTCAAACAAGTTATAATCTACACGTCCTTTGCTGTTATTGCAATTGCAGTTCTAGTTTTTTTCCTTTTAAAATTTAATGATACTGAAGACACAAAAACAGAAAAAGCTAATAAAATTACATTGGAAAACTTTAGGGTTGTAATGAAGTTTAAAGCCGTATGGCTACTAATGATTATCATTTTATGTGCTTATTATGGATATAAAATGACAGATGTATTCAGTCTTTATGCAGAAAATGTAATGAATTATAATAAAATTGAATCTGCAAAAGTTGGAACTTATTTATTATATATGCGTCCAGTTATTGGAGTGGTTATTGGATTATTAGCAGATAAAACAAAAGCGTCCTTGTGGATTATTATTGGATTCCTTTTAACATTAATTACCAGTTTAATTTTTGCTTCTGGAATAATAGGTGACCAAACCACATTGCTTTTTGGCTTATCTATTGGTTTAATGGCTTTAGGTGTCTATTCGGTAAGAGTATTATACTTTGCGACGATGGAAGAAGGGAAAATACCTTTAGCATTAACAGGGACAGCAGTTGGGTTTATTTCACTTGTTGGTTATACGCCAGAAATTTTTTCTGGACCAATGATAGGTATATTATTAGATAATTCTCCTGGAGAGTTGGGTCATCAACATGTGTTTTTGGTATTAGCTGGTTTTACACTCATTGGGTTAATAACATCAATAATATTCTATAAAATTTCTAAAAGAACAATTATTGCATAAAAAAGAGAGATACAATCCTAATTTACATTCAATTTCGCAACGGTTTGTTCTATATCTTTTTTGTGCAACCTAACGACTTTAATGTCCTTAATTTCGTTTGCAGAGCCAAAGTTTTTATAAGTAGTGATTTTCACAAAAGTAGGTACATCTAATTTTGAATTATTTCCGAAATAATTTATATTGAATGTCCATTCTCCTAAATCAGATGAGGTAAGATAGAATTCCTCAAGACCATAACCTAATTCCTTTTCTTGTAAGATTCTTTGTGAGTTTTCAGCAATTGTATGAGACCAAGTAAAAAAACGCTTTTGTGGATTAATAATATTTAAATCAAACTCGGCATTTAAATTATTCCATTCAAAAATTACTCTAGATTTATATTTTAAAGGCCTTAAGAATTTTTGATTAATTCCCTGAGTATTCAATTGGTTACCATGAAGTGCAATTAAGTTTTTAGTCTCATTTGTAATTGTTTTATTCATTCCTGACAAAACTATATTTCCTACACCTCGATTTTTATCAATATTATCATATATTTTTAATGATTTGTTATAGTCTCCTGAATAATTATTTGCTAATGCCAAATCTCTATAAGACTGCGATTGTTTTGGTTCTAATTTTAGTACTCTCTTAAGTGTTACAACTGCATCTTTATAATTTCTGTTAGCTTGCTGTTTATAAGAAAGTGCCCTTAGAGCATTAACATCATCAAAAGCTATTTCATAAACATTTGATAAAACTCGTTTTGATAATAATTTGTTATTCCATCCTTTAAAATATTCATAAGTGTCAAGGTAGAATTCTGGTTTATTTCCATGCTTTTCTCTTTGCAATAAATAATTTTGAAAAGCTTCTTCTATAGTTTTAGAAGTTTTCAACACTTTTATATAAGATACATCAGGCAATTCGTTAATTAGCTCTGCATTACCTCCATAAGTTAATGTTGTTCCTAATTTAATTTTCTTTTTTGTATTTACTTTATCTACAACGGCATTTTTTGTGGTTATTAGTAAAACACCATTTTTGCCTTTAGTCCCATATTTATTAGTCGCTGCAAGTCCTTTTAAGTAAGTAATATCAACAATCATATCTGGATTAATAAAAAAAGTGTCACTCACAAAGTCAGTAGAACCACTAGAGTCTGATTGCGCTAGAGGAGCACCATCCAGTACCACTAAACCATATTGATTCCCAAGAATGGTCATGTTTTTACCTCTCCCAAGAAACTGACTTAAATCAACACGAGTCTGAGCAGTGTTATTTTGTATTTCAAGTCCTGCAAACTGTCCTTTAACTGCTTGCTTAACATCAGTATCTAATTCTGAAATTTCTTCTTCACCAATAGATTCTATAGCATAACCTAAACTTTTTTTATCAACCAATCTATTCCCAGTATTTACTAGTTCTTCCTTTTCTACTTCAGAAGTAATAAGCACTTCATCTAGATTTTCTTTTATATCTCCCATTGTAATATTAATAATATCTGCTTTTGATACTCTAATATTTACAGTTTTCTTTCCTAAATAGGTAAATACTAATATATCTCCTTCTTTAGCCTTAATTTTATAAGTTCCGCTTGTTCCAGATGCGATACCTTGATTTGATGCTTTATTTATTACACTTACGTTATTTAAGGATCCTTCTATTCCAGAAATGATTCCAGTAACAAATCCTTCGGATTCGTTAGAAAAAAGCTGTTCTACTTTTTCTATTTTATTAGCATTTTCAGGGTCACTATTTAAATATACATATGAACCAGAAGATAAATCGGCTGCTAATTTTAAATTAATAGTATTTGTGCTAGTTAAAGTAGAAATAATATGAAGAGGCTTATCCGTTGGTGGTTTAAATTTATCAAGATTTTCAATTCCATCTGAGAATAAAAAAGACTCATCAAAATTACCCTTAAATAAGTTGGAAAATGATGTAGCTCCGTCGTAAATAGTATTTTGTAATTCCTGCTTTAAATTCGTCCAATTTCCTGCCTTTATAGCATAAGTTTCTTTAAGAATAATATCGTTACTGAACATAACTAAAGTAACATTTGCCGCCTGGTGTTTCTTAAAATAGTTATTAAGGTATTGCAATTCTCGATCAAGGTTTCTATCCTTCATGGAATATGAAGCGTCCCAATAAATTGCAATCTGCTTTTGTGCATTTATATTTTGAATTCCTAAACAGAATACTAATAAAATAATAATATTTTTCATATCAATTTTTCTTTTGTTTTAAAATTACAAAAAAAAAAACTGGTGTTAAATTATTTAACATTCTATTAATTATTAACCAAAATATAGACCAAAAAAAAAGAGGCTTATTAAATGCGCCTCTTTTTATTAAGTCTTTCTATTTTTACGCCGATTCTTTTTCTTTTTTTTCTTTTCTTCCTTAGATTCTTCAAAATCCATGATTTTGTATTTTTCTATTTCTTCTGCAGAAAGAATTGAAGAAAGTTCCTTATAAAAACCTTTATCTAATTCAAGAATCTTTTTTTGTCGATCTTCTCTACTATTTTTTTTATCGTTTAGTATGGCATTTTGACTTTCAAACTTCTTTATAAGAATATTCTTTAAAATTTCCTTTTCGAAATCGTCCAAATTAAATGCTTCAATACATTTTGGTAGTATAATATTAGTTTCTTCATAAGGATCTTTTAACTCAATATATGCTCCATAACTTACCTTTGGTGGTGGCGTATAACCCCTTTGACCTCGTTGTATGCGATCTACCTGTTGTGCATTTATTGTCTGAAATATACAACATAATAATATTCCTATAAAAACGAAATATGTTCTTTTCATTATCAAAATTTTTGTGTCGCAATTTAATAAAAAAGAGTTAGAATTTCATTGTCTTTTAAAAATGAAATTTTCATATCTCGTTAAATTTAAGTATTTTAATAACCAATTTTAATCTTTAAATCATGGGAGTCATCAAAAAACTAAACAAATGGGCAAACAGACATACATATTATCCTCTTGACTTACTCCGTATAGCATTTGGAGTCTTTTTATTAATTAAAGGGTTTTCTTTTATGGGTAATACACAAATTTTAATTGACCTCATAAAACCAATACAAAATATTGCTGGAAGTATGATAGCTATTCACTATGTAACTCCTGCTCATATAATTGGTGGTTTGCTAATTATTTTTGGCTTATTAACCCGTTGGGCAACTTTAGCTCAATTACCACTTCTTTTAGGTGCGGTAATAATAAATTTTGCTGGTGAGATGAATACAACCAATTTAATTTTGTCCTCTGCTGCTTTAATTTTATGTATATTCTTTACATTATATGGTTCAGGAAAACATTCAGTTGACTATTACCTAAAAATGCAACAATAAAATAAATCCGTTTTTAGAGAACAAATAGTGTCATTTTAATTTCCTTGATGGCCTTTAAGTCGAGGTATTAAGTATAATTTAGTTTGTCTGCCATTTACATATCTGAATCCATTTTCTCCATAGAAACCAGCTTCTTCTAACATTATTCTAATATCTCGTTGCCACTCAGGAATATTTACCGTTGTATTTAATTCAATAGCATAAACTGTATTTGGATAAAGTGGATAATCTCCAGCACCTGCAATCCCGCCTTGAGCATCCCACATTCCAATAGTTGGTCCTGATGAATGTCCATAACTACCTAGCGGATGTGTATAAATAGAAGGCTTTAATCCTTGCGCTTTCGCTTCGCCAAGTGACTTTAATAAAATTTGATTACCTGTTTTACCTGTTTCAAAATTAGAAGTAAAAATATCTTGTACTTTATTTCCATCGGCTAATGCATTTTGTAAAAACAAAGGTGCACTTGTTTCATTTGGTTTTAACACGTAAGCAAGTTCTTGACAATCAGTATTTAAACGTAGATAAGTGATTCCAAAATCGCAATGCAGCAAGTCTCCCGGTAAAATTATCATATCCTCTGGTCTGTCTGAAAACGAATATAAATGATTACCCAGCACTTCATTACTTCTCTGTATATCTACCGATGGATGAAACCATGTTTTTAATCCAAGGTCTGTAACTTTTTGTCGCAACCACCATTCAACATCTGTGGTTGAAGTAATTCCTGGAGTAATTACCTTTTCTGAAAAAGCTTCGGATATAACATCGTGGGTTATATCTACGAGTTGATTATAAATTATCATTTCACGAGCTGTTCTTGTTTCAATCCAAGCTGTTGCAAGTTTTTCGGCAGAAACAACCTTATTTTCATATTTTTCAGGTAAGTGGTGCATAAACTCATCGTAATCGGTTTTATCTAGTCCATCTGAAATATTAAAATGTGTTGAAAAATTAAGCCCAATCGTTTTTGGATTTCGTTCTTCAATAAGCTGTATTAATCTTTTCCATTGGTTTGGTTCTTTGTCTTTATCCCAAGCTGAAAATATATTGTCTCCAAAATTATATCTGGCAACTGCAAGTTTATCTATTGAGTTATTTTCTTTATCTCTATAAAAAAGAATTATTGTTCTTCTTCTCGCATTTAACCATGTAGAAGGTAGCATCGTTTTTAAAACTGGATCTTCGTTGTATTCTCTGGAAATTAAAATCCACATATCAATATCAGAACGATCCATTAATTCAGGTAACAAGTTATTTAACCTGTCAGCTAAAATGACATCTACTACCACTGCTCTTTCTTTTTCTGATAATATTTGTTGAGCTTGTATTTGAAACGATAGCAATAGTAGAAGGAATAATATTTTTTTCATTGTTGTTGGTTTGATTTATAAAAATATGAAATTTTATTTTATACAAAAAGAGGAACATTATATTAATGCTCCTCTTTAAACCAAGTCTGCTTATGAAAAAAGTTACAACCAACAAACTATTTGACTTGGTTATTTGTATGCTTTAACTAATCTAATAAATTCAGCTCTATAACCATCTTTATCATTTCCTCTTCCACCTTCTGCTAATTCTACAACATTATCTATAGTTGAATTATTAAAATACTTTGAGTGTCTTAATTGCATTCCGAAAAGGGCTACTGCTGATGAGAATTTTAAATCTTCGGAAAAATCAGACATTTCATCTTTTTGAATATGAACTATCTCAATACTTTTATCACCATCAGGATTTTTATATCTGAATTTTACTGTAAATAATTCGTCTGAATAATCTGTATTAACTTCGATTTTAGTATACTTTAAATCGTGAATATCTTTTAGGTATTCACTTTTTACACCAACTGGAATAATCTCATACAATGCAGTTACTGTGTGTCCACTTCCTAATTCTCCAGCATCCTTTGTATCGTCTATAAAATCTTCATCAGCTAAAAGTCGATTTTCATATCCTATTAAACGATATGCTTGAACTTTTTTTGGATTGAATTCTACTTGAATTTTAACATCTTTTGCTATAGTGTAAAGAGTTCCTCCAAATTCTTTTCCAAATACTTTTTGGGCTTCCTGCATATTATCGATATATGCATGGTTTCCGTTTCCTTTATCTGCTAAAATTTCAAGTTTCGAATCTTTATAGTTTCCATAACCGAAACCTAAAACTGACAAGAATACTCCTGACTTTCGTTTTTCTTCAATTAATTTTTCCATTGCTTTATTACTCGATGCTCCTACATTAAAATCACCATCAGTTGCCAAGATTACTCTATTATTTCCAAGTTTAATAAAGTTCTTTTCTGCTAGTTTGTAAGCCAATTTAATTCCAGCTCCTCCTGCTGTTGAGCCTCCTGCTTGTAAATTATCCAAAGCATTTAAAATTCTTTCTTTTTGATCTCCAGATGTTGGTTTTAAAACAACACCAGCAGCTCCAGCATAAACTACAATCGAAACTTTATCTTTCTCTCGAAGTTGTTTAACTAAAAGTTTAAAAGCTGATTTTAATAGCGGTAATTTGTTTTGATTATTCATAGAACCAGAAACATCTATTAAAAATGTTAAGTTTGAGGCAGGCAATTCTTCATTTTCATATGTTTTCCCCTGTAAACCAATTTTAACCAATTTGGTGTCTTTATGCCATGGTGTTTGTGCTACTTCAGTATTAATCGAAAAAGGATGTTCATCTTTTGGTTGAGGGTAATTATAATCAAAATAATTAATCATTTCTTCAATTTTTACTGCATCAAATGGAATTTTTTGACCATTGTTAATCATTCTTCTTACATTGCTATAAGATGCATTATCAACATCTATTGAAAATGTCGAAAGAGGTGATAACTGTACTTGTTCAAAGTTATTCTCATGGATTTGTGCATAAGAATCATCATTTTCTAATCTATAATTTCCTTGTTTTGTTGTAATAACTATACATCCGTTTTTTGCTGAATTTCCAAAAAGTGCTTTTGCCTTGCCTCCTTTATAAACATTAACCTTATCAATATCTTTAGAATTAATACCTTGAATTATAGAATTGTATTGCCCTTGAATAGGAACTCCATCAACAATATATAAAGGTTGCTTATTAACATTAATTGATACTGCACCTCTAATAACAATATTATTTGAAGTACCTGCTGCACCACTTTGTGATGTGATTTTAATTCCTGTTGCTTTACCTTGAAGTTGTAATGCTATACTATTATGATATGTTTTTTGTTTTTGACGTTTAATTTGTGCTGCACTAGGTGTATTCAAGGCATAACCTAGAGACCGCCTTTCCATCTTAATACCTTGTGCAGTAACTATAATTTCATCCAACATTGCTATGTCTTCTTCCATTATAACATTAATAATACTTGAATATCCAACTGTTAGTTCCTTTGTAACAAAACCTACATAGTTATATATTAAAATATCTCCTACTTGAACTAAAGTCCAATATTTACCATCAAAGTCAGTTTGAGTCCCATTGGTTGTTCCTTTAATAATAATGTTAACTCCTGGAAGAGGATATCCCAAATTATCTGAAACAACTCCAGTTATTTTTCTTTCTTGCGAGCATACTTGCATTGAAACTATCAATGCAAATGCTAATAGTAATGTGTTTTTCATGATTTTTATATTTAAGTGTTAATTTTTAATTATTGCTAATAATTCTGGCAGTAAGCTCATAGCTGTAATCAATACAGCATTGTTTTTCTTTTTTGGAGGTTCGGTTAAAGACGAATTATTATATGTGACAATACCTAAAGAAGCGTTTGGATTTCTAATCATAATTACAGAATTTATAGCTTCCTCTATAAAATTCTCATTGGTATAGCTATAAGAGAGTTCTATACCATCTTTATGAAATTCTTTTACGTTAGATTTAAAATCATTTATAGTAAAAAGTATCTTTTTTAAATCTTTAGGTGAGGTTTGTTTTAAAGCAATTCCATTAAATCCTGAATAAGTAACAATAGAAATATTATCATTTTCAGTTAGTCTTCTAGAAAGTAAT
The DNA here is from genome assembly GCA_965250265.1 of Flavobacteriaceae bacterium. Lineage (GTDB taxonomy): Bacteria > Bacteroidota > Bacteroidia > Flavobacteriales > Flavobacteriaceae > PRS1. The sequence goes on along the minus strand of CBDFNO010000009.1, from coordinate 117,594 downwards.
TTAAACGCTTGTTTTAAAATTATTTCACTTTCCACATCGAGATCTGTATCTGACACTTGAATTAAAAACGTAAGGTTTTTAATAACAGAATCATCATCATGATTCAAAGCATAGTTATCTACTATAAAAGGGATTAAATTCTCTATAGAAACAGAATAGGTTTCAATGTTTTTTACCTGTGCAATACTTGGCGCTATTGTAAACGCTACAAATATTAATGTGATTAGTGATTTCATGTGTAAATATTTATGGTTTGTAAAAGGTCACATGGAACATCCAAAAAGTAATTCGTTTGTGAATCAAATTTATTATATGGATGTTTCATCTTGTTTGGATTTAAAGTTTGACATAAAACTATGTACAATCTTTAACCTATAAAACCAATAATGAGTGAAGAGGTGCTTTGAATGAGTAAAGTACTTACTTTAATAATTTTAAAGTTTCAGCACGTTGAATTTTTCCTATGGAAGTTTCTTTAAAATGGGCAACAGCATAAATTTGTTTAGGCGTTTCGTAGGTATCTAAATCTTTAAAAACTGCAGTTTCTAAATGATTGGATTCCCCTTCAAGTATTAAAATTAATTTATCGCATAAAGTTTCGTCTTTTTCTGAAGTAATAAAAAAACGCTGTTTTATTTTACTTTGTAGTTTTGCTTCTATTTGTTCAGGAAACAACTTTATCCCGCCAGAATTAATCATATTATCATAGCGTCCTAAAATTTCAAATGCTGTTTTAGAATGTAGTTTAACTATATCATTAGTAACAATCGTTTCTTTATTCAAATTTGGTGCATCAATAACAAGGCAGTCTCTTTCGTCTTGAGAAATTGTAATGTTTGGAAACACTTGATAATAAGATTCAATAATTTGCTTTACAGCAATATGAGTGATAGTTTCTGTCATTCCGTAAGTTGCATACACTTTTGTAGATACATTCTTAACTTTTTCTTGCAGGGAATTTGAAACAGATGCTCCTCCAACAATTAATGCTTTAATTTTATGCAATTCGGTTAATGAATTTTGAAGCTGCATAGGCACCATAGCACAAAAATCATAATCTTTGAAAACGCTTTGTAATGGATTTAAAGAAGGCTCAACTAAATCAATTTCTAAACCTAAAATAATCGCTCGTACTAACATCATTTTACCTGCAATAAACTTTGTTGACAAGCAATGTAAAACTGTATTGCCAGGTTCTAAATTAAAATAATTTCCAGTGGCAATGGCAGAATTTACCATGGCTTGTTTTTTAAGAGTTATCTTTTTTGGTTTTCCTGTAGAACCAGATGTTTTAACTAATAAATAATCATTCTTATCTAACCAATCTAACAAAAAAGTTCCAGTATCTTTTTCAAAAAGTCTCCCTTCTTTAACAAAACTATAGGCTACATCTTTTAACTGGCTGTGATTAAAACCGTATCCATTTAACTTAAATTTGTTATGCACTTTGGTAAAACTTGGAACCATTTTTGGTATGATATTAGATAAGTTAAATTTATACTATTTTTAATGGCTGAAAGTTATTAAGTAATTTTAAAAAAATATATTTGACAATTAACTAAAAAAATATGCGAAACACCTTCATAATTCTGTTTTTACCTATTATAGTTTTCGCACAAGATTTTTCTAAAGAGGACTATATTTATTTAAAAAGGCATGAACATATTAAGATAGAATTATCAAAAAGCTCTTTTGATATCTCTAAACAAGTTACCGAACAAGCTGAATACTTAACTGCTAAAAAACTGTATTTTGCTAACGAATCTCTTGGTTTTGATAGTTTTACTTCCGTTGAAGACATTAACGCATATACTTTTTTACCTAGTTCTAACAAAACAATAAAGGTTGATTATATAGAAACCAAAAGAGAATTTGACAATGGTATTTTTTATAGTGACCAAGAATCTAAAGACTTTACATTTCCAGCAGTTACTAAAGGAGCTGTTACAAATTTAAATTATAAAGAAGTCATTAAAGATCCTCGTTTTTTAGGGATTTTTCGTTTTGGAACTTATGTTCCAACAAAAAGCGCACAACTATCAATAGAGTTTCCTGAAAATGTTAATATTGGTTATATAGAATTTAATACTGGAAATATACCTATTGAATTTAATAAGGAAGCCTCAAAAAATAGCAAAATATATACATGGACAGTTAAAAATATTGAGGGGTTTCAAGGTGAAGATAAAAGTGAATCTGCACTCTACTATCTACCACATATTATTATTTATATAAAGAGTTATGAGCAAAAAGGTAAAACACATAATGTTTTAAACGATGTAAACGATTTATACAAATGGTATGTGTCATTGATAAAACAAATTGATGTAAAATCCTTAGATAAAGTTTATAAAATTACTGATGAAATAACAAAAAATATTCCAAACAAACGAGATAAAGCTGAAGCTATATTTAATTGGGTTCAAGACAATATAACATATGTCGCATTTGAAGACGGATTAGGTGGTTTTATTCCAAGAGGAGCAGCAAGTGTATGCGATAAACGTTATGGTGATTGTAAGGATATGGCAAATCTACTTTACGAAATGCTTAATCATGTAGATATAGAATCTTATAGAACCTGGATAGGTACGAGAAACAGGCCTTATTCCTATTTTGAAGTCCCTACTCCAATGGTTGATAACCACATGATTAATACTGCTATTATAGAAAACGATACTATCTTTTTAGACGCCACCGATAGTTATGTGCCGTTTGGTATGCCAAGTGCTTTCACGCAAACAAAAGAAGCTCTTTTGGGCATTAATGCAGATACTTTTAAAGTTATTAAAGTTCCTATACAAACCCTTAATAAGAGCAAATCTCTGGTTATAAGCGATATTTCGCTTGAAAATGGTATAGTTAAAGTTTCAGAAAAAAGAACTTTTACAGGTTACGAAAAAGTTGATTTTATTACAGATTACACTTATAAGAAAGACGACAAAACCGAAGAAGAATTTTTAAACACCACTTTAGCCTTAGGCAATAACAAAACAAAGTACACGAATATTACTAAAGAGAATTTCGATAATAAAAATACTCCATTAGTTATTGGTTATGACCTCTCCATTGAAAATTATGCAAAAAAGGTTGGTAACAAAACTTATCTCAATTTAAATATAGATCGTGTTTTGGCAAAAAGTAAGATTGATATTGAGGATAGAAAGTATAGTAAAAAAATTGACAATACCTTCAAGAAAAGCTATAAGACTACTTTTACTATTCCAAATGGTTATAAAGTAAGCTATATTCCAAAAGATTTATCATTCGATAATCCAGCATTTGGTTACAACATAACTTACACTCAAAAAGACAATACAATTGTACAAAACAAAACCGTTTACATAAATACCTTAAGTGTAAAAAAAGAAGAATTTGAAACTTGGAATAATTTCATTAAAAGTATAATTAAAGCTTATAAAAAAAATATTATAATAGAACAGAACCTATGATTAAAAGATTAGTATTTATCCTACTTATTGCCTCAACGAATTGTTTTGCGCAGCACTATAAAACTTACGATTGGAATGAAAACCCAAAGCTTCATGATCTAAATGAAAAAGATTTGAAAGAATCTTCTATTGGTATTTTAGAAAAACATATTGTAGAATATAAAAAAGGTACGTTTTCTCAAAATCTTACAAGTTTTGAAACCACACATACCATTACCCGAGTAAATAACGACAAAGGCATCGGCAGGCATAATACGGTTTATATTCCAATGTACGAGGTTAAGAAAGTAATAGATATTAAAGCAAGAACTATAAATGCTGAAGGAAAAGTAACGCTCCTAAACAAAGACAATATTAAGGAAGTTAACAATGTTGAAGCATATGGTGATTTTAAAATATTTGCGATTGAAGGCGTAGAAAAAAATTCTGAAATTGAAGTGTTATATACCGTAGAGAAAGAATACGACATGCATGGAGCGGAGACGATACAAAGTGATTATGTTATTAAAGAGGCTCAATTTTTGTTTATTACTGGAGATTTAAATTCTAAAATTAAAGCTTATAGAACAGAAACTGCTTTTGAGAGTACAAGTGTAGAAGGAAGACAAGCAAAATTATTAACGCTTAATAATATTCCAGCAATGATAGAAGAAGAATATGCAACTCCGGATGCTAATAAAATTGGAGTTGTGTATCAATGTTTTCCTAAAGATCAGAATATTACACAAGAGATGTTTTGGAATAACATCGTGGAAAATGTTGGCGGAAAATTCTTCCCTGAAGAAGCTTCGCCTCTTGTAAAAACCGACATTGATAATTTTACTAAAGGTGATTTGGACTTAACAACCTTCGAAAAGGCATCACTAGTAGATAATTTCGTTAAATCGAATTTTACAATTGTAAAAAACAATAACGCCGAACTTACAGATTTAGAATATATCTTAAAAAACAGAACTTCCAGTGATTTTGGTATTATGAAAGTATATGCTCATTATTTAAAAGCTTTAGATATTGAATACGAAATTGTAGTTACGGCTAATCGATTTACATATAAATTCGACCCTGATTTTTACACACCTAATATGCTTCGGGATTTCTTAATTTATTTACCTACTGAAGAAAAATATATAGCACCTGACAGATTGGAATACAGAGTTGGAGAAGCTCCTTTTAATCTTTTAGGCAATTATGGTTTATATATTACTGAAAGTTTCGAATATTATTTTAGTAAAATTATACAATCTGATCCAAATTATAGTCGCATTGTAAGAAATACAGATATTACTTTTGATGAAGATTTGGTAAATGTATCGCTTGAACAGTATCAGGAACATTTAGGACATTGGGCTGTAACCAGTAAAGCAATATTAAGTTTATCTACCGAGCAAGGCATCAAAGAGTATGAAGATTATTTAACAAGTTCAGGTATTGAGGATAAAGTGGTAAAAAGTTTTGAAACCGAAAATACAGATATGAATTCGTTAGTATATAACTTACCATTTATTACAAGATGTACAATTACTTCTGAATCTTTATTAGAAGAAGCCGGAGACAGTTATATTTTTCAAATAGGAAAGGTAATTGGAACACAAAGTGAATTATACCAGGAGACAGAGCGTGTAAATCCCATAGAAATGACCTATCCTAATCAATATGATTACGATATAAAAGTACATATTCCTGAAGGTTATACTGCCGAAGGTCTTGAAGTTTTAAATATTGATAAGAGCTTTAAATCGGTTACAGGAGAAAAGATTTGCAAATTTGAATCCAGTTATAAACTAGAAGGCAATACCGTTGTAATTACTATACAAGAGTTTTATAAATCCAACGAGTATGATGTGAGCCGATATGATGAGTTTAGAAGTGTTATAAATGCAGCTTCCGACTTTAATAAAACATCTATTTTGTTTAAGACTATTGAGTAATTTTTTTTAGTTAGCACTTTTATTATTAGTTAGCCATTTAGCAATTTGATTATAGTTTGTCAACAATAAATATCCAATTACTAAATTCATACCAGAAATTGCCCAATTAAAATAGTCCATTGATTTTCCGAATCCAACGCCTTCCGTAAAATTAAGCCCACTTGGTGAAACTTCTTTTTTAAAAGCTAGATAAGTATATTGTAAAAAGTCAGGTAAGTAATCCAGTATTAAAAATCCACTTATTATAATTAAAGCCAGCTGCATTATTTTTCGACTATTAAAATTGCCAAATTCAATTCGCTCATCATCAAAGCCTTTATCAATTTTCAATAAATCAATTATTCGGTCTGTTTTTCGGATAAGAAAAACATAAATTAATACTGCAAGTGTACATGCTCCTAAAATCCATAACAAAACAATTGGTTCAAAATCATAAGTAACATAACCGATATTGGCAGGGATATAATAAAATATAGTAATAATTACAGAATAAAGTCCGAAGAGTTTAATTATTATTCGAAAGAAATCTCGTTTAGTCATAAGTTAGTTTTATAATAGTAAAATACATTTTTAGTTGTAAATATTTAATAACTCTCCTACAGTAACAATTTACTCTAAAACCTCAAAATCTTTTACTTCTACTTCTTCAGGAACAGGCTTAACAACAGCTCCAAAAAGTTTGCCTTTCCAATCGGTCCATTTGTATTTTTTAGAAAATATAAATAATAATATAGGAAAAATAATAAATACTGGAAAGATGGCTTCACCTACACCAACTCCTGTAGGATCAGAAATATCTTTAAAAATAGAATGTGTTTGAAACGCAGTCCAGTCTGCAGTTACCAACAATGCTGTAAACAAATTATTAGCTGCGTGAAAACCAAGTGACAACTCTAAACCTTCGTCCATTAATGCAGTTATTCCCAGAAAGAAACCTGTACCAATATAATAGACCAAAATAATGTTACCTAATTTATCTACTTCAGGATTGGCAATATGCAATAAACCAAAAATTGTTGATGTGATAATCAATGGCACCCATTTATTTTTAGCTAGTAAGCCTATACCTTGCATAAGGTAGCCTCTAAATAAATACTCTTCAAAACTTGTTTGCAAAGGCACTAAAAGTATCGCTATAACGCAAAGGATTAAAAAAGGCTGTAAATTAAAATTGTTTATATAGCCTTCAGGATTCATAAAATAATCTGCCATTACCATTCCTGTTGATACAACGCCCCAAAAAATAAAGGCAAACCAAAAGCGTTTCCAATCTATTTTTTTTCTTGCTGTAGTGAGCATTCTTATAGATTGCTTATGCAAATATTTTACTATTAATAATAAAAACAATAAGCCTCCTGCAAATGGTAATAATATGAACACTAAATTTAAATTCGACTCAAACAAACCCAAAATATAGCTAGTATCTTCTAGTTTTGATTGGTCAATATTACCTCTAATCGTTTCTAAACCTATAGCAATTAAATGAGGCATAGAAAACGCAAAAACACCAATAATTGCAACACCTACGCCAATAACATATCTCCACCAATCATGTAATGTGTTATAAACTTGAGCTATATACATATTTTTAAAAATTTAGATTCCACTTTTGTTTTGGTTCGTAACGCAATGTACCCATTTCTACTTGTAAAGGCGATACAAAATTGTTAGTAAATAAGCTTCCAGTTCCCAAACCTTGGGGCATTGTATTATTCAAAGTATAGGTCCATTGGGCAATGGCATTTAGTCCAACATTACTTTCTAATGCACTTGTAATCCACCATTTAATATTTTGGGCTTCTGCTATTTTAATCCACTGCTTACTTCTCTTAAATCCTCCTACTAAACTTGGCTTTAAAATGATGTATTGCGGATTTAAAGTTTGTAGCAACTCTTCTTTTTTTGTTACAGTATTTACACCAATTAGCTCTTCATCCAAAGCAATAGGTAAAGGCGTTTGCTCACAAAGCTTAGCCATTTCTTCAAATTGACCTTGTTTTATAGGTTGCTCAATAGAATGCAAATTGAATTGGGATAATTGCTTTAGTTTTTCTAAAGCTTCAGTTTTTGTAAATGCTCCATTTGCATCCACCCGAAGCTCTATGTCTTTTACAGAAAATTCGTCTCTAATAGATTTTATTAGCTCTAACTCGGTTTTAAAATCGATAGCTCCAATTTTCATTTTAATACACGAAAAACCTGCTTCAATTTTATCTTGTATTTGTTGCTTCATAAACTGCTTGTCTCCCATCCAAATCAATCCATTAATAGGAATTGAAGCTACTCCTTGTGTAAATGCTGATGGAAACAAAATAAATTCATCATCACTTTCTAAAGACAAAAAAGCCATTTCTAACCCAAACTGTATCGATGGGAATTCATCAAGCTCATTCACCAAATTATCTAGTCCTTTTGTGATGTTCATACAAACCCATTTGATTTTATCTTCAAAATCTGGTCTGTCATCAATGCTTAACCCTCTTAAAATACCACATTCACCAACACCTCGTTTATTACAATTTGTGATAACAATAAACCATGTTTCTTTTTGAGTTAAAATGCCACGAGAAGTACCACTTGGCTGTTTAAATTGAAGTATATGCTGTTTGTAAGTTGCTGTCATTTACAACTCAAAAATAGGTATTTATTTTTGGATGACTTATAAAATATTTGACTGAATATTTTTGGAATTTTTTTATGCTATTTTAGAAGTTACGCTTATCGGTTTCGTGTATGGTTTGTTGCGAAAAACCAGCTATGATTTTCCGCCGTAACCGAAAGATAGCAAATTGCAATGAATTCCGATTAGGAATTCAGCCGCAATGAGCTATACACGTTGTTGTGCTTTCGTTATTATTTTTATGTTTTGGTCTAATTTCTTTAATGACCATTTAGATGCTAAATCTTCATTGAATTGCTTTCTAATTGTCAACAAATATTTCTATCTCTTTTTGAATGACCTCACCTAATTTTAATAAGGATTGATAATTCTGTTTTAATCCATTGATCATTGTCCCTCTCATATTAGCACCTCGAATACTTGGTTGATTAAACAAATCAATTATTTCTTTGCTATTTGACTGAAAATAGTTCTCTTTTTCTACATTATTTAATACTTCAGCCAATTTAAAAATTGTTCTGTCACTAAACGCCAAAACCTCCATTTTTTCAATAAATTCATTCATGCTATCTTCTTGCTTTTGAGTTTTACTTACTAAGTTATAGTATTCATTTAAGAATTTTTCAATTTTGGTTCCCTGAATTTTTCCAAAAAAACCTGAATTTTTTAAAGCTTCAAAACCATTATGATTAATTTCTAAATAGCTGTCAAAAAAGATGTTGTAGTTTTCATGAAAAACAAGTTTAAATTCTTCCGCACTAATAGTTTTTTGAGATCCTGTATTGAGAATTTTACCCGAAAAATATTTGACTGAATCTCTGAATTTCATCATATCATTTAATTCAATCCTATCATTGTCAATATTGTTGGAGATATTTCTTAAAAATCCATGAAGTTCAATATTTTCTAGTCTTTTAGAATTCCAATTATTAATGCTTAGGGCAATTAGTATCCCTACAACTACAAGAATAATTTCGCCAATAGCATATTTGAAATACTTTCTAGTTTTTCCTTCTAAAAGCAAATTTTGTCTAATTATTCTAAAAAAATTTATCATTGGCTAGCGGTTATTGATAATGAAGCACAATATTAAGATATGGTTCTGTTTTAATGAACTATATCGTTCGATAAGCGAAGGTATATTTTTTTATTTATTAATTCAACTCTTTAAAATGTATAATGGCTAAAACAAATTAACTTTTGTTTAAAACTATAACTCAATAGACTCTCCAATTTCAAGAAGCATTAAATCTTTATCCTTATCAAAGAATTTTTGTTTAGCATCTTTATGGTCAATTTCAATATAGCCAAAAGTATCGAAATGATAGCCAAGAATTTTGTCGCATTCCACAAAATCGCTTGCAATAATGGCATCGTCAATTCCCATTGTAAAATTATCTCCTATTGGTAAAATGGCAAGGTCTAAATTGGTTTGCAACGGGATAAGTTTCATATCGTAAGTCAAGGCTGTATCTCCAGCAATATAAATATTTTTATGTTCTCCTTCTATCACAAAACCTCCTGGTTGTCCTCCATAACTTCCATCTTGAAATGATGATGTGTGTATGGCATTTACGTATTTAACTTTACCAAAATCAAATTCCCAATTCCCTCCATGATTCATAGGATGACCTTCAATGCCTAAGCCTTGAAAATGTGACACAATCTCGAAATTAGAAATTACAGTTGCTCCTGTTTGCTTAGCAATAGCTTCGACATCTTGTGTATGATCAAAATGCGCATGTGTGATTAAAATATAATCGGCTTGTAAACTATTAATATCAATATGAGAAGCTTTCTTATTTCCAGAAATAAAAGGATCTACAAGAATGTAAATTTCGCCTATTTGAATTTGAAGACTCGCGTGGCCTAAAAAAGTGATTTTCATATGTGTAAATAATTTAAAATTATCCAACTATCACATAGCATTATAAATATGCCCAATTCCTAACAAAAAGGCAAGAGCAAAAGTAGAAAGCGCTAAAACTTTTAATTGTGGATCTAATAGTTTGGGTTCTTTTATTTTAATGATAGTTATTATATGCATTATTAATGGAATAAAAACAACCATAAAAACAAGGTTAGAAAGCGATCTGTAATATAAAACAGCAAATAGAATAGAGAGCAGCATCGCTGACATAATTAAAGCTAAATGATAAATCTTTGAATTTGTAACGCCTAATTTTACAGCAATGGTAATTTTGTTTGAAGCACTATCTGATTCCATGTCTCTCATATTGTTTAGGTTTAAAACACCGGCACTCAATAAGCCAATAATACATGCAGGAAGTATGATCACATGATCTAATTGTCTAGAAAATAAAAAATAGGTTCCCATAACACTTAATAATCCGAAAAAAAGAAATACCATAATATCACCTAATGCTCTATAACCATAAGCTGCAGATCCAACGGTATATCTTATAGCTGCATAAATACATAATAATGCTAATACAAAAAACAGCAAAGAATACATAAAGTGGTAAATTTTGAATGCACTGTAAATAAGAAAAAACGTTAGTAAAATAACAATTAAAATATTAATTTTAATAGCATTGTACATTTTATCCGGTGAAATTTTTCCACTCTGTATTGCTCTTTCTGGACCAATTCTATTTTGGTTATCTGTTCCTTTTATACCATCGCCATAATCGTTAGCAAGGTTAGATAAGATTTGTAAGCTAATAGTAGTTAAAATGGCTAAAATAAATGTTGAAATTTGAAAAAATCCATTATAATAAGCCATACTGCTTCCTACAACTATCCCGGAAACCGAAAGCGGTAAAGTACGCAACCTAAAAGCTGAAATCCAGGGTTTTATTTTATCCATAATTTACGGAATCCACTTCTTTTCAAAATTTGGCTTTCTCTTTTCTAAAAAGGCATCTCTTCCCTCTTTTGCTTCGTCTGTCATATATGCTAAACGTGTGGCTTCTCCTGCAAATACTTGCTGTCCAACCATACCATCGTCTGTTAAATTCATAGCAAACTTTAGCATTTTAATTGATGTTGGTGATTTTTCTAAAATTTCTTGAGCCCATTGGTAAGCTGTAAGTTCAAGCTCATCATGAGGTATTACAGCATTAACCATTCCCATTTCGTAAGCTTCTTGTGCAGAATAATTTCTTCCGAGGAAAAATATTTCTCTGGCCTTTTTTTGTCCAACCATTTTTGCCAAATATGCCGATCCGTAGCCTCCATCAAAACTTGTAACATCAGCATCAGTTTGTTTAAAAGTAGCATGTTCTTTACTTGCCAAGGTTAAATCGCAAACAACATGTAAACTATGTCCTCCACCAACAGCCCAACCCGGAACCACGGCAATGACTACTTTTGGCATAAACCGAATGAGTCTTTGAACTTCAAGAATATTTAAGCGGTGATATCCATCTGTTCCAACATAACCTTGATGTCCTCTAGCTTTTTGATCTCCACCACTACAAAATGAATACACTCCATCTTTAGTAGATGGCCCTTCAGCGCTTAACAACACCACTCCAATACAGGTATCTTCTTGTGCATCGTAAAATGCATCATATAACTCTTTAGTAGTTTTTGGACGAAAGGCATTTCTAACGTTTGGCCTGTTAAAAGCAATACGAGCAACACCATTACATTTTTTATAGGTAATGTCTTCGTATTCTTTAGCAGTTTCCCATTTTACTTGACCCATTTTTTATAATTTAACCAAAAATAAGTTTTTTCAGAAAAATAATCTTACTATTTATCCTTTATTAAAGGCTTCAAAATAGATTCCCGCTTTCGCGAGAATGACAAATTCAACGGAAACTTCGATAAAAAAGCATCGAAGAAATCTTTTTTTAATTAGTTAAGATGTATTCCATCGTCTTTAATTGTAATTAGCTTTTGTTTATATAAAGAACCTATCGCTTTCTTGAAACTCTTTTTACTCATTTGAAACACTTCTTTTATATCTTCGGGAGAAGATTTATCTGTAAGGTCAATAAAACCACTATTATCTTCAAGTTCATGCATAATGGTTTCAGCATTTGGTTCTATATTTCTATAGCCAACGTGTCCTAAAGCAATATCTAATTTATTGTCTTTACGTATCTTTTTTACAATGCCTTTCAATTTATCTCCGACACTTAAATCCTGAAAAATATTATCGCTAAAAATTAAACCAGAATGCTTTTTATTAACAATAACATTCATTCCAATTTCGGAAGGATGAGAAACAATTATATCTACTTCTTCAAACTGTTCAACACAAAGTTCTTGATTATTTAAAAATTTATTTGTCTTACTTGAAGCTACTAATCGATCTGATTTTTCATCTAAATAACAATGCACCAAATACCAGCCACCTTTTTTCATTTTAAATGCTTGTTCTTTGAATGGACAAAACAATTCTTTTACCATTCCCCAATCTAAAAAAGCTCCATATTCCGATACTTGATTACATCGCAAAACTGCAAATTCTCCTTTTGTGATATAAGGTTTATCCGTTACAGCAACAAGCCGCTCTTCGTTATCTAAATAAACGAATACCTCTAACTTATCCCAAATTTTAAACTCTTTGGGAACATATCTATTTGGCAATAACACCTCGTTATCTTCTTCATCGCTTAAAAAAAGACCTGGCTCCTTTTCTCGAAGTATGGTTAGTGTATTATATTCACCTATGTTTATCATGCTGCAAATGTAATGATATTAGAAGTATTTAGTTACTATTAAATATTCTTAAAATAATTTAGCAATACACTATCATTAACAGTTCTTGGAGTAAAAATTTCGAGAAGTTTTGGTGTGTTTTCTTCTGAATAAAATGACCGCAATTCTGAAGTTAATTCGCTTTCATTTATAACTGAAACATAACCAAAGTTATACATCTCACATAATTCCTTTGCAGTAAGATGGTGCTTTGTTTCAAAAAAAGTGTCAAAGTTATCTGTATTCTTGTGTCCTGGCAGAATTCTAAAAATACCACCACCACCATTGTTAATTAAAATTATTCGAAAGTTATAGGGAATATAATTATTCCAAAGTGCATTGCTATCGTAAAAAAAGCTCAAATCTCCAGTGATAAAAGTCGTTTGGTCATTAAAAACTGAAGCTGCACCAATAGAGGTCGATGTACTCCCATCTATACCACTAGTACCTCTATTACAAAACACTTTTAGCATTTTATTTAAGTCAAATAATTGTGCGTAGCGTATTGCAGAACTGTTACCCAGTTGAAGCATATTATAATCAGGAATATTCTTTAAAATAATTTCAAATACTTTTAAATCACAAAAAGGAATCTCTAGTAAATAATTTTTATGTTTTACTGTTCTAATTTGCTTTACAGTTTGCCAATATTCTTGATAATTGCTATTTGTTTGATGTTCAGGATTAAGGAATACTTTAAAAAAAGCATTTACAGAAAATTTAAAGTGCTTGCTTAAACAAAAGAAAGTATCATTAGCTTTTTTTGTGTCAACATGCCAATGGTGTTTTGGCTGATAATCTCGCAAAAAAGCTTTAATTTTCTTTGACACAACCATTCCTCCAAAAGTGAGTAAAACATCTGGATGTAATGCCTTAAATTCTTTATTAGATAATGGAGCAATAATTTTATCGATACTTTGGAAAAAATTATCATGATGTAAATTAGATGTGGTTTCTGTAAATACAATAACGCTTTTGTCATTAGCTAATATATTTAAATATTCCTGCTCAATTTCGTTTGGACAATTCACACCAACTAAAACCATTTTACGTTTGGCTTGTTTCCAAATTGAGACAAATTCGTTTAAATCTTCAACTTCTTCTGTAGTATTGGTAAATTCGATCGAATTAGGGTAAATAGAAAATTCATCTACAGTTTCATAAAGTGGTTCTTCAAAAGGAACATTAAGATGTACAGGGCCTTTTTGTGAAATAGAAGTATTTAAAGCCGTATTTATTTCAAACTCATTCTGCTGTTGGTTTTCAGGAGTTAAATTTGCAAAAAATAAAATGTGATTAGCAAAAACATTTTCCTGATTAATGGTTTGTCCATCTCCAATACCAATTAAATGTTCGGGCCTATCTGCCGATAAAACAACTAGAGGAATATCGCTATAAAAAGCTTCGGCAATAGCTGGATAATAATTTAATAAAGCACTTCCTGAAGTGCATACCAAAACAACAGGCTCATGTAATTGTTGTGCAATCCCTAAGGCGAAGAAAGCAGCAGAACGTTCATCTACAATACTATAACATTCAAAATGTGGATGATTAGTAAAACCAATAGTTAAAGGCGCATTTCTGCTTCCTGGAGAAATGACAATATGCTTTATGTTTTTAGATTTACAAAGCTGAATAAAGGTTTGTGCAAGTGGGTTTTTTGGCAGTATCATTTATATTGCAAAACTACAAAACCCTTTTAATTATTTCAGCTTTATTATGGGTTTCTTCCAATTCGTTTTCTGAAATTGAATCTTTAGTAATTCCTCCGCCAACGTATAAAATTGCCTTATTATTTTTTAGTTGCATACATCTTAAATTAACAAAAAGAGCAGAATCAATATCTCCTATTTCTCCCAAAAATCCAGTATAAAATTCGCGATCATAATTTTCATTGTTTAAAATGAACTCTTTTGCTTTATCTCTTGGTAAACCACAAACTGCAGGAGTTGGATGTAACGCTTTTATTAACAATTGTAAATAGTTTGTTTGGTTATTTATTGAACCCGAAATATCAGATTTCAAATGAAGTAAACTTCCTGCTTTTATAGTTTTAACTTCTGAAACACTTAAATCAGTAACCAACTCTTTCAAGTTTTCGACTATATAATTGTTTACTAATTGCTGCTCTATTTTTTCTTTGTCCTCCCATTGTACATCAACGGTTCCTTTATATTGTTGCGTTCCTGCTAAGGCCATTGTAGAAAAGTAGCTACCTTCGACTTTTAGCAACGTTTCGGGAGTTGCGCCTAACCATAAACCTACTTTAGGATGAAACCATATATATACAAATGCAGATATATACTCATTGAGTAAGCTTTTAAAAATTGAAATAGGATTGGTTTCAGAAATTGAAACATTTTCTTTTCTTGATAATACTACTTTTTTAAATTGATTATCGTGAATTGCCTCAATTCCTTTTTGGATTAAATTGATGTGTCCTTTTTTATCAATTTCATCTTCTGAAAATTTAATATGAGATTCTTCGCTCCCAATAGCTATCGGGACATTCAGAATGACTTCACTTACTATTAAAATTTTAGATTTCTCACTAGGAATTAAAACTGCATCTTCTTTATCGTCAAAAGGAGCAAAAACAAATCCTCTTTCTGAAAAATCTGAAACTTTATAAAACTCCGAATCGTTCTGAAGAATTGCTTTAATTGTATTGACATTAGGTTTTCTAAAAGCTACAAAAGGCAACTCATTATTATACTGTTGGGTAAGGCTTTCATAGAAATCTTTCGAATTCATCTATTTAGATTTAGGAAGCGAAACTGTGGTTAGCTTACACACCGAAATTAAATTGCCATCATCATCAGTTATTCTAATATCAAACAATTGTGTAGTTCTTCCTTTATGAATAAAAGTTGCTTTTGCATACACATAACCTTCCCGAATACCTTTAATATGATTTGCCGAAATCTCAATACCACGAACAAAAACTTTATTTAAATCCATAAATATTTCGGCAGCAAAACTTCCAGTGGTTTCAGCTAAAGCAACCGTAGCACCTCCATGAAGAACGCCAGCTGGTTGGTGCACTCTCGAATTTACCGGCATTTTAGCTATAACATAATCATTGCCAAAATCAATAAATTCAATATTTAAAGTTTCCATTAAGGTATTTTTACAAACAGCTTTAGCGCGTTTCAAGAATGCTTCTTTAGATAATTGCATAGAAATAATATATTTTTGTAAAAGTACAAAACACGCAGTAAAATGAATTCAACAGAAAAAGAAATATCTTATTCGTCAACAAATTCTTATTCCACTTTAAATTCGTTAACATCTAAAACAAAAACAGTTTGGTTTGTTTGTCATGGAATGGGTTATTTAAGTCGTTATTTTTTAAACTATTTTATAGAACTAAATGCAGAAGAGAATTATATTATTGCTCCGCAAGGGCAAAGCAAATACTATATTGCTCCTAAATTTAAGCATGTTGGTTCTAGTTGGTTAACCAAAGAAAACACAAAAAAAGAAACCGAAAACGTTATTCATTATTTTGATGCTGTTTTAAAGGCTGAGCAATTGCCAAAAGATATTAATCTTATCGTTTTAGGATATTCTCAAGGTGTGTCTGTAGCAATGCGATACATTGTAAAAAGACAACTAAACTGTAATCAATTGATATTGATGTCTGGCGGAATTCCAAAAGAATTAGTGCCTGAAGACTTTAATTTTTTAAACAGAAAAACAAAGATTTCATTAGTATATGGTACACAGGATGAGTATATGAATGAAGAACGGATTATATATGAAAAACAACGTGTTAATGAATTATTTGGAAATGAAGTAGATATTATTTCTTTTAATGGAAAACATGAAGTAAATAAGGCTATTCTTAACAATTTAGGCACTTCTTAAAAAACACAAATAAACATTGTAGATTACTAAATATTGATTATTTTTGCAGCCAATTTCGGATTAACCTCTAGCGAGAATCGTGAATGTTGTTTCGAATTAATTATTTTAAATTTAAAGATATGGAATCTTTATTAAAATTTGTTCAAGACGAATTTGTAACTAGAAAAGACTTACCAGAATTTAGTGCTGGTGACACAATTACCGTTTATTACGAAATTAAGGAAGGTAACAAAACAAGAACTCAATATTATAGAGGTGTTGTTTTACAAAGAAGAGGAACTGGTAGTTCTGAAACTTTTACTATTAGAAAAATGTCTGGCATTATTGGAGTAGAACGTATATTCCCTATTAATATGCCAGCTTTGCAAAAAATTGAGGTCAATAAAAGAGGTAAAGTTCGTAGAGCCCGAATCTTTTACTTTAGAGGTCTTACCGGTAAAAAAGCTAGAATTAAAGAGAGTAGACATAAATAAAATTGTCATATTTTGACTAGTAGAAAGTCTAAAGCTTTGTTATCAATGTAAAATTTGTAACAAAGCTTTTTTTATTAACAAAAGTTAATAACTATGGTTTATAAATGGTTAATATCTAATGTGGCAAAAAACTTGCATTTTTAATTTCTTACAATATATTAGCAAAAGAATTAACAACAACATTGTTGGTTTTATTTGAAAAAATAAATTTAAATTAATTCTAAAATAAAGTAACGTTCTTTATATAATTGTTTTTTGAGATGTTTAAGAACCATGTGTATGCATGTGTAAACCTAAATATCATGAAATCTTAAATAGAGCTGTATGTTTAGGCAGACAGAAAACTAATAAGATAGAAAGCTTTGAAAATTAGCAGGATCGAAAGTGAAACCTAAATAACAGAAGCAATGCTTTTGAAGTTGTAAATTGTGAAAACGAAATACAAGTGATAAAGGATCAAGAAAGACAATTAAACTGGAGCATTTTGGTAACAGGTCAATGCATATTGAAAGTTACATCACAAAATGTTTCATTGAGATAGGAAATCTTGAATCGAAAAGAATGAAAGATGAAAATTCAATCATTTGAAGTTAGCTGCAAAGCTAAATAGGTCATGAGGAACTATGTCAAAGAAAGCCATGTCAGAGTAGTTTAGGCTACAGTGATATGGCTTTTGTTTTTTATATACTTTTCTATAAGAAATCATTGATGCATTACACTATCTAATTTTGTATATTCGCATCACGAAAAACGGATTGTAATTCTAATTTCTTTTTCTTCAAAAAAATTAAATAAGTCTTAATGTCAAAGATTATATACACGAAAACTGATGAAGCTCCTGCTTTAGCAACCTATTCTTTTTTACCAATAGTCAAAGCTTTTACTAAATCTTCTGGAATTAATATTGAAACCAAAGATATTTCCCTCTCAGGAAGAATTTTAGCCGCTTTTTCTGATTTCTTAATCGAAGGCCAAAAAGTAGCAGACGACCTTTCAGAATTAGGAGCTCTTGTGAAAAGCCCTAAGGCTAACATTATTAAATTACCAAATATTAGCGCTTCAATTCCTCAATTAAAAGATGCAATAGAAGAATTACAAACTCTAGGTTATAATTTGCCTAATTATCCTGATGAACCAGAAAATGATACTGAAGAAACTATTAAAAATCGTTACGATAAAATTAAGGGAAGTGCTGTAAATCCGGTACTTCGTGAAGGAAATTCAGACCGAAGAGCTCCAAAAGCAGTTAAGAATTATGCGAAAAAGAATCCACATTCTATGGGCGAATGGAATTCAAATTCTAAAACACATGTTGCTACAATGTCTGAAGGAGACTTTTTTCACAACGAAAAATCGGTAACTGTTGTAAATGCCAGTGATGTAAAAATTGAGCATATTGATGCCGCTGGAAATAAAACTGTCTTAAAAGAAAAAATAGCTCTATTGCCCGGCGAAATTATAGATGCTACTGTAATGAACAAAAATACACTTCTTAATTTTTTAGAAGATCAGATTAACGACGCAAAGTCAAAAGGTATCCTGTTTTCCTTGCATATGAAAGGTACAATGATGAAAGTCTCCGACCCCATAATATTTGGACATGCGGTAAAAGTATTCTTTAAGGATGTATTTAAAAAGCATGGTAATACCATGAATGAATTAGGTATAAATGTTAATTCGGGTCTTGGTAACCTTTTGCAAAAAATCCAAGAATTACCTCAAGATCAACTCAAAGAAATAGAAGATGATATTAAATTGGCTTATCAAAATGGTCCTGCAATTGCTATGGTAAATTCCGATAAAGGTATTACAAATCTTCATGTTCCCAGCGATGTCATTATTGATGCATCTATGCCAGCCATGATTCGTACTTCAGGAAAAATGTGGAATGCTGATGGCTATTTACAAGACACAAAAGCGGTAATCCCTGACAGTAGTTACGCAGGAATTTACAAAGCAACAATAGATTTCTGTAAACAACATGGTGCGTTCGACCCAACTACAATGGGAACTGTTCCAAATGTTGGTCTTATGGCACAAAAAGCAGAAGAATATGGTTCTCACGACAAAACATTTGAAATTACTTCAAACGGAAAAGTAAAAGTCATTGATACATCAGGAAATGTTTTAATGGAACATAATGTAGAAGAAGGTGATATTTGGAGAATGTGTCAGGTTAAAGATGCTCCAGTACAAGATTGGATTAAATTGGCTGTAACTCGAGCTCGTGCATCTGAAACACCTGCAGTTTTTTGGTTAGATAAAAATAGAGCACATGATGCCGAACTTATTAAAAAAGTAAATAAATATTTACCAAATCACGATACATCTAATTTGGATATCAGAATATTATCACCTAGTGAAGCAACAGAATTCACATTAAAAAGAATTAAAGCAGGAGAAGATACCATTTCTGTTTCGGGAAATGTGTTACGGGATTATTTAACAGATTTATTTCCTATTTTAGAAGTTGGTACAAGTGCCAAAATGTTATCCATTGTACCACTTATGAATGGTGGTGGTTTATTTGAAACAGGAGCTGGCGGTTCAGCTCCAAAGCATGTACAGCAGTTTGTAAAAGAAGGTCATTTACGTTGGGATTCTCTTGGTGAGTTTCTTGCGCTTGCAGTGTCGTTAGAACATCTAGGTATGACCAATAATAATATTAGGGCACTCGTACTTGCAGAAACTTTAGATGATGCAACCAGTAAATTACTAGATAACAGAAAATCACCTTCTCGTATAGTAAATGAGTTAGACAATCGTGGGAGTCATTTTTATTTAGCAATGTATTGGGCACAAGAATTAGCTTCTCAAACAAAAAATTTGGAGTTGCAAGAGCAATTTTCTAGTATAGCAAATGAGCTTACAAATGAAGAGACAACCATCGTTAATGAGTTAAATGCAGCGCAAGGAAGTGTCGTAAATATTGAAGGTTATTATCAACCAAATACCTCTGTTACATCTCATGCCATGCGCCCAAGTAAAACTTTCAATTCAGTTTTAGAAAAGATTCAATAAACATAACTCAATTTGTAAAGAATCGTTTTAATGAAGTCTTTATAATTTATTTGGCTCAATTCTATTCAGAAATAAATCTATAATAGATGCCTTTCTAATCATTAAGGCAAACCAAAAAATGTGTATTTTTGAGTTATGAGTTTTACCAAAATCACAGAGCAAGATTCTAACTACAACCATCTGGAAAAGATGAGTGTAAAAGAATTGCTAACCAACATTAATCAGGAAGATAAAACCGTTCCTTTGGCGGTTGAGAACGTATTACCACAGATTGAAAATTTAATAACGCAAATAATTAAAAAACTCAAAAATAATGGTCGCCTGTTTTATATTGGTGCAGGCACAAGTGGGCGTTTAGGTATTCTGGACGCAAGTGAATGTCCACCAACATTTGGCGTTTCATACGATGTAGTAATTGGGCTTATCGCCGGAGGAGATACTGCTATACGAAAAGCAGTAGAATTTGCCGAGGATTCAATCACCCAAGGCTGGAAAGATTTACAAAATTATAATATAAATACAAACGACGTAGTTATTGGTATTGCGGCTTCGGGCACAACACCTTATGTTATTGGTGCTTTGGAGCAGTGTAATAAAAATGGTATAGTCACAGGCTGTATCACTTGCAATCACAACAGTCCCTTATCACAGGTTTCAAAATTTCCTATAGAAGTGATTGTTGGACCGGAATTTGTTACGGGAAGTTCTAGAATGAAAGCAGGAACAGCACAAAAATTAGTGCTTAATATGATTACCTCTGCAACCATGATTCAATTGGGTAAAATAAAAGGGAACAAGATGGTAGATATGCAATTGAGCAATAATAAACTTGTTGATCGCGGCGAAAAAATGCTCATGAAAGAATTAGATATTCCACTGGATGAAGCCCAAAAATTATTGGACAAATATCAAAACGTACGTTTAGCCATTACAAATTACCACAATGGAAAATAGAACAAATAGAGAACTTCTTATAAAAGGGATAAAAAAAATGGGGATCGCCCTAATCTTTATGTTTCTGGGTCCTACTCTACTTTATGTGGCTTTCAGCAATCAAGAAAAGCCACTTTATATTCCCATATTAATTGTGGCAATAGCAATTTGTGCACTCGCCATTTATTTTGCCTTTAAGGGGATAATGACTATTCTTGATAGTATGTTTAAAAAGAAGTCGACTAATTTAAAGTAGTTTCTCTTGGAGTTGTAGGGTTATATCCAAATTCTTCATCTTGTAAAGCAATACCGAGGCTATCCAAAATATAATTTATTATAGCGTAATGGTGAATAGCATGGCTGTTGGCTTGAGCAAACAGGGCTCCTAAAGTGTATTGTATTTCTGTTTTACCCAACCCTAAATCATCAATAACAACTATTCTTTCTGCTGCTTTGTAATCAATATTTTGCAACCTTGTGATAATTTTATTTAAATATTCGGAGGCATCATCACAATTACATTCAACATTGTTATTTCGTTTTCTTGCCGTTAAATCAACTCGATTGTCAGAATCAATATTTAAAACACAATCATAAAAATCTAAAATATGTCTTATATGGCAACCTAAACTGGAATAATAAGGCGACACAGAGTTATTACACAATTCTTCATTTGTAAGATTAGACAATAGCAGCCGAGTTTTTTGAAGTGTTTTGAGGTTAGATTGGATGATCATATTCATGGAAACGAATTTAACTAAATAATTTGAATTTAAAAATTATTATGTCATTAGTCTTTCTCTCTTAATGTCCTTACAAAACAACTAAAATTATATTTAGAATAATTTATACAATTATAATTTCAAATTTGCATTTTAATCAATTATTATTGCCCCAAATGGCTTGTGCTTTTTAAGTGATTTATAATGTTCTCTATTTCTTTAGTAACTTTACAATTAGCTATTAACCAACTATTGACCTAAAGTGAAGATTATATCTGTAATTATATTCGCATTTATTACGTGCTTATCATTTTCACAAATCAATCTAGAAATTGATTCTCTTGGTTATTATTCTGAAAAACAGATTTCTTTTAACAATCTCACTGTAGAAAAAGGGTTATCTCAAAATAGTGTTGTTAGCATAGCTCAAGATAGCACTGGCTACTTGTGGTTTGCATGCAGCAGTTGGTTTGGCACAATTAAGACAATTAGATGAATTTGTAGCCATTCAAAAAAGGAATTATACTATTATTCGTGAAGCACTCTCTACAATTCCCGAAGTAACCTTTAGAAGAGTTCCTGAAGGTGGAGAAGAGAGCTATTCGTTTTTAAGTTTCTTTTTACCAGATCTGGATAATGCACTTAAAGTTTCATATGCATTTAAGCAAAATGGAATAGATGCTTGTTTTCATTATTACGACAATAATTGGCATTATATACGTAAATGGCAGCATTTAAAAGATTTAAAAACATTGTATCCACTTTCTGATGAAGTAAAAGAAGGATTAAAATATCTTCAAACTAAAACCTTTCCACAATCAGATTATTTTATAGGGAGAAATATATCCTGTTTAATAAAACTATCTTGGACAGAAGATGAGGTTAGAGAAAGAGCAAACAAAATGGTTGAAATTATCAAAGCAGTAGTTTATAATAAAGAATAATTATTTCAACGGAATTCTTATACTAACATTTGTCCCTTTTGAATTATCATTTTTATCATATAAGTCTTTAAAAGTTATTGAGTAATTGTTTTTATAATCTTCTGAAAATTTGCTTAAACGTTCTTCGGTAAGCTTAATACCAATAGAATCCCTTTTATGAATCTTTTTTTCTTTTATTTCGGCTGATTTTTTACGTCCAATTCCATTGTCTATGATTTCAATTTTTAAATGTGACTTTTTGTCTTTTTTGAGTACTAAAGCTAATTTTTTCTTTTCTTTTTTTAATGATAGCCCATGCCAAATAGCATTTTCTATAAAAGGTTGAAGAATTAACGATGGTATTTTTATAGTGTCAAGATTTAAATTTTCATCTATTGTAATAGAATAATCAATTTCGTTGTTAAAACGAATGTTCTCAATAGAAATATATAATTCCATGGTTTCTATTTCATCTACAAGTAAGATTTCTTTTTCTCTTGTAGTTGCTAATACTTTTCTAATTAACTTCGCAAATTTGTTTAAGTAGTAAACAGCATTTTCAACCTCGTTATCAATAATATAACGCTTAATTGAATTTAAAGAGTTAAAAATAAAATGAGGATTCATTTGGCTTCTTAACGTTGCCATTTTTAGATCAGTCAACTCTTTATCATATTTTGCCTTTACCGCTTCTAATTTTTCAGCTTCAGCTTGCTTACTTAAGGAGGCTACATCTTGCTCAAATTGCTCTTGTATTTTATGTCTTAACTTTTGATTTTCTTGTAACTGTTTTATTAGCTGTCCTTGAGACTCATTTTTCTCTATTAAAATAAGTTTCTGTTTATGTCCTAAGCCTAAAGAAAACAGAATGTTTTCTATAATTACACCAATATAAAACACACTATAATTAATTTTATTTTCATAAGGCACGATATTAAGTTTATGTAAAAAGGTAGATATTAATGATAAGCCAAATAGAAATATTGATCCAACTATAATATAATATTTAAGCGGTGTATTCATCTTAAATAATGGGACAAAACTAATTAAACCAAGTATAGAAAGGTATAACATAAAAAACATATGCCTATTCATAAAAATAATTTTAGTATTACCAGTTATTCTATAGGAGATTTCGGATAGAATACAAATAAAACACAATACATAAATAGCCCTAAAAATAAATTTATACCATTTTAATGAAAATGATTTTAAATCGAGAAAAGTAAATGCAAAAATAAAATACAGCATATTATATATCCATATTAGATCAAGATGGATACTCTTCAATGTTTCTAAAATAGGTGTGGCAAGAATTGAAACAAATCCGCTTTCTACATTTTTTATTTGAGTAATAAAAATTAAAGATGTATATAAACTATAGTATAAATATATTTTGTCTTTATGCTGAAAGTAAAGTAAAAAATGATAAACAGATAGAATAAACAATACACCTAATACAAAAATGACCATTCCATTTTCGTTAGGATGCTCAAGCATATCTAAAATTGATGAAGATTCCAACTATTTTAATTATTTAATAAATGTAGTAAAGTGTCCTTTTTTATTCGAGAAACAGGTATAGAAATTCCATTCTCTAACACTAAATATTGACCGTCACTTTTAATAAATTCTTTGATGTAATTAATATTTACTAAATAAGAATTATGCACTCTAAAAAAGAGATCGTTATTAATGATTTCCTCACTTTTTTTAGTTTTTTTGAGAGGACTTCTTTACTGCTGTCTTTAAAAAATATTTCAGTATAATTTCCATCCGATTTACAATACAGAATATCATCGCTAGTTACAAATAAAGTCTTACCTGCCAATGGTAAAGAAATTTTAGTGGTTTTTGGAATAATATCTTCTAATACTTTTTTTAGATCCCAACCCAAACTATTTTTTTCTTTATTAGTTTTTATTCGTGCGACCGATTTTATCAAATCGTCCGAATCTATAGGTTTCAATAAATAATCTATGGCACTTTCTTTAAAAGCACGTATAGCATAATTATCAAAGGCTGTAGTTATAATTAAATCAAAACCACGATATTTTAAACTGTTAAGTAGTTGAAAGCCGTCTAATTCTGGCATTTCAATATCAAGAAAACGCAGTCTGGTTTTAAGTAATTAATTGCAGAAATTGCCTCAATAGGATCTGTAAAACTCTCGCAAATTTCAATGCCTTTACAAAAGTTCTTAAGCTCCCATTCTAGGTTTTTTATAGAACTTAATTCATCATCTACAATTATAGCTTTAATCATTTTTAAAATTGCTTTATAACAAAGTAACTATTTAAATATATACTATTTAAAGAATTTACATAAACTGTAGTATTTGAAGTATGGATTACTTAATAAGATGTATGGATTGCATTTTCCAAATTTAAGTATTCAAAAAATCAAGTTATACATTTTTTATTACAATACATACATAAATTCGTACTTCTTGTAAAGTTATATAAATTTTATTGAAAGCTGTTTGCGAACTTGAAACAAATTAAGTCTCCCCAAACTATTATTTATAGCAAATTACCTTATTAAGTTATGCAGGTAATGAAAACTAATCATAGTGATTAGTTACAATTAAATAGTACAAAGCTATTAATCATTTAAATCCACCAATTATGAAAACCAAAAGTTTAAAACTGGAAACCCAAATTTTAAAATTTAAAACCTCAATAGTGTTTTTAGTAACACTCTTACTATTTTTTATAACACAATTTACATTTGCCCAACCAACCATTCACACTGTAGATAACCGTCCAGAATCTGGAGCTATGTTTACAACAATACAAGCTGCTATTGATGCAGCAGTAGCAGATGATATTATACACGTTCATCCTACAGACCAAACGTATTACGATGGTGGGGCAAATATAACCATAGACAAAACCTTAACAATTATTGCTTTAGGGCATAATCTTTTAAACGAAACTAATAATTATAGGGCACCTGTGTGGAGATTCTATATTGCTGCACCTAACATTGTTATACAAGGAATGTACATTGTAACCTCAATACAAGCACAGGGAAGCGATGCTACCGGGTTAAAATTAATTAACAATCATATTGCAGGAAATGTCTCTGGGGTTAACTCTGTTGGAGATAACTGGGAAATTAGGGGTAATTATTTTATTATTGGAAACTACGGCGTGTCGATTTCTCAAGGTACTGCTTCAAATTGGATTATTGCAAATAATTTTTTTAAAGGTAGCATTATAGATAGTTTAGAGCCAAATACCATTTTTAGCAATAATATTGTAGTACATGTAGTTCATAATTCTAATCTTTTTTCAAATTGTGATAACCCAACAGTCACTAATAATTTATTTTTATACAATTTTAGCCAATCTCCCGGTGCTCTCCTTATGCCAGGTTCTTCAATCGATTTTTCTAATTGCTTGTTATACGATTATAATGGTGGGACTATTGCAGATTTACCACAACAGGCAGGTGCCACCAATTATAACAATATGGAACCGGTATTCGAAAATATACCAACATCAATTACCGATTTTTACAACAACGATTATAGATTGGCTACAGGATCTCCAGGTGAAGATGGTGGATCTGAAGGGACCGATATTGGTGTATTCGGACTTAATTTTAACTTTGATGTTGATGGAAGACCAGATCTTACACCATATCCAACATTAATAAATATTACGAATCCTTTAGTCATTCCAGGACAAGATTTGAATGTCTTATTCCAAGCGTCTCAAAAACAATAAAGATGAAAAAGATACTATATATATTATATTGTATATGTATTCTGTATTCATCAAGTATTTGGGGACAAATTACGGAAGCTGAATATTTTATCGATACTGATCCCGGAGTTGGTATGGCTACCACTTTAACAGTTACGGGTCCTGGAAGCGATATTGTCGAAAACTTTACGATTCCAACAACCGGATTACTTGATGGATTACACGTTTTACATATTCGCGTTAAAGACAATAATACCTGGAGTTTGTATTATAAAAAAAGCTTTTACGTTTTAGATAGTCCTGCTTCAGCAACACCAAAAGATATTGTAGCAGCCGAATATTTTATTGACAACGATCCTGGTGTTGGTTCTGCAACAAGTTTAGTAGTAACTCAAGCACTAAACATAGATGAAACATTTACTATTCCTACTAACGGGCTTCTAAATGGTTTACATGTTTTACAAATAAGAGTTCAGGACGAAGACGGTATTTGGAGCCTGTATTACCAAAAAAACTTTTACGTTCTAGAGAGTGCTTCATCAGCAACACCAAAAGATATTGTTGCCGCTGAATATTTTATTGATAACGATCCTGGCGTTGGTTCTGCAACAAGTTTAGCAGTTACCCAAGGTCTTACAATCGATGAAACATTTAGTATCCCAACAAATGGGCTATTAAATGGGTTACACTTTATCCAAATAAGAGTTCAGGATGAAGATGGTATTTGGAGCTTGTATTACAAAAAAAACTTTTACGTTCTAGATAATGCTTCATCAGCAACACCTAAAGATATTGTTGCTGCCGAGTATTTTATTGGTGATGATCCAGGAGTATCTGGAACCGATCCGGGAGTTGGTAGCGCTACACCAATTGCTGTAACTCAAGGGTTGACAATAGATGAATCATTCAATATTCCTATTTCAGGAAGTATGGCTGAAGGAGATTATACCATGCATATAAGAGTCCAAGATGAAGATGGAATTTGGAGTTTATATTATAACGGTGCATTTCAGGTTGGAGGTTCAGATACCGACGGCGATGGTATTTTAGATATTGACGACAACTGTGTTGATACAGCAAACGCCGATCAAGCAGATGCAGATGGTGATGGTGTTGGTGACGTTTGCGATAATTGTCCTGATGATGCAAATGCAGACCAAGCAGACGCCGATGCCGATGGTGTTGGAGATGTATGTGATGCATGCCCAGGTTTTGATGATACAGTAGATGTAGATGGCGATGGCTTTGCCGAAGGTTGTGACTGTAACGATAATGATGCGAACATTAATCCTAATGCGACTGAAGTTTGTGATACTATTGATAATGATTGTGATGGTTTTGTTGATGACGACGACCCGGAAGGAGTGTCCGGTCAAAGCACTTGGTATGCCGATACCGATGGTGATGGGTTTGGTGATGCATCTGATTCTGTTCTGGCTTGTAATATGACTGTTGGTTATGTAGCAGACAATACAGATTGCGATGATAATGAATCAAATGCTTATCCAGGAAACACTGAAGTTTGTGATGGCATTGATAACAACTGCGATGGCAATATAGATGAAGGTGTTTTAACTACTTTCTATGCTGATAGCGATGGCGATGGTTTTGGTGATGCTTCAAATACTGTTCAAGCATGTTCTGCACCAACAGGTTATGTCGCCGACAATACCGATTGCGATGATACCGAAGCAAATGCCTATCCAGGAAATACAGAAGTTTGTGACGGTATCGATAACAATTGTGATGGTCAAATAGACGAAGGCGTAACAACAACATTCTACGCTGATAGCGATGGTGATGGATTTGGCGATCCAAATGTAACAACTCAAGACTGTTCTGCTCCAACTGGATTTGTTGCAGATAATACCGATTGTGATGACAATGAAGCAAATGCTTATCCAGGAAATAGCGAGGTTTGCGATGGTATCGACAACAATTGTGATGGTCAGATTGATGAAGGTGTCACAACAACATTCTATGCCGATAGTGATGGAGATGGGTTTGGTGATGCTTCCGATTCGGTTCAGGCATGTTCTGCACCTTCAGGTTATGTTGCGGACAATACAGATTGCGATGATACTGAAGCGAATAACTATCCAGGAAATACCGAAGTTTGTGATGGTATCGATAACAATTGTGATGGTCAAATAGACGAAGGCGTAACAACAACATTCTATGCCGATAGTGATGGAGATGGGTTTGGTGATGCTTCCGATACTGTTCAGGCATGTTCTGCACCAACAGGATATGTCGCAGACAATACAGATTGCGATGATACTGAAGCAAATAACTATCCTGGTAACACCGAAATTTGTGATGGTATAGACAACGACTGTGATGGTCTGGTGGACGATGTCGATGATTCTCTTGCTGATGCCACAACTTGGTATAATGATGTCGATGGTGATGGATATGGAGATGCTACTGATTCAGTTACTTCTTGTAATGCGCCTTCCGGCTACATTACTGATAATTCTGACTGCGATGATAGCGATGCAAATAGTCATCCTAATGGAACTGAAATACCTAATGATGGTATCGATCAGGATTGTAATGGAAGTGACCTTATTATTGGTGATGCTGATAGTGATGGTGTTCTAGATGATGTTGATAATTGTATTGATACACCTAACGCCGATCAAACAGATATAGATAACGATGGTATTGGCGATGCATGTGATATAATGGGTATTGAAGTTCCTCAAGGATTCTCTCCTAATGGTGATGGTATAAATGACACTTGGGTAATTGAAAATATCACAAATTTCTCAAGAAACAATGTTAAAGTATTTAACCGCTGGGGAAGTAAAGTGTTCGAAGCCAATAACTATCAAAACAATTGGAATGCACATTCTACCGAAGGTGGTAGCTCTAGAAAATTGCCTGTTGGTGCTTATCTATACATTATAGAAGTTAATGAAATTGGTATAGCACCAATTCAAGGATGGATTTATATAAACTATTAATACGATACAGATGAAAAATTTAAAACATAGTAGTCTTATAGTATTACTAATACTTATGACGAGCATAGGATATGCACAACAAGATCCATCATTTACTTTATATCAATATAATATGAATGTCATTAATCCTGCTTACGCTGGAATAAATGAAACCACCGAGGTAAATATAAACTTTAGAAGCCAATGGATAAACCTAAAAGGAAGCCCAGAAACACAAAGTATGTCTATCGGA
The DNA here is from genome assembly GCA_965250265.1 of Flavobacteriaceae bacterium. Lineage (GTDB taxonomy): Bacteria > Bacteroidota > Bacteroidia > Flavobacteriales > Flavobacteriaceae > PRS1. Next base: position 88,064 of record CBDFNO010000009.1, on the reverse strand, counting down.
ATTCCTGTCAATAATAAAATTGGTATTGGATTATCTATTATAAACGATAAAGTTTTCGTGCTCAATGAAACCGATCTTTATATTGATTTTTCATACAGAGTACAAATTGCAAATAACACCAACTTGTATTTGGGATTAAAAGCTGGTGGATCATTCATTAATATTGACCTGAATTCTTTAGGCATTATGAACGATCCCGTATTTTCTGAAAATGTAAATCAATTTAATCCAAACGTTGGGATAGGTTTTCTTTTAAAAGCAGATAAATACTATATCAACTTTTCAGCACCAAGTCTTTTAAAAAGCAAACGCTACGAAAAAGACGGTGCTGCGGTTACCGATGCAACCGATAAACTACATGCATATCTTGGCGCTGGATATACATTGTCGTTAAGCAGTGATATCGATTTAACACCTTCAATTATGAGTCGGTTTGTTGCAGGAGCACCATTATCTTTAGACATAACAGCAATGATAGATTTATATAAAAAAGTAGAACTAGGTGTCTCCTATAGAATAGACGAATCAGTAAGTGGAATTGGTTTTTTTAAACTAGCCGAGTGGTTCAATATTGGCTATGCTTATGAAACAACAACTACAGATGTTAAAAACTATAGCGAAGGGACTCATGAAGTGCTTTTAAGATTTAAATTTTAAATATAATTCTAACCAACTAAAAGGCTCAACTTACAATTAAGGTTGAGCTTTTTTTATTAGTAATATTTACAAAAACAAAAAAAGTCCTATACATTTCTGTAAAGGACTTTCAAAAAAGGCAGCGACCTACTCTTCCACAATAGTAGTACCATCGGCGCTAATGGGCTTAACTTCTCTGTTCGGTATGGTAAGAGGTGAGCCCCATTGCTATAACCACCTTAAGTTTTTAAGCAGATATTAGACTTTAGATTGCTTACGCTTTTAGATGCTAGACTACTTTGCCTAACTCCTAATATCTAATATCTCACTTCTAATAAGTTAACATATTGAAAAAAGGGCGATAATCGCCATTAAACATAAAAATTACACTCTAAAAAAACAGGCGTACAATAAGCCTATGGGTTATTAGTACTACTCGGCTACATGCATTACTGCATTTACACCTATAGCCTATCAACGTGGTAATCTCCCACGACCCTTTAAAGAAATCTCATCTTGTGGTGGGTTTCGCGCTTATATGCTTTCAGCGCTTATCCCTTCCCAACGTAGCTACCCAGCAATGCTCCTGGCGGAACAACTGGTACACCAGAGGTTAGTCCAACTCGGTCCTCTCGTACTAGAGTCAGATCCACTCAAATTTCTAACGCCCACAGTAGATAGAGACCGAACTGTCTCACGACGTTCTGAACCCAGCTCGCGTGCCACTTTAATGGGCGAACAGCCCAACCCTTGGGACCTTCTCCAGCCCCAGGATGTGACGAGCCGACATCGAGGTGCCAAACCCCCCCGTCGATGTGAGCTCTTGGGGGAGATCAGCCTGTTATCCCCGGAGTACCTTTTATCCTTTGAGCGATGGCCCTTCCATACGGAACCACCGGATCACTATGCTCTACTTTCGTACCTGATCGACCTGTATGTCTCTCAGTCAAGCTCCCTTATGCCATTGCACTCTACGCACGATTACCAACCGTACTGAGGGAACCTTTAGAAGCCTCCGTTACTCTTTTGGAGGCGACCACCCCAGTCAAACTACCCACCAAGCACTGTCCCTCCAGGGGAGGTTAGACTCTAGATAAGCAAAGGGTGGTATTTCAACAATGACTCCACAACGCCTGGCGACGCCACTTCAAAGTCTCCCACCTATCCTACACATTACTTATCCAAAGCCAATACTAAGCTATAGTAAAGGTTCACGGGGTCTTTTCGTCCCACTGCGGGTAATCGGCATCTTCACCGATACTACAATTTCACCGAGCTCATGGCTGAGACAGTGTCCAGATCGTTGCACCATTCGTGCAGGTCGGAACTTACCCGACAAGGAATTTCGCTACCTTAGGACCGTTATAGTTACGGCCGCCGTTTACTGGGGCTTCATTTCAGACCTTCGAAGTAAACTTCTAAGCCCTCCACTTAACCTTCCAGCACCGGGCAGGTGTCAGGCCATATACATCATCTTTCGATTTAGCATAGCCCTGTGTTTTTGATAAACAGTCGCCTGGACCTCTTCACTGCGGCCCCACCGAAGTGGGGCGACCCTTCTCCCGAAGTTACGGGTCGATTTTGCCTAGTTCCTTAGCCATGAATCTCTCGAGCACCTTAGAATTCTCATCCCAACTACCTGTGTCGGTTTAGGGTACGGGCTGCTTCACTTGCTTTTCTTGGAAGTCGCTTTTTTGGATTATCACCTTGACCGTAGTCGCAGTGTACTATTGGGGTGTTACCACTCCCTTCAACGTACTATTCCGTCAGTACGCACCAAATTTACGCCTCCGTCACGTTTAGCGTGAGCAGGTACAGGAATATTAACCTGTTGTCCATCCACTACCCCTTTCGGGTTCGCGTTAGGTCCCGACTAACCCTCAGCTGATTAGCATAGCTGAGGAAACCTTAGTCTTTCGGTGTGCGGGTTTCTCGCCCGCATTATCGTTACTTATGCCTACATTTTCTTTTGTAGCTTCTCCAGCAAAGCTCACGCTTCACCTTCGACGACACTACAATGCTCCCCTACCACTTGATAGTAAACTATCAAATCCATAGCTTCGGTAGTATGTTTATGCCCGATTATTATCCATGCCGGATCGCTCGACTAGTGAGCTGTTACGCACTCTTTAAATGAATGGCTGCTTCCAAGCCAACATCCTAGCTGTCTGTGCAATCCAACCTCGTTTATTCAACTTAACATACATTTTGGGACCTTAGCTGATGGTCTGGGTTCTTTCCCTTTCGGACATGGACCTTAGCACCCATGCCCTCACTGCTGATCATCATTTTATAGCATTCGGAGTTTGTCAGGAATTGGTAGGCGGTGAAGCCCCCGCATCCAATCAGTAGCTCTACCTCTATAAAACTATAAATCAACGCTGCACCTAAATGCATTTCGGGGAGTACGAGCTATTTCCGAGTTTGATTGGCCTTTCACCCCTACCCACAGGTCATCCCAAGACTTTTCAACGTCAACGGGTTCGGTCCTCCACGGTGTGTTACCACAGCTTCAACCTGCCCATGGGTAGATCACTCGGTTTCGCGTCTACCGCCACTAACTTCAGTCGCCCTATTCAGACTCGCTTTCGCTACGGATCCGCACCTGAAGTGCTTAACCTTGCTAGAAACGGTAACTCGTAGGCTCATTATGCAAAAGGCACGCCGTCACCAATAAATTGGCTCCGACCGCTTGTAAGCGTATGGTTTCAGGATCTATTTCACTCCCTTATTCAGGGTTCTTTTCACCTTTCCCTCACGGTACTAGTTCACTATCGGTCTCTCAGGAGTATTTAGCCTTAACGGATGGTCCCGCCAAATTCATACAGGATTTCTCGTGTCCCGCACTACTCAGGATACCACTATGATTTATGATCTTTACTTATACGGGGCTATCACCCTCTATGGCTGCTCTTTCCAAAGCATTCTAATTCATTACACAACCAACATCGTGGTCCTACAACCCCAGTATTGCCGTAACAACACTGGTTTGGGCTAATCCGCGTTCGCTCGCCGCTACTTACGGAATCACTTTTGTTTTCTTCTCCTCCGGGTACTTAGATGTTTCAGTTCTCCGGGTTCGCCTCCTTTACAGGATAACATGTCTTCAACATGCTGGGTTGCCCCATTCGGACATCTGCGGATCATTTTGTATGTGCCAATCCCCGCAGCTTTTCGCAGCTTATCACGTCCTTCATCGCCTCTGAGAGCCTAGGCATTCCCCATACGCTCTTATTTAGCTTATTGTACTTTTTGTCTTTTTTAATGAGTCTAGTTCTTAATGTTATTTAAAACATTAATTACCAGTTTTAAATTAATTATTGCTCGTTTGTAATAATTAATCTAAACATTTTTTAAAATTAAATATAAATATCTAATCCTATTTTTATGTATCTTTTTTCAATATGTCAATGAACTTTCGCAATGAACAATGTACAATGTACAATTAACAATAATTGTTAATTCATAATTGCCAATTGTTAATTGACTTTGTGGAGAATATCGGAGTCGAACCGATGACCTCTACGGTGCAAGCGTAGCGCTCTAGCCAGCTGAGCTAATCCCCCTTCTTTAGCAATGAATAATTAATAATTATCAATTAATAATTGCTAATTACTTAAGTAATTACTCAACTTCTAAAATTTCCTTATTTGTACACCGAAGCTTTATGCGAAGGTGTATTCAATATGTTATAAACCAAAAAAAACAGTAGTCTCAGGCAGACTCGAACTGCCGACCTCTACATTATCAGTGTAGCGCTCTAACCAGCTGAGCTATGAGACTCTACTTTTTTTAGTTTTATATAATTAACAGCGATGAGAATAAACTATCTCTTTTCCTTACTTATTACCTTTAATCGTCTTTCTCTAGAAAGGAGGTGTTCCAGCCGCACCTTCCGGTACGGCTACCTTGTTACGACTTAGCCCTAGTTACCGATTTTACCCTAGGCCGCTCCTTACGGTGACGGACTTCAGGCACTCCCAGCTTCCATGGCTTGACGGGCGGTGTGTACAAGGCCCGGGAACGTATTCACCGGATCATGGCTGATATCCGATTACTAGCGATTCCAGCTTCACGGAGTCGAGTTGCAGACTCCGATCCGAACTGTGATAGGTTTTATAGATTCGCTCCTGCTCGCGCAGTGGCTGCTCTCTGTACCTACCATTGTAGCACGTGTGTAGCCCAGGACGTAAGGGCCGTGATGATTTGACGTCATCCCCACCTTCCTCACAGTTTGCACTGGCAGTCTTGTTAGAGTTCCCGACTTGACTCGCTGGCAACTAACAACAGGGGTTGCGCTCGTTATAGGACTTAACCTGACACCTCACGGCACGAGCTGACGACAACCATGCAGCACCTTGTAAGTAGTCCGAAGAAAAGACCATCTCTGATCTATGCAACTTACATTTAAGCCCTGGTAAGGTTCCTCGCGTATCATCGAATTAAACCACATGCTCCACCGCTTGTGCGGGCCCCCGTCAATTCCTTTGAGTTTCATTCTTGCGAACGTACTCCCCAGGTGGGATACTTATCACTTTCGCTTAGCCACTCAGACCGAAATCCGAACAGCTAGTATCCATCGTTTACGGCGTGGACTACCAGGGTATCTAATCCTGTTCGCTACCCACGCTTTCGTCCATCAGTGTCAGTACATTATTAGTGATCTGCCTTCGCAATCGGTATTCTGTGTAATATCTATGCATTTCACCGCTACACTACACATTCTAACCACTTCATAATGACTCAAGATAACCAGTTTCAAAGGCAATTCTACAGTTGAGCTGCAGGATTTCACCTCTGACTTAATTATCCACCTACGGACCCTTTAAACCCAATGATTCCGGATAACGCTTGGATCCTCCGTATTACCGCGGCTGCTGGCACGGAGTTAGCCGATCCTTATTCTTACAGTACCGTCAAGGCTCTACACGTAGAGCTGTTTCTTCCTGTATAAAAGCAGTTTACAACCCATAGGGCAGTCTTCCTGCACGCGGCATGGCTGGGTCAGAGTTGCCTCCATTGCCCAATATTCCTCACTGCTGCCTCCCGTAGGAGTCTGGTCCGTGTCTCAGTACCAGTGTGGGGGATCCCCCTCTCAGGGCCCCTACCTATCGTTGCCATGGTAAGCCGTTACCTTACCATCTAGCTAATAGGACGCATACTCATCTCTTGCCGTAACCTTTAATATAATAACGATGCCATTATTATATACCATGAGGGGTTAATCCAAATTTCTCTGGGCTATCCCTCAGCAAAAGGTAGATTGTATACGCGTTACGCACCCGTGCGCCGGTCGTCAGCGGATTGCAAGCAATCCCTGTTACCCCTCGACTTGCATGTGTTAGGCCTGCCGCTAGCGTTCATCCTGAGCCAGGATCAAACTCTTCATTGTTAAATCTTAAATATTATTTAACAATTAAAGGATATTAATTTCGGTACTCAAAATGGTCTATTCTCTTGTCGAACTGAATCGTTTCCAATCCAATTCTTACGCTGTTAATCAATATGTCTATGAACTCCTTTTTTATTACCAATCTTAAAAGGCTTACCCTTTAAGCGGGTGCAAATATAAAACACATTTTTATTTAGGGCAAACCTTTTTTAAGCTTTTTTTTATTATTTTTTTTTAACCACTTAATCAACTCAAAATAAAATACTTATAACTCAAACTTTATTATAAAATTTATCGCTCCTAAATCAAGAATTATTGCAACTAAAGAGTGACTCCTTATATTTATGACAAATAAATAGAAAACTCAAAAACATAAAATCCTATAGCATCTCCAATTGCTACTATAAAAAGAAATTCCAAACTAAACCAAACCTGAATACTCTTTACATTATATATATCGTATAATACTTGACATGTACTTAATCTTAAATAAGAAATATAGTACAATATGTATTGTGTGTGATTGATTATACTATTATCTTTGCGCTTTAAATTTTGAACAGCTTATGATTAAAATTACTTTGCCAGATGGAACAATAAAGGAGTTCTCTAAAAATAGTACTCCGATGGATGTTGCAAAAAACATTAGCGAAGGATTTGCTCGAAATGTTATTTCTGCTAGTTTTAATGGTGCAACTTTAGAAACGACTACACCTTTAACCTCCGACGGTTCTTTAATTTTATACACTTGGAATAGCCCAGAAGGTAAAAAAGCATTTTGGCATTCCTCTGCACATGTCTTAGCTCAGGCTTTAGAGGAAATATATACTGGTATAAAACTTACTATTGGACCAGCTATTGATAATGGGTTTTATTATGATGTTGATTTTGGTGAACATATAATTTCTGATAAATATTTTAAAGCCATTGAAAACAGAATGATAGAAATAGCTCGTGGTAAATACGAGTTTAGCATACGGTCTGTATCCAAAAACGATGCGCTTACATTATATAAAGATAATGAATTTAAAACTGAATTAATTGAAAATCTAGAAGATGGTACTATAACCTTTTGTGACCATTCTTCGTTTACTGATTTGTGTCGTGGTGGACATATTCCAAATACTGGAATTATAAAAGCTGTAAAAGTACTTTCGGTCGCTGGTGCATATTGGAGAGGAAATGAAAATAATAAACAACTTACTAGGGTTTATGGTATTTCATTTCCTAAACAAAAAGAATTAACAGAATATCTAAACTTAATAGAAGAAGCTAAAAAAAGAGATCATAGAAAGTTAGGAAAGGAATTAGAATTCTTTACATTTTCTCAAAAAGTAGGTCAAGGGTTACCATTGTGGTTGCCAAAAGGAGCAGCATTACGAGAGCGACTTGAAAATTTTTTAAAGAAGGCACAAAAGAAAGCTGGTTATGAAATGGTGATAACACCTCATATTGGGCAAAAGGAGTTATATGTTACTTCTGGTCATTATGAAAAATATGGAGAAGACAGTTTTCAGCCAATTCGAACACCAAAGAAAGATGAAGAATTTTTATTAAAACCAATGAATTGCCCTCATCATTGTGAAATATATAAAAGTGGACAATGGTCATATAAAGATTTACCAAAACGATTCGCTGAATTTGGGACTGTTTATAGATATGAACAAAGTGGTGAACTTCACGGATTAACAAGAGTGCGTGGGTTTACTGTTGATGACGCACATATTTTTTGTACGCCAGATCAAATAGATAGTGAGTTTAAAAAGGTAATTGATCTTACCTTATATGTAATGAACTCTCTTGGATTTGAAAACTTCACAGTACAGGTTTCGATTAGAGATCTTGATAATTCAGATAAATATATAGGATCTGCTGAAAACTGGGAAAAAGCTGAACAAGCCATTCTTGATGCCACTATAGAAAAAGGTTTGGACTATGTAATTGAAACTGGTGAAGCCGCGTTTTATGGGCCCAAACTCGACTTTATGATTAAAGATGCTCTTGGAAGGCAGTGGCAACTTGGAACCATTCAAGTGGATTATAACCTGCCCGAAAGATTTGACCTTACTTATAAAGGTAGTGATAATGAGCTACACAGACCTGTAATGATCCATCGTGCTCCTTTTGGAAGTATGGAACGATTTGTTGCAATTTTATTAGAACACACAGGTGGAAATTTCCCGCTTTGGCTGGTCCCAGATCAAGCCATAATATTATCTATTAGTGAGAAATATGAAAAATATGCTGAAAAAGTTTTAAATTTGCTAGAAAATAACGAAATTCGCGCCCTCGTAGATAATAGGAATGAAACTATAGGGAAAAAAATTCGGGAAGCCGAAATAAAAAAAATCCCATACATGATTATTATTGGTGAGAATGAGGAAAAAGATAACAAGATTACTGTACGCAAACATGGTGGCGAAAATTTAGGAATGAAAAGTGTGGAAGAATTCGCTACAATTGTTGAAACAGAAATAAATAAAACATTAAAACAATTTAAATAAGTTTAACTAAAAATTTAAAGTCATAGCAATACGAAGAAGAAGGAACAGAGGTCCTGCAAGAATTATCAAAGAAGATAAACACCGAATTAACTCCAAAATTAGAGCCGAAGAAATACGTTTAGTTGGTGATAATGTAGAAGTTGGTGTTTACGCAACTAGCAAAGCAATGGAAATTGCAAACGAACAAGGTTTAGATCTTGTAGAAATTTCGCCAAAGGCCATACCTCCTGTATGTAAAGTTATGGATTATAAAAAGTTTCTTTACGAACAAAAGAAACGTGATAAAGCTTTAAAATCAAAAGCTACTAAAGTTATAATTAAAGAAATTCGTTTCGGACCAAATACTGACAATCACGATTATCAGTTTAAAAAGAAACATGCTGAAAAGTTTTTAAAAGATGGCGCGAAACTTAAAGCTTTTGTGTTTTTTAAAGGACGCTCGATAATATTTAAAGAACAAGGTCAAATATTATTATTACGTTTAGCACAAGACCTTGAAGAATTTGGTAAAGTGGAGCAAATGCCAAAATTAGAAGGTAAACGTATGATTATGTTTATCGCTCCAAAAAAAGGAAAATAAAAAAGATGCTGAAACGATCCTAATAGATATCGGGACAGCATAAAGATAATAAGCGAAGTAATTAAAACTAGGAGAAAATGCCTAAAATGAAAACAAAATCTAGTGCTAAAAAGCGTTTTAAGCTTACAGGTACTGGAAAAATAAAAAGAAAGCATGCGTTTAAAAGTCACATCTTAACAAAGAAGTCTAAAAAACGTAAGCTAGCTTTGACTCATGCTACATTAGTACATAAGTCAGACGAAAAAGGAGTTAAAAAAATGTTACGTATAAAGTAATATTGTTTTAACCGGTTAAAATTATTTATAAACCCATGGAGTTAGGCTAAATAAAAAGAATCGAATATCGATCGCCTACTACAAAAATTTAAAATTATGCCAAGATCAGTAAATTCAGTTGCAAAAAGAGCCAGAAGAAAAAAGGTTCTTAAGCAAGCAAAAGGTTACTTCGGACGTAGAAAAAACGTTTGGACAGTAGCAAAAAATGCGGTTGACAAAGCGATGCAATATTCGTACAGAGACCGTAGAAACAAAAAAAGAACATTTCGTGCATTATGGATTATGCGTATTAACGCAGGAGCCAGAGAACACGGATTGTCTTATTCGCAATTTATGGGGAAATTGAAAGCTAATAATGTTGAATTAAACCGTAAGGTTTTAGCAGATTTAGCTATGAATGACCCAGAAGCTTTTAAAGCTATTGTAGATAAAGTAAAATAAGGCGTTTCGCCAATTATATAACATCATTTCGCTTATAAAAATCCGATTCTCAATTGAATCGGATTTTTTTTGTTTCTACTTTAATAATATACAATACCCATTAAGTCCTTTATTAGTTTAAAAAATAAAAGAATTAATATTTTAATAAATAATTTATGATTTGGGAATTGAAGTTTGAGGGCTAAAAAATAAATGGAAATGATTAATTAGAATAAATGTTCAATTAATTAAGATTTTGGATTGATACCTCCACCAACTTTTGGGTTGATTCCTCCACCAGCTTTTAGGAGCTAAAAATCCTACTCCACCAGCTTTTTTTAGGAGCTGATAATCCCCCACCATCTTTTGGATTGATTCCTCCACCATCTTTTGGATTGATTCCTCCACCGTCTTTTGGGTTGATTCCTCCACCGTCTTTTGGGTTGATTCCTCCGCCATCTTTTGGGTTGATTCCTCCACCATCTTTTGGATTGATTCCTCCACCATCTTTAGGGTTGATTCCTCCTCCGTCTTTTGGATTGATTCCTCCGCCGTCTTTTGGGTTGATTCCTCCACCGTCTTTAGGGTTGATTCCTCCGCCATCTTTAGGGTTGATTCCTCCTCCATCTTTAGGGTTGATTCCTCCGCCATCTTTTGGGTTGATTCCTCCACCATCTTTTGGGTTGATTCCTCCTCCATCTTTAGGGTTGATTCCTCCTCCATCTTTTGGGTTGATTCCTCCACCATCTTTTGGATTGATTCCTCCGCCATCTTGAGCCATAATACAGTTATTTTAGGATTAATTATTCACTATATTAGCGAAAAAATGTAACTTTAACAAGCTATTTTACCCCTTTCTACTTAACTTATTACTTTAATCAATTGAATATGAACCTAAAAGGGTTTTTAAAAGAATGCCATGAAAAGGGAGTATTTAAAATGCTTTCTATTTATATCGTGTCCAGTTGGGTTATTTTACAAGTATTAGCCTTAATCTCAAACCCTCTTGGTTTACCAGAAAAAAGTATTACATATCTTATCTTAATCCTTTTAGCAGGTTTTCCTTTATATATGTTTTATATCTGGAAATTCTATTTAGCGCCTTTTGAGCGACAAGAAATTGAATTAGACGAAAACGGTAAATGGAAGAAAAGTGCTTTTCAAAAAAAGTATTTTTCTACTTTAGTAACCGTAATGATTTTAACTACATTTTCGGTTATACTCATTATTAATAATAATTTTAGTTCAGAATTAAAGCTTGACAAAATAATAAGTAATGACAAAATTGCTGTTCTTGAATTTGAAAATTTTACTAATGATACAACACTAAATAATATTGGTGAAATTACGGCTAAATGGATTATACATGGTATTAACGAACATACTGATGAAAAAGTAATATCTCCAAAAATAGTAGATGACTATGCCAAAATTAATGCTGATGCAAGCGCTATTAATAATATCAGTTTTTTAAAAAATTATTTCAGCCCAAACAAAATTATTGCTGGTGATTACTATTTGGTTGATGATAAATTAATATTTCATTTCACCGTAAATGATGGAAATATGGATGAAACTCTTATCTCATTTAACCCTATAGAATGTGACTCTAACTCCCCATTTAAATGTATTGAACAAATAAAGCAAGTGGTTTTAGGTTATTTGGTTTATAACCTAACAAAAGAAACTGAAGATAATTTAGGTTTCGAAGAAACTCCTCCTAAATTTGAAGCTTATCAGCTTGTTTTAAATGCAAATGATAAAGTTGATCACACCACTAAAGATTATTTAGATTTAATTAATCAAGCTATTGCAATAGACTCAAATTACTTCGAACCTAAAATACATAAAATGTCCTATTATTACAATATAGGGAAATTCCGAATTGCAGACTCTATAAGAAAAGGAATAGCAATAAATTCAAAAACAAGTGCACGTCAACGCAACTATTTCTTTTTTTACGAATCATTATTAAAAGGCAATAATGACAAAACATATAGTAGCCATAAAAAAGAATATAAGTTAGCTTATTATAATCTTACTACCAATATGACTAACATGAATATTGCTGTACAATATGTAAATCGTCCAGAAGATGTTGAAGCCATCTTTAATGAAATATCTATGGAAGATCTGCCACTAGAAAAATGTACCAACTGTGGATTTAGATATTATTTAAAAGGATTAGCAGATTTAAATCTCAAAAAGTATTTTCAAGTAATTGAAATGCTAAATCCAGTTGTAGATAGAATAGAAGGTTCTCTTATTAAAATACCTCTAATAATCGCTTATATTAAATCAGAGAATTTTAATTCGTTAGACAATTACATGTCTAAAATAGAACTTACCGCAACTCAAGAGCAAGTGGACTTTGATATGCTTACACTTATTGCTGGCAAACAACTTCTTATCGTGAACCAAAAAGATAAAGCCAATCAATATTTCAATAAAATAATAAAAAGTAAAAATCCCGAAACAAATGAGGCAAATTTTGCTAACGCTATATATTTTAAAGAAGATTATCCTAAAGCTGAAAATTTATTCGAAAAGCTTCTTGATAACGATTCAACCAATATTGATTATTTAGTAAGGTTATCAATATCTAAATTAAAGAACGGCAAATCAGATGAAGCTAATAAGCTCATTTTAACGTTAGATAAATTAAAAACCGATTATCAATATGGTGCTGTTGACTACGGTTATGCTCAATATTATGCAATAAATGGAAATAAAGAAGTAATGATGGATTATCTTTTAAAAGCTGTTGCCAGTGGTATCAAATTTCGTCCGTATCGCCCAAGTACTTTTCAATACGATCCACATTTTAAAGCATTTAAAGATACTCCAGAATTTCAAGTCATTATGAATTTCTGGCATTAATTAATTAATTAAAATTATAACACTTCAAATAAAATGAGCCAAATAGAAAATGCCTATGCACTTATTATTGGTGTAGACTATAAGCAAAAGACAGAAAGTGTACTAAAAGATGCTCAAAGCATTTATAACTTACTTTCCAATGAAAAACTATGTGGTTATAAAAAAGATAATATTTCGCTGCTTTTGGACGATAAAGCCACTATGAAAGGAATTCTAGACGAGCTGGATGACATAGTTGCAAAAACAGACGAAAACTCATCATTTCTATTATACTACTCAGGTCATGGAGGATATGAACAAGGTATTTCATATTTATGTCCACATGATAAAATTATATCTAACTCAAATTATGTTTCTGGTCAAGAAATAAGAGATAGACTAAGTAAAATGAAATCAAAAAGAATATTTATTCTTTTTGATTGTTGTCATTCAGGATCATTTTTTGATGGGAAAGATGATATCATTTCTCAAACTATTTCAGAAAACACTAAAAAACAAATTGTACATAAAGACTCTACGTTAGAAGGTCTAGCACAAGAGATAGATGACGAACGAGGAATGGTAATACTAGCATCTTCGCAAGCATCTGAGCTTTCATGGGGTGATGAAAATGATAGTGTTTTTACAACGTGTTTAATGGAAGCATTTAAGGCAACTCATAAACATTTTTTTGCCGATGAGTATGTGAGAACTGTCGAAACAGTTAATTATGTATTTGAAAGAACTCCAGAATTAATTGAAAAGCTTAAAGAAAGAAGTGATATAGTAAAAGATCAAACACCTTATGCTAATCTTCAAATGAGTAGTGATTTTGCCATTTGCTATATTCCAGAAGAAAAGAGAGAGAAAATTGTTACTAATAAATTTAAAACTCAAGTAGAAAAAACTGAAACAGTTATATCAAAAGGAGATAGCACTGAATCATGGGAAAGAGAAGAAGGTAATAATCTATTACTTTTTGTTCATGGTCTTTCAGGAGAATCAAAAGGAACCTTTGGAAACATTCCGAAAATGCTTCAATCAGATTCAAATTTTGATGGTTGGGCAATGAAACCATTAGGGTATTCTCCTATTGTACAACCAAAATTAGGAAAAGATATTTGGGGCGCTATTCGTGATATTGATAAAATATCTGGTTTCTTAAAAACGTCCATTAAATATAAATTTAAAGATTACGATCGAATTGCAATTGTAGCTCATAGCTTAGGTGGCCTAGTTGTTCAAAAAGCAATTTTAGGTTTAAATGACGACAATAGAAATAGAATTTCGCATTTAATCATGTTTGGCACACCAAGTAATGGTATTTCTCCAGAGTTGTTGGCAAAGCAATGGAATTCAAAATATAGTGAAATGAGTAGTGAAGGCAATTTTATCGCTACACTTAGAAAAGACTGGAAAGAAGCATTTGAAAAAGATTTACCCTTTAAGTTAAAAGTAGCCGCTGCAACAGGAGACGAATATGTTTCGGTTGAGTCATGCCATGGGCCTTTCAATAAAAATAATTGTGAATTTGTTGATAGCGATCATTTAAGAATGGTAAAACCAAAAGATGAAAATGATGATGCCTACAATTTAATATTAGATACATTAACTGGTAATGAATTTTCAAATAATTATACCAATAAAGAGGAGATAAATATTATACTTGGTAAATATGATGCTGTAATTAAAAATTTAATGCCTAAAGCAAAAGAAAATGATCTTGATGATCGTGGATTACGACAACTTGTTTTTAGTCTAGAAGGCCTTGATAGAAAAGATGAAGCAATTAAAATGCTAAACGACCAACTACCATTTGTTAAGAAAAAGTCCGATTTTTTAGGAATTTTAGGAGGTCGTTATAAACGAGCATATTTAAAATCAGGCTCAAAAAAAGATGGAGAGACATCTTTTGAATATTATGGTAAAGCTTTAAAATTAGCTGAAGAAGCTAATAATAATTCACAAATCTACTATCATGCAATAAACCTTGCATTTTTAAGTATTGTCATAGATGGTGATGAAGATGAAATGGAAAAATATGCTAATCAAGCTCTTGAAGCTGCAAATAAGTGTAGAGATAATGCCTGGAAATATGGAACTGTTGCAGAAGCTAGCATGTATCTTGATGATATGGAAAAAGCAAAAGAATTCTACACCAAAGCAGCAGACATGTCAGATATCAGAGGTAAAATATCAATGCATACTAATGCTTACGCCGGCTATACAAGTTTAATGCAAACAGATAATCCAGAAGATGATTTTATAAAATTCTTAAAATCAAGATTGTTATCTTAATTATGTTATCATTCAAACAAAATAAAGTTCCCGATTTAGATTTTAAAAAAGCTGTTAAGAAGCCTATTGCCATTAAATGTTTTCAAATTAACGAAACTTTTGAAGTCCAAACTAAGGAAGGTATTATGAAAGGAAAAAAAGGTGATTGGCTTATGATAGGAATTAGTGGAGAAATGTATCCTTGTGATGACGAAATCTTTAAAAAATCCTATACTATTTTAAATTAGATTTAAGTTTTTTGTTTCTTTTTTCTCGCAGCAGGAAATAATACATTATTTAAAATCAATCTATAGCCTGGAGATGTTGGATGTAATTCGAGTTCAGTTTTTGCATCTCCTACTCTATGCGTATAATCTTCAGGGTCATGTCCTCCATAAAACGTAAAAAAGCCTTTGCCCTTTATTCCATGAATATATCTCGCTTCGCCATTAGTCCTGTTTTCACCCATTACTAATACATTTGATTTTATTTGTTCTCTAGTAAATGATGTTGTTTGTCCCATAAATCCTTTGACCAAAGCGGTATGATTTTGACATAACATGGTAGGAACTGGATCCCATTTTGCAGAAAAATCCATCAATGTAAAATAATCGGTTAGTTTGGGAATACGTCTTTTTGCTGTCATATCTATTGAAGAAAATTCATAAATATTTGGACTTCGTTCTAGTATGTAATCCTTAAAGGCAAAAGTTTTATTATAATCTATCTTACTTTGGTAACTGGCATCACTACCATCACCATCAAACATTGGTTCGCAAATATCTATCCCTTCAGCAGATAAAGCAATATCGAAGCTATCCGTAGCACTACACATGGCAAACATAAAACCTCCTCCAACTACATAGTCTCTAATTTTAAGAGCAACATCTAATTTCTCTTGAGACACTTTATTATATCCTAATTTAGTTGCTAAAGTTTCAGCATCCCTCTTTTCTTTAATATACCAAGGAGCGCTTCTATACGCTCTATAAAATTTTCCAAATTGTCCAGTAAAATCTTCATGATGCAAGTGTAACCAATCAAATAACAAGAGTGCATCGCTTAATACCTCTTCATCATAGATAGTTTCATAAGGGATTTCGGCATAAGTTAATACCATCGTTACTGCATCATCCCAAGGTTGTTTTCCATAAGGTGTATAGACAGCAATTTTTGGAGCTTTCTCCAACACAACAGCTTCCATATTTTGACTCGGGCTACTTATCTCTAGTAGAATGCTTTCAGCTTTAGCATTACTAATCACTTCAAAAGACACACCACGAATTTGACATTCTTTTTGTATCTCTTCAAAATCTGGTAATAAAAATGAACCACCACGATAATTGAGCAACCATTTTACTTTTTGTTGTTTCTCTAAAGCCCAGAACGTTATACCATAAGCTTTAAGATGATTTTTTTGAGTCTCTGCATCCATAGGAATAAGGATGTAAGATGCAAATGTCTTTACCGAAAACAGCAACAATAATATCAGTATTATCTTTTTCATAGTTGAAATATACTCAAAAATTGTTCCTATGTAAAAATTTTAAGGGAATTTTAGGGATTAGAAAATTAAAACGGCACATCATTATCATCAGGAGTACCAAATGCATCATCTGTAGATGGGAAATTGTCAGGTTTAAAGGTGTCGTCGTTTGCCGCAGCATTCATTTTAGAATGGAACTCATTTCCAAATGGTGAATCGAAATTGTCCAGGTTTTCAAATTTACCAAGATGCGGAATAAACTTCATTCTAATACTATCTAAGCCACCATTTCTATGCTTGGCTACAATAAATTCTGCTTGCCCTTCGGTTGGCGTACGCTCCTCATCATCCCATTCATCAATTTTATAATATTCTGGTCTGTAAATAAACGATACAATATCGGCATCTTGCTCTATTGCACCAGATTCACGAAGGTCACTCAATAACGGTCGCTTACTGCCACCACGTGTTTCTACAGCACGAGATAATTGTGATAATGCAATAACAGGAATACTCAACTCCTTTGCCAACGCCTTAAGGTTACGAGAAATGGTAGAAATTTCCTGCTCTCTATTTCCGCTACCTTTCATTCCACTTCCAGCAGTCATTAATTGTAAATAATCTACAACAATTAATTTAATACCATGCTGTGATGATAATCGACGTGCTTTTGCTCTTAAATCGAAAATGGAAAGCGATGGTGTATCGTCTATAAACAAAGGTGCTTTTTCAAGTGCTTTTACTTTTACATTAAGTTGCTCCCATTCGTGTTTTTCTAAACGTCCCGTCCTTAATTTATCGGAAGATAATCCAGTTTCAGATGAAATAAGCCGTGTTATCAATTGTACCGAAGCCATCTCTAAAGAGAAAAAAGCTACAGGAATATTTTGGTTCACAGCAATATTTCTTGCCATAGACAATGTTAATGCAGTTTTGCCCATACCTGGACGAGCTGCAATAATAATTAAATCGCTATCCTGCCAACCTGAGGTCAGTTTATCTAATTTATCGAACCCTGAAGGCACTCCACTCATGCCTTCTTTATTAGAAATCTCTTCAATCTTTTTCTTGGCTTGTATAACAAGATCTTGAGCAGTCTCGGAAGATTTTTTGATATTGCCTTGTGTCACTTCATAAAGTCGAGCTTCAGCTTTATCTAAAAGGTCAAAAACATCTTTGGTTTCGTCATAAGAATCTTCGATGATTTCGTTAGATATTTTTATCAAACTACGTTGAATATATTTCTGCAAAATAATTCGAGCATGAAACTCAATATGTGCCGAAGAAGAGACTTTTTGAGTTAAAGAAATCAAATAAAAATCTCCACCAGCAATATCTAACCTGCTATCCTTCTTTAATTGACTGGAAACGGTTAATAAATCTATAGGTTCACTATTTTCGAATAATTTAAAAATAGCTTCAAAAATATATTTATGTGCATCTTTATAAAATGCTTCAGGACTTAAAATATCGATTACTTCATCAACACCTTTTTTATCGATCATCATTGCTCCAAGTACAACTTCCTCTAAATCAAGTGCTTGAGGAGGTATCTTTCCTTTTTCAAGGTTTATAATTGTGCTTCTATCTACTTTAAAGCCTTGTACTTGTTTAGGTTGATTCATGAAAACAAAAATAAATAAATTGTAAAATTAATTAGAGTTTTTAGATATTGTGTTGTTAACCACACTTCAACAATTTAACTGTTAATAAATAAAAAATATTGTTAATAGTGCTAGAAAAGTTAAAGAAAATTTCCACAGAAATTTTTAATATATGATTATTAGAGGATTAGTCGTTATATACACCCATTTGAGAATATTTATCCATACGTTTTTTGACTAATTCTTTTGGTGATAAGTTTTTAAATTCACTGTAAGCTTTCGCAATCGCATCACTAACTGTAATAAACATTTTTTCTTTATCGGTTTGTGCACCACCAAGAGGCTCTTTAATTATTTTATCAACCAGTTTCATTTTTTTCATATCCTTAGCCGTAAGCTTTAAAGATTCGGCAGCTTGTTCTTTATATTCCCAGCTTCTCCATAAAATAGAGGAGCAAGATTCAGGAGAAATCACAGAATACCAAGTATTTTCTAGCATCAATACTATATCACCAACACCAATACCTAAAGCGCCACCGGAAGCACCTTCTCCAATAATAACGGTAATTATTGGAACTTTTAAACGTGTCATTTCTAAAATATTTCTAGCAATAGCTTCGCCCTGACCACGTTCTTCGGCTTCAATTCCTGGATATGCTCCTGGAGTATCTATTAGTGTAACTACAGGAATTCCGAATTTCTCGGCAGATTTCATTAATCGAAGTGCTTTTCTATAACCTTCGGGATTTGCCATACCAAAATTTCGATATTGCCTAGTTTTAGTATTATACCCTTTTTGCTGTCCTATAAACATATACGATTGGTCTCCAATTTTACCCAGACCACCAATCATTGCTTTATCATCCTTAAAATTACGGTCACCATGAAGTTCTAAAAACGATTCCCCACAAATGGCTCTAATATAATCTAATGTATAAGGTCTACTTGGATGACGCGACATTTGTACACGTTGCCAAGGAGTAAGATTTTTGTAAATATTGATTTTTGTATCAGCTAATTTTTTTTCTATTTGACTACAGGTTTCGGTAACATCTATATCACTTTCGTCACCTATTAGCCGGCACTTTTTAAGTTGGTCTTCTAATTCTTTTATTGGGAGCTCAAATTCTAAATATTCCATAGAAATTTAAGTTTAGTTTTAGTTAGTGTACAAACCTACATATTTTTTTCGTTTTAACTTATTAAGATAGTTGTCATTTTAATTTATTTGAATTTTTTAGTATTCCATTTAGTATTACTGTACTAATAATAATAGCAGCACCAATATAGAATTCAGCACTCATTTTTTCCTTTTGGGGGAATAATATTATAGCCAAAACAATCCCATAAATAGGCTCTAAGTTATAGGACAAAACAACAGTATAAGGACTTATTTGTTTCATTATATGCACCGCTGCAATAAATGCATATGCTGTACAAACAGATGCCAATACAAATAAATATATCCAGTCGGAAACAATTAAATTGAAAAAATCAAAACTAAAACCATCTCTAAAAAATATAATAAACAAAGTGATGAAGAAAACTCCAGAAATAAATTCGTAAAAAGAAATAACAGAAGCCGAATATTGTTTTACAAATTTTCCGTTAAGAACTGCAAATAAAGTAGAAAACAGTGCTGCAGAAATACCCAAAATAATTCCATTTAAATATTGTAACTCAGCTTTGGTTATAAGAAATACGCCCGAAATAATTAGGACACCAAAAAAGATTTCGTACCAAATAATTTTTCTTTTAAAAAAAATAGGTTCTATTAAAGCAGCAAAAAATGCTCCAGTGGAAAACATTGCTAAAGCTATTGAAATGTTTGACTGTTTAATAGATTCGAAAAACATAATCCAATGTAGTGCAATGAGAATTCCAGCAATAGAAAATTTTACAACAGTTTTAAAATTTAAAGCAATATTTATTTTTCTAAACTTAATAAAAAGCAGCATCAAGACTGATGCTATTACCATTCTGTACCAAACCAAGGATACAGCATTAATGGAAATGAGTTCACCAAGAATTGCAGTAAATCCAGCAATAAAAACAAGTAAATGAAGATGGAAATAATTTTTTAATCTATCTTTTGGCATTATATAGCAGATATATTGCTAAAATACCAAAAACAAGATTAGGAAACCAAACGGCCACCAATGGTGAAAAATCTGATTGCTCTGCCATAACACCAAAAATTTTATCAAAAAAGACATATACTAAACCAATTCCCACTCCAAAAACAAGATTAGCTCCCATTCCTCCACGGCGTTTAATAGAAGAAACTGCAACAGCTATTATGGTTAATATAAATATTGAAATCGGTAAACTCCACTTTTTATATTGCACTACTTTATACCTGCCAATACTAGAAGAGCCTCTAGATTCTTCTTTCTTTATAAATGTATTGAGTTCATTATAGCTTAAAGTTTCTGCAATATATTGTACAGGAGTTAGATCTTCCAAATCAAAAGAAAACAAAGTATCCTTTATTCTTTTTTTTATTAATATATCATCTCCTTCACCAATAATCCTTTTTACATAATTAATTAGTTTATACGTAGTATCTCTTTCAATATATTGAATGCTGTTAGCTTCTATTTTATATTCCAATTTGTTATCTACAAAATGTTCTAATGTAAAGTTATTGCCTCTTTTATTTTTTGTGTCAAAGCTACTTACATATATATAATCATTGTCATTAATCTGCCTATATAAATTTTGAGTGACTTTATCTTTTTTATTCCCTTTAAGATATTTAAAAGTAAATTCATTAAATCCTTTACTAGCTTGAGGTGCTAAAAACATACCCAATATTAAAGCAAATACAGCAACGATTGAAGCACCAATAAAATAGGGTCTCAAAAACCTAGTAAAAGATACACCTGAACTTAAAAATGCAATAACTTCTGTATTATTTGCCAGTTTGGAAGTAAACCATATTACAGAAAGAAATAAAAACAACGGAAATAAAAGGTTAGTAAAATATATTGTGAAATTTAAATAATATAATGCTACTGCATCAAAAGGAACTTGATGCTCTAAAATCTTATCAATTTTTTCTGCAAGATTTACAGTTATCATGATTGGAACAAATAACAATAACATTAGAACAAATGTTAGCAAATAGCGTTTTAATATATACCAATCTAAAATCTTCATATGCTACAAGCGCTTGTCCATTTGTTTAACCATTTTATCTTTCCAAATTCTAAAATCTCCTGCTAATATATGCTTTCTAGCTTCTTGAACCAACCACATATAAAACCCAAGATTATGAATAGTTGCAATTTGTTTTCCTAAGAGTTCATTTACACTAAACAGATGCTTTAAATAGGCTTTACTATAATCCGTATCTACAAATGTCATTGCCATGTCATCGATTGGCGAAAAATCATCTTCCCATTTTTTGTTCTTAATATTTATAGTGCCTTGCGCTGTAAATAACATTCCGTTTCTAGCATTACGGGTTGGCATAACACAATCAAACATATCTATTCCTAACGCTATATTCTCTAGAATATTGATAGGTGTCCCTACTCCCATTAAGTAACGTGGTTTGTCTTCTGGAAGAATACTACAAACCACATCTGTCATTGCATACATTTCTTCGGCTGGTTCTCCAACCGACAAACCTCCAATGGCATTTCCTAAAGCACCAGTATTAGCAATATACTCTGCTGACTGTTCTCTTAAATCTTTAAATGTACTTCCCTGCACAATAGGGAATAATGCCTGGTTATAATCATATTTTAATGGCGTTTTGTCCAAATGATCTATACATCTGTCTAACCAACGATGCGTCATATGCATAGACCGTTTTGCATAATTATAATCACAAGGGTAAGGCGTACATTCATCAAAAGCCATAATAATATCGGCTCCGATACTACGCTGAATCTCCATTACATTTTCTGGAGTAAACATATGCATACTACCATCAATATGCGATTTAAATTTCACACCTTCTTCTTTAATTTTTCTGTT
This sequence comes from Flavobacteriaceae bacterium, assembly GCA_965250265.1. GTDB lineage: Bacteria > Bacteroidota > Bacteroidia > Flavobacteriales > Flavobacteriaceae > PRS1. Next base: position 66,044 of record CBDFNO010000009.1, on the reverse strand, counting down.
AGCCGATAGCGAATATACCTGATAGCCTCCTGAATCAGTTAAAATGTTTCTATCCCAATTCATAAATTTATGCAACCCACCTGCTTTTTCTAAAATTGGAATTTGGGGTCTTAAAAACAAATGATATGTATTCCCCAAAATAATATCCGAATTAATATCATTTTTCAACTCACGTTGATGAACTCCTTTTACAGATGCTACAGTACCTACAGGCATAAAGATTGGCGTTTCGATCAAGCCATGATCTGTAGTAATAATTCCGGCTCTAGCCTTGCTTTGAAGATCTTTTCCTTTTAGCTTAAATAACATATTTAATTTCAATCAGCGAGCAAATATAATTAACAAAAATTCATTAGTTCCTTAATAAAATCAAAATTGTTAGCAAATCAATAAAATCGTTGATAAATGCCTTTAAACTCTTTTTGTTTAGCCTATTTAAAACTCTATTTTTGGAGCTTGAAAATTAACAAAACAAACATGCCAAGTACTCAACAATTAAAAGAATTAGTAATACAAGTACGTAGAGATATTTTACGTATGGTACACAAAGTTAATTCTGGACACCCAGGAGGTTCTCTTGGATGTGCTGAATTTTTAGTAGCACTATACAACGAAATTATGGAGCGAAAAGATGGATTTAACATGGATGGCACTAATGAAGATGTTTTCTTCCTATCTAATGGACATATTTCACCTGTTTTTTATAGTGTACTAGCAAGGTCTGGTTATTTTCCTGTGAAAGAATTAAACACTTTCCGATTAATCAATACTAGACTTCAAGGACATCCTACAACTCATGAAGGTTTGCCTGGAATTAGAATAGCTTCTGGGTCGCTAGGTCAAGGCATGTCTGTAGCAATTGGAGCAGCACAAACTAAAAAACTAAATAATGATAATCATTTAATATATAGTCTTCATGGAGATGGAGAACTACAAGAAGGACAAAATTGGGAAGCTATTATGTATGCTGCCGGTAAAAATATTGATAATCTCATTTCTACAATTGATTTAAATGGTCAACAGATTGATGGTGCAACCGACAATGTTTTGCCAATGGGAAATATGAAGGAAAAATTTGAAGCATTTGGTTGGATTGTTTTAGAAATAGAAGAAGGCAATAATATTGAAGCCATATTAAATGGAATGGCAGAAGCTAAAGCAAAGACTGGACAAGGTAAACCTGTATGTGTATTACTAAAAACAGTAATGGGAAATGGTGTTGATTTTATGATGCATACACATGCGTGGCATGGTAAAGCTCCAAACGATGAGCAATTAGCTGTTGGATTAGCACAAAATGAAGAAACTTTAGGCGATTACTAACCACCAATCAAAAGAAAATGAAAACATATACTTACACAGAAAAGAAAGATACCAGAAGTGGTTTTGGAGCAGGTTTAACAGAACTAGGTCGAACCAATCCTAATGTAGTCGCTCTTTGTGCTGATCTAATTGGCTCGCTAAAAATGGATCAGTTTATTAAAGAGAATCCTGAACGATTTTTTCAAGTTGGTGTTGCTGAAGCCAATATGATGGGAATAGCAGCTGGTATGACCATTGGCGGAAAAATCCCTTTTACCGGAACGTTTGCCAATTTTTCAACTGGTCGTGTTTATGATCAAATACGTCAATCTATTGTTTACTCTGGTAAAAATGTTAAAATATGTGCATCTCATGCTGGATTAACCTTGGGAGAAGATGGTGCTACACATCAAATACTAGAAGATATTGGATTAATGAAAATGCTCCCAGGAATGACTGTTATTAATACTTGTGATTATAACCAAACCAAAGCAGCCACTATTGCTATTGCAGAGCATAATGGTCCAGTATATTTACGTTTCGGAAGACCTGCAGTGCCAATTTTTACTGATGAAAATCAAATATTTGAAATAGGAAAAGCTGTACAACTTACTGAAGGAACTGATGTCACTATTGTTGCAACAGGACATTTAGTCTGGGAAGCTTTAGAAGCTTCGAAGGTGTTATATGAAAAAGGGATTTCTGCTGAAGTTATTAATATTCATACCATAAAACCTCTTGATGATAAAGCTATTTTAGATTCTGTTTTTAAAACAGGGTGTATTGTTACAGCTGAAGAACATAACTATCTTGGCGGTTTAGGCGAAAGTGTTTCTAGAGTTTTGGCTAAACATAATCCAACTCCTCAAGAATTTGTAGCTACAAACGACACTTTTGGAGAATCTGGAACTCCTGCGCAACTCATGGAAAAATATGGTTTGAATAGTGAAGCTATCATAAAAGCTTCAGAAAATGTTATAAAAAGGAAATAATAATTGTTTGGCAGCGTTTTTGATATTATTCATCAAATCTTAAAACGAACAATTATGAAAAATTTAAAAAAATTTATTTTATTTATTGCATTTGCTAGTTCTAGCATTTTAATTTCCGCACAATCTGGACCTTCATATGGAATAAAAGGTGGTTTAAATTATAATGCTAATGGAGATTACTTCGAATCTATTAGTTCTGCTGTAGAACATCCTGAAAGAAATATTGGCTTCCATATTGGCGCATTTGGCAAACTTGGCAATCGATTATATTTTAGACCAGAATTGGTTTATACAAGTACTAAAAGTGATTATAATAATAGTGACTTTAAAATGCAAAAAATAGATGCACCTCTTTTGGTTGGCATTAAAGTTATTGGGCCTATTAGTCTTTTTGCTGGTCCTTCTTTTCAATATATTATAAATTCTGAATTTGATGATATTTCTATTAATACTATAGATAATGATATTTCGGTAGGTCTTAATTTTGGGGCTGCAATTAACTTTAAAAAATTCGGAGTAGATGTTAGGTACGAAAGAGGATTTAGTAATAACGAAGCACAATTTTTAAACAATAATAATATTGATATTAGTAGGTTAGATACTAGACCAAGTCAACTTATTTTAAGCTTGTCTGTTGCTTTATAAAATTCTCAATTAAAAAAAGCCGCTAAATAGCGGCTTTTTTTAATTATCATCATCTTTATTAGAGACTGTATCATCTGTATCTAAATAATTGGGTATTCCATCTCCATCTGTATCATCATTTGTAGGGTCACCATCTCCATCCAAATCGTTCGTTAAATTACCGTCACCACTACTATCAACATTAGGATCTATATCTTCTAAATCTTCTTCTACAGTTAAAGTCCCATCGTTATCATCATCTCCATCAATAAAATCTTGCGCGCCATCTTCATCGGTATCATCATTCCCTAAATTGAAATCTCCATCTACATCCTCTAAATAAGAAGGAACTCCATCCAAATCATGGTCGTTTATTTCACTTTGATATAATTCAAATCTAAAAATAACATTAGAATATAAAGGAACAGAAGGTGGACTGTCAGAATAGAAAGCTAAGCCAGAAGGTAAAAACATGACGCCAACACCAGCGTTTGTAAATCCTATTGTTCCATCCCCATTTTCAATAAAAGATTCAGCTACATTAAACTGCGGTAATGTTCTTCCCCAACCTGGAACTAAATTTGTTAAATCAAAATCAATAGGATTAGCTGAACTATCAAAAACTACTTCATCTAAAAGGTTTCCTGAAAAATTAACACGAATGTTATCAGGAAAATTGGGTTTATCTACTCCACCTCCTTGATTTAATCTCAAAATATAATATTCATAATCAATATCAGCTAAAGAAGTGTTTTTAACTTCTATAGCATCAATTAAAAGTGTATTATTTGCTGGATCTGGGAGAACACCATCAGAAGGAAGTTCAGATATAATTAAATCATTAATAGAAGGATTTGTATTGCTCACAAAATCTCCTGAATTGTAATAATGAGTTTCTAAATAGCCAATCAAAGAATCTTTATCAACGACTTGCTGTTCAGTCCTATCTCTTATTGGAACTTCTGTAACATCTAAACCTCCATCATCCTTATTACAAGACACAAACATGACTATAGCGCATAAAATATATAAAGTAATTTTTCTAATTTTCATTATTGCATATTTTTGAGGTCGCAAGATACAATTAAAATGTAATTTTGCACAATAACATTAACGTAGTTTTCACAATAAATTGTATGCGTTTAGATAAGTATTTATGGTGTATCAGGTATTACAAAACAAGAACTTTGTCAACAATAGCATGTAAAAAAGGACAGGTAAAAGTAAATGGCAATATTTCTAAGCCAGGTAGAGAAATTTTTATTACTGATAAAATTGTATTAAGGAAGAATCAAATAAATTATCAGCTCGTTATAAACGATATTCCTCCAAACAGAATTAGTGCAAAACTTGTCGATATTTATAGAACAGATACTACACCAAAAGAACTATTTAAAACACAAGAACTATTAAAATATTCTAAAGACTATTATAGAAAAAAAGGTGCTGGAAGACCTACAAAAAAAGACCGTAGAGATATTGACGGTTTTAACGACGAAATTGAGTAATTTTATATTTTAATTTAAAAGAAAATATAATGACAATAACTAATAACATCATATTAACTCATGATGAAATAGTGCACAAAATAAAACGTATTGCGTATCAGATCTATGAAAGTAATGTTGAAGAAAGTGATATTATTTTAGCTGGTATTGATAGTAATGGCTATGTTTTAGCAAAAAAACTCAAAACTGTTTTAAAAAAAATATCTCCAATTAAACCAATCCTTTGTAAAGTTTCTATTGATAAAAAAAATCCCTTAAATAATATTGTAACCTCAATTCCTGACGAAGAATATAAAAACAAATCTGTTATTTTAATTGATGACGTTTTAAATTCGGGGACTACATTAATTTATGGCGTAAAACACTTTTTAAATGTACCTCTCAAACAATTTAAAACTGCTGTTTTAGTGAATAGAAATCACAAAAAATATCCTGTGAAAGCTGATTTTAAAGGCATTTCACTTTCAACTTCTTTACAAGAACATATAGCTGTTGATTTAGATGGTACTGTTTTAAAAGCAATTTTAGAATAAATTTAAAATTATAGCTTCAACTATTTCTTGTTCTGTTTTATTATCTGTCGAAACAATTAAGTTGGCTTGACTGTAATATTGTGTACGTTCAAACATATGCTTACCTATAAATTCCTTTAAAGCTTCTTCAGACTCAATATGGGAAATTAATGGCCTTGCACTTTTCTCATTAATAAGCCTATCAACTAAAGTCGAAATAGTCGCTTTTAAATATATAGTTTTTCCATTAGAAAAACTTTGCAAAAAATTCATGTTATTACCATAACAAGGCGTGCCTCCACCTAAAGATAAAACCATTTTATCATTATTGTTTAAAATCATTTTTAGATAACAAGATTCTTTTTTTCTAAAGTAAATTTCGCCTTTTAACTTAAATATATCTTGTATAGAATTCTTTTCACTATCTTCAATTACATCATCTAAATCTGTAAAATTATATGCTAAATTCTTAGCTAATATTTTACCTATTGAAGTCTTTCCAGAAGCCATATATCCCAATAAAACTATGTTCATTTTATTACACTGTTTTGTTTAGTAAATGTATGCAGTTTAGCTTAACAAAAAAACAAAAAATTATACTTAAAAAGTATTGTAATATAAATTAAACATTTTATATTTGCACCCTCGAAAGAGAAAATTAATGACCTGGTAGCTCAGTTGGTAGAGCATCTCCCTTTTAAGGAGAGGGTCCTGGGTTCGAGCCCCAGCCAGGTCACAAAAAGTTAAGCAATAAGCTTGACTTTTTTTTTACCCGAATGCTGGAATTGGTAGACAGGCATGGTTGAGGGCCATGTGTCCATTAGGGCGTGTGGGTTCGACTCCCATTTCGGGTACACTTATAAAACGCAACGCTTATTATTAGTTGCGTTTTTTATTTTAATTAATAGAGGTTAAAACTAAAAAGTTGCTTAAGACAATCCTGAGATTTTTCCATCATTATCAATAGTCATTCGTTCTGAAGCTGGCACAACTGGAAGTCCTGGCATTCGCATCATATTTCCTAAAATCGGGATTAGAAATCCAGCACCTGCGGCGAATTCGAATTCACGTACGTTTACCATGAATCCTTTTGGTCGTGCCAATAATTTATCATTATCGGAAAATGATTTTTGCGTTTTTGCCATACAAATTGGTAAATTATCTAATCCTAATGCTTCAATACTTTTTAAATTGTTAAGTGCTTTTTTAGAATATTCAACACCATCAGCTCCATAAATTTCTTTGGCAATAATTTCAATTTTATCTCTTACAGGAGCATCCCAATCATACAATTGTTTAAAACTATTTTCACCTGCTTCAATTTCTTTTACAACAGTTTGAGCCAATTCAGTCATTCCATCTCCTCCATTTGCGAATCCCTTAGCTACAACTGCTTGAACATTTAATTTAGCGCAACGCTCCTGAATTAACGCTACTTCTTCTTTACTATCAGTGAGAAAAGAATTAATTGCAACAACTGGATTTAATCCAAAATTCTTCATGTTTTCAATATGCTTTTCCAAATTTGATAGTCCTTTTTCAACACGTTCTAGACTTACATCGTTATATTGTTCTTTTGTCGCACCTCCATGATGACGAAGTGCTCTAATAGTTGCAACAAGTACTACAGCTTTAGGTTTCAATCCTGCTGAAACACATTTAATGTTCAAGAATTTTTCCGCTCCTAAATCTGCTCCAAAACCGGCTTCTGTTACAACATAATTGGACAAAGTTAATCCCATTTTAGTGGCCAAAATTGTATTTGTACCTTGAGCAATATTAGCGAATGGACCTCCATGAATAATTGCAGGATTGCCTTCGAGAGTTTGAACTAAGTTAGGATTTATTGCATCTTTAAGCAAAATAGCCATTGCATTTTCTGCATTTAAATCTTTAGCATAAATTGGCTTTCTATCAAAAGTCTGACCAACATAAATGTTCCCTAATCTTTGTTTTAAATCACTAAAATCATTAGCCATACAAAGAATAGCCATCACTTCGGAAGCTGCTGTAATATTAAAACCATCTTGTCGAGGAATCCCATTTGCAGTTCCACCAAGTCCTATTGTAATATCCCTTAAAGCACGATCGTTTAAATCCATAACACGTTTCCAAGCGATAGTTCTCGGGTCAATTCCTAAACTTCTTGTACGAGATTGAATATTATTGTCTATAAGCGCAGAGAGTAAATTATTTGCTTTTTCTATGGCTGAAAAATCTCCTGTGAAATGTAGGTTAATATCTTCCATTGGTACTACTTGAGAATATCCACCACCTGCGGCTCCACCTTTTATACCAAAGACTGGTCCTAAAGATGGCTCACGTAATACAACGGTTGTTTGTTTGCCAATTTTATTTAATCCTTCTGTAAGACCAATAGAAACTGTTGTCTTTCCTTCTCCAGCTGGTGTTGGTGTAAGCGCAGTAACCAATATTAAGTTGTTACCGGCTACTTTGTCCTCATCGATTAAACGTATTGGAAGCTTCGCTTTATACTTGCCATACATTTCCAGATTATCTTCTTTAATATTTAATTTAGAAGCAACATCTCTAATAAGCTCCATCTTATTACTTTGGGCAATCTCTATATCCGTCATAACCTTGTATTCTGTTGTAACTACTTTTTATTTTTCAGAGTACGAAGTTAATAAATTATGTTTAGTTAAGAAGACTTAAATATTTTGAGTGGAGTTTTTGTTTTTCAGTTGTTTTTATAAAAAAAGTTAAGACATTTCAATCTGTAAGCAATTGATCTATTAATGTTCTCACTTTTTCGCTATTCCAGTTTGAAGCTCCTGTTTTATCTATAACAATGTTTCCTTTTTTATCTATTAAGAATGTTCTTGGAATGGATGAAACATTAAAATTATTTGGGTATTCTGATATTGCTTTATAAGCTTTAAAACTATAATTATGTTTCTCTAGAAACATGGAAATTTTTTCTTCATCTTCATCCGATACAAATAGAAAAACGATTTTGTCATTATAATCTTTATATAATTTATCTAAATTTGGCATCTCTGCAATACAAGGTGGGCACCAAGTTGCCCAAAAGTTTATTAAAACGACTTTGTCTTTTGTAGATTCGTAATTAAATATATTTCCTTCAGAATCTTCTAACTGCCAATCATAATTGTCCAACGCTTTTCTGTCGTCAGAGTTTATAACCGAAGGACTAAATAAAGCCAATCCTTTATTCAACAGTACCTGAATTGGTTGACGCGTTTGTGGTATTATTAGTAGCGCTATTACAACTAAAAATATGAAAATTTTTCGTTGGGATTTTGAAACTTTCATACATTAAAAAATAAAAAGTATAACGACTATGTCGAAACATTAGATAAAATCTAACACTTATTCAAGTTTTTTATAAATTCTAATTTGTTTTCTGCTAAAATCTATGACTTTATCTTCTTTCAATTCGTTTAAAAGTATATTTAGAGTTGGTCTGGAAGTCCCTATAAGACAAGCTATATCTTTTTGAGTGTATGGATGATCTATTATTACATCTCCAGATTTTGTACAGTCATGTCCGTAATCTACACAAAGCTCATTCAAAAATTCTAATAATCTAGTTTTGGTGTCTTTAAATAACAATATTTGAAGTTGTCTTTCTAATTTTTTAAACTTAAATCCAATAATCTTATAAATCTTAAAACTAAAAGTTTTATGGTTTCGCATTAAATCATGCATTGTTTCAACACCAATAGGACAAATGGATGTATTATTATCTATAGATTGTGCAAATTCATCACGTATAGTCTCACCAAGAATTGCTTTTTCTCCGAATAATTCACCTCGTGTTAAAATGGCTTTAACGATTTCACCTCCATCTTCATTATAATAACCTATTTTCACTTTTCCCTTTTCTATCAGGTATACCTTATTAGATGAATCTTCTTCAAAATAGATATAGTCCCTTTTATTATAGGCATCAAAATCGTGATCTTTTTTGTATGCTTTAAATTTGTGTGGACAAAGAATACTAAAAAGGTTTACATCTTCAAAAAACCAGAGTGAACTCATTATTCCTTTTTTCTTTAAAGATAATAGATTCATAACAAATAGAATTTATAGCATAAAAAAAGCTCTTATTTTTCATTAAGAGCTTTCTTTAATTTATTTACAATATTTTAACCTTTATTCTCTTTCTTTATCAAATTTAAAGCTGAACCTTCATTATACCATTCTATTTGAGAATCGTTATAAGTGTGATTAACCATAATTATATCCTTACTTCCGTCTGCATGGACAAATTCAATAGAAAGTTGTTTCTCAGGTGAAAATTCATTTAAATCTAAAAAGTTAATAGTATCATTTTCTTGAATTAAATCGTAATCAGATTCATTTGCAAAAGTTAGACCCAGCATACCTTGTTTCTTCAAATTAGTTTCATGAATTCGAGCAAACGATTTTACAATTACTGCTACTACACCTAAATGACGAGGCTCCATTGCTGCGTGTTCACGTGAGGAACCTTCACCATAGTTATGATCTCCAACAACTATGGTTTTTATTCCAGCAGCTTTATATTCACGAGCCACATCTGGAACACCCCCAAACTCACCAGTTATTTGATTTTTTACAAAATTTGTTTTCTTTCCAAAAGCATTTACAGCTCCAATTAAACAGTTATTAGAAATATTATCCAAATGTCCTCGATAACGCAACCAAGGTCCTGCCATTGAGATATGATCTGTTGTACATTTCCCAAAAGCTTTAATTAATAATTTTGCTCCTACTATATTATTTCCAATTGGCTCAAATGGCGTTAATAATTGTAATCTTTCAGATGTTGGACTGACAGAAACATTTATAGAGCTTCCATCTGTAACAGGTTCTACAAAACCTGCATCACCAACATCAAATCCATTTGGGGGTAATTCAATACCTATTGGCTCATCTAATTTTATTTCTTCTCCATTATCATTCAATAAAGTATCATTCATTGGATCAAAATCTAGGCGTCCGGAAATTGCAATTGCTGCTACCATTTCCGGTGAACCAACAAAGGCATGTGTATTAGGATTACCATCAGCACGTTTTGAAAAATTTCTATTGAAAGAATGCACAATTGTATTTTTTTTATCACCTTTCAAATCGCTTCTATCCCATTGACCAATACAAGGTCCACAAGCGTTGGTAAAAATTGTTGCATCTAAATCTTCGAAAACCTTTAGAATGCCATCACGTTCTGCTGTAAAGCGAATTTGTTCTGAACCGGGATTAATTCCGAAATCAGCTTTAGCCACTATTTTTTTATCTACAGCTTGCTTCGCAATTGAAGCAGCACGTGTTAAATCTTCGTAAGATGAATTTGTACAAGAACCAATAAGTCCCCAATCTACTTTAATTGGCCAATTATTGGCTTTTGCTTTTGCACCAAGTTCACCAACAGGAGTGGCTAAATCCGGAGTAAAAGGACCATTTAAATGTGGGCGTAATGTATTTAAATCTATTTCTATAACTTGATCAAAATATTGTTCAGGATTAACATAAACTTCATCATCTCCAGTTAAATAATCTTTAACTCGATTTGCTTCATCTGCAATATCTGCTCTATCAGTTGCGCGTAAATAACGCTCCATTGAGTCGTCATAACCAAACGTTGACGTAGTAGCACCAATCTCAGCTCCCATATTACAAATAGTCCCTTTTCCTGTACAAGACAATGCTTTTGCTCCAGAGCCAAAATATTCTACAATAGCATCAGTTCCTCCTTTAACCGTAAGAATTCCTGCTACTTTAAGAATGACATCTTTAGCCGAGGTCCACCCGTTTAATTTTCCAGTTAATTTTACTCCAATAAGTTTAGGAAATTTTAATTCCCAAGACATTCCTGCCATAACATCTACTGCATCTGCTCCACCAACTCCAATGGCAAGCATCCCTAATCCTCCAGCGTTAACTGTATGAGAATCAGTACCAATCATCATACCCCCAGGAAATGCATAATTTTCTAATACAACTTGATGAATGATACCAGATCCAGGTTTCCAGAAACCAAGCCCATATTTATTCGAAACTGATCCTAGAAAATCAAATACTTCACTACTTACATCATTAGCACGTTTTAAATCGAGAGAAGCACCTTGTTTTGCCTGAATTAAGTGGTCACAATGCGTTGTAGTAGGTACAGCAACTTTCTTCTTTCCTGCTTGCATAAATTGCAACAATGCCATTTGAGCTGTTGCATCTTGTAAAGCAATTCTATCAGGAGCAAAATCAACATAATCGGATCCTCTTGTAAATGACTTAATTGGATTTCCTTCCCAAAGATGAGAGTATAAAATCTTTTCAGATAGCGTAAGTGGTCTGCCAACAATTTCACGTGCTTTATCTACACGTTCAGCCATAGTTGAATACACTTTTTTTATCATATTTATATCGAATGCCATTTGCTTAAGTTTAAAAATTATTGCTTTAAATAAGTTTTGCAAAAATACAAAATTTAAATTATATGTAACGAATTACAATAATTAATGAATATTATTTAATGAAATGATAAATATTTGTATTTTTTCTGAATTATTCTTAATTAACTACTAAAAATATATTAAATCAACAATTAAATTTTAATCGAATTTACTTTTTATAAATTTTGAATCTCTTAAATCTGTCATTGGTTTTTCAAAATAGAAATAAACAAAATACGATAAGAAAATAGTTAGACATATATATACAATGCTATATATAATAATATCAAAATTTGGTAATCCTTCTGATGGTAAATAATATTTTAAAAGTTGTAAAATAATTGAATAATGTAGCAAATACATTGCATAAGAAATCACGCTTAAATAAGTTACAGGTTTTAGGATTATTTTATAAGCCGTTTTCATTTGACTCAATACAGGTAAAGCCAGCATAATTGCTATAGAATTTATTGGCAAATACAATACATTCCAAAACAGGGTATTTGTTTCAATAAAAATATGTTTTAACGGAATTAAAGTATTCAAACCTAAAAACAGGCCAATGCCAATTATAAAAGCAATAAGTTTTATACGTTTCCAAAATACTGGTTTAATAATGGAAACATATGCTGCCAAAACACCATAATAAATAGCATCAATTCTATAAATAACTACAGCCTTTAAGTTCAAGTTCCAATGCATCATGTTTTTTATTCCATCACTATAACTGTATATTACTTTTGTGACGGTAAAGATTAAAATAATGATGAGTGTCATTAATAAAAACAGTTTAGATTTGGGTGCTTTAATTTTTATAAAAAGTGTTAAATACAGTAATAAAGGGCCTAAAATATAAGCAAATTCCTCAATAGATAAACTCCAAGATTCTACAAAAAATAGAGGCATTTCAGAAACAAAATTTTGAATGAAAAACCCATATTGCCAGATGTTCACAGGCAATTGGGTGCCTAAATATATTGCAATAAAGACATTAATAATTAAAACTAAATAATAATTTGGTAAGGTTCTAAACCATCGTCGCACCCAAAAATAAAACACACTATAAAATCTAAAATCGTCTGATATATATAGTTTATAAATAAGCCGTCCAATTAAAAACCCACTCAACACAAAGAAAATTTCTACACCTATATAACCAGCAAGATTCATAACATCAGGAATTAATCCTTTAGCTTTTGGAACAATCCATGAAATATGAGAAAATACAACTAAAACAATTGCAACTGCTCTCATGAGATCTAGCCCAAAAACCCTCTCTTTTTTCATTATTTTTTATAATATTGTAGACGTGTAGAATTTTGTCCTGTAAATGTTTCTATATAGTCTTGTAAATATAAATAAACACGTTTTTCTGGATAGCACAATACATTTACATATTTTACGCTCCATTCATTTACATTAATATATTGTTTACCATTAAATACTCTTGTAATATCTTTAATGCTTTGTGGCAATTTATGTATATTTTTTTCATTTAAAAAAATAATATTACAGTAGTTTGGTTTCCCAGAAAAATAACTAAATGCAAGTAAATGATCATATAATCCAATTAAATTTAAAGCAGGTAATAATATTGCATAAACAACTATAATTTTTGTTTTAATATTTGTGTTATTATTTATATTTATTACACTCCACCTCAAATTATAACACAACATAAGCAAAAGCAATGGGTTAAGTATATTTAAAGAAAAAACGGCAAACCCTACACCACTAATCGATAATGTAATTAATACCATAATATGCATTATGGCCAATAGGATTATTGATAGTTTTCTGGTTTTATTAAACAGTAACGCAATACCAAAAGACAATTCAATAAATGGAACAATCCATGTAAATATTTGTCTCAAAAATTGTGGCGCAAACGGAATTCTTTTATCCAACCCTCCTAACCAAAAATTATAAAAAATTGGATTTATTTTATGTAGGCCACTCCAAATATATGTGCCAGCCATTAATATTAAAAACGCAATTTTAAAGTGATTAAAATTATTTTTAAACAAATAATAAAAGAGTATTATTATTGAAAATTCGAAAAAGAAAGGTTGAATTCTTGTCTGATCAAAAATTGAAAGCAAAACATACATTAAAAAGAAGTAAAGCCCTCCTTTACTTTTTTCTTTAAAAAGAAACCAAATAGCAAATAAAGCCAATAGTATTAACAAGGCTATATCGATATAATAATTAAACTCTAGTGGCTTTCCAAACAAAGGTACAACTGGAAAATCTCTTTTAGATAACCAAACTGGAAAGCTTAATATTAATGGAATAGTAAAACTAATAATTAACAGCAGTCTTACCAATATTTTTTTTGACATTATTAGTTTAGTTAATTTGCACAAAAAAGCATTATTTTTGCTTTAAATGAAATCTAAATTAATAAAATATTCAGTGTTATTATTGCTTTTAGTCACTATTCTTGGAGGTATCTATTATTTAAAACTTCCTAATAGACATAAAGCAATTGTAAAAACGCAACTATATCACAAGCTTGGCTTAGTAGATAATACTTGGAATATTAACAATAACAACAAACAGATTTCATTAATAACTCCTACGATGGTTATAGATAATGTGTACAAATCTATGGTAGGTCCTAATGTAATGAGTTCTTTTCAAATAGATACAACCAAAGATGATTTAATTTGGATAACATCTTTCGAAACAAAAGCCGTAAGCACCAATGAAATTGACCAGCTTTCTAACGATTATATATGTCATACAAATATTGATTTTTATGATGGTGAGCACTACTCAAGATGGCAACTTGATCATAGAATTGGTGAGCAATATCCACGACTTACCTCAATGAGTAATGGTATTGAAAGTTATGCATTTCCTAATGGATTTGGTTTTCCTGTATTTAGTAATGAGAACTTGTTCTTGTCTACTCAAATCTTGAACCACAACATTAAAACCGAATCATTTCTTATTAAACATGAAGTTACTATTGGTTTTAAACAGCATAATACTTCAATGAAACCGTTAATGAGTAAAACTGTTTTTGTAATGCTACCTTATGATTCTAAAAACCCGTTTAAAGGTCCTACTGAAACTAATCCAAATATGTGTCTGCCTGTTGAAACTAAAAATCATAGCTATATAAATAATGAAGGAGAGAGTTTTTCTGGACATTGGGTTATTTATCCAGGAAAGAAAACTTTTCGTTATGATATAACACAGCAGTTACAATTAAAAGATAGTACAACAATGCATCAAATTGCTACGCATTTGCATCCTTTTGCTGAAACCTTAAGTTTTAGAGATAAAACTTTAGATTCTACTTTATTTGTGTCTAAAGCTGAAAATTATACTGACAAAATTGGGTTAAAAAAAGTGACTTACTTTTCTAGTGAGCAAGGTATTATGTTATATCCTAATCATCATTATGAATTGGTGTTAAAAACTAATAATACTACTCTTACAAACCAAGATATGATGGCAAGTATGTTTGTTTTTTTATATGATAAAGAGATGGATGAAAAGCTTAAAGCTTATAATCTTAATCAATAATGAAAGTAGTAAAACTTCTGTTTGTTATTTTTCTTATTGGATGCAATTCAAAAACTAAAGAATTACCTGTTTTAAGCTATAAGGTTAATGACTTTGGAAAAAAAGTCAATTATTCAGTTACTTATGATGATTTTGTCAATCAATTAAATGAAGGTTTTTCAACTGAAACTATTAAAGACAAAATCTTTATAGCTAATTTCTTTTTCACTCAATGCCCTAGTATTTGTCCTCCAATGCGAAATCAACTTATTGATATAGCAAACACTTTTAAAAATAAAGAAGATTTTATTATTATTTCACATACTATAGATCCAAAAAACGATAGCATATCTGTATTAAAAAGTTATGCTGAAACTACTGGAGTTTCAAATAAAAAATGGCAGTTTTTACATTCTACAATTAATAATACTAAACTACAAGCCAAACAGTTTATGACCAATTTTAAACCTAATGTAGAAGGTACAGATTTTTATCATAGTAGTTTTGTGGCTTTAGTTGATAAAAATCAATTAATTAGAGGTTACTATAATATACTAATTGATACTGAAGTAGAATTATTAGAAAAAGATATTTTCACTCTTTTAAAAGAGTGAAATATAATCTTTACTCCATTTTTAAATTTACCGCTTTTTTGCAAAAAAGGATTTAACCCTTTGTGAATCTCTCAAATCTGTCATTGGTTTTTCAAAAAATCTATATAAAAGATATGATATATAAAATGTTAGTGTCCAAAATAAAACAAGAAGCGATAGTTTCATAAAAATTGAAACGTTTTCAATATCAATAAAATATTGAATTGTAAGTAAGATTAAAGAATAATTAATAAGGTAAATCCCATACGATAATATGCTAGTATATGTTATTTGTTTTTTTAAGACACTTCCAGTTTTCCAGTTAGTAAACATAGGAAATAGTAATAATAAACTAATAGAAATTAATGGTAAATAAAAGATGTTATAAAATAGTGGAAAGCTCGATGGTTGAGCATCATTTAAAAGAATGAATAAATGAGTAACCGTAAATAATAATAGTCCAACAATGAAAAATATTTTTTTATAATTTCTCCAAATCGAAGCATAGTTAATTGCAGCAAAAGCTCCTATAAATCCGTAATAAATACTATCTATTCTATAAATAACAACTTTCCTGATGTTGTGACTCCAAGCTTCAAAATTTTCTAAATTATGATTATTATGATAACGTATTCTTAAATACGTTATAACAAATATGATTGTCAATGTCATAAAAATAAAAAGCTTTTCTTTTGAAATGTTTTTTAAAAACGACAACAAAACAAATAATAATAAAGGTCCTATTACATAAGTATACTCTTCAATAGAAAGGCTCCAAGCTTCAGTAAAAAAATCAGGGTGAGGAGTTGAAAAATTCTGAAGAAAAACAATAAAATACCCTATATCATTTATAACTGAATTATATAAAACATAAAATAATAGAATATTTAATAGCAAGATTAGAAAATAGTTTGGCAATGTTCTAAACCAACGTCGTATCCAAAAATATGCAAAGTCTTTAAACGCAGTTTCACCTTTATTCATCTGTTTTAATATCAATCCACCAATTAAATAACCACTTAAAACAAAAAATAAATCAACACCAATAGTGCCAAAAAAACGGATTGCTGTAAGTGAAATATTATTGTTCTCTGGAAATATTAATAACGTAGAATGTGACAATAAGACTAAGAGGATTGCAATCGTCCTAATTACATCCAATCCAAAAATTCTATGTTGATAATTGACATACACTGAACAGGTTCAATGTACAATTTTTAAAACAAACTTTTAATGATTTGTTCTTCGGTAATTCCTTCAGCTTCAGCTTTGTAATTTTTAATGATTCTATGTCGAAGAATACTATTGGCTACAGCTTGTACATTTTCAATATCTGGAGAGAACTTACCTTGTATAGCAGCATGAGTTTTTGCAGCTAAAATTAAATTTTGCGATGCTCTTGGTCCTGCTCCCCAATCTACATATTGTTTTACCAAATCAATAGCATTTTTATTTTCAGGTCTTGTTTTATTAACCATTTCTACTGCATACTCAACAACATTATCAGCCACTGGAATACGACGAATTACATGTTGAAAATCTATAATTTCTTGCGCTGTAAACAATGGATTTACGACAACTTCTTTATCGGAAGTTGTAGCCTTCACTACTTCCACTTCTTCATTAAATGTTGGATAATCTAAATTAATAGCAAACATAAAACGATCAAGCTGTGCTTCCGGTAACGGATACGTTCCTTCTTGTTCTATTGGGTTTTGTGTTGCTAAAACAAAATAAGGTAAATCTAATTTATAATTATGTCCTGCTATAGTTACAGAACGTTCTTGCATAGCTTCTAATAAAGCTGCTTGTGTTTTTGGCGGGGTTCTATTAATTTCGTCAGCAAGAATTATATTTGCAAATACTGGGCCTTTTAAAAACTTAAAGTGTCTGTTCTCGTCTAATATTTCGCTACCAAGTATATCGCTAGGCATTAAATCTGGTGTAAATTGAATACGTTTAAAGTCAAGACCTAAAGCTTGTGCAACCGTATTTACCATTAGTGTTTTAGCTAATCCTGGAACACCAATTAAAAGCGAATGACCTCCTGAGAAAATAGAAATTAGTATCTGATTTACTACCTCGTCCTGACCAATAATAACTTTAGCAATTTCTTTTTTTAAAACCTTATATTTTACAACAAGTTGTTCTACAGCAGCAACATCAGACATAAATTTACAATTTTTCTTTTTTTAGCCAGTTACTATTAAACTCACAATCACGATATTCTCCATTTAACTTGATGTAGGTATCCATGATTTTTTCTTCCTGCCATTTTTCAATTGCATTTAACTGTTTTTCTCGTAAAGCTAATTCTTTAATCTTAATATAATCTTTAGCAAAATTGGCTTCGTGCTCATCTCTTCTATCAGTTACAGTTAGTATTTTAAATTTTTCTGGGTTTAATCGATCTCCATCTTTAAGCACAAGACTAATTTCTTTATCTTTTAAATTTTGAATTTGTGCATATAGCTCAGGATCCATTTTTGTTAACGGAAAAATGTAATCTTGGGTTTCTGGATTAATTAACAAACCTCCTTCAAACTTTGTTTCTTTTTCATCACTAACTTCTCTAGCAGCATCTGCAAAGCTAATCTCACCGTCGACAATACGCTTTCTGGTTAACTCAATTTTTTCTCTAACTTCGTTTATATCTTGCTGAGTTACTTTAGGTCTTAACAAAATGTGGCGCACATCGTATTCCTGACCTCTAATTTTTTCCAATAAAATAATATGATAGCCATAAATAGTTTCAAAAGGATCCGAGATTTCTCCCTCCTGTAATGCAAATGCTACAGCTCTAAATTCTGGAAGCATTTGCGGACGTTTTCGGTTTAATGTATACTTGCCTCCATTTTTTCTTGAAGGAACATCATCTGAATATAATACCGCTTTTGTTGTAAAACTAGCTCCATTTTCAAGAACGTCGGCCTTAAATTCTTTAAGTCTATTTATTACTTTTTGTTTTTCAGCTTCAGTAGTTTTAGGAATTACAACAATTTGAGCTACTTTAAGTTCTGTTCCAAAAATAGGGCGTTCTTCTTTAGGAATACTATTAAAGAATTGTCTCACTTCTTCTGGAGTTACTTCAATTTCCTCAACAATACTTTGCCGCATTAAGCTTGCCATTTTCCCATTCTTATTAAGCTCAAACAATTCATCTCTTAATTCTTGCTCGCTCTCTTTTTTGTAATAAGCAAGCAATTTCGTCATGTTTCCTATTTGCTGAGCAAAGGCATTAATCTGTTGATCAACATTAGATCTAATTTCAAGATCATTAACTTCTATACTATCCTGAATGGCGTGGTGCATATATAGTTTATCTTCAAGCAATTTTCCAAATAGTTGACATCTGGTAATATCTTTTGTAGATATACCACTTTGTTCTAATTGAAGGTATTGCTTATCGATATCTGAATCCAAAACTACAAAATCACCAACCACTGCTGCAAGACCATCTACTTTTATGCGCTGTGTAGAATCTACTTTTTTTGCAGTTTCTATTACTTCTTTTTCGTCTTCAATAATTTCCTGAGCTATTGTTGCAATTGGCAATAACATCAAAACACTTAATAATAAGTTTCTCACTTTAGTTAAAAATTTCAAATTGTTTGTTTTTAATGGCATCTTTTGTGATGTCCTTTTCTAATTGCTTAATAAACTCCAACTTACGCTTATTAAGAACGATTTGTTTTATAGTTGGCATTACGTATTCTAAAGGTGCTGTGTCATTTCTGAATAGCACTTCATTAATTTGCATCAAATATAATCCTAATGAATCTTTGAGTTGTATAAAATTAGATTTTTTTAACAGTTCTTTTTTGTTATCAGTATTAATAACAGGAATTTTTGAAATGACCTGATCTAATCTTACCCAAATGGAGTCATTTAAAGAATAGGATTTGAATTGTATTGCTATAGAATCTAAAATGGTTTTATCTTCCTTATTGAATCTTTTAAAACGATCTTCAATGTCTTTAAAGTTAATACTATTATCGTTTATATTAATGTATCTAAATTTAATAAGCTCTTCATTTAATTTAAACGTTTCAACATTTCTATTATACACTTCAATGGCTTCTTCTTTTGTGACTATAGTATCAATACTGCGCTTAACAAGTGCTTCCAAATAAGCTTTAGTAAAAAGATCATTTTTGTATTGCTGGATTAAACTCTTGAATTCTATTTGTTTTTCTTCTGATAAATTTATTTGAGCTCCATTAATGAGAAGCTGTTGTGTCGCCCATTGATTAATAAAATTGTTTACTCTTAAAATACTATCTTCTTTTGATGTTCCTTCAGAAATTAAATCTTTTATATCCTCTTCATACAAATAAGTATCATTAACTCTTGCAATGGGATTTTCATTCTCAACCTTGTTGAAAAAATCACAGGAAAAAAAGATTACGAAAATCAATATTAGTATGTAATAACTAGGTTTCAATTATTTTTTATTTGCGATTTTACTTTTGCCAATACGGTCTTATTCACAATAACCTTATAGGTGTTCTTTAAACTTTTTAACCATTTATTTTCAACCTCATCTTGAAAATCATTAATCACTCTACCCTTTGCTTCTTCCAAAGTTTTTTCTGTTTCAGGTAAAATACGTTTCACATCAACAATATGGTAAGCATCATTATAAAAGTAAACCTCGGAAACCCCTTCTTTAAAATTAAAATCTTTGGGTAGTGCCTGATGTTCTGCATTCATAATACCACTTGTGAAAATAACATTTTGCGAATTATTTTGGTTTAACTGTGATTTTATATCGTCTACTTTTTTACCGCTTTTAAGCATCTTTTTTACTTTAATAATATCTTTTTCTATAGCAGACGTAGCAACAATAGCATCTATACTTTCTGTCCATGAATAATTAACTTTATTCTCTTTAAAAAAAGCTTGAAGTCCAACAGTATCCATTTTTACAGCATTCCATATTTTAGCTTCCATCAGGTCAAACAGAAGTAAACCTTCTCTGTATTCATTTAATATCTCTGCAAATTCTATATTATCAAATTCTAAATTTTCTTCATGATAAGCTAATAATTTAGCGTTAATAAAATTATTATACTGATCTTTAAGTACATCTTTAATCGGGTTTTTTGAAACACCTTTACGCTGTGAATTATATAAATAATTTGCAAAATCGCTATAAACAAATTGTTTATTTCTTATTTTAAAAAAGGGCTTTTCTTTATCTAAATTGGAAGGTATTGTCCAGTTTCTATTAAAAAACTCATCATTTAATATTGATTTAAAATAATCTAATTCTGGATTTGTACTTTTTATATTATACTTCTCCTTTAATGTATTAAGCATTGAAGTATTAATAAGTTTAGAACGTGAATCCTTTCTTACTCTTGCCTCAAGATCAAATTTAGTATCCTCAAAAGATGCGAGTGGAGTTTTGTTATATAGCTTTACTATGTGCCAACCAAAATCTGTTTTAAACGGTCTAGATATCTCATTTATATCTTTTAAATTGAAAGCCAAATCTTCAAACTCAATAGATCTTAATTGCCCGCTTTTAAAAGGTGATAGTTTTCCTCCATTTTTTGATGAGCTTTTATCGTTTGAAAATTGCTTGGCTAAAGATTCAAAATTTTCGCCTTGTTGTATGAGTTTATATATTTCTTGAATTCTAATTTCTGGCTTAATTAAAGAATCCCTTTGATTAACAGAAATCATAATATGTCCAACCGTAACTTCGCCTCTGGATTTTCTTTTGTCAAATATTTTAACAACATGATACCCAAACGAAGTTCTAAATGGCATTGACACTTCACCTATTGGCGTATTATAGGCTACAGTTTCAAAATCGTAAACCATTTTAAATCCAGAAAAATATCCTAAATCTTCAGCAAAAACTGTATTACCATTGTGAACTTCTTTTTGAACAGTTTGAAAATTTTCATTTAACAAACGCTCTCTTAATTTTAAAATACTTGCATATGCAATTGCTGTATCCTTTTCATGTTCAGCAATTTTTACCAAGATATGGCTTGCTTTTACATCGTAAGAGATTCTCTCATAAGCCTCTTTAACTAACTCATCGGTAACTTTATGATCTGTAAGATAATTTTTGGCTAATTGCTTTTTATAGCCTTCTAATTCCTTAATATACTTAGGTCTTTTATCAAAGTCTAATTTTCTAGCTTCAATAAGTTTGAGCTTATAATTTATAAATAACTTAAGATACTCTTCGACATCTTTTTGAGATTCGTCTTTAACTAAATCCAAATTTTTGTTATATACTCTAAAAAATTCTGAAGCTAATACTGGCGTGCTTTCAACAGTAAACAAAACATCATCTTTTTGTGTCTGTGCACTTGCAAAAATTACAAAAGACAGAAAAACCCATATAGAAACAATAAAAGATCTCATATATATCAAACCATTTTAATTCGAGCAAAAATAATAATATTAAACAATATTACAAGTCGTATTATTAAACGATTATAAAGTTTAATTAGTCTAGTCGTGTTTAATTAAAAACTCTTAACTTCGTTCCTATCCGTTAGTATACAATTAACATTATTGGTTGAAAGAGAATTAAACTTTTCTCCAGTTTTTGAAATTAATCACTAATCCTGTTTACAATTATGAAATCGTACATCCTATTGTTTTTTTTAATTGCACTTTTATCTTGTAATAACCATACAAATAAATTCAATATTGATAATGAATATGTTTTTAAATTTGAAGAGAATGAAACAGAAAGAGCAAAAAATAGAATCAATTATTTACTGCTTACTGGACTGTTTAAATTAAATGCTAAAACAAGCACTTTAGGAAAAGATTCAATTAACGATTTTGTTTTAAATATTGAAGGTTTGGCTTCTACTATTGGAAAATTTTCTTTTTTCAAAGATTCATTAGTTTTTAATACTTCAGAAAATGTAACGGTAAAAAATAGTGAAGATTCAATAATCTCTAACTATCATTTAGAGTTGAATGAATACGGAAGTTCTATCAAACTATATCATAATCAAGTAAACTGGCAAGTCATAACACGTTCTAAACAACATTATGTCAGGGTTTGGGATACAAAAAATCCTGTCATTGAAGGCTTTAAAGGATTTGAACCATTTAAACTTAATCCTGAATTTATTTTTGAAGGACAATTTACATATTTTGAAGAATCAAAGTCTGAAATTGTAAAATCTGAAGTCGATGGAAAAAGAAGCACCAGTTTTATTGGTAAAGTTACTTTTGAATACAATGGCAAAACTCATGATTTAGATGTTGGCGAAAGTGGATTTACTATGGTTAGTGATGAAACTACAGGTGACGAAACCTATGGAGGTGGTAGATATATTTATTTAGACCTTCCTGAAACTGATGGTATGGTTATACTTGATTTCAATTATTTATATAATCCTCCTTGTGCATTTTCAGAATTTACGACGTGTTTATATCCTCCAAGACAAAATGTGTTGCCTTTTAAAATTCTGGCTGGCGAAAAAATTAAGAAGTTTTAAAACAATAATATTAAACAACTAACTATAAAATGAAAAACCTAATTTCCCTTATTGCTTGTATAGCAATTTGCTATAGTGGAATAGCTCAAGAAAAAAAAGAAGAAAAAGTTAAACCTATTCCTGATGCAAAATCTTTTGTAACAAAACACCAAGCAGTTTTTGGTAATAAAACAATTAAATATATAGCAACAGCCAAGGAAACTTATTTAAAAAATGCTGATGGCGAAGCTGTAGCATCAATGTGGTCTGTAGCATATACACAAGAAGGAATAACTAATATCTCTAATAGACCAATAACTTTTGTTTTTAATGGCGGTCCAGGTTCAGCTTCTGTCTGGTTACATATGGGAATGTTTGGTCCACAAATTGTAAAAGTAAATTCGGATGCACAAATAGATGATGGTGCTGCGCCTTACCCAATAGTTACGAATAATCAAGGATTAATTGATATTACTGATCTTGTTTTTATTGATCCTATTGGGACTGGTTATAGTCGAGTAATAGGTAAAGGTAAAGTAGAAAATTATTGGGGATTAAATGAAGATGCAAACTCTATTGCAAAATTTATGCGTCAGTGGATAACTGAAAATAAACGTTGGAATTCTCCTAAATATATTGCTGGAGAAAGTTTTGGTACTACTAGAGCAGCTGCTGTAGCAAATGTATTAGAAGGAGGAGGTCAAAATATGGCCTTAAATGGCTTGATTTTAATTTCACAAGCCTTAGATTATGATGGCTCTACTTCTATTCATGATAATATCACTTCCTATCTTACCTACTTACCTAGTATGGCAGCAACTGCATGGTACCATAAAAAAGCTGGACAAGGAAAAGCACTAGAGGATTTTGTTGAAGAAGCTCGAGATTTTGTTTACAACCAATACGCACCAGCTTTGTATAAAGGATCATTATTAAGCGAAGTAGATAAAAATAAAATTGCTGATAAATTGACTTATTTTATTGGGCTAAATAAGGTATACATCTTAAAATCTAATCTAAGAGTATTAATGCCACGTTTTCAAAAACAATTATTAGCCGATAAGGGATTAGCAATTGGTAGATTAGATGGACGATTTATGGGAGACGAAGCTGATGATGTTTCTGAAGGCCCAAGACTTGGTGACGCAGCATCTTACCAAATAAGTTCAGCATATACAGCAGCATTGAATCATTATTATGCATCGGTTTTAAAAATAGAAATGGGAAGACCTTATTTGACATCCAATAGGCAAATAGGTTCAAAATGGCGTTGGCGAACTGTTCCCGATGGTCAATATTGGGAACCAACACCTGTAAATGCTGCTAGACAATTAGGTTCGACAATGCGACGAAACACAGATATGAAAGTATTAGTAGCTTGTGGCTATTACGATTTAATTTGTCCATTCTTTGATGCCGAATATACGTTTGCCAGAAATAGCATTGTAAAAGAACGTGTAACAATGACTTATTATGAAGCTGGACATATGATGTACACACACGAACCCGATTTAATAAAATTATCTCAAGATATTAGAAAATTCTTAACAGAAGATTAATTCTAAATAGAGTTAACTATGAAACTTATTATCCTTCTACTCTCAATTATATTATTGTCTTGCGATTCTAAAATTACTGAAGGTGTTAAAAAGAGTGACTTAAAAAAAGATATTGAACTAGTTACTGACTATGGTCCCATTGTTTTGCGTCTTTCAGACGAAACACCAAAACATCGTAACAACTTTTTAAAACTGGTTAATCAAAAATTCTATGATAGTTTATCATTCCATCGTGTGATACAAAATTTCGTTATACAAACTGGAGATGCCAAAACTAAACCCTCAAATTCAAATACTGAAGAAGACTCTATTAATTTACCAGAGCTTATCGATTCAGAATTTAAGCCAAACTTATTCCACAAAAGAGGTGCTCTAAGTGCTGCAAGAATGCCAGACGACTATAACCCAAGTCAGTCTTCCAGTGGTTCACAATTTTACATAGTACAAGGGAAAAAATACAATGACAGTACATTAGATGTTTCTAAAGGACGCATCAATAAATGGTTGGCATATAACAAAATTATAAACAGTTCTAAATATGAAGTCGCCTTTGATAAATTTCTAAACTTTTTAAAAGAGACACAAAAGAGTAATGAATTTAATGAAGAAGACAAAGCCAAATTTGATGCTTTTAAAAATAAGTTTGATTCATTAGCAATAATTGAACTGGAAACTATGAAAAAATACCGCTATCCTAAAGAGCATATAGAAGTGTACAAAACTCTTGGTGGAATTCCTCATCTTGACCAAAACTATACTGTTTTTGGTGAAGTTGTAAATGGCATGAATGTGGTTGACAGCATTGCAGCAGTAAAAACCAATGACAAAGATAAACCAATTGAGGATGTTAAAATTATTGTTGTACGACTTATAAAACGTCAAGATTATTAATTAAAATAAGCCATTATGAAGTATACAATCCTCCTTCTCTCAATTATATTAGTGTAGTGCAATTCTAAAATTGAAGAAGGAGTTAAGAAAAGCAACCTTAAAAATAAATAACTTAATTTAACAAATACACTTACAATCATGAAACAATTACTATCGTTACTAGTATTATTAAGCATTTCATTAACAATACAATCACAAGAAACACAAGCAACTGATGTTGTTGACATCATTAAAAAACATGGTATTGACAATAGCCAGGTTATGGAAATTGCCAGTTGGATGACAGATGTACATGGACCTCGCCTTACAGGATCACCAGGCTTGGACAGTGCAACAAAATGGGTGAAAGACAAACTGGAAAGTTGGGGAATGCAAAATGTACATCTTCAACAATGGGGACCTTTTGGGAGAGGTTGGGAATTAACACATTTTGAAATGCATGCTGAAGGTTCAAATTATTGGCCAATTATTGCATATCCAAAAGCCTGGTCTTCGTCTATAAATGGTTCTGGAGAAGTTATTTATTTAAATATTGAAAACGAAAGCGATGTTGAAAAATATAAAGGTCAACTTAAAGGGAAATTTGTTTTAATTGATACAATCCGTGAAATTAGTGAAGCCTTTAAGCCTAGTGCAATAAGACATGATGACGAGAGTCTTTTAAAATTAGCCAATGCTCCTGCACCTAAACCTCGTGTACGAAGAAGTAGAAATAATAGTGCTGCGTCTCTAAGACTTGCAATTTGGAATTTACTGGAATCCGAAAAACCAATTGCTGTACTCGACAGAAGTTACAGAGGAGAATTGGGTACTGTTTTTGTCTCTGGAGCCAGAACTGCTGAAGGAAGTGCTCGTGATGCTGATAAATATGTAGTCCCTCAAGTTACCTTGGCAATGGAACACTATAACAGAATATTTAGAGTAATAAGCAAAGGAATTCCGGTAACACTTAGTCTAGACCTAAAGACTAATTATACCAATCCTGATGAAATGGAACACAATATTATTGCCGAAATTCCAGGGACAGATCTTAAAGATGAAGTTGTTATGTTTGGAGGACATTTTGATTCCTGGCATACGGGAACTGGAGCTACAGATAATGGAGCAGGATCGGCAGTTATGATGGAAGCTGCAAGGATATTACTTGAAACCATTAAAGAAAGTGGCATTAAACCCCGAAGAACATTACGTATTGCTTTATGGACTGGCGAAGAGCAAGGATTGTTTGGTTCAAGAGCCTATGTTTCAGAAAACTATGCAGTAGTAGATGGATGGTCTGCAAAATCTTTAAAAGAAGCCCAAAAAAATGTATCTGCTTATTACAATTTAGATAATGGCACAGGAAAAATTCGCGGTGTTTACTTGCAAGGAAATAGTGAAGTGTCTCCTATTTTTAGAGAATGGCTAAAGCCATTTAAAGATATGGATGCTTCAACACTGAGTTTGAGTAATACTGGAGGAACTGATCATTTGGCTTTTGATGGAGTTGGTATTCCAGGCTTTCAATTTATTCAAGAGCCTATTGCTTATTCCACTAAAACACATCACACCAATATGGATAATTACGATCACCTTGTCGAAAATGATCTTAAACAAGCCGCAACCATAATAGCATATTTTATTTGGCAAACATCACAAAGAGATGAAATGCTTCCAAGAAAAAAAAATGATTTAAAATATAATTAAAGTATACTGTATGAAACTTATTTTTAAAACGATTTTAAGCTTATTCCTGATTACAATTTTTAGCTGTGATTCTGAAAGTAAAGATTCTAAAATCGTTGATAACCTTTACGATTACGATATTGAAGAACGATTAGACTCTTTAGGGATAACCTTACATGAACCAACACTACCAAAAGGCATTAAGATAGTACTCGCGACCAGAGTTAATAATTTATTGTATTTATCTGGTAATGGTCCAATAAAAGTTGATGGTACAAGAGTAACAGGAAAAGTAGGCACAGATCTTACTGTAGAGCAAGGTTATGAAGCTGCAAAATTAGTAGCAATACGGCATTTATCAGTTTTAAAAAAAGAACTTGGTGACCTTAATAAAGTAGAACATATTATAAAAGTATTAGGAATGGTAAATGCAGATTCTTCTTTTTCAGAGCATCCAAAAGTAATAAATGGATATTCTGAAACAATGATAGCCGTTTTCGGCGAACGTGGTATACATGCACGTTCTGCAGTCGGTATGTCATCACTCCCTTGGAATCTTGCCTGCGAAGTAGAGGCTATTGTACAGGTAAGTGAATAATTACTTATTAATAGCCTAAAACATTTTATCGCGTTCTAGGCTTAACCTAAAAAAGCAAAATGTCTGAAATAATTATTCAAGGAATACAATATGATGAAAAATCTTCCTTTCAAAAAGGACCAAGGCTAGCTCCTCCAATAATAAGAGAGGTTTTAAATTGTGGTTCTCTTAATCTTTTTACTGAAAACGGAATTACTATAGAAAGTTCATCGATAGTTGACAAAGGAGATTTTGAAATTTTGAAATATTTTGACATTGAAGACATCACAAGAAACCATATAAATTCAAACAATAAAATATTTACGCTTGGTGGAGACCACTCTATTACGTTTCCAATTATTAAAGCCCATCACAATAAATACCCTGTATTAGATATTCTACATATTGATGCACATGCTGACCTCTATGATAACTACGAAGGCGATATATATTCGCATGCTTGCCCATTTGCAAGAATTATGGAAAATAGGTTTGCGGCTAGATTGGTTCAAGTTGGTATCAGGACTTTAAACACACATCAAATAACACAGGCAAAAAAATACAATGTAGAAATTCACCAAATGAAAGATTTGGATGTATCAAAAATACCAAAATTTAAAAACCCATTATACATTTCGCTAGACATGGATGCGTTCGATCCTGCCTTTGCGCCAGGAGTATCGCATCACGAACCTGGAGGACTTACTTCAAGACAGGTATTAGATCTAATTCAAAATATAGATGCCAAAGTTATTGGAGCCGATATTGTAGAATATAATTCTAATAGGGACTTCCAAAATATGACTGCTTTTTTAGCCGCCAAAATGATGAAAGAAATTTTAGGAAAGATGTTAGAAAAATAATAAATATTGAATCTAAACTTAAAAAATACTACCTTCGTTTAACAACTGATATAATCAATTAAAACTGACCATATCAAAACATTGTAAGTAATTGAAAATAGAATGAAACAAATAAAATGGTTTGAACGAAAATTTGATTTTTCTTTTGAACAAAATATTTTTCCGTCAATTATTGAGCGACTTGATGGAACTTTAATACGATTAAAAGCGAAAATTAACAAGATTCCAACTGAATTGTTGGAAATCAAACCAAATGAGAAATGGTCAATAAAAGAAAACATTGGACATCTAATTGATTTAGAACCTCTATGGCATGGGAGGCTTGATGATATAATGAAAAATCTGGAATATTTGAGATCAGCTGATTTGGAAAATAAAAAAACTGATTTTGCTCAACATAACAAAAAGGATATTAAAGACTTATTGTCACAATTTCAGGAGTTACGCGAAATAACTTTAACTAAACTGAATGAATTGAAAGAACAAGATGTTTATAAAACAGCGCTACATCCGAGATTAAAAAAACCAATGCGAATAATGGATTTATTTTTATTTGTAGCCGAACACGATGACCATCATTTAGCAAGAATTACAGAAATAAAAACTACACACAACACCGTGTAAAAATAATTGCTTGGTACTAGCCACTCGGAAAATCCTGCGGATTTTCCTAAGGTTCGGTTTCCTTTTGCTAAATTAGTTGCGCGAGACTCGCAAAACCATACACAAATCGTTAAACGAAACCCCTTTATAAATTATCCAACTGGTTGTCTTTACCATCTTCGCTAATGGTCCAAAAGAAGCCTATAAAAAAGAACTGGTCTGCAGCAGGACGTAAAGCACGACTTGCAAAATTACCATTTAAATCTGGTGCATCAGCATATTGGTAACCATTAATATTTTTAAAACCTAACACATTATTTATAGAGAAATATAATATCTTTTGTTGGCTTATTAAATACGCCCAATTGAGGCTTAAACTATTATACGATTTTGTTTTTTGGTTTAAAAATCCTGTTTCGTTTGGATTGGTATAAGATCGACCAGAAGCAAATGCATAGCTAAACCCAACTTGGCTTTTCCAATCGCTAATAAAATACTTTCCAACTAAAGATAAATTGTGTGTATTAGCAAAATTAGGTTGTGCTTCCATAGGATAGTTTCTATAATTCCGTTGAGTATCTATATACGAGTAACTTAACCAATAATCTGTATTTTTTATGCTTTTACTATCTCTCCAAAACAAATCCAATCCTTTGGCATAACCATAACCGTCACTATTATAGTTACTATCAAAATTTGCGAAGTCTGTATCATATTTTACCAAATTTTTGTAATCTTTATAATAGGCTTCAGCTCTAAATATCTGTCCATCACTATTCAATTGATAATTCAATATATAATGAGCCGTGCTTTGTGATTTTAGATCTTGACTAAACTTTAAAATGTTGCTTTGCGGATTTTGGTAAAAATCACCATAAGCTAAAGATACTTGGCTTTTAGCTGAAGTTTTATACGCGAATGATACTCTTGGAGCAAATAAAAAGTCATTAAATATCTCGCTATATTCAGCTCGAACTCCTGCTTTTAAAGCTAGTTTTTTAGAAAAGAAAATATCAGCTTCGGTAAAAGCAGCACTTATATTATTGTTATAGCCATAACTAATAGGAGTTATAGTTTCATTTGAAAAATCCTCATTAAAATTGGTAGCAAAATATTCTGCACCAAAATTAAGTTTAAATCGGCTACTGAAACGACGTTTAAATTTCAGCTTTGCATGAATGGAGTTTTCGGTATCTTCAATATTATTATCAATAAAATTAATATTCTCTTTTGAGTGTGTAAAACTCATTCCTCCTTGTACAGACCAATTGTCATTTAACATACCTTGGTACGAACCATTAAAATACAGATTATTATTCTTTAATTTAAAATGAACTCCATCTGCATAGTTAATATTTTCTTGAATCAGTTCAAAATTAGTCGTATCGAAAGCTGAGTATAATTTTAAAATACCATTATCAAAACGTCGTCTAAAAACAGCTTCACCAGAAAGTGATTCATAAGGTTTTTTCCAATCGTTTCTGTCTTTAAAAATCGCATTATAGGGCGCAATATTTATATAAGATGCATTTACACTAATTGAGTTTTTGTTCCAAATTTGAGTATTACCTAGTGCTGTTCCAACGGTCATTATACCAATATCTGTTTTTTCTTGATCTGGTTGGTCAATTGTGTTTAATAAAAGAACACTTGACAAGGCTTGTCCAAACTCGGCAGAATAACCTCCTGTTGAAAAAGTAATACCGTCAAATAAAAATGGTGAATAACGTCCACGAGTTGGCGAATTATTGGTTGTTGGAGTATAAGGTGTAAACACACGAATACCATCTATAAATATTTGTGTCTCTTCAGCTTCACCTCCTCGTACGAACAAACGACCATCTTCAGCTACCGTTGTAGTACCTGGAAGTGTTTGTAAAGCACCAACAAAATCACCTAATGCGCTTGCAGTTGTGACAACATCTAAAGGTTTTAGTACAGCGACTTTACTATTATCTCCAGCCGAAAAAGTCCCAGCAGAGATCACAACAGTATCGAGAGCGTCAACATCTTCACGAAGTTTTATTTGCAAATCTTTCATAAAAGACACATCGCCAACCATTGTGAAAGTTTCGTAAGATAGATAAGAAACTATTAGGGTTTGTGAATCTATCTCTTCAGTTTTGAAAGAAAAATTTCCATCACCGTCAGTTGTACTGCCATCATATGTACCATCTAAATAAACATTGGCCCCAACTATAGGAATACCTTTATTGTTGGTTACTTTTCCGCTAATTTTAGTTTGTCCGAATATTGAGATTGATAATAAAAGGAATAATAGAAGTAAAATATGTTTCATTTGTATTGTTGTGTTCGTTTTTGTTTGATGGAACAAATTTGCTTCAGAAGATTGTTTTACAAAACTTATATTAACTGAACTGTAAAAATTTAATGATGAATTGAATATATTTGGAGCATAATGCTCATTAATTTATAAAATGCTAACCAAAACTGATATATCTTTTAGTATTCTATTTTTTATAATTGTTATTGCTGAACTCTTTTGTGTAAACATAGAAAGTCTGTCACAGTTTCAGTATTTCACAAAACCTCTAATTCTTTTATCCCTAATTGTTTTCTTTTGGAAACATAGTAACCATCTAAATAAAAGAACAAGAAACATTACATTATTAGCTTTAGTGTTTTCATTAGTTGGTGACATTTTACTTATGTTTGTAAGTGTTTCTTCAAGTTTTTTTATATGTGGCTTGGTAGTATTTTTATTAGCACATCTCATGTATATTTCTGTGTTTTATAAATCAAGAAACAAATCTGCAAACCCATTTCCTGTAATAGTTATATTATTAATTTATGCTTCTGGAATCTTTTACCTTTTAAAGGATGGATTAGGTGACATGCTAATTCCCGTTTTGCTATATCTATTAGTGATTTTAGTAATGGCTACAACTGCTTTTATTCGTAAAAGATCGAATAGAAACAGTTATAAATTAATATTTGTTGGAGCTATTTTCTTTATGATTTCCGATAGTTTACTGGCTCTAAATAAGTTCTACGTGCCATTACCATTATCGAGTATTAGCATCATATTGACCTATGCTTTAGCTCAATATTTAATTGTTCTTGGAATATTAAAACAGAAGGATTAGCTATTCTTTTTAAAAGGTCTGATGATGAGCCTAGCAGCTTTATCAAAATTAATATAGTTATAACTCCAGTTAAAGAAGACAATCACACGATTTCTGAAGCCAACTAAAGCCATTAAGTGTATAAACATCCATACAAACCACGCAAAGAAACCTGCAAATTTATAGTGCTTTAAATCTACAACAGCTTTATTTCTTCCTATAGTAGCCATTGTACCTTTGTCTTTGTATGTAAACGGTTTCATTGACTTCCCATTTACAAACTTCAAAAGGTTTTTGCCTAACAGTTTCCCTTGCTGAATTGCCGGTTGTGCTACTTGCGGATGTCCTTGTGGAAAATTTTTAGTTTCCATTAATGCAATATCACCTAAAGCAAAAATATTGTTATATCCTTCTATTTGATTAAAACGATTGACCTTATAGCGATTTGAACGAGACAAAAGAACTTCATCTTTGAGTCCCTTTATTGGAGATCCAGTAACTCCTGCTGCCCAAATTAATGTTTCCGATTGCAATTCTAAATCGGAATTGGTAACGACCGTTTTGCCATCGTAGCCTTTTACAAAAGTATTGCAATGCACATTAACACCAAGTTTCTCAAGGAATTGTTCTGCCTTATATGAAGCATGCTTACTCATTGGTGGTAACAATCGATTATTACCTTCCAATAAATGGATTTGCATATCACTAGGATTCAAATCGCGATAATCTCTAGGCAAAATATGATTTTTTAATTCTGCAATAGCACCTGCCAACTCTACTCCTGTTGGTCCACCACCAACAATTACAAAATTCAATAAAGCATTCCGCTCAATATTAGTATTGGCAATCGCTGCATTCTCAAAATTTTGTAATATTAAACTGCGAATATTTAGAGCTTGTGGTACTCTTTTCATTGCCATACTATTAGCTTCAATTGTTTTATTGCCAAAAAAGTTTGTTTTTGTTCCGGTAGCAATTACTAAATAGTCAAATGTAAGGTGTCCAATATTGGTTTCTACTACGTTATTAGTTGTATCAATATGTTCAACTTCAGCTAATCTGAAAAATGTATTGTTGTGATTCTTAATTATTTTCCGAAGTGGATATGCAATAGAATCTGGCTCCAATCCTGCCGTCGATACTTGATATAGTAAAGGTTGAAACGTATGATAATTATGCTTGTCAATTAAAACAACTTGAACATTTTTATTTGCTATTGCCTTAACCAGACTAACTCCTGCAAAACCACCACCAATAATAACAATTCTTGGTAAATTCGAATTAGGAATATTCATCAAAAAATATAATAAAAATATCTTATACAAAGATATAATTTAGACATGTTAAACACTATTTTTAAACATTGTTTTAACGCAATTGTAACATTTATAAATTTAGAGCTACTTATAGAGCATCTAACCATACAATATTGAAAAAAGAATTAGAACATAATTTTGTTGAACTGCTCCAGAAGCACCAAAACATTGTGCATAAAGTATGTAGATTATATACTAATAACCAAGATGCGCACAATGATTTGTTTCAAGAGATAACGATACAATTATGGAAAGCATATCCGAAATTTCGTGGCGATTCTAAATTTAGTACATGGATGTATCGTGTTGGGTTAAATACTGCAATAACACTTTACAGAAAGAATAAACGCAGAATTAGAACAGAGGAATTTGATGCTATTCAGTTTAAAATATCGGCTGAAGCATATGACGATTCTGAAGAGCAACAATTAAAACTAATGTATAAAGCTGTTCACCAGCTTAATGATATTGATAAAGCACTTATCTTTTTATATTTAGAAGATAAGGGTTATAAAGAAATAAGTGAAACCATGGGAATTAGCGAAGTCAATGCACGAGTAAGAATGAATCGGATAAAGACGAAGTTAAAAACCATATTAAATCCGTAATACATGGATGAATTAGAATTATTAAAGAAAGATTGGCAAAAGAAAGGTAAAGATTATCCAAAATTGTCCTATGACGATATTTATAAGATGATATTGAAAAAATCATCTTCAATTGTGAAGTGGATCTTTATTATTGGCATATTAGAATTTGTTTTATGGACAGGGATTTCATTTGCTTTGAAAGATTCAGATTATAACCAGCGTTTTGAAGAATATCAAGCAGATAGCATTATGATTCCGCTAATGATTGTGACCTATGCAATTTTATTTTATTTCTTATATCGATTCTTTATGAATTATCGAACGATTTCAGCCACAGACAGCGCTAAAGTGTTAATGGAGAACATTTTAAAAACCAGAAGAACAGTTAAACACTATGTAGCTTTTAATTTAATTGGTATGGCAGTATCGATTTTTATTGTTTTAGGAATTCAATTCAATAGAGATGAGCAAATGATATCCGCTATTGAAAATGCATCAGCAAATGGAGAATTATTTAAGTTTTATGCAGTAACCATTCTTATAGTTATTGCAGTTATTGCAATATTAATCGTATTAATCCTTTTATTCTATTATTTAATTTATGGTCTTTTGTTGAAACGTCTAAACAAAAACTATAAGGATTTAAAAAAGATGGAAGTGTAGTTGGTGTTAATAAAAATTAGCTTTTAACTTTTAACAAAATTACCACTCACGCTGTTTATTAAGCTCCTCTTTGGCTTCTAATTCTTTTTGAGGAATTACTTTTAAAAATGAAGGATGTTGCTCTATGGCATATTCTAATTTCTCAACAATTTCAGCAATAGTTTCATTATCATAATCTATTTCTAATGGTTTTTTTATTTCAAAAGATTGAAAAATATTTTTCTTTTTAACCCGTAAGCCTTTTTTATCAAAAGATCGTCTAAAACCATCTATTACTATTGGTACAACTAAAGGTTTATAACGCTTAATAATGAAAGCTGTACCCTTTCTAATAGGCTTAAATGGCGTTGTAGTGCCTTGAGGAAACGTTATGACCCAGCCATCATCTAATGCTTTAGAAATATTAGAAATATCGCTCATCTTCACTTGTCTGTTCACGTCCTTCCCTTCTGCTCTCCAAGTACGTTCAATACTAATAGATCCTACATAAGCCAGTATTTTTGGAAGTAAACCAGACTTCATTGTTTCTTTCGCAGCTACATAATAAATATTTAATTTGGGGTTCCATAAATAACCCACATTTTTTATAGAATCGTCACGGCCACTTAAGCTAGCATTAAATACATGAAACATAGCAATAACATCTGCAAAATAGGTTTGATGGTTAGAAATAAACAATACATTTGTTTCAGGTAAATCTTTGATAATTTCTGATCCTTCAATTTGCAATTCATTAAATCCTCTAAAACGTTTATGAGTAATAACACCTAGTATTCTAATGAGCCATTTCTTTAAAAAGAGAATATGTCCGAATGGATTTTTTTTAAATAACCCCATAATGTTTTGATAGTTAGGATTACAAACCTACATATTTTTTAATAAATCTTTTATTTCACTTAACATCATTGCGGTAGCTCCCCAAACTATATGTCCATTAAGCAGATATGCTGGGACCTCTACTTCAATACTATAAGATGTTTTTACAGGTGTACTAATTACATTATCGTCATTAATTAAATCATGTAGTAGAACTTCAATTACTTCTTCTACCTCGTCATCCTGTTTATTAAAAATTGGTGTTTCCCTTATAAAACCAAGAAAAGGTTGGACATAAAAATTACTTGGCGGAATATAAACTTCAGTTAATTGCTTAATAATTTCTATATCCTGCTCTGGAATTCCTATTTCTTCTGAAGTTTCTCTTATTGCTGTTTTGATAAGTGAATCATCTTGAGGTTCAAATTTACCTCCAGGAAAGCTAATTTGTGCGGAATGAACACCTTTGTAGGTGTTTCGTAAAATTAAAACCAATTTGATTTGCCGCTTTTTATCAGGATAAAATAATGCCATAACTCCTGCTCTGTTGGCATTTTTCATAGACTCTTTATACATTTCTTGTAATTCTAATCGAAATGGTGGTGACATTTTAAATTGAGATGCTTGAGCTGGAAGCGGTAAATTTTTTACTTTTGATAGCGATATTAAAAATTCATCAAAATTCATTCATGAAAGCAGTATTATATTTTTTCCTATTCTTATTACTTCTAAATTGTGAAGGTACACAATCTAAAAATAAATCTGAGCCAGCAAATTTACAAGTAAAACCTAAACAGGAGCAACAAATAGAAAATAATTCTTCTACAGAAATTGAAAGAGAATTTCCTGTATTGACAGAAAAAAATGCTATGGACTTCTTTCTAGAATACGAAAAACATAACAAAGAGAACAAAGTAAGATTAACAACCGATTTTGGCGACATTGAAATTCTGCTATTTGATAAAACTAAATTTCATCGTGCAAATTTTATTTTTTTAACCAAACAGAATTATTTTAACGACACTCAATTTTATAGAGTGATAAATAATTTTATGGTACAAGCCGGAAATAGCGATGATAGAAAAACAGCTAGAAAGCGTCGTAAAATAGGCAAGTATTTGCTTCCAACTGATACAAAACGAGGTTATAAGCACGACAGAGGTGTTATTAGTATGCCTAGTGGCGAGATCGATAATCCACATAAATTAGCTTCACCTTACGAATTCTTTATTGTACAGCAACGTGGAGGCTCTCATTTTTTAAATGGCGATTATACCATTTTCGGAAAGGTTACAAAAGGCATGGATGTTATAGACAAAATTGCTGCTGTCAAAACCGATAAAGCTGATTGGCCATTGCAAAATATCTATATTCGTAAGGTTGAAATTATTAACTAATATTAACTTAAATAAAATGTCTGTTTTGCATATTTTCAATACATTTACTTCTGAAAAAACTCAAGCAAAATATTAATAACAAAAACAATCAAATGACACCACAATTTTTCTCTAATTATGCTAAACTATTAGGGCTATTTGTCTTAGTTACTTTTACAAGTTGTAAACAAGACAAAGCGACAAACGAAAACGATATGGCAATAAACATATTATTAAAAGAATGGACTGGACCCTATAATGGCACTCCGGCTTTTGACCAAATGAATGTTAACGACCTTAAGGATGCCGTTGAAAAAGGAATGGAATTAAATTTAGCAGAAATTGATGTAATAACTAACAATCCCGATGCACCAACTTTTGAAAACACTATAGTTGAAATGGAACGATCTGGTGCAGAATTAAACAGAGTATTTGCATATTATGGAATTTTAAGAAGTAATATGTCAAGTCCTGAAGCCAGAGAAATTCAAGGGGAATTGGCTCCTAAACTTTCTGAATATTCTTCTAAAATATCTCAAAACGAAGCCCTTTTTAAACGTGTTAAAGCTGTTTATGATGATTCACAAAAAAATCCTCTAGAAGCCGACCAGCAACGTGTTGTAGATTTAGTTTACAAAGGTTTTGCAATGAATGGTGCTGAATTAGATGCTGATAAAAAAGAACGTTATGCTGCTATTAATAAAGAGCTATCTTCTCTTTATACCGATTTTTCAAATAATGTACTACACGACGAAGAAAATTATGTAACCTATTTAAACAAAGACCAATTGAGTGGATTGTCTGATTCTTATATAAGTTCTTCAGCAAAAATAGCGACAGATAAAGGTCAAGAAGGTAGCTACGCTGTTACCAACACAAGATCATCGATGGATCCATTCCTTACCTATTCAAATGAAAGAGAGTTACGTAAACAGGTTTGGACCAATTATTATGCACGTGGTGATAATGGAGACGATTATGACAACAATGAGATAATAGCCAAAATTTTAAAGTTAAGACGCGAACGCGTAGAATTATTAGGTCATAAAAATTATGCCGAATGGCGTTTACAAAATAGAATGGCAAAAAATCCTGAAAATGCTATGGCATTAATGAATGCTGTTTGGCCTGCAGCTATTGCAAGAGTACATGAAGAAGTTGCTGATATGCAGGCTGTAGCAAATGAAAATGGTGATAATATTACTATAGAGCCTTGGGATTATCGCTATTATGCTGAAAAAGTGCGAAAGAAAAAATATGATTTAGATAGCGACGAGGTTAAGCAATACTTACAATTGGATAAACTTAGAGAAGCTATGTTTTATGTAGCTGGGCGATTATTTAATTTTGACTTTAATCCAGTACTTGAAGGTAGCGTTTCTGTATTTCATGAAGACGTAAAAGTTTGGGAAGTTACAGATAAAGACTCTGGCGAGCATATTGGATTATGGTATCTTGATCCTTACGCAAGAACCGGAAAACGATCAGGTGCATGGGCTACTACTTATAGAAGTTATAATACGTTTGATGGTAAAAAAACCGTTTTAGCTTCTAATAATTCAAACTTTGTAAAACCTGCTCCTGGGGAAGCTGTTTTAGTGTCTTGGGATGATGCAACAACATTCTTTCATGAATTTGGTCACGCATTACACTTCTTTTCTTCTAATATAAAGTATCCAACATTAAATGGTGGAGTGAGAGATTATACCGAGTTTCAGTCGCAATTATTAGAACGATGGTTATCGACAGACGAAGTTATTAATCAGTTTTTAGTGCATCATGAAACCGGTGAAGTTATACCTGCCGATTTAGTAGCAAAAATTAAGAATGCTGCAACTTTTAATCAAGGATTTTCTACTACTGAATACCTTGCCTCTGCGTTAATGGATATGAAACTTCATCTGGCAGATCCTTCAAATATTGATGTTGATACGTTTGAACGTGAAACTTTGGCTGAATTAAAAATGCCTAAAGAATTACCAATGCGACACAGAACACCTCAATTTGGGCACGTGTTTTCTGGTGAAGGATATGCTACTGCTTATTATGGTTATATGTGGGCAGATGTTTTAACAGCTGATGCTGCCGAAGCTTTTAAAGATGCTCCCAACGGATTTTACGACGAAGATATTTCTGCTAAACTTGTAAAATATTTGTTTGCACCAAGAAATTCTATGGATCCTGCAGATGCGTATATATTATTTAGAGGTCGTGACGCAAAAATGGAAGCCTTAATGAGAGATCGTGGATTTCCAGTAACAGAATAAAATAAATTTGTAGTGATACGAAGTCTAAATTTAAAGAGCTTCATTTCAATTTATTTAAATTGACTAAAAAAGAGCTGCCTATAAGTCGCTCTTTTTTCAACTAATCTAATGGTTAAACGCTTTCATTTAACCAAGCTTTCATCATCCAAACCGTTTTTTCTTGCTGGGTTATAAAATCACTTATCATTGCGTTTGTGCCCTCATCATTTGCTACATTAGATTTATTAAGTAATTCTCGTTCAATATTTAACAATTCGGTTAAAGAATCTACTACTAATCGAACTGCGTATTCATCTTGAGATACATTTTTACCAACAGGAACTTGAGCATTATTAATATAATCACTGAAGGTATGCAAAGGTGTTTGGCCAAGAGTTAAAATACGCTCGGCAATTTCATCAACTTTTATATTTGCATCTGAATATAATTCTTCAAATTTGACATGCAGATCAAAAAAGCGCTTGCCCTTAATGTTCCAATGGATGCCTCTTAAATTCTGATAATATATTTGATAATTTGCAAGTAAGTTATTTAAGTCTTCTGCTAAAATTTTTGTTGCCTTTATGTCTAATCCTAAACTATTAAGTGTCATAATTTCTATTTTTTTATTTACCACAAATTTAATCTATAATAAAAGTATAATTCAATAGATTTTATTGATAGTTTTTATATCTTTATAATCTAAATTGATATGTATGACAATTACACAATTATATTACGTTTTAGCAGTTGCAGAACACCAAAATTTTACTAAAGCAGCAAAAAATTGCTTTGTAACACAACCAACATTAAGTATGCAAATACAAAAATTAGAAGACCAACTAAATGTTCTTATTTTTGACAGGAGTAAAAAACCTATTGAGCTTACAGACGTTGGCAGAAAGATCGTTCATCAAGCTAAAAATATTGTAAATGAAGCAGATAGAATACAGGATATTGTTGATCAACAAAAAGGATTTATTGGTGGAGAATTTAAATTAGGAATAATCCCGACCATAATGCCAACCTTACTTCCAATGTTTTTAAAGAATTTTATAAAAAAATATCCAAAAGTAAAATTAAAAATAGAAGAACTTAATACTGAAGAAATAATTGTAAAAATCAACGATGGGCATTTAGATGCAGCTATTGTTTCTACGCCTTTAAAAAATGAAGATATAAAAGAGCGTGTTCTTTTTTACGAACCTTTTGTAGGTTATATTCCAAAACATCATAGATTAAGCGAAAAGAAAAAAATTGACATTTCAGATTTGGATATCAATGATATGCTTTTACTAGAAGATGGGCATTGCTTCAGGGATGGTGTTATAAACCTTTGCTCTGCATTTAAAAATCATGAAGAGGATAAATTTCAGCTTGAAAGTGGAAGCATAGAAATGCTTGTAAAACTTTCCAACGAAGGTTTAGGAATGACTTTGCTTCCTTATTTGCACACACTAGATATTAAAGAGAAAGAAAGAAATAATTTACACAGCTTTATTGAACCTTCTCCTGCGAGAGAAGTTAGTATTATATACCATAAAAGCGAATTAAAATTTCAAATAATCGAAGCTTTACAAGATGTTATTTCAGGAATAATTCGAGGTGCTATTGCATTTCAAGATGTAAAAATAATAAGCCCATTACCTAATTAAAAAAGCGACCAAATGGTCGCTTTTTTTTATGTTTTTAAATAGATTAAACATTGATTTAATTCTGGGTTCTGCAAAATAAGAGATTTAATAAAAATCTTTAACTCTTCAATCTCGTAAGGTAACAAGCGTTGAAGTGCTTTTTCTAATTCTTTGCAGAACAAGTTAGTATCAAAACTAACTTTTTTGAGTACTGTTTTAGTGTACTCAAACATTGCTCTTGCCATAGGGAATCTTAAATTAATTAGTAAAAATTAAAAGTAGATTTATACCATAGATAGTTTTAAAGTTTCAATAAAGTTATAAAAAAAAATGACAAAATCGTTTTTTAAACAAAGTTTTAACAGTCAAAAAAGTTTAAAACTTTGATTTTTAACCGTCTATATTATTAATAACTTTCTTTAGTCCTATTTTATTATAATAATTTAGAATTTTTAATAATTGTGGTTTATTTAAAACCTATTATCACCATCAAGAAGATCACCTATTCCTCCTAAAAGACTACCTTCTCCTCTATCTTTGCCTCCTCCTTTTGGAGCAGTAGCTAAAACACGAGCAGCTAGTCTACTAAATGGTAAAGATTGTATATAAACTGTACCTGGACCTTGAAGTTTAGCAAAGAATAATCCTTCGCCGCCAAATATGGTATTTTTTATGCCTCCGACAAATTCGATATCGTAATCTATATCTTGAGTGAAACCAACAATACATCCTGTATCTACACGCATTACTTCTCCAGATCGCAATTCTTTTTTTGCCATGGTGCCTCCTGCATGTACAAACGCCATACCATCGCCTTCCAATTTTTGCATAATAAAACCTTCGCCTCCAAAGAGTCCACGACCTAAACGTTTACTAAATTCTACACCAATACTTACACCTTTAGCAGCGCACAAAAACGCATCTTTTTGGCAAATAAATTTTCCACGAAAATCTGTTAAGTCAATTGGAACAATTTTCCCTGGGTAAGGCGAAGCAAAAGACACATTACGTTTACCAGAAAGTACATTATAAAACGCTGTCATAAATAAACTTTCTCCAGTAAGTAATCGTTTTCCTGCTCCAAATATTTTCCCTAAAAAGCCTTGATCTTTTTGTGAACCATCTCCAAAAATAGTTTCCATTTTAATACCATCGTCCATCATCATAAAACTACCTGCCTCTGCTATTACGCCTTCGTTAACATCTAGTCCTATTTCTACGAATTGCATTTCTTCACCATATATTTTATAATCTATTTCGTGTGCTGTCATTTTTTTTGGTTTAAAAGTTTAACTGCTTATTAGTTTAAAAGTTTATAATATTGTTACAAATCAAAAAAATATTTAACTTTTCAATTTAATCGTCCATTCAAAATTAAAACTAGAGACTTGTATACCATCAGCATTAGCACCAATTGAATTCATCCAAATAGTTTGCCCATCACCAGTAGAAATTGCCTTAGATATTGCATTATCTATTAAATGCCCATCTTCGCAAATAAATGTAATTATTCCAGTTGCTTTTTTAGTAAAGCTGGCATTATTATTAGCAACTAACATAGATATATTTTTGCCGCTTTCTCTAATTTTTGTTGTTAGCATAGCACCAGTAGTTAATTCGGCTGCCATACCTTGCACTGCCCAAAACATAGACTTAAAAGGGTTTTGATTAATCCATCTATGCCTAACTTTTACAATACATTTTTTATCATCTATATATTTTGTTCTAATGCCACAAAAATAAGCAGCAGGTAATTTAAACATTAAAAAGGTATTGAGTTTACTGGTAGATATAGTCATTTATGATTATATTTTTTACGAAGTTATGAAAATAATTAATACTAGTAAATGTTAAACTTATGTTAATTATAGTACTTTGTTTTGCATACTACCTTCTTTTAACCATATATTTGCATAAGAAAATACTATACGTTTTAAATCATGATAGACAATCATCACAAAAACATTGCAACATTTATACACTTATCAACCTTTGCTAGGTTTATTTTTCCTTTTGGAAACTTTATTGGCCCTTTAATATTATGGGTTTCTAATAAAGATAAATCTGAATTTGTAGACAAACACGGCAAGCAAGCCATTAATTTTCAAATTAGCATCTTGCTGTATTGTTTAGTAATTGGGGCGATAACTATTCCGTTCTTTATATTCAATTTTTTTAATGGGGTAGACTTTATAAATTTTCACGACATCAGTGATTTTGATTTTAATTTAAGACGTCCTTTTCCGCTACTTATATTTACAGGAGCAATAGGAGGACTAGCAATATTAGCTTTCATTTTAGAAATTGTTTTTATTATAAAAGCAAGTTTAGCAGCTAGAGATGGAGAAGACTTTAAATACCCTTTAACAATCAAATTTT
The DNA here is from genome assembly GCA_965250265.1 of Flavobacteriaceae bacterium. Classification (GTDB taxonomy): domain Bacteria; phylum Bacteroidota; class Bacteroidia; order Flavobacteriales; family Flavobacteriaceae; genus PRS1. The sequence continues at coordinate 22,854 of CBDFNO010000009.1, read as the reverse complement.
TAAAATAAATAAAATATTCATCAATCAAATCAATCAAATCAATCAAAAAATGAACAGTTTCACATCAAAATCTATTTAAAATATGAAAATAGAAAACACAAAAGCACAAATGCGCAAAGGTATTTTAGAATACTGCATACTATCTATCTTAAAGGATGATGAAGCATATGTAGCAGAAATTCTAGGCACTTTAAAAGATGCTAAATTGCTGGTAGTAGAAGGTACAATCTATCCTTTACTAACACGACTTAAAAACGCTGGACTTCTTAATTATCGTTGGGAAGAATCCACTTCTGGACCACCAAGAAAATATTATGGTCTTACAGAAACAGGAAAATTATTTTTAAAAGAATTAAATGCTACTTGGAGCGATTTACAAAAAGCTATTAATTTAGTAACAAGCAAAAAAACAACAAAAAAATGAATAAGACAGTCAACATAAATTTAGCAGGTATATTTTTTCATATAGATGAAAATGCATACTCAAAATTACAACGCTACCTTGAGGCTATAAAACGTTCATTCACAGATTCACAAGGTCGTTCAGAAATTATTTTAGATATAGAAGCACGTATTGCAGAATTATTTAATGAAAGAATTAAAGATGAAAATCAAGTAATCTCAATCAAAGAGGTTGAAGAGGTTGTTACAATTATGGGGCAACCTGAAGATTATATCGTAGATGAAGAAATTTTTGAGGACGAACCTCAACCAAGTCAATCAAGGAAGTCTAGAAGAAGATTATTTAGAGATACAGAAAACGCATATATTGGAGGTGTTTCATCCGGACTAAGTCATTATTTCGACATAGATACTCTTTGGATTCGTTTGGCATGGGTTTTACTATTTATATTTGGTGGAACAGGAATCCTTATATATATATTGCTTTGGATTTTAATGCCTTCGGCACAGACAACAGCTGATAAGCTATCAATGTCGGGAAAGCCTGTTAACATTACTAATATAGAACAAAAAGTAAAAGAAGGGTTTGGTAATGTTAAAGACAGCTTAGATGAAGTTGTTGATAAAGTAAAAAATAAAGATTATAATAAAACTGGAGATAAAATTCAATCTACTTCAAGATCTTTTTTTGATGCCCTTGGTAATATATTTTTGTTTTGCTTTACCATTTTTGCAAAGTTTTTCGGAATTATATTAATGATTGTTGGTGCTTCAACTTTAATTGGACTTGTCATAGGACTGTTATCATTAGGTGTGGCAGACATTTTTCATTTCCCTGGAGTTGATTTGGCTAATGTAGTTACCTCAACAAATTTACCAATTTGGCTTATTTCAGTATTAACATTATTTGCTGTAGGAATCCCTTTCTTCTACATCTTTATACTTGGACTTAAAATTCTTGTAAACAATATTAAATCATTAGGGAAAATTGCAAACTTTACGCTTCTTGGTGTTTGGCTAGTTTCTATTATTACTCTTTTAATTTTTACTGCAAGAGAAGTAACTGAATTTGCCAGAGAAGCCAGCGTAGCTGAAAAGAAAGAAATCAATATTGCAGCTAATGATACTTTATATGTGAAAATGACTGGTAACGAAATGTATTCTAATTATTTACATAGAGATTATGATTTCGAAATTACATATGATGAAAATGACAAGAAGATAATCTATTCTTCTAATGTGAGATTAATATTTAGATCTACAAAAGACTCATTGGCCTCAGTAAGAATAGAAAGAAGTGCGAGAGGAAATAATTATCAAAGTGCAAAAGAACGTGCAGGAAATATTGAATATGATTATATATTCAGCGACAATGAATTAGTGTTAGATGCATATTTCTTAACTAATGCAGAAAACAAATTCAGAGACCAGGAAGTAGAAGTAACTCTTTATTTACCTGAAGGTAGCATTGTAAATACAAATGACAATACCTATTCGTTCCATAGCAATTATAGCCACTTTAGAGATATTCTTGACAATGGATTAGAAGAACATTATCTTAAAGTAATTGATGATGATGTTATTTGTTTAGACTGTTCAGAAGAGAAAAGTTATAAAGTCAAGATCGATATTAAGAATGACAATGCTCAATTCAAACTTGATACAGACGGTTTAGAAATTAAAGATGAAGATGCAAGAATAAAAATTAATCGTGATAGTATTATAGGAGAAACAGAGAGTATTAAAACAACTATAGATTCTAGTGGTATAAACATAAGATCTAAAGACAACTAACAATTCATCCTATAACCTTAACAGTTCAGTAACTAAAAATAGTAGCACAACAGTAGAATATATAATTTTAATAAATCAATCAAAAACAATTAATAAATAATCAAAAAATTATGACAACACTAACAAAATTTATCGTAGGACTAATAATAAGCATTATGCTTATGTCGTGTCAATTTAATGGAAATTTCGGCATAGGAGTAAGAGGAAACGGAAATGTAGAAACCATCGAAAGACATATTAACGAAAACTTTGACCAAATTAAAGTAAGTCGTGGATTAGATGTGTATTTAACACAAAGCGATGATGTAAGTTTAAAAGTTCAGGCAGACGAGAATTTACATGATATTATTATGACAGAAGTAGAAAATAATGTCTTAAGAATTTATGCTGATGAAAATATTAAACGCGCTTCTTCTAAAAAAGTAATGGTAAGTTTTAAAACTATTAATAAAATTACAGCAACAAGCGGAAGCGATGTGTATTCAACTAATACAATTGCTGTAGAAAGTTTAGAACTTAAAACAACTAGCGGAAGTGATATGGAACTAGATGTAGATACTCATGTTCTTGAATGTGATTCTAGTAGTGGAAGTGATTTACGCTTGTCTGGAAAAACAGATAAATTGTATGCTGAAGCCTCTAGCGGGAGTGATATTAAAGCTGGTAATTTAAAAACAAGTACTTGCGAAGCAAGAGCAAGCAGTGGAGCTGATATTACAGTAAATACATCCAAAGAGCTATATGCAAAAGCCTCCAGTGGTGGTGATATTAAATATTATGGGAATCCAGATAAAGTAAGTAAAAAAGATGGCGTTTCCGGCAGTATAAGAAAACAGTAAAATCAACCAACCTAACCAACCAAAAAAACCGAAGCAATTGCTTCGGTTTTTCTTTTTAATTTATGAAATTAGCCTGCTTTAGCGGACAAATAGCGCTCCGCATCCAAAGCTGCCATACAACCTGTTCCTGCTGCTGTTACTGCTTGCCTGTAGACATGATCTGCCGCGTCACCACTTACAAAAACTCCTTCAATATTCGTTTTTGAAGTTCCAGGTACATTAATAATGTAACCTGTTTCATCCAAATCTAAAAAATCTTTAAAAATATCAGTATTTGGTTTATGACCAATGGCGGCGAAAAATCCCGTTGCTGGAATATCTGTAATTTCACCTGTAATATTGTGTTTGGCTCTGACACCAGTAACTACTTGTCCATCTCCTAAAACTTCTACAGTTTGAGTGTCTAACAATATTTCTATGTTCTCTGTGTTTCTAACTCTGGCTTCCATAATTCGTGAAGCTCTAAAGGCATCACGTCTTACCAACATGGTTACCTTCTTACATAGTTTAGATAAAAAATGTGCCTCTTCACATGCCGAATCTCCAGCACCTACTATAACTACTTCTTGCCCACGGTAGAAAAACCCATCACAAACTGCACATGCAGAAACACCGCCACCTAATTCTAGATATTTTTGTTCCGATGGTAAACCCAAATATTTGGCAGATGCGCCTGTGGAAATTATTACCGTATCACAATGAATCTCTTTGGTTTCATTTACCCAAACCTTATGTATATCTCCTGAAAAATCAACTTTAGTAATCCAGCCATCACGTACATCAGTTTCAAAACGTTCAGCTTGCTTTTGAAATTCTATCATCATTTCTGGGCCAGTAATTCCATCAGGATACCCAGGATAATTTTCAACTTCAGTAGTGGTTGTTAATTGACCTCCTGGCTGTATCCCTTGATATAAGACCGGAAACATATTGGCTCTGGCTGCATATATTGCTGCTGTATAACCTGCAGGACCTGAACCTATAATTAAACATTTTACTTTTTCTATTGTATCAGACATAATTTTATTGAATTTTAACAAAACAAAAGTAGCTTTTTTGATGTATTCCTTACATAGAAGTTATCAACAGTAGTTATCATATAATAATTACTTCTTATACAATATCTTAAACCCATCTTAAAGATTTATTTTCAATAAAATAATTTATGCAATGATATATTTATGTAGCCCACTATATATATTTATTAATGAATTTTCCAGTTCCTTCAATTCTATATGCAAATAGTTTTGTTTAGAACAGGAATTTTCACTTAATTAAAACACGCATAAATCCTTGAAGCTATAAACTAGTAAACCCAACACCAATATTTTTAATCTATTTTTGGTCGTAGTTTGTCTTTACATGTTTTGAGTTCTCTTTCTAGTATTCTAACCTTATTTTTTAATATACCTTCTTTTATTTGTAGTCCTCTAAGTGTTTTTTTTAGGGTACTTTCCTTTGCTTGTAGTTCTTTAACCCTATTTTTTAGGGTACTTGCTTCTGCTTGCAGTTTTCTAATTTGTGACTTGAGCTTTATGATTTCTCCTTCGAGTTCATCTACCCGTTCAGCTTTTTTTAGTAAAATACCATTTTCCTCTTTAAGTCTTTCAATTTGATTTGTTAAATTATTCAACCGATCCTCACAGTCTTCTATAGCATCGTAAGCTTCTAATAATCTTAAGTTATTTGTAGGCGATATCGCAGAAGCTTCGTTATATTTAATGTCGCTTTTTAGTGACTCGATTAAATCTCTTTGCCTATGTATTACTTTCAAACTATCGATTGACATAAAATTTAATTCGTAGTCTTTGAGTTTATTTTTTAAAGATTGATTTTCGAGTTTAATTTTTCTGTTCTCAATAAAAGCATCATTATCAGACCACCAATTCACTTGGTTTTTAAAGAATGAAGATATTTTTAACATCGATGCCGATGATTCCTCTATAAATGTATTATCATATTGGTTTACTGTGGTTATTTTTTCAGTCGGAGCTTGAGATGAAGTAATAGCATTTAGCCCTGATGCGTTCACAAAAATTAGCAGGCCATTAAAAAATCCTAATAAGAAATGTTCTAGTTTTTTTTTGGCATTTATTCTTAAAATCATTACAATAGCAATAAATTCACATAATCCGAGTACGATAAATTTATAATTATTTGGAGTCAGTATTTTATTAGAGTCAAGATAATCAATTACAGCAACTAATAACCAAACCGCTCCTGCTGCGCCGCTTAATGTAAAAAAGGTAGATGCCGTGTAAAATTCATCCGGTAGTATTTTTTTAGATATTGAAGACATAATACATAATTTTAAAGATTAATCTTTATATAAATATTTGTATGAGTATATTGATTAAAAAAGCTACTGTTATTTAAAACTCTAGATGAGAGTCACAAAATAATTTTATAATAGCCTTAAGGAGAGACATTAAAGATACCAAAATAATTTTAAAAAGGTCGTGATACCATGAATAAAAAGGCTAAATCAGATGAAAACCCAAAAACTTTGCTTTTCTGCTTTGTTTTCATAATGTCTTGTAAAAATTCAGCCTTGTTCAAACAATAAAAGCTAATCCGATTTGTTCAACTTTTTTGTCAGGATGGTAGGATTATAATTATTCCCCTTTTATATTTAATAATCAATAAGCTATTGATAAAATCAAAGTAATTCAAACAATACCTTGGGAACGCCTTCAATCATGTTCATGGCAAATGCAGCGGGATTACTATCCTTACCCAATGCTTTTGCTAGTTTAAATATATCTAGAACACGTTCATTAGCTTTAGATTGCCATTCAATTGGTTTTGCTTCGTCAGTTTCAATACCTTGTCCATTTCGGATCTTTTTTGTAAACACGCCACTATCATCACTCAATCCAAAGTGCATCACTTCAGGTTTTTGGTAAAATTCAACAGTTTTAATTTCAGCTTTAAAAAGAAAAACTGTAGTGCTTCTAGAGAGCTTACGACGTAACGGAAGATGTTTTTCTTTTGAACTGTCAATACCATCTATAATCAAACCAGGCCAACCATCTAATACATCCGATCGAAGCAGAAAGCCCATGATATAAGAGTTATTTAATTCTAAAAAAGTATTAAATGCATTTGCTTCAGACTGGTCTGTACTATCCCAATCTCCTCCAACACTAAAAGCTCCCATTAGAGCTGCCAGCTGCCAATTTTTATCTATATGAAAAAAGCGAATTGACTCATTTGGCAATAACTTCTTATCAGATATAATATAATTCGCCGGAATATTTTCAAAATTATTTATTTGGTTTAGAAAAGGCTCAAGGTGATGTACCCATATCTGTGCTTCTGACTCATGGTTATGAGTATGGGCAAAAACTGGTATATGTTCATTACCAACTAATTGCTTGGCTTTGTGCTGGTGTTGAGCTATTAATCGTTTCCACTGAAACAAATTGACTGAAAAATCCTTGTTGACCAAGGCCAGCATTCTTCCAATTTCCCATGCTGCCGAATAAGTAACGTCGAACATTGCGTGTTCAGAATCGTACTGGACAAGATCATCAGCGGTTTCCGGTTTCATATCCTTAACGGTAGTTCGATTTACAGAGTCATCAGGTTTATAGGGTATAAATGGTCCGTGATACCATGATACTGAAGTATCACCGTTGCGAAAATAATGTAAAAGAGGTGTTAAGCCCTGCGATAGGTATTTATCGGTACTGGTTGTAGAATTTGGAGGTAATCTCAAAGTAAGGATATCACGGTTTAAGTTTTTAAGAAGACCATCAAATGTTTTATCATATCTGGCACTCTCAATCAAATCACTTTTATATTTGTTCGCGATTTTATCCAACCCAGCCTCGAAAACGACTTGTTCCAAAAAGCTACTTTCAGTACCAGCAAATTCCCTGTCAAGCAAGGTAGATAAGCTACTATAATCCTCTTCGGAAGCATTTGATTTAATTGCAGCTAGGGTAGCCGATGTAATTTTAAAATGCTCTATTGTATAAAATTCCCAGCTCTTTAAACTTACAAATCGAAACAATTTACTTCTTCTGGGATAATCAAAACCGCTGGCCGTGTATCTACCTTCCAGAGAAACCAAATGAACAGTACTTCGTTTACCATGTTCAGGTAAACGATTACAGAACACCACGGCGTTCTCCTCACCCTGAAATTCATGATTACTATTTAGACCTTGGCGGGTATGAGCCAATAATTTCAAACTTGAGGAAGAAGGCAATATTTTTTGGAGTACCTTTTTAGGCACATCAATTACACTGAGCTTTTCATCATCATCATGTGCTGCTTCCCGAGATAAGGGCGGGAATTCACCCACAGGATCAGGAGATGCCGGTGGAGACGAGAGATCTTTAACTGTGATAACCTTTTTTTTAGGCGTTTCATCTTCGTCAAAAAGTAAAAGCGCCAGCCATGGCAAATCCTTGTCGCCTGAAAAGGCATGACGTTCCCAAGGTAAGGTATTGCTATTCAATATAATATGCGGTAAAATACTTTCATAGGTACCTGTACTCCCAGCTTTGGGAAATGTGGCTCTAACATCTTGATCTTTAATCGAAAATCGTTCCCCATAAATTGCAAACCGCTGTATACTTTGAACCGCCTGATTATTAGTATCGATCTTTGCATGTGCTATGGAACCGTCTAGGGTTATAGTATATTCACCGGGATCCATTGCCGGGCGATGATTCTGATAAAATTTTATGCGTTCTGGAAAAGTGTTTTCTGACATAATACTATAATTAATTCATATTTTTAAGAAAGGATGAATTCATCAACCAGTTCTTTATTCGGATAATAGGTTTCTTTAAAATCCAATGTTTTAAGCAAATTATCGCGTGCCGCTGACTTGGCTTCGATCTCATTAGCAATAGCTTCCCTTACACCTTGAGATTTTAACCATGTTTCACCCAAATCTGTGGCAGTTCCAAATTCAATTTTAGGCTCGGGAGCTTTATTAAAATGTTCATATTCATTCAAAAGATTATCGCTGTCAACCTCTTTAGTTTGAGCTTCAGGTGAAGGGATGATTGGTTTTCCTTTAATTGAGAATCCCATACAGGCGTTTTTGATCATGCGCTCATCTTCAGGTTCATTAGCAGTATGCTTAAATCTTTTGCCCCATAGCGCACTAGGAACGTTTTTTTGTATTGGAACAAAAGTAAATTGTGAGGTTACATTACCCGTTCCATTTGTAATGCTAATTTTGTGATCGTTGACTACTTTTGATTGGTCTTTATTCGGATCAGGATCAGGGATCTTCATGGAACCGACATAAATATCCACGTTACTATCGGTCATATCTATGATTTGCCAATTCCCCTCATCGTCTAATTTATTTGCCACGGTTACAGGTAATACCGAGCTGGTCTCAATTGTAAAATCGTTAGGATTAACAACTAACAATGCGCCATTTTGAGTATCTAACTTTTTTATTAAACCTCTAGTAACAGAAGCATTTACCCAACTAGAATACTCTGGTAAGAAACCTTCACGGAAGGCCTTCCAAGTAATAGCTTCAGGTTCTTTGCTGCTTCCTGCTCCAAACGTAACATTAAAAGTAACAATCCATAAATGTACATGAGCTTTACCCGAAAATTCTGGTCCCCAAATATGGAGGTCTGCACCAACATCGACAGAAATATGATGAGTCCCGAAAAAATGATAGGTATATGAAACTCCCATATCCAGATACATCGATGCGTCGTAAAAATAGGGTTTCCAGGAAATTATAAAGTCAGCACCAATATTAAACCAAGCCTTTAAGCGTCCACTCTCCCAAGTTGCGCTCAAATGCCCTCCTGCCATAACTGCTGTGGGCACTAGAGCAAAATAAAAGTCTCCCTTAATAACCAATTCACTAGTCACATTCCAGTTAAAGCCCAAAGGGGTAACTTTAGGGTAATACGGCGGCGGTTTATAACTAGGGTGATACCCTCCTAAACTCAATACAAAATCTCCGGCCAATGCCTTTTCTTCAGGGTTGTCTTTAAACCAAGTATAAAAGGCAAAGCCTCCTGTTAAATGACAATTGCGGGAAAGGATAAAGGATGCAGAAGTAAGTGCCGCCCTGATTTTTAAATACCCTTTATTCGGGTTAAAAACTGCTTGCAATGCCATTTGTACCTCCGCCAGTGGTTCAATAACCTGGCTTGCTTCTGGTGTAGGGATAACCAGTGTAGATATACCCAGCACATCGATTTCAAAATCCAATCCGAAACTTACACTTAAGAGCGCAAATGAATCAATAATCTCAAAAGAAGAAAAACGTATCCCTATAGCAAAAAAGTATTCACCTACTGCAGGAGGAATAACCGCGTGCAATTTGTTAAGTGCAGCCATAGGATCGCTGGATTTTGAAGAATTATCCGATATAACTTCCGCTATTAAAGGAAAGGTTTTTACTCCTTCTATCCCAGGAACAATCAAACGGCGATTATACCCAAAGCCTGCTGCCAATCCGGTGGCAAAGAAAAATGGTGGCCCACCAAGTGGAGTATCTAAAAAGGCATAGATAAACAAGGATGGATGGCCCTGATAATAAGCATATGACCCCATTGCGGCCAGAGCAAATTCCTCTGTACGAATAATGGCAGTGCCGTCATAAGTATCATAAGGGTTACCGTCTGGATCGTTAAAAGTTTGTCTTAAAAATGCAGCTCCAATTTCCAATGGTCCTTTTTTATAATCAATACCTAAACCATGTAATCCAAATTGTGGATGTATAGGATTTAATGTGCTGCTTACATATAGGCCATCAAGCGCAATGGTTAGTCCTGCTAAAGACAGTGAGGCATCTAAAAGAAGGAACAATTGTGCATCTTTGTATTGAATGCCTACTCTTCCAAAGTTTACTGGTCCTAATTGTTTTTGAACTGTGAACCATTTAATGCCATCTGTAGGAGGAACAACTACAGCATCATTAGTACTTGTTGTACTTGCCGTTGATGGAATATTATCTTTAGATGGTTTATTACTATTATCAACACCAATAGGAAAACTTAAATCAACAACTTCATCGCCTATAAGTAATTGTATACTAAAACCAAACCTTTCCAAAGCCTCTTTTGGCAGTTGATAACCGCCTGAGGGCACTAATGGTCGTACCGATTTCATATCCGCTTCCGAAAAATCATTACTTGTCAATACCGGTTGAAAAGTCACACGCATTATAGAATTGGCAGGGAACATTTTCCCAACAAGTGGCAGTTTGGAAACATCGAGCCCACCACCTATATCAAGCCCAAACAAAACTTTTGTGTCTGTACCCTTATCTATAACCAACAGGGCATCTTTCAGGTCGAATGAAATACCTTCTGCAGTATTTAGCATTTCCGGATCATCAGTGATTAATTCAACAAGTGGTTTAATACTTATGTCCTTGCCGGCCTTATTTTCAAAGGCTGCAAGAAAAATAGTTTCGGCATCCTGATCCTGTTTAAAAATGAGATCGAATTCGAGATCTATTTCTTTTTCTTCATCTACTACTTTAATGATACCACTGAATTTACGACTGTATTTTCCATCATTGTGAGTGATCTCAATATCAATTACCGCATCAACTTCTTTACCATCAATGGGGAATTTGGTTTCAATAGAAAATGCGAAGTCTTTGGATTGTGTATTGAATGTTACAGCAAGGTTTAATACTGTAAGATCTTTAATCGATTTTGGAATTGAGTTATCCGTAAGACCAAACTTAATTACTAAATCATCAAGTATATGTCCAATAGGAATTGCCTGGCCTTGTCCTGTGCTCCCAGAAAATTGCCACCCTCCTCCTAGGTTCTCATTTATTGAGGCGCTCAAATTAAGCGTTACAGTAGATATCATCAAAGAAGTGTTGATGTGCCCTGAGATAGGGTTGTTCAACTTAGAAGGATCCCTTGTAAAGTTTAGATCGAAGGTTTCTATTGATAAGCCACTTATAATTTGCCAGCTATTGGCTGATGTCGCATTAAAACTAAAACTTTTGTTAGTAGGTACTACTATAATGTTCAATGTAGAAAATGAGATGTCTGGTATATCTTCTGGCAACGCCAATTTATCCTCAAATAGAGAAGCTGCTATATGTGTAATACTAACTGTAGTCCCTTGAGGTAGTCCTGCTATTATTGTCCAATTTGGATTTTGTTGCGTTTTTTCAATTGAACACATAATAGGAACAGGTCCGATCTTGAAAACACTTCTGACTTTACCAAAAATTGTTCGCAACGCAGAATCGGTAAGGTTAGTAATATCAAATTCCACCAAAAGGCTTTGCATCTCGAAATATCCTGGGATAATTGCCCATGATGCCTCGGTTTGTATTTCAAAAGATAGTTTTTGAAGTGCAGATTGGCTTGGGTCAAATTCCACCAGTAAGGCATCAATTTCAATTTGAGGTATATTGCTCAAACCTTCAGGTAAAGTGTTGAGGAATTCCTCTCCTCCAGCTAGGCCAAGCAAATCAGAAAAACTGGGCAAAACAACTTTTTTATCAGGCTGGATACCAAAAGACCAAAATGTAGTACTGCCTATGCTTGCCCCTAACATTATAGGTATTTCCACACCGTTTATATCAAAGGTTGCCGCCACATTTCCAACAACCACGCGTCTGTTTGCGTCAGTTGGGCTAATAAGCGTGAGATTTACTTGCAGTCCCGGCTTTAAGCTAACCCGTGGTGCAATATCCCATCCATTGGTAACCGATATGCCTGTGGAAAAATAGGAAACGGTATTTTGTTCGGTATTAAAGATAGCTTCAATCCTGTTGATTTTAAACCCATTTAAAATAGAAACTAAAGGTTGAGGCAGGAAGCTATTCAAGGCATTCCCACTAAGTAGGGCAACGAGTTCTTCTCCGGTTATTCCTTGTTCTGTACCTTCGGCAATGTTCAAGTGCCATTCAGAATCAGGTTGACTTCGGAGTTCTATCGATATGGCATTGCTAGACCCCTGAACCAGAATGTCCATATTGAACATATAAGTAATCAATTCAAAAGTTTCTGAAATGGTAGTTGTCAAAACAATATTTGAAACATCGATCCAACTAATTACTGGAAGGGTAATTTGTTCCGATTTTGCAAATGTACCAGTTACAACAGCTATAACTTCATCTTCTTGAACTTTGAAAGTAATTGAAATCGTCAAATTTGAATAACCTAAAAGATCCGCTGATCCTGTAACAGTAATAAAATCGTTTCCAGATTCTTTGTTTGCCCCGGCGATTGTAAGACTCGTTACATTTAGTAATTTATTAAAAAATGAATTAACGAAATCCAATTCAAAATCGGAAGGCTGAATAACCAAATTCCCATTGTTATCAATTGGTTTTGCCTGAATTTTGGTTTTAATTTGATCTATTAATGTCATAAGGATCTTATTTATTGGTCAACTTGACGAATTACATTTGGGTGAGCACCAGCCAATCCATGTATTATAGTGCCTTGAATTAACATCATACGAGCAGCAAAACCAACACCACCTAAAACCTGTACTTGTCCCACATCTACATTAGCAGTAGTAGGTACATTTGCAAAAAAAGTTGCCCTGCCAATTGCTAAAGCTGGATTTAGTGTTGGAGGTGGTGCGGCTGGGTTATCTACTGTTATATTCGCAGGAATGGCTACTTGCGCCCCAAGGGAATTGACGATTTCCTGGCTACCAATGCGATGGTAAAAAACTGGAATATCAAGGTTTTGATAATCATGATTACAATTAGCTGGAGTAAAGGCCAGAAAATTTGGGTTGGCCCCTCCACCCATCGCATAACCGTTAAACTCTTGAGTCAACTTATCGCGTATTACTGCTTGAAGCGTGGCTGCAAGTGCTGGTGCTGGTCCTCCAGGAGGTTGTGCCTGAACTGTACTTATAAACGTTAATGTTACAAGGGATTTGAATATTGAAGTAGGATAAGGAACGTACCTTACCAATACATTATTGAGTCTAATAAACCAAGCATTGAAATCGCCATTCATTTGTCCTTCTCTAATTATTCTCATCCCATCCATAAAACCTTGTAATAACCTATGTTGATCTATCGCAATAAGTTGCTTTTGTCGGTTAGCCTGCCAACGCCAAAGGCGGTTTTGATAGTATATTGTAGGATAATCTCTTTGAACATATGAGTTACCTGCATTATTTATATTATAAGCAACCCAATGAGAATCTTGCCCTGTAATTTCATAACCACTAATCCCTCCCATATTAGCAATAAGCCTAGTTTGAGCAACATCATTCACAGTCGAGGTTAAAGAAATTTCCAAATCAATTGGGTATGGTCTGTAGTTTGATACCCTCATATTTTCCACATGCATATCCATGAGTGAAAAATTAGTTGAAAGTGCAGTATAAGCTCCTGATTTATTGTAGAAAGTCCTTAAAGTATTGGCTTCATTCATTCCTCTAAAAACCAGATAATCACTTTCTCCAGCTGGATAATATCCGAAAAACTGTTGAGCTACACCTGAAATATCGTATGCCAAGTATTGGATATATCCGTAAGCCTGCCTAATTGGTAAGGGATATCCTCCGCCATATAACGATATATAATTGCGGGGAAGAATGCGATACGTATCTAAAGGTTTACCGGTAAAACCCAGATTAGCGGCTTTATAGGCTTGCAAACGGTTATTATAAATCTCAAATAAGCTGTTGACCATAAATCCAGGAATAACATTATTAACAGCCGCACTATCACCTACAATCAAACAATCTGCCTCTATGTCGCTTGGTTTATAGACTATTTTTAAATTCTCTCTTTTTTGTAAAAGTCCGTTGGTATAAGTGATATCAAAAGTTAATATCAGAACTTGCTTGCCGCCTTTATGGAAATCGGAACCAGTTGATTTAATTCTTTCCATTGTATTAATGACAAGGGTATTGTTATAAAGATCGTTATAAAAATTGGTAAGTAAGACCCGATCAGCTATGACCCGCTGGCACGCTTCCAAAATATTATTTTGAAAATTATTTGCCAACCTGTTTAAAGCATGATCCATAATAGGGTATCTTAGCCTAAAATTATTTAAGTTGTTATTATAGGTTAATGGAACAACATCAAGAATTTCGTTATCAAAGTAGTCTCTATAGGTCCAAGCCACAGCACCCCCAGCTGCGCCGTGATCCAGCCCATTTGGAGGGGCGGCATAGGCTCTTTGCAAATCAGCTTCAACAGCAGGTGATACAAAAAAATCCAATACTTCAGCGAGTTCATTTAATAATGATGTGGCCCTAACAGCATTTTGAACAAATGCATACCCAGGGCCTAATCCTGCTGCAGGAGGTGGACCACCCACTGGAGTATTCATCGTAGCTGTAAAAAATGTATTGGCAGCTACGAGGTAGTCATAATACAATGATGCACGCAAAACATCAGGTGGAACTACTCCAAGGGCAGTTAAATTAATATTTAATTGGGCAAAATTCATGTTTAAAAAAAATTATGTTTAATTTTCAAGATCTATTACACCGGAAATCTTAACTTCCATTGTCCTTGGTTAATACGGGTTCGTCTTCTCCATGTAAATACACGACGACGGTCGCCATCAAACGGAGCATAATCAGCGGCATACATATATTCTTGTTGCTTGGTATTCCATAGATCTACCTGAAGGTTACCAGCAGCCAGTTTTTTTAATATGTTCAATTCCCTTACACCAATTACAGTACCCCCAATTTGGAGGGATCTGCATTTAAGATTACCTGTATTACTGTCAATCCTTACTTTTTCAACATTAGTTGGGCTTCTAAATATTACTCCATTGCCCGATATATAATTCCAATTATTCGTGTATGGTAAATGGGTATTACCGGACGAAGGACTAAATATTTCCAGTCCCCGACCATTTTTGGCTGGAACGACCGTTAGTTTGCCACTTGGAGTTGCTGTACCAATGCCGACATTGGCATTACCATCAACACTTAAAGCTGTAACGCCTGCGGCATTTTTGAAGTGTTGCTTAATAAAGAAACTGTTTTTAGTTTCGTCACTAATTAAATCAAAGCCATAGTTATCATTATAATGTCGTAATTTAATACCTGCTTTATGAACATTACCTCCGGTAGTTTTAATGGCCATATAGGTATCGCTATTATTTGCATAACTTCCAATATCTAATTTATTATCAGGTTTAGGATTATCAATACCAACCTGTCCCCCCACTCCATAATTCCCAGCAAGTGAAATTAACGGTTTATTGGTATAATAATTTGAAGGTGCATAGAAATTTACCATGCCCCTATTTATATCATTATTGTATTTGGTTTTAAACTCAATAAATTTTCTATTAACTGTTGCCCAAGGCCCATAATTTACATTAACTAGATTGGAAGGTTCTAAATGTATGTTTCCATTAAAGCTAGTTTCTTTTAATTTGGTTGTTCCATCAACTTCCAGTTTTGCGCCAGGATTAGGCGTACCTATACCTACATTTTTATGATTGTAGGTTAAGGGGCTTTTTTCAATTACAGTCACAAATTCAGCGTCCCAGTAACCCGGAATATTTTCATAATGAAGATAGAGGTTGGCATGCCCTGTAGGGTGATTGGTCACAAGACCTTTGATTAAAACATCGATAAATTTATTACCCTCTAATTTTTTAAAGGGCATATCCCATACAAGAACTCCAGTGTATTTATGCTCTTCAAGAGCTACAGTATCTCCCGGATATTTTACTTCAACATGCACATCTTTTAACTGGCCATTTGTAGCCAGAGTCCATTCTTTTGAAGGTGCGCCTCCTTCCATAGATAACACTAATCTGGAATTTGGAGCAGCATCTAGAGTCTTTTTATCTCGCGAGCTATTGCTAATGCGAAGTCTCAATTCGTTACTGTGATTACCGTCATTGAGCACCGTATTATGACCTACAAAACCCATATGAAGCGGAATATTTTTCCGACCCTTATGATTAATAATATTCATATGTATTTCGCGATAGCCCGAAAAAGGATCGGAGTTACCTGCATGCCATAAGTTTTGGTATTTTAGCAGTACACGTGTACCACGGGTACTTCCTTTAATATCACCCCGGATTTGTGAGATTTTAATAGTTAACTTTTCGCCTTTGTTTAGGGTTAATTCAGTTTTGGCCTTAAAGTATAGTGATATCGTCCCGTCGGCATTGGGAATTATATTTTTTGAACTGTCCTTATTACAAAATAGTTCGAAATCGGAGCCTTCAATTTTTATGGCTGAAGGGCTGCTATGGATAACACCCGGACGGAATACCAATTCGAAATGATGATTGGTAGCTGATGCGGCACCGCTCAAGGTCTTAATTGTGGTAGGTTTATCGGAAGGGTTTCCGATTTCAAGGGTCATTTCCTGTCCCGAGACATTCTCTGTGATGAACAATACCTGCTCTTCATTTTCATTATAAAAGTCAAAATCTATTGGAAAACTGGATCTTGTAGTTGTCATAATTATAGTGTTATTTAAGTTTAAATTAAGTTCATTTTATTACGCACCTCCATCCTCCTCTGGATTAGAGTTGTCATTATTATTATTTTGTTCAGTTGCTAATTGCAACCATCCCTCCCGTAAGACCTGTGCTCCCGTAAAGGAAACATGCAAATCAAAGGGCTCTATCCGTTTGCCATAGTTGTCAAAGAAATCATCCAGCCGTTTTCCAATTTCTATAGGAAAAGGATCATGATCCACCTCATCATTTGGTGGAAATGAACGATGAACTGCTGACGTTATCATGGCACGTTCAGAGTCGCCATTGATAAGTTCTAACCAATTTTTACTTACCAATTGATTCCACAGCGTAGGTTCATCAGTAAATTTAGAGTCGAATAACTGCTTTTGGATAATCACCGTTTGGGCTATTTCCAACCATTTTCTTTCTGCTCTTTGCTCTAACCAATTCCATTCATAGCCCGGTTCTTTAGGGACACTTAATTTTAAATGATTTTCTGTTGAAAGTATTGGAGCCGTAAGGAAGGTAATGGCTATATTTTTAAGTGCATCTTTATATTGATCCTTTGGAATAGAAACGGATTTAACCGGCAAAATTCCACTGGCGACATGAATAATTCCTTTTGGATCTGCCAACATGGTTACACATACTGGATCGTCATCTATAGATTGATAAATATTCAGCGGTTGCCCTCCTGGTGTATAGGTCTTTATAAACGAGTCAGGGTTTTCACCGGCTTCCGAACTTATATAATAGTCATCCAATTGACCTTCACTGTCCTCCTGCCAATATCCAATTAATCCGTCGTTCAATTGCTTATATTCACCTAGACGAATTGGGAATTTTACTTTGATGAATGCATCCGAAGATCTTCCATGCCCCTGCAATTCATGTCCAAATTGAGTCCAGCTCTGATCGGTGGCGGGGCATCCTTCCAATTCAAGATTCAGCTTTGCTCTTACCACAGCAATGGGCTTACCCATTAATACTGCGATATCTTGATGTTCAGCAAAATTTTCCGGATCAATATTTTCAATGGCATTGTCCAAGGCACTTATAAAATGATGCAAGAAACTATTATCTGATGTCCCTAAAGCCTTAATACTTTCACTTTGGCGATCGAATAAATTACGAGCTACTTTTCTCAAGGCAAAATTTGCAATTGAATCGATAAAACTCGTTTTATTTGAATCTGGAGCAGGCATCCAGGGATTACCAGTATTCATGGTCAATGCTCCTATAGCACAACCGTCATGATCATAGAACATAATACTGCGGTCGAGATTATTGGGTAACAGCCATCCACAAATTGGTGACGAGGCGGGATGTGTATTCATTTCTTGTTCTCCTGATGATCCTGAAAGCAACCTGAAATTTAAACGAGCGGGTTGTGATAATCTTGGTTTTAATATAACCGAAGAAGTCTGACTCGACCCGGCAAGTGTCTCACTAGTAAGGACTCCTGGTTCATTAAAATCTAATGTTTGCCCAAAAGCATCGATAAGTCTCAAGTTAAGAATCTTGAATTCTCCACTACGAATAGGGTTAAAATTGCCTAAGGGTTGCGGTGCAGTAAGGTTATATTTTTCTACTAAAGGCGCAACTTCATTTTCGGCAAAATCTTGGTATTGCGGAAATCCCAGAGGATCTGCAATATCCAGTTGACGAGTTTGTTTTTGCATAACCAAACCTTCATGGAAACCACCTATAGATTGAGATAATACGTTTGTTTTCTTTAAAAATTCTTGAGCATTCTCCAACTTTATAAGCATTTCTGGGGTTTGAGAATCTCCAAAGTTTTTGACAAATTGCTCAATTGATCTGTCCAAAGAAACCCCAGCTGAAGGTGTTAGAATTGTACTACCACTATAAAGACTTGCATTATCGGGAATATCGGTAGCTGATTTTAGGCTAAAATCCGGATCTGTTTCCTTTAGTACATAGTGCGTATCTATGTAATTTTGATCATACATCCGGGTTTCTGAAGTTTCATTATTACCCAAGATTGTGGGCAAAAACTCAACTTCCCATTCCATCATAAACGGATTCCAAATAGTGCTGGCCTTATCAGTCCCGGTTTCATTTTGATCTTTAAAAATAGAACTTATGGCAAGAAATATTTTGGTTACATCAGCAACCGAAAAGTTGTCCGGTTGGGTTAAAACTATATCAACAACCAAATGTTCAACAATTTCAGAAGTTCCCGGCGTTGCATGACGTTCACTAAAAAGTGTAGGGGTTTGAGAGGCTGTTGGTTTTTCAGAAAAGAGTACCACCGGGTCATTCGCACGCCAGTATCGTGGAGCCGCTGTTTGCCGGATTGCCATACACTTACCTTTATCTTTTAAAGATTTACCGTTCTCGTCCTGCTCATTATTTAAAGCCTTAACTTTTTCGGCCAATTGTTGTAATTTAAGCGTTAACTGGCCTGCAATACTATTTTCACTTGCATTTGTTGCAGCACTTGCTAACCTCCCGTTATCGTCGTTTGTTATAGACATAAGCCCAATGGAGTCCAGCTTTGATTCCAGACTTGGAATACTATCTTTTCTTAAATACTCAAGAATCTCATCATTATTAAAAAATATGGTCTTATTATCTACAGGCGGATAGGCGCTGACCATATATTTATACCAATCGGAAAAGAGTTGTCGGCGTAAAAATTGTACTTCTCGTTCTTTATTGTCATAGTCAAACTGTAAGCTGTTAATTTGATTCAACAGGCTGGCCAAATCGTCTGGCAAAGTCATTTCCCTTATATCACTATTATTACTGTCTTTGGCCGATAGCGCTTCTTCAGTCTCTAATTTAATGGTCCAAAGCGTACCACCAGGGAAGGCAGTAAATCCTTTTTCGTGCCGGGCTTCAATAAATTTATGACCAATATCCAATACTTTATTTTGTAATTTGGAAGCCAATTGAATTGATTCTAATATTTCTTCATTATTTTTTTTGTCTCCATCTAATTTTGTGCTTAAGTATGCCGATAAAGCTTCGGTTCCTGTATTGCCAACAGTAATATCAATTTGTGTAGGATTGGGTTTTTGAGCAACTTTCGGAATAGCTTTGCCAAACAGGACAGACTGGACTTCATAATCTATCTGAAAGTCTTTTGGTGTCTCCCAAAGAAACTCGGATTTTAAAGCTGCATTAAGGTCTTGGAAATAATCGTCTCCTTTTGGATTTCGATTTGCAAAGTCCTTAATAAAAATATTTAAATAATCGTTTTCTGGTCGGCCATATAATCCCATAACCTCATAGACCAGACCGGGTTGTGATGCTGTAATTTCATTATCATACAGTCCAAATACGGACATGCAATTAGGATAGAACGCAGCAAATGTAGGTTCGCCAAGTCCTTTGGTTCTCGGTTGAGGATTATACCCTACAGCAGTAATTTCGTGTAAATAGTTTTCTCCTTTTAGGGAAGCTGATGTCCAGGTCGAAACATTATCCAATTGCCTTCCCATATAGCGATATGGTTGAGTTTTATTGTCATGCTTATCATCATAAAAAGGTACATTTACAGCTCCCAAATTGCCTTGTTCAGGGCTTCTCGTGGTGGAAATATAATTGCTTTCTACAACCCAGGTTCTAGTGATCTTATCATTCACTTTCCGGTTAACCACCCATACGTCTGGAACAGTAGCATAATCGGAATCTTGCAATTTTGTCATGAGCTTTACTAAAGCCTTTACAAACGCTTTGGAATGCTCAAGAGTCCAATTGTGAGTTATTGTAAGCGAATTTACTCCACTGTGAAAAATGTCCTGGTCGATATTAGTAAAAGACAAAATACTTCCGCTATTCTCTCCTATAAGTTTTATCCAGTTCGTTGCAACTAACAGGTCATTCCAGATTTGATCTCTTACCTCTATAAGGTTTTCTGCTGTATTTTCCTCAAAATAATTGTTGAGCTTATGTAACTCTCCTTTTTTAATTATAGGAAAACCAATGGTCTTAGTCAATCCTGTTGGTAATGACCAATGTAGATGAACACCTGACTTGAGCATGAGATTTTTATCTTGAAACGGTTGGTTCAAAATACTCTCACCAACATAAGGTGTATCTGGATTATAGTCCTGTATAGTATCTGTATGGGGAAGGCGAGAATAATCTGCCAAAGCATCCTTTACCACGGTATCATGAGGTAAAATCAAGGCATCCAAGTGAATAAGCTTAACAACTGTTTTCATTAATGTGAATTAAATTATGAAGCTTGTACCAATTAGTTACTAGTCTTCAATTAAAAATAGCCATTGGCCATTACCAATTCACAAAGAGGTCAATAAAACTAAACTGTTTAGCTTTATAAAAAGTAGTTACTTTAGAGCAAACATATTGCTAGAAATTACGTACGGATTAGTACTTTAATAAAGGGAGAGAGATATTAAAATATTCTTCAAATACTTTGTTAAGATAGCCATTATTTTTTAATAAGCAACAAATTTTTGTAAATAAGCAACAAATTTTTGTAAATAAGCTTGTCTCACAGTTAACTTTTAAAATTAAATATTGAATATTTGTTTAAAATCATAAAACCTCGATAATCTTACGATTACCAAGGTTTTGATATTAATTGCTTATTAAATTTGTCGGGGTGGCAGGATTATTTAAAATCACATAACACCTTATTATTCAACGTTTTAAACGCTTTTAATTTAGCATGGTTCACCGAATTGCACACTAAAGTCAAAAAGAACTATTTAAAAACAAATTGTATTTGTCTTTATGGATGGCAAATATACAATTTCTACTAAAAAAACATATATAAAACACACACTTTTTGGACCTGTTTTACTATACTCAACTTAAATAAGAATACTGGAGTCAACTTGACATGAATATGCGGGCTAACGATATTGTGCTTTTAAAACTAGTTTATCTTGCTACTAAAACATCGAAAAAAATGAACAGCTCCACTAAATAACTGGAATTTAACAATCCAATAATTATACATTAAATTTGGGGATAGGATTCAGCCGATTTTAAAAACCATTCCCTCTAGGGTTAACCCTAGAGGGAATGGAACATCAGACAAAGTTTAATTTACATATCCCTATTATATTTTAATTAACGCTTTCTTTCTCTATGTTTAGAAGAAATTATCTTCTTAACCACTGAACCTTTACTAGTCGTTAATTTAACAAATAACATTTGATCGTCTATTCTAGATAAATCTGCTTTTATTCTTTTTTCAATATTCTTTATGTTATTCTTATCCTTAAATCTCTTTATCAGAGATCCTTTGATATCATATATTTCAATAGTAACATCAGTTTCAAAAGATGTAGAATAATTTAAATTTATCTCATCATCAAATGGTATTGGGTAAGCTTTGAAAGCTATCTCATCAATTAAATCTATTTCAGTTTTATATGTAGGTTCGCTTACAGAGTTATTTGAAACCCCGCACGTAACAGCGTGTGCTATTACATAAATACCTCTATCCATTCGTCTTACATCTATTGGTCCTACTATATAAGAGGTGGCGTTATTTAATCCTGTCTTTATAAAAGGATATAGCCCTGGTGCTACAGTTTCTTTACTTTTCTTTCCTTTACCTATTATTGGATAAGGGTTTGAACCAATATATACATGAGTCTCACTCATTATATAACCTTCGTACATTTTATATGTAACAGTTACATAGCCATCTGTATAATTTACTTCTACATTACCTACTAGTTCACCTTTATTAATATCACATTGAGCTGCACCAGCATATATTGGTAAGTTATATACACCTTCCTCTTTAAAATAATTGGTCCAACCCCAACGTCTAAAGCCATCATCTATAAAACATTTGTTATCATCATTATATCTAGCAAAAGCAGTTTCGCAGCCACTTACTTGACTTTCGCAATCACCTTCAATTACTTCTACAGTATCAGAATCAGAACATCCTTCTGTTGTAGTAACGATTAATGTGTAAGTGCCTGGTACATCAACTGTTGGGTTTTGCTCATTAGATTCAAACCCGTCAGGTCCTGTCCAATAATAAGTCACATCAGGTAAATTACTACTTCCCATTAATGTTACTCCATTATCTTCCATTTCAGTATAGCAATTATCATCAGAAGTATCAATATCACCGTTAGTGTTACAATCTTGACATGTTACTCCATGTACAATAACATAAATACCATTCTCATAACTACTTGTATCAATAGGTCCAACCATATATGTTATAGTATTACTTAAGCTACCTGAATTGTATGGATACTGCCCTGGTGCTACAGTCTCTTTTCCTCTATTTAACGGATAAGGAGTTTCTCCAACATATACATGGCTTTCACTTAATAAATAACCCTCATAAAGATCATAAGTAATAGTTACCTGTCCTTCTGAATAATCTATTGTAACTGTTCCAGTTAATTCTCCTTTACTAATATCACATTGTCCAGCTCCTGCATATA
>CBDFNO010000008.1:0-35552 GCA_965250265.1 Flavobacteriaceae bacterium | reverse complement strand
TGATAACCTGAACCACACTTCTCTAGATTTTTTATGGAACGAGAGATGTGGGTCAACTAAATTAATTGTTGTGGATATTCCAGACGTGCCTCTGCCCAGCCATGCTTTCCAGCTCTTCCTGGGTAAACCTCAGGCGTTAATGGGCCAGGTGGGATATGTAGTCCTGCCCGGTAAAGTTCCGATCGAAGGCGTGAAAAGAACATCCTGATTAGAAGCCTGAATCCCCTCAACTGTCCCCTTTCGACGTGAAGGAGCAGTGGTTCTACTCTGAGCTCAGATGTCCAAACTCCCTAACCTTATCTCCAAGGTTAAGCTCAGCCAACCAATAGAGTCCTTAATGCAGATACAACTAAATTCACATACACAAATATATAGATATAGTATTGAGATACAGAAGACAAGAAGTGTTTGCACAGCAGTTGATGCTCCCACAAACTTTGTATTTACCTCCCATGATCAAACTCGCGTGAACTTAACAAATATTGAGAAGGTCACGGAGTACGAGTATCGTGGGATTTTGATCCATGAGGGCATAACTTTTAATACAGTTCCTCTATAGGAATAAATCATCTTTTTTCTCTACACTGTGACGCTTATTGAGGCAACTTTCTCTATCAGTCTTTGATTATGGTGACATTTTATACATGAATGCTTCAGCTGTGACTCTGAAGCCCTTGGATGCTGTTTATCAGCCTGTGCTAAGATTTATTACCGGTGATAATTATAATACTCATCATTGTGAGCTGTATGCTGAGGTTGGGTGGCCCTCCCTCTCTGTGGGGTGTGATAGACAGACTGTTATTTATTTGTATGGCTTTACTATTTTTTTTTTATAACTCCCTTTCATGACTTTGCTGCTGTCTTATAATGCGGGGCCCTTATCAAAAACACTCAAATGATTAAATGACGTCGCAGGTGCCGACTGCTATTACTGAGCTTCTCACTGAGCACCTGCAACCTGGAATAACATGAGACAAATCTAAAGCTTACCTCATTTATACTGAGGGCAATTAAAAGTTTTAATTTCATACTTATTCAACTTCCAGCTGTCTTGCTTCATTTCATAATTGTCATTAGATTTATCGTTCTTAAGGTTTTAATAATTTACCAATGTGTCTTTTTTTGAATAATTTCTATTTTAAAATCCATTTTTTTTAATCAAAATATATTATTTGTGTTTGTTGGCTTTTTAGTTTAATTTGTACTCTTATAAATTACTATATTGTAAATTGCATTATGTTTGGTGAAATGAATGAATGAAACTAAATGAACAGTGCCTCAAAACTAACTGTAGGTTAAGGTCTTTTATTTATCTTTTTCATTACTGCTCACCTCTTTATTTTCTTTTCATATTCTGGATGGACTTTACCTTCTACACTAACAATATCTGCCCTTTTCGATGAGCTTGTTTAATGGGCACATACGATACACAAGCCGTGTATGTGGCAGCTGTAAGCAGCTTTTGAAAAAACAAGACCAATGCGAACAAAAAGATTAATTAGCGCGGGTGCGTGTTATGATAGACAGAGTAAATCCGGATGGAAAGCTTTTAGAGATCTAACAAAATCTTTGCTGGCATAACCATTATCCATCATCAATCATACGCTTCAGGTGTGAAAACCCAGCGGAAATGAAAAGCATAAATCTCATTAACGGCGTGCATTAAAGAAACCAGGTGTTTAACAAGTCTCTAGACTTCTTTCCGGATTCCAAGCAAAATGTTATTAAGCCAATTTTGTCCCTGTTGTTTGACGAATAAGAGAGAGAAGTCTCCGAAGTTTCTTTTTTCCACAGAGATAATGGGGCTTTCAGTAAGATCATTACACCCAAAAAGCTCTATCCTCGCTTTTTCCATTTGTTTCCTCTGCCTCACAAAATAATCTCTTAAACCATCTGCACTGGGAGTAAAATTACATGTTGCCTCGCTCTCTCTTTCTGTCATCTAAACCTGTCTTTATGTCTCTCTCTGTCTGTCCTCAAAGCTTCTATAAAATCACACAGGAAGCAAACGCTGGGAGGGGAAAAAACAGAACACTCACAACCTAAGAGGCTTGTGGACATCTCAAATGCACTCAGAGAGGCCATTAATAAAAATAATTAGCACAGGAGATGGGCGGAAAAAAGAACGGAGGCCAGCTTGGCAGATGTAAAATCTCATTTCTGTTATTTAATTTATCGGAGAGCGAAGCAGGAAATCCACCAATCATTTTGTTAGAGCACAGAGCTCCTGCAACAGGCATCTCTATTCTGGAAGGACAAGCACGCACACACAAGTATAAATACACACTGACCCAATCATCAGCCGAAGAGGGCCAGAGGGGTCATTAGTGAAGGAAGAAGATCAGATGTCACCAATTCATCTTGGTCAAAATGATTAGAGAGACGTACAGAAAGAGGGGGATGGATAAGGGGGGCGGTTGTGTGCATTCCAGGTTTAATGTACAATTGTGATCTCGGAGTCATTAATCAAACACCAGTGGACACACGCCCACGTAATGTTGCACACACACACACACACACCAACACACACCGACACACACGCACACACAGTTAAGGTTTAAATTGCTGTATTAGGGCATTCGGGCTCACAAGCACCACAATTTATACATTCATCTGTTATAATGATTGCCATAGCATTTTCTTTTTCTAACTTTGCCGAGCAAAAATAAAACCAAAACCATTCATAACCAAGCAAAGCATGAATTTAGAGCAAAGAATTAACGCTTTTGCAAAATTAGGAGATTTTTTAAGTCAATTCTCTAATAATGGTCATTCACCTACAAAAAGGATAATATTGAACATAATGATTTGTTTTTTGATGGGTTTAAACATCAAATAAAATTAGCCCAAGAACATAATGGTTGGTTTACTGAAGAGAATATATTGTTTGCTATAGAAGGATGGTCTAACTTGCTGACTGAAAGTAATATTAACCAATGGTTAGACAAGTATAACTTCAATAATACTAAGGCTAAAAATACTGCCATCGTTATGGCTGGAAATATTCCTTTAGTTGGCTTTCATGATTTTATAAGTGTTCTTATTTCTGGACATAATGTTTTAGTGAAACAATCATCAAGCGATAAACACCTTCTGCCCTATTTGGCTAAATATTTAGAATACATTACTCCTGAATTAAAAGGCAAAATTGAATTTATCGAAGAAAAAGCTTGAACTGATTTTGATGCAGTTATTGCTACAGGTAGTAATAATACAGCACGATATTTTGAATATTATTTTAAGGATAAGCCTTCGATTATAAGAAAAAACAGGAATTCGGTTGCTATACTAACAGGTAGCGAAACAGAAGATCAACTTAAAGCACTTTCCGAAGATATTTTTAGATACTATGGTTTGGGTTGTCAGAAATGTTTCAAAGTTGTTTGTGCCAAAAGATTATAATTTTGATGCATTTTTTAAAGGTATTTATGATTGGCATCCTATTATAAATCAAGCAAAATATGCTAACAACTATGACTATAACAAAGCTGTTTATTTAATGAGTGAATTTGATATGCTAGAAAATGGGTTTCTGATGATAAAAGAAGATGCTAGCTATGCATCTCCTATTGCAACTCTATTCTATGAATACTATGATTCTAATGAGCAATTAAAAAACAAACTTGAATCAGATAATGAACAGATTCAATGTGTAGTTTCTAGCGAATTTATGGATCATGGAATGCAATTTGGGCAAACTCAAAAACCGCAATTATGGGATTACGCAGATGGTGTCGATACGATTGCATTTTTATTAAAAAACACAGCTTAAAATTATCAATTTTATAACAATAAGTATAACATAAATTAGCACCTTTGCAACTGAAAATTTAAGCATCATGAAGAAACATAATTTTAGCGCAGGACCAAGCATATTACCACAGGAAGTAATGCAAAAGGCTTCAGAAGCAGTAATCAATTTTAATAATGATAATTTATCACTATTAGAGATTTCACACCGTAGTAAAGCTTTTGTAGATGTTATGGAACATGCTAGGGCTTTAGTGTTAGAACTTCTTAATCTTGAAGGCAAAGGATATAAAGTGCTGTTTTTACAAGGTGGAGCAAGCACACAGTTTTTAATGGTAGCACTAAACTTATTAGAAAAGAGAGCTGGATATTTAAATACTGGTTCCTGGAGTGATAAAGCTATTAAGGAAGCTAAAATCTATGACGATATTTATGAAGTTGCCTCTTCAAAAGATGCTAAGTATAATTATATTCCTAAAGGATATGATATTCCTTCAGATTATGATTATTTTCATTGTACATCTAACAATACAATCTATGGAACGCAAATAAAAGAATTTCCAAAATGCTCAATTCCTTTAGTGTGTGATATGAGTAGTGATATTTTTTCTCGTCAATTAGATTTTACAAAATTCGATTTAATTTATGCTGGAGCTCAAAAAAATATGGGCCCTGCAGGAACCACTTTAGTTGTTGTAAAAGAAGATGTTTTAGGTAAAGTATCTAGAAAAATTCCATCTATAATGGATTATAAAGTACATATAAGCAAAAGCAGTATGTTTAACACACCTCCTGTTTTTGCAGTTTATACATCCATGCTAACTCTAGAGTGGCTTAAAAGCCTTGGAGGTATTGAAGCCATTGAAAAAGAAAATGAAAAAAAAGCACGATTAATGTATTCCGAAATTGACTTAAACCCTTTATTTAAAGGCTATGCATCTAAAGGAGATCGTTCATTTATGAATGCAACATTTAATATGGTTAATGACGATTTAAAGGAGACCTTTGACACAATGTGTAGAGAAGGCGGAATAAGTGGATTAAATGGACACAGAAGTGTTGGTGGCTATAGAGCATCAATGTATAATGCTTTACCTCTTGAAAGTGTACAAGTGTTAGTAGAAATTATGAGTGAATTAGAAAGTAAAGCATAAAAAATGAAAGTATTAGCAAACGACGGAGTTTCACAAAGTGGAATAGATGCACTGGAAAAAGCAGGATTTGAAGTAAATACAACTACAGTTGCCCAAGAGCAGTTAGAGAATTATATAAACGAAAATCAAATTAGCGTCCTTTTAGTTAGAAGTGCAACTACTGTTAGACAAGATTTAATAGATGCTTGTCCTAGCTTAAAAATTATTGGGCGTGGTGGTGTAGGTATGGATAACATCGATGTAGAATACGCTCGCAAGAAAGGCTTAGATGTTATAAATACTCCAGCTGCATCTTCAAGTTCGGTCGCCGAATTAGTGTTTGCACATCTATATGGTGGTGTGAGATATTTATACGACTCAAACAGAAATATGCCTTTGGATGGTGACACAAAATTCAAAAATCTAAAGAAAAATTATGCAAAAGGTGTTGAATTAAGAGGTAAAACGCTAGGTATTATTGGTTTTGGACGTATTGGTCAGGAAGTTGCCAAAATTGGATTAGGCGTTGGTATGAAAGTAATTGCAAGCGATTTATTTGTACCAAAAGCTACCATAAAAGTTGATTTTTTTGATGGACAATTTATCAATGTAGATATAGAAACTCAATCTATGGATGACGTTTTAAAACAATCAGATTTTATTTCATTACACGTTCCTGCTCAAAAAGGATATGTAATTGGCAAAGCCCAAATAGATAAAATGAAAGATGGTGCTGCTATTGTTAATGCTGCACGTGGAGGAGTTATTGATGAAGTTGCTCTTGTTAATGCTTTAGATAGTGGCAAAATTAGCTTTGCTGCTTTAGATACTTTTGAGAATGAACCAACTCCAGCTATTCAAGTATTAATGAATGGCAAACTATCTCTTACACCACATATTGGTGCTGCAACAAATGAAGCACAAGATAGGATTGGTACAGAATTGGCTTCTCAAATTATTAGCATATTGAAAACATAAAAACTTATTTTTATGTTAAATGATTAATTGTCGAAGAGTTTATAAATCATATTTCGTATTTTTAATAAAAACTCATGAAAAATGTAATTCTAATACTACTTATTTGTTTTGGAATTTATTCTTGTAAGACTTCTAATAAAGTAACTACTTCTACTTCAGAAATTAATACTACATCACAAGATACAGTTCGTATTGCAAATGATAAACTTGAATACGAAATTCTAATCATTGAACCAGGATTTAATAGTTGGTTAATAGGTAGAGCAAAACCCGAAGGTTATTATTCGCAACAATTTCTAGAAAACAGAAATAGATTATTTGTGACCGAATGGAATAGTAGAGTACTCCAACCACAACGATACGCACCAAATTTATATGAAATGCAAATTGATTACCAGCCACACATAGATTATGGCTATGAAGTAAACTATAAGCTGTACAACTACTTCATTTATTTCCAATTGCATTACAAGCAACAATTAACAGGATTTGTACCTAGAATTTAAATTTCCTTTTTTACTTTTACGCTTTTAAATATGGTATGCAAAAGTTTAAAGAACGCTGGGAAATCCAACAAAACTGGCAACTAGTTTTTCCTGCTTTAGGTTTAATTGGATTAATTTATTCTTCCTATAAATTATCATTTATTTTTAGCAAAAACTCTAATATCTATATTGCTATTTTAGTTACGGCTATTTTATCTTATTTGTCATTAAAATTCACTTTATTTCTGTTTAAAAAATTAGAAAAAAAATGGATATTAGAATACAAATGGGAAATGATTAGGGTTTTTTTAGTATTCGCTATTACAGGAAGCTCAAGCGTAGTTATTGGGAGACCTATTATTGAACTTATAGGAATTACAAAAGAAAACTTAAGCCCTTTTCTTTATTGGATTTTATTTCTTTTAATTACAATAACATTTTATCAAATTCTTTTAGTGTTCTTTGGTTGGCTTTTTGGACAGTTTCAATTTTTCTGGAATTTTGAAAAGAAGATGCTTCGACGATTTGGTTTAAAACGATTTCTTAAAGAAGAATGAAAAATCTATTAAGTTGTTTGCTATTAATAGCAATTACTACATTATATTCTCAAAATACAATCAAAGGAATTGTATATAAAAGTGAAACTGAAGAGCCTATTACTTTCGCAAGTGTTTATTTGCCAGAATTAGAAAAAGGAACGGTTACTAATGAGAAAGGTGAATTTGTAATTAACAATTTACCATCTGGCGATCATAAAATAATCATTTCTTATATTGGTTTCAAAACATTTTCATCAACATTAAGAATTCCTCAAAAAGAAGATTTAAGAATAACACTTACCTCTTCAGCCATTGAAATGGAAGAAGTAATTGTCTCTACTCCTTTCCATAAGCTACAAAGCGAAAATGTAATGAAAGTTGAGCAGCTAAAGATGAATGAACTTAAAGCAAGTGGATATACAACATTATCAGATGGTATTACAAACATTGCAGGTGTTGAAAGCGTTACAACAGGCTTAAGTATTGGAAAACCTGTAATAAGAGGCTTAAGTAGTAATAGAGTACTCGTTTACACACAAGGTATTCGGTTAGAAAATCAGCAGTTTGGCGATGAACATGGACTGGGAATTAATGCAGCAGGAATTGAAAGTGTTGAGGTTATAAAAGGACCTGCTTCCCTACTCTATGGTAGTGATGCTCTTGGTGGTGTTTTATATTTAAATCCTGAAAAATTTACTCAAGCCAATTCTTCAACAGGAGATATAAATGCTGAGTTTTTTACTAATACAATAGGATTTAGCACAAACGCAGGTTTTAAATCTTCAGGAGATAAATTCAAATTTATTTTAAGAGGAAATATTACTGAACATTCCGATTATAAAACTGATGATTTAAGAGTGACCAATACACGATTTAAAGAGCAAGATTTTAAAGCAGCTTTCGGATATCAAGAATCAAAATTTAAAAGCGAGTTTCGTTATAACCTGAATGTTTCAAAACTCGGTATTCCCGAAGAAATAGGTATCCAAAGCAAAAACAAGATGCCATTATTACCATATCAAAAGATTGATAACCATATATTTAGTTCAAAATCTACTTTGTTTTTAGATGCGTCTAGTATAAATATGAATTTAGGTTATACGTTTAACAACAGAAAAGAATTTGAAGAAAATGATATGGATCCAGCGTTGCAAATGAAACTCAAAACGTTTAGTTATGATGTGAAATATAATCTACCAAAACTAGACAAATTTGAAATAATCACTGGAGTTCAAGGACTTAACCAAACCAATTCAAATTTTGGCGAAGAACAACTTATTCCAGATGCTGTTACTAACGATTTTGGTGTTATGGCAACTTCGCATATTCATTTTGATGATTACGATGTACAACTTGGAATGAGATATGATAATAGAAATATTAATGTAAAAAATGGGTTGACTGAAATTTATAATAGTTTTAATGGAGCTATAGGAATTAAGTTAAACTTATTTAAAAAAATTATAGCGCGCTTGAATTTAGCCACTGGGTTTCGAGCACCAAATTTATCAGAATTAACATCTGATGGAGTCCATGAAGGCACAAACCGTTACGAAATAGGAAACCCAAATCTAAATAGTGAGCAAAATTTTCAAACTGATTTAGCTTTAGAATTTAAAAATGAACATTTAGAGATTTTTACCAATGTTTTTTATAACAAAATAAATGACTATATATTCATTTCACCAAATGGTGATATTATTGATAATAATCCCGTTTTTGTTTATCTACAAGATGATGCTAAATTATATGGTGGTGAATTTGGTTTACATTTTCATCCTCATCCTTTAGATTGGTTGCATTTTGAATCTAGTTTTGAAACAGTTACAGGAAAACAAAATAACGAGGATTATCTTCCTTTAATTCCTGCTAACAAACTAAACAATACTATTAGAGTTGAGTTTAATTATGATAATTTTGAAGACAAGCTTTCAAATGTTTATTTAAAAAATAGTTATGCTTTTATTAAATTGAGCACTACTTTTCATCAAAACAATATTAGTAATTTTGAAATTATAACATCAGGTTATAGCCTTTTGAGTGTTGGATTTGGTGGGGAATTTAAAATTTCAAAACACATTTTAAAAATTAACATTTCTGGAACTAACTTAACAAACAAAGTTTATATGAACCATCTTTCAAGATTAAAAATAGATAGTATTCCAAATATTGAAAGGAATTTTAATTTGAGTTTAAGTTATACATTATAAATAACAAGAAATACACTAAATATTATGAAAGTTTCTGGCTTATTAGCTTTAAAAATTCAGTTCGGGTTTCTATATTTTTAAAAGCTCCTTTAAACCCTGAAGTAGTCGTTACTGAATTTTGTTTTTGCACACCTCGCATCATCATACACATATGAGACGCTTCAATAACTACAGCAACACCTTGAGGTTTTAATGTGTCATTAATACAATCTAAAATTTGTTCGGTTAAACGTTCTTGTACTTGTAGCCTTCTCGAAAATATATCTACAATTCTTGGTATTTTACTTAAACCAACAATGTGTCCATTAGGAATATATGCTATATGTGCTTTCCCAAAGAATGGCAAGATATGATGTTCGCAAAGCGAATACAATTCAATATCTTTTACAATAACCATTTCATCGTAAGTCTCTTTAAACATTGCGCTTTTAAGAACATCTGCAGCATCCTGATGATAGCCTTGAGTTAAAAATTGTAATGCTTTCGCTGCACGTTCTGGTGTTTTTTCAAGACCATCTCGAGAAGAATCTTCACCTAAATCTTCTATTATTTTTTTATAACGATCTTTAACATCGTCTGTAACATTCATGCAATATTCTTCAAAACTTTTATATGGCATAGTTATTTTATTTTAATTTGTTTTTGTAACGTTTTTCAAGTTTTTTCAACTTAGGATTTATGATAACTTGGCAGTATCCCTGTTGCTTATTATTGTCATAATAGACTTGATGATTATTTTCAGCATCATAGAACACTTCAAACTTATTAATCTCTGTAACAATAGAATTATCAAAAACCTGCTCTTTTTCTAACAAATTAATAAAAGATTCTGCTTCAGCTTTTTGCTGTTCATTAGTATAAAATATTGCTGACCGATATTGAGTTCCAACATCATTGCCTTGTCTGTTTAACGTCGTTGCATCGTGAGTTCCAAAGAAAATTTCTAGTAGAGTATAAAATGAAATTTTATTTTCATCAAAAATAATTTTGATTGCTTCGGCATGTCCTGTCCTGCCTTCACAGACCTCACGATATGCAGGGTTTTTAATAAAACCTCCAGTATACCCAGAAGTTACTTGTTTTACGCCTTCTATTCTATTAAATACTGCTTCGGTACACCAAAAACATCCACCTGCAAATATTGCTGTTTTAAAAAGTTCAGTCATAGTTTATAAAGTTAAGCAAAAACATTAGTCTTATCCAAACAGAATTCCTTATCAAAGTATTAACAATTTTATATAACTATTTAACATTTGCTTATGAATATCTCGTTTTTACGAAATGTACTTTTGTAATAACTGTAACATCAAGGATTTTTACGAGTCCTTCTTGATATACTAAGACATCAAATCAATCAAAAAAATGAAAAAATCCATCTGCCTTTTCATAGCTATTCTTTGCAGCTCAATTATTTTTGCAACTGACGAAAAAAAATTCTTAAATCTTAAAAGAGCTGATAAAGCTCCTAAAATTGATGCTGTTTTAGACGACGATGTTTGGAAGGAAGCTGAGGTAGCTGATGGTTTTGTCGAATTTAGACCAGCTGATGGAAATCCTGAAAGAGAAAATCAAAAAACAACTGTTAAAGTAACTTATGATGATAATGCAGTATATTTTGCAGCGTATCTACACGATGATCCCGAAAATATCATGCAACAATTAACAAGTCGTGATAATTTTGGTACAGCCGATTTTTTTCTAATTTCTATCAATCCAAATAACGATGCACAAAATGATACCGAGTTTTTGATATTTAGTACCGGAACTCAAGGTGATGCCATCGTAGGTTCGGATGGTAATGAAGATTGGGGATGGAACGCAGTTTGGGATAGTGCAGTAAAAATTGTCGATGATGGCTGGATTGTTGAAATAAAAATACCATACTCAGCATTGCGTTTTTCTAATCAAGAGATTCAAACTTGGGGCATTCAATTTCATAGAAGGCATATGAATGACAATCGACAACTTACATGGAATCCAATTGATAAAACTAAAGGTAGAATTGGTCAATATCATGGTGAATTAAGAGGTATTAAAAATATTGAACCACCAGCTCGTTTAAGCTTTTACCCATTTACTTCAACTATAGCACGCTCATTTGATGGAGCAACAGATAAAGATTATAGTATTGGACTTGATTTTAAATATGGTATTACTGAAAATTTCACACTAGACGCAACATTAATTCCAGATTTTAGTCAGGCAGGATTTGATGATGTAGAATTGAACTTGGGTCCTTTTGAACAACAGTTCTCAGAGCAACGGCAATTCTTTAAGGAAGGTGTAGATTTATTTAATAAAGGTGATTTGTTTTACTCTCGACGAATTGGAAATTCACCTTCTGGAAGTATAGAATTAGGTTCAAATGAAGAATTAACCAATTATCCTTCAACAGTAAAATTGCTTAACGCAATAAAGGTTTCAGGCCGTACTAAAAATGGCCTCGGAGTTGGTTTTTTTAATGCTATTACTGAAAAAACCTATGCAACCATTAGAGATATAGAAACCCAAGAAACTAGAAGAGAAGTTATTGAGCCTTTAGCAAATTACAATATTTTGGTTGTAGACAAGCAGTTTAACAAAAACTCTTCGGTAAGTTTGATAAATACCAATGTAACAAGAGATGGTCATTTTAGAGATGCAAATGTTACTGCAGCCCTTTTTGATATATCAAATAAGGCTAACAAATATAATGTAAGTGGTGAAGCAAAATTAAGTTCATTAAATCTGTCAGATGGAAATCAATCAGGTTTTAGTTCAAGAATTAGATTTGCTAAAGTAAGTGGTAAATATAGATACAGCATTGGTCATAGCCTCGCTGATGAAAAATATGATATCAATGATTTTGGGATATTATTCAGAAATAATTATAATAATATTTCTGCAGGAGCATCGTATAGAATTTTTGAACCAACCGAAAAATTAAACAGTTTTAATTTAAATTTAAGAGCAAATTATAATAGACTATATAACCCTGGAACATATACAGGTAAAAATGTTAGACTTAATCTTAATTTACAAACCAAAAAGCTTTGGCGTTATGGTGGTAACCTAAATTGGAACATTGGGAAGCAATATGATTATTGGGAGCCAAGAACCTCTGGACGTTACTTTGCTTTTAAAGATAACTTTAATGTAAATGGTTGGTTTGGTACTAATCGAGCAAAAACGTTTTCAATGATGGCCTATAATGGAATTGCAACTCTATTTGATAAAGAACGTGATGTATTTCATTATTGGTTTGGATTAGATCCAAGAGTACGTTTTAGTGATAATTTTTCTTTGCGTTTCTCTTTCAATTTTCAAAAAGGAAAAGGAGGTCGTGGTTATGTAACTAATATTGATGACGAGATAATCTTCGGACAACGTAAGCAACAAACTATTGAGAACAGTATTTCTGGAACTTATAATTTTAATTCGTTCCATGCGCTTAATTTAACCTTTAGAAATTACTGGTCCACTGTAACTTATAATCAAGATTTATTTACCTTACTTGAAGATGGTAGTGTTACAACTTCCACTGGACATAATTTAACTAATATAGGTTTTGACCCTAACGCAAACTTTAATACCTGGAATATAGATTTAAAATATTCATGGGAATTTGCTCCTGGAAGTCAACTCTCATCTTTATATAGAAACTCTCTATTCAATTTTGATACAATGTCGCAGGATGGCTTTTTCAATAGTTTAGGAACCTTGTTCGATCAGCCTATAGAACATGTTTTTTCACTACGTTTAGTTTACTATATTGATTATAATAACATCAAAGGAGTATTTCAAAAGAAAATCAGCTAAATATTGCTCATAAAACCATAAAGTAGTAATTTCACTTCATTATTATTATTTTAATGATTCAGGCAAAAAATATTCACAAATTCTACGACGATTTACATGTATTGCAGGGTGTAAATCTTCATATTAAACAAGGTGAAATCGTCTCTATTGTTGGAGCTTCAGGAGCTGGCAAAACAACACTATTACAAATTCTTGGCACGCTTGATAAATCTTCATCTTCTGAGCATCCAGAATTACAACTTAATAACACTTCCGTTATTAGTTTGAATGATAAAACATTAGCAAAATTCAGGAATGAGCACATAGGTTTTATTTTCCAATTTCACCAATTATTACCAGAATTTACAGCTTTAGAAAATGTGTGTATTCCAGCGTTTATTAAAGGGATTAAAAAAGATGAAGCCGAAGACAAAGCAAAACAGCTTTTAGACTTTTTAGGTTTATCACACCGCTATAACCACAAGCCTAACGAATTGTCCGGTGGTGAGCAGCAACGTGTTGCTGTGGCTCGGGCGTTAATAAATAACCCTAAACTTATTTTAGCCGATGAGCCTTCTGGTAATCTTGATAGCGAATCTGCCGAAAATTTACACAACCTGTTTTTTAAACTCCGAGACGAATTTGGACATACCTTTATTATTGTAACTCATAATGAAGAATTGGCGAATATGGCAGATAGAAAGTTGGTGATGGTTGATGGGAGAATTGTAAATACTTAATCTTTTTTACTCTTAATTTTTGGAGTTACGCTTATCGGTTTTGTATATGAAAAGTAGCAGATTTGTGTGTGCCATTTTTCAGTTGAAAACAAAGATAGCAGAAAAGAACCAAACTTTTAGTTTAGCTCTTAACTGCTATTTTTTATATACGTTGTTATGTGCTGCCTTTTTCAGTCGTGTTTTGGTTCAGGCAGGTTAAAATATTCGTTTTTCGTTTTGTCCAACGTTTGTGAAATCAGTTTGTAATTTTCCTTTGTTGGTTTTAAGTTTACAAACTTGTCAATTATCGCTCTGTTTCTATAAATTACAAATGTATTTTCCACTTCGGGATTTATTTTGTTAAGGTTTACTTCGCTTTCTTTGTCTGAAAATGCAGGTACAAAGGTTAAAGCAGTATTCTTTATATTCAGTTCATTTCCTAAATTCTCCAATTCATTTTCTCTTTTTTCCTTGCTGTAATTTTTCTCGTTACCATAGACAAAATAGACTTTTAAATATTTATTGCGATTAACACTTTCAAGTTCTAAAAATGATAACCAAACATTTATATTGTCCCAATTTGGATTGTTACCGACAAAGTAAACTATTCCGTGAAATCTTCCATATTTACAAACAGGACAAGTTTTAGTTCCTTTATCTGGTCCAAATGCGTGGAATGTGTAAATGAAGGATTGTCTTCGCCAATTTCAAGTCCTGAATTTAGTTTAGTTTGATTTTTTTCGGGATAGTTTGGAATATTAAGACCTAAAATAATATTGTGTTCTGCTACTTGCTTACCCTTGTCAATCAATACTCTTAAAACGCCACTGCCACCACGATTTTCAAGAGCCTTTCTTTTTTTGCCCGTCAACAATATGTCGTCATCAAAAACAAATTCGTCAATGTAATATTCGTCCTCGATGTTCAGTTCTTTTATTGAAGTGTGGATGTGTGCAGGCATATCACCGTTTGGATATGGTGCAGGTCGGATTGTATAAATCGAATATTTTCCGTTTTCGTCTGATTTTACCCAACCTCTTATATGTCCGTGTCTTTTGGCTTGTTCGTCCATTCCTTTTTTCGGGGAATAATATCCGTTATTGTCGGTTTGCCAATAATAAATAATAACGTTTGGTGCTGGGATTTTGCCACCAAGTTTATAGACTGTTCCTGTTATCAAGAGTTTTTGACCTTTTTCAGTCCATCCTGGACTTGTGTCGATTGATTTAATTTTTTTAGGCATTCCAACGTACATTAATTCACAACCATCACAACCTCCTCCAACAACGCCATTTGATTTCATTTTTGTTTGAGAGTTACAAGAAGTGAAAATAAATAGAATCAGAACTAAAATTGTTTGTGAAAGTTTTGTTTTAAAGTCCATATCATTACTTTTTTTGTGTCAAATATAATGGTGGTAATTGGGATATGGAAATTAAAAGATTTCACACGATGAATTTACGTGGTAACTTGATGAGCATTTTTAAATTTGCTCTTGAAATTGGCTGCATAAGTTCTACTCAATCTTATTTCAGTACCATTTTTTAAAAAAATGTCATAATCCCCATTAAGACGAGATTTGAATGAAACGACTTTGTCCAGATTGACAATTGTGGATTTATGAACGCGAACAAATCTATGGTGTTTCAATTGGGCGGAAATTGATTTTAGGGTTGCTGTGTGAAGATATTTTTTGTATTCAAGCTGAAGTGCGATATATGGCGTATCTGCTGTAATCTGATAAATGTTGTTTACTTCAACAACAGTATTATTTTTACCATTGTTAATAATTATGGTTTTGATGAAAGATTTTTCATTTGAAGAAATTGGATGAGTTAATTTGTAAGAAAGGTATCTGTACCCAAAAACAAAAACCGAATAAATTAGGACAAGTTTATATAAATCGTTCGCTAAAGTATAGGTTAGTACCTTGTAAATGCCATATCTGCCATTATAGAAGAGAACAGAAAAGAACAAAAAAACAAAAGGAAGAATTACGAGATGGATGATTATAGGTGAAATTATAAAAAAGGTTGTTTTACCCAATGAATCTAAATTTTGATTTTTGAGAATTCTACTTAATAATGCCAATAGTGGAATGAAAAGAATCCAAATAGTTTTAAATAAGATGGATTCACTAAAATAAAATGAGTATCCACTTCTATTTGATTCCAAAAAATCTTGAAATATTGTAAGACCTATGATAAATATAAATATGGCTAAAAGTACTCTAAAATTCTTTTTTGTGTCAGTTGGAATACCGTAAATAGATTTTTTTTGAAAGATTGTTTGTATCACAGTTCTAATCTTTTTTCAGGGTTGCACATAATGTTAAGATATGGTTCTGTTTTAATGAACCATATCGTCCGATAAGCGAAGTTAGTTTTTTAATTTAAAACAGTCAATATGTTAACTGTTTAACTTATTCAATATATATCAAGAATAATTATATATTAGTGGCTAACTACTTAAATAAAAAGGAGCTCAAAGATTTTCTAGATGCTAAGGTTGAGCAATACAATAACCCAAAGTTTATTGATAGCGATCCTATACAAGTGCCTCACCAATTTAGCAAGAAAGAAGATATAGAAATTGCTGGGTTTTTAACTGCTACCATTGCTTGGGGAAACAGAAAAAGTATCATAAAAAATGCTAACAGGATGGTGGATTTAATAGATAATTCACCATACGATTTTGTGATGAATCATAAAGAATCAGACTTAGAGAAGCTTCAACCTTTTGTGCATCGAACTTTTAATGGTTATGATTTTATGCAATTTGTAAAAAGCTTAAAGCACATTTATTTAAATCATAATGGTTTGGAATCCCTTTTTAAAAAACATGCAGAAGCAAATTCATTACAACAATCTATTCATAAACTAAAAAAAGTGTTCTTTGAAATTGACCATTTGCCGAGAACACAAAAACATATTAGCAATCCGCTTAAAAATTCGGCAGCAAAACGTATTAATATGTTTTTACGTTGGATGGTTAGGCATGATAATGCTGGTGTCGATTTTGGTATTTGGGAAAGCCTCTCTCCTACTCAACTCTCTTGTCCATTAGATGTGCATTCCGGTAATGTGGCTAGAAAGCTTGGGTTATTGTCCAGAAAGCAAAACGATGCTAAAGCTTTATTGGAGTTAGATAATGCTTTACGTAAGTTAGACCAAGTTGACCCAGTAAAATATGATTTTGCTTTATTTGGTTTAGGAATATTTGAAGATTTCTGAAATGTTTTGTTATGACCATGTTTTAGGATGTTGATTTGGTTAAAAATGTTGATAAGTGGGTTTCATTTAAGAAGATATGTGTTGTATATTTAAGTGATGGAATTATTAGGTGATATAGATATAATATTAAGTTTACTGCTAGTATTAGCTGGTGGTATTAGGTATTTATATATCAGCCACATTAACCTTCTTTCCTTAAAAAAAAAATCCTATAGGTGTTGATAACATTTAGTAGATGTATCTTTATTCTAGTTTTTTTTTCGCATGTAATATTCTGGTGGTTCTAGTAGGATTTAAACCCACATCTGGTAATTCGTATTCACCTATTCTATTCTTGTTGAACTACAGAACTTTTTATAATAGATAGTGTTAAATATGTTTAGATGTTTAATAATGCTAGTATATAACGTTATGAACAACAAGATTTTAACCTAAAAGGTTGTTCTGTGCTGCCTTAGTATTATCAACATGTTTTTAAGATGGATGGTTAGATGTGATAATGCAAGTGTAGACTTTGGTATTTGGACAAGCCTGTCTCCTGCGCAACTTTCTTGCCCATTAGATGTTCATTCGGGTAATGTAGCTAGGAAATTAGGATTATTAAAACGTAAACAAAACGATGCCAAAGCTTTATTTGAGTTAGATACAGCATTAAGAAAACTGGATCCAAACGATCCTGTAAAGTATGATTTTGCATTATTTGGCTTAGGGGTTTTTGAAGGATTTTAAATTAACAATTATTTATTTCGCTTTTACTTTCAAAGTAGTAAATTAGTAAACTTTTAAAACTAACTAAATCAAATACAATGAAAAAATCAGTTTTTCTCCTATTCTTTTTGGGAATACTTCTTTCCTACAGCCAAAGCAGAAAAATTCCAATAGACACAATGGTTGTAACCACTCATAATACAACTGTAAAAGGTCAAAGCTTCTCTTATACTGCAACTACAGGAACGCAGCCAGTATGGGATGAGAATGGTGACCCTACCGCTACCCTATTTTACACTTATTACACCCGAAATGATGTAAAGAATCGAGCAAGTAGACCATTAATTATATCGTTTAATGGTGGACCAGGATCAGCTTCTGTTTGGATGCATGTAGCTTATACCGGCCCTCGTATTCTCAATATTGACGATGAAGGGTATCCTGTACAACCTTATGGCTATAGAAGCAACCCTAATTCTATAATTGATGTTGCCGATATTGTATTTGTAAATCCTGTAAACACTGGATATTCAAGAATGATTCCGAATAAAGAAGGCAAAATGCCAGACAAAAAAGATTTTTTTGGGATTAATGCAGATATTAAATATTTAGCGGAATGGATAAACACATTTGTATCAAGAAATAATCGTTGGGAATCTCCTAAGTATATTATAGGAGAAAGCTATGGTGGGACACGCGTTATGGGATTGTCTAACAGGCTACAAAGCTCTCAATGGATGTATTTAAATGGTGTTATCATGGTATCTCCGGCAGATTACAATGCTTACAATACGGATGGGCAGCCAGAATATTCATCTCTTGACTTACCATATAAAGCAGCTGCAGCTTGGTATCATAAAATGCTTCCTACTGCATTACAGAACAAAGATTTAACTGATATGCTACCAGAGGTTGAAAACTATGCTATTAACTCATTGATGCCAGCAATTGCTAAAGGCGGTTTTATTTCTGATGCAGAAAGAAATAGTGTTGCAGAAAAGTATGCTTATTACACAGGAATAAGCAAAAAGGTGATTTTACAGCACAACTTAGTGGTACCAAATAGTTTCTTTTGGAAAGAATTATTACGAGATAAAACCGGGCAAACCATCGGTCGTTTAGATTCACGGTACTTAGGTATTGATAAAATGCAAGCTGGAACACGTCCAGATTATAGCCCAGAATTAACATCATGGTTACACTCATTTACTCCAGCAATTAACCATTATATAAAAAATGAACTCAAGTTTGTAACAGATATAAAATATAACATGTTTGGCTCAGTTCGTCCTTGGGATAATGATGACAACACTACCAGAGACGATTTGCGTAAAGCAATGGCAACAAATCCTTATTTACACGTACTAAATCAATCCGGTTATTACGATGGTGCAACTACTTATTTTACGGCTAAATACACATTGTCTCAAATTGACCCTAGTGGTAAAATGAAAGAACGTATGACTTTTAAAGGTTATAGAAGTGGGCATATGATGTATCTGAGAAATGAAGATTTAATTAAGGCAAATGAAGACATAAGGGAGTTTATTAAAAAATCTTCTGCAAAAGGAAAAGCTGCAAAATATTAAATAATGAAGAGTTATTTATTTTTTACTTTAAGAATTCTATTCATTTTAGTTTTTGTGAGTTCTTGCAAATCGGAACCTGTAGAAACCATTACTTTTATTACTGTTACAACTGAAGCAAACAGTTCAGAACCTAATTTACATAAAGCTGATGATGGCACAATTTACTTAAGTTGGATTAAAACTAATGAAGATAAAAGTAGTACCCTATCATTTTCAACTTTGAATGATGATAATAGTTGGTCTTCTCCAAAAACAATTGCAAATGGTTCTGGTTGGTTTGTAAATTGGGCAGATTTCCCTTCTATCACTTCTTTTGGAGATAATGGTTTAGCAGCTCATTATCTTGATAAAAGTGCTGATGACACATATGCATATAATGTAAAAGTCACACTATCTAATGATAACGGAAACACTTGGGAAACAGCATTCATTCCACATACAGATAATACAAATACAGAGCATGGTTTTGTAAGCAAAGTAGCTACCAACGATGGTAATTTTCTTGCAGTATGGCTTGACGGCAGACAAATGGCTTACGCCGAAAAAGATTCCACAATCACAAAAGAAATGACTATACGAAGTGCTATTATTAATAAAGATGGAAAACTTTTGAATGAATCCTTATTGGATTCTCGTGTTTGCGATTGTTGCCAGACTGATACTGCAATGACTAATAATGGACCAATTGTAGTATATAGAGATCGTTCGGAAGATGAAATAAGAGATATTTATTATGTAAGACAGGTTAATAACGAATGGACTGAGCCAAAACCTGTTTTTAAAGATAATTGGCATATTGCTGGTTGCCCTGTAAATGGTGCAGCAGTTTCTACAAAAGAAAATACAGTTGCTGTTGTTTGGTTTACTATGGCAAACAGTATACCAAAAGTAAAAGTTGCTTTCTCTAAAGATAATGGAGAAACTTTCGGTGAACCTATAAATATTGGAGATGTAGATCCAATGGGTCGCGTTGATATAGAAGTTTTAGAGGATGGTTCTGCTCTAGTAAGCTGGATGGATATTGTGGAAGATAATACTGTAATTCAGCTTCAAAAAGTGAGTTCGGATGGAGCTTTAAGTGAACTTATTACATTAACAGAATCTTCGGAAAGTAGATCCAGTGGTTTTCCAAGAATGGTTCTTAAAAAGAATAAGGCTTATCTAACTTGGACAAATGTTGGTGAAGATAATTTAAGTATTAAAACTGCTGTTGTTCATACAAATAACTTAAAATAATTGCGTGTAATAAATGCATAATCCTTTAATCAGCATTCTAATTCCTTTTAAAAACACTGCTGAATTTTTACCAGAATGCTTGCAATCTATTATAAATCAAACATATATTAATTGGGAATTACTAATTGTTGATGATGGCTCAACGGATGAAAGCTTCAAATTAGTTGAAAATTTCACCAATAAAGATTCTAGAATTCAACTGTTTAAAAATAATGGAAACGGAATTATTAGTGCTTTACGATTAGCTTTTTCTAAAAGCAAAGGAGAATTAATTACAAGAATGGATAGTGATGATATTATGTCTCCAAACAAATTAGAAGTGTTAAGCAATAACCTGATCAAGTATGGAAAAAAACACGTTGCCATTGGGTTGGTTAATTATTTCTCTGAAACAGGCATTGGAGATGGTTATTCTAAATATGAAACATGGATTAATAACTTAACTAAAAACGGAACAAATTATTCTGAAATTTATAAAGAATGTGTTATTCCATCTCCTTGTTGGATGATTCATAGAGAAGATTTAATTAATGCTGATGCATTTAATCCTAATCGATATCCTGAAGATTACGATCTTACGTTCAGGTTTTACGAAAATGGCTTTACTTGTATTCCTTGCCCTATAGTATTGCACCAATGGAGAGATTATGCTACAAGAGCTTCTAGAACTGATCCTCATTATACACATAACTATTTATTAGATATTAAAATACACTATTTTTTAAGGTTAGATTATAACGATTCTAGACCATTATCTCTTTGGGGAGCTGGAGATAAGGGCAAAACAATTGCAAAAACCTTGATAGAAAAAGATATTCCATTTCATTGGATTTGCGATAATCCAAAAAAAATTGGACGTGATATTTATGGGCAAAAACTAAAACCGTTCCATTTTTTAAAGCAGATTGAAAGCCCTCAAAGTATAATAACTGTTGCTAATCCTGAAGCTCAAAAACAAATAAGAAACTATCTATCAAAATTAGAACTTCAATCAATGCATGATTATTTTTTCTTCTGCTAAAATATAAACGTTAAATTTCTCAAAACGATACCAAGTTTATCACGTTTCATTTTCTATATTTGACAAATCATTTTAAGGAATGCAGTTTAAACACCCAGAACTTCTTTACGCTTTACTCCTTTTACTTATTCCTATAATAGTTCATTTGTTCCAGTTACGACGATTCCAAAAAGTTGCGTTTACAAATGTTCAATTTTTAAAGCAAGTGACTTTGCAAACCCGAAAAAGTTCACAACTTAAAAAATGGCTTACTTTGCTAACACGTTTATTATTACTGGCAGCCATTATTTTGGCTTTTGCACAACCATACAAGTCTAAATTGCAAGATTTAAAAACTAATAAAGAAACGGTTATTTATCTAGACAATTCTTTTAGTATGCAAGCCAAAGGAAATAAAGGAGAACTA
Organism: Flavobacteriaceae bacterium; assembly: GCA_965250265.1. Lineage (GTDB taxonomy): Bacteria > Bacteroidota > Bacteroidia > Flavobacteriales > Flavobacteriaceae > PRS1. The sequence goes on along the minus strand of CBDFNO010000008.1, from coordinate 13,768 downwards.
TTCAAGAGAGCTGTTCAGGATATTATTGATGCATTAAACGAAAATGACGAGCTTACAATTTTTACTAATAACAGCACTATAAAAAACGCTACAAAAAAGACTGTAAAAGATGAATTATTAAAGCTGGGATACAGCTCAAATCAATTAAATTATGAATCTGCAATTTTAAAAGGTAAGCAGTTTTTCAGTAATGAAGGATCTTCTTTAAAACATTTAGTATTGCTTTCCGATTTTCAGCAGCAACAAAAAGATCTAATAATTGCTTCAGATAGTCTAATAAATTTAAGTTTAGTACAGCTACAACCAATTAACACTAATAATATTAGCGTTGATAGTGTTTATATCTCTAAAACCAATTTAAACGCTATTGAGCTTACAGTGTTGTTAAAACTTCAAACTGAAGTTCCAGATGATATTTCTATTTCTTTATTTAACGATGATAATCTCATTGCTAAAACTGCTGTGAATAATCAAAATGGTTTAAAAGGAACTTTTACACTTCCAAATAATACTGAAATTAATGGAAAAATTGAAATAGAAGATACTGGTCTTCAGTTTGATAATACCCTATTCTTTAATATTAATCAACGGCCAAAAATAAAGGTATTGTCAATAAACTCGGCTAAAGATAATTACTTGAAGCGTATTTTTACAGATGGTGAATTCAACTATATTGCAACAGATTATAATCAGTTAAATTACAATGTAATAGAGCAGCAAAATTTAATTGTATTAAATGAATTAGAGACCATACCGTTACCACTAATTAATTCTATAAATACATTTATTACTAATGGAGGAGACATATTAATTATCCCTTCAGATGATATTGTAATATCATCTTATAATCAACTACTTAATAATGTTAATAATTTTAATTTTAGCATGTTAAATAGCTTTGAAAAGAAAATAACAACAATCAATTATTCTCATCCTATTTTTAATGATGTTTTCGATAAAAGAGTTTCAAATTTTCAGTATCCAAAAGTAAATTCATTTTACAATCTAACAACAAGTGTCAGTCCTATTCTTCAATTCGAAGATGGAAGTCCCTTTCTAATTCAAAGTGGCGGTATATTTGTGTTCTCTTCAGCGTTAAATATTAAAAATTCAAACTTTATCAATTCTCCACTTATTGTCCCTACACTTTATAATATTGGAAGACAAAGCTTGCAGCTACCAAAGCTATATTATACAATTAACAAGGAAAACACATTTGATATTAATACCATAATGCAACAAGACGATATTTTAAAACTTAAGTCAAGTACTATAGAAATCATTCCACAACAGCGCACTTATAGTAATAAGGTAACCGTTTCTACTAACGAAACTCCTGATATTGCAGCTATTTATGCTATTAGCAACAATACAGAAATATTAGAGCATATTAGCTATAATTATAGTAGAAATGAAAGTAAAATGAGCTACTTGAATCTGGGCATTATTAAAAATGTAAATATTAAAGATTCTATCCCGCAACTTTTTAATGACATAAAAAGTGAGACAAATGTTAACGAGCTATGGAAATGGTTTGTTATTTTTGCAGCGATGTTATTAATTTTAGAAATGCTCATCTTAAAATATTTTAAATGAACGTGCTCATAAAATCAGCAACAATTATTGACCCAAAAAGTGACTTCCACAATAAAAAAGTTGATATTTTAGTTGAAAAAGACGTTATTTCTAACATTGCAAATCGTATTAAAAACCCAGATAAATACAAAGAGATAAGTTTTGACAACTTACACATTTCTCAAGGTTGGTTTGATAGTAGCGTTAACTTTGGAGAGCCAGGTTATGAAGAACGTGAAATCATAGTTAACGGTTTAAAAACAGCAGCCAGATCTGGCTTTACATCTGTTGCAGTTAATGCAAATACAAATCCCATAATAAGTACAAATACTGACGTTTCATTTTTAAAATCTAAAGCTGAACACCATGCAGTAGATTTGTATCCTATTGGAGCTTTAACTAAACATAGTAAAGGAGAACATCTTGCAGAACTTTTCGATATGCGTAATGCAGGAGCTGTTGCTTTTGGGGATTATCAAAAATCAATAAGTAATCCTAATTTAATGAAAATTGCTTTACAATATGCCAGTAACTTTGGAGGTCTAGTGTGTTCTTTTCCACAGGATGATAAAATTTCGAGAAATGGCGTAATGAATGAAAATATAACCAGTACTTCAATTGGTTTAAATGGTGTTCCAAATTTAGCCGAAGAATTACAGGTGGCAAGAGATTTGTTTTTATTGAAATATACAGATGGGAAATTGCATATTCCAACAATATCTACGGCAAAATCTGTAGAGTTAATTAGGGATGCTAAAAAGAATAAACTGGATGTAAGTTGTAGTGTAGCAATACATAATCTATTATTTACTGATGAAAACCTTAGTAGCTTCGACACAAACTTTAAAGTCTCTCCGCCTTTACGTACACAATATGATATTGATGCTTTATTCGTTGGAATAAAAGATGGCACCATAGATATGGTTACAAGTGATCATAATCCATTGGATATTGAACTTAAAAAAGTTGAGTTCGATTTTGCGGCGTTTGGAACAATAGGTTTAGAATCTGCATTCGGAGCATTGAATTCTATTTTCACATTAAAGAAAACCATAGATTTATTAACCAAAGGAAAGGAAAGGTTTGGTATAGAAACGTCTCCAATTAATATTGGTAACAAATTGAATATCACCTTATTTAATCCTGATTTGAGATATGTTTTTTCAACAAAGGACATTATTTCCAAATCAAAAAACAGTATTTTTGATACTTCAGCTTTAAAAGGAAAATCTTATGGCATCATATCTAATGGCAAAATAATTTTATAATAAGCTACCATGACTGAGAAAACTATAGAAGAAGGGAAAACGGTGGCTCTAATTAGTTATGCCTGGCTTTTTGGAGTTGTCATTGCTTTTTTTATGAACAATGATAAAAAAAATGAATTTGCAAGCTTTCATATTAGGCAATCACTGGGTTTATGGCTGACTTTCTGGGCAGTTGGGTTAATTATTTCAAATTATGACCTTATCATGTTGAGATTAGCTTTTTGGATATTTTTTGGTGTATTATTTATTTACAGTTTTATTACTGCTGCAACAGGAAAAGCATATCCTATACCTTTGGTTGGAAATTTTTACCAAAAAATCTTTTCTAGTTTAGGTAAATAATGAATTCTAATAATCTTTCATTTTATCATTTAATTAGAGAATCGAATATAAAAGACGGTAAAGCGCCATTACTAATTATGCTACACGGTTATGGTAGTGACGAAAATGATTTGTTTTCTTTTGCCTCAGAATTACCAGAGGAGTTATTTATTATTTCAGTAAGAGCTCCTTATGCAATGCAACCCTATGGAAATGCTTGGTATACTATTAATTTTGATGCTGAACAAGGTAAATGGAACGACAATGTAGAAGCAGCAACTTCTCGAGATCTTATTGCAAAATTTATAGATGAAGCTTGTAATCTATATCCTGTGGATGTGAACAATGTAACACTTTTAGGTTTTAGCCAAGGTACAATTTTAAGCTATGCTGTTGCTTTAACATATCCCGAAAAAATAAAGAATATTATCGCATTAAGCGGTTATATTTACAAGGATATCTTGCCGGAGAACCTCCACAAAAATGATTACTCTCATTTAGACTTTTACTGTTCTCATGGCAGTGTAGATCAGGTAATTCCTGTTGAATGGGCACGACATACACCTGAGTTTTTAAAAACGTTAAATATAAAACACCAATACAACGAATTCCCTGTTGGGCATGGTGTAGCACCACAAAATTTTTACGAATTGAGAGAATGGCTGAAAGTCAGGATTTAATAAGTTTGAGGAGGATAAATAAAATACTCCACTAGCTGAAATTTTAATTCTTGTTTATCTATTATCTCGTAAGTTAAAAATATTTGTCCCCAAAACTTACCGTCAGTAAAATCAGCTATAATCCATTTATGATTTAAGAGCCTAACTTTATTAATTAATATTTTTCCTTCTGTCATCGATGCATAAGGCACGATTGGGTGATCATCACCTTCATAAATATTCAACTTGTATAATTCATCTTTTATAAAAGGGATTAATTCTGAAGTATCATAGCCATCACTTTCAAAATAACTCAATCCATAATCATCATTTTCTAGATTAAAATATAAATGATCTAAAATTTCATCCTCCAAAGTCATAATAGAGTCTTTATAAGCTTTTACTTTAGCCTGAGTTTTTTCAATCTTTTTTTCATAGGTTTCCAAAATACCTTTAGAGTTTACATATTGAAAAATGACTAATAACAATGTAAAAACAAATAGATATAAAAATATTTTTCCCTTCATATTATAAATTTAGCTGTAAGTTATCGTAAGCCAAATAAACGTTTATTGGCAGTTTTTGTTGTACTTCATCATGAAATCCAAGTAAATGACTAATATGTGTTAAATATGCCTTTTCAGGTTTTACTTTTTCAATAAAATCTAAAGCTTCCTCTAAATTAAAATGTGAATAATGTGGTTTAATTCGCAATGCATTCACAACTAAAACTTTCAGCTTTTTTAACTTATCAATTTCTTGTTTTTCTATAGTTTTAACATCTGTTAAATAAGCAAAATCATTAAATCTAAAACCAAACACTTGTAAATCACTATGCAAAACATTTATTGGAATCACTTCCATTCCATTTAATGTAAAAGGACTACTGGTAATTATTTGCTCAATAACAGCAGGAGCTCCTGGATATCTGTTCTCGGTTTCAAAAATATATTCAAAGCGTTTATGCAAAGCATTTAATACACGCTCATGTGCATAAATTGGAAGCGCTCCTTGCCTAAAAACGAAAGGCCTTATGTCATCCATTCCAAGAACATGATCACTATGTTCATGAGTAAATAATATACCATTGATTCTAGTACAATTAGCTCTTAACATCTGGTATCTAAAATCAGGTCCGCAATCAATAACATACGTATAATCTTCCCACTCTACCAAAACAGAAACACGCAAACGTTTATCTTTTGGATCGGTACTTAAACACACAGGATGATCACTTCCAATTATTGGAATTCCTTGAGAAGTTCCTGTGCCAAGAAAAGTGATTTTCATACTTTATTAATATAAACAAGTTTAAATTTATAATATATTATATAAAACCTATAATTCATCACAATTTTTTTAAAAAAATATAGAAGTTCTACTAATTAAACAACTTTAATAATTTTTTAGTTAAAAGATGATAAAAATCAGATTAATTAATCCAATTAAATTTTACATTTACCGTATGTAAGCCAAATTTTTTCAGAACATGAAAATAGGTATATTAAAAGAAACTCAAAAAGGCGAGAAACGAGTATCAATTTCACCCAATATTGCCAATCAACTTATTGCAAAAGAATTTAAAATTTTAGTTGAAGACGATGCAGGAGCAAATTCTAAATTTAAAAATTCAGATTACAAAGCTATTGGAGCTTTGATTGAAAAAAGAGGTGTTGTTTTTAAAGAATCAGATGTGCTTATTAAAATTAACCCATTTGATAAAGACGATTTAAAATTAGTAAATAAAGGACAAATTTTAATGAGTCAGTTATTTCATAAATCACATCCTGAACTCATTAAAGCTATAGCAGCAAAGGGAGTTAGTGCTTTTTCTATGGATGCAATGCCACGAATTTCGAGAGCACAAGATATGGATGTTTTAAGTTCTCAAAGTAATCTTGCTGGCTATAAAGCAGTAATTAGAGGAGCTTTCGAAATGACTAAGATATTCCCTTTAATGATGACTGCTGCTGGAACAATTACTCCGGCAAGAGTCTTAGTTTATGGTGTTGGAGTAGCTGGGTTACAAGCTATTGCTACCGCTAAAAGACTAGGTGCTATTGTTGAAGCCACAGATATTAGAATGGAAACCAAAGAGCAAACCGAATCTTTAGGTGCCAAATTTATAACAGTGGATAACGAAGGTGAAGAATTTGAAGGAGGATATGCAAAAGTAGCTTCGGTAGACTATACAAAACGACAAAAAGAAGCGGTTAATAAATCATTATTCCAAGCCGATTTAGTGATAACAACTGCAATGGTACCTGGGCGAAAATCACCAGTATTAATCACTGATGAACAAGTCATGCAAATGAAAAACGGTGCAGTAATAATTGATTTAGCAGCTGCCCAAGGAGGTAACTGTGAATCAAGTAAAATGAACAAAATTGTAAGAAGAAATGGTGTAAAAATTATTGGAACAACTATATCTCCTGAAAGTGTATCAACCGATGCAAGTGAATTATTCGCGAAAAACATGTACAACTTTATGATGCATTTAACTGAAGGCAACCAATTTAAGTGGGATCTTAGCGAAGAAATAACAGATAAAACCTTAATTGTTCAAGAAGGAAAAATTAGACAAAATGGGAAAACTGAATAGATATGGTTGAATTTATAGAACTTCTTAAAAACAATCTCGAATTAATATACATCCTTATTTTAGTAATTTTTATTGGAATCGAAGTAATTAAAAACATTCCAGCAGTGCTTCATACACCATTAATGTCTGGTGCTAATGCTTTAAGTGGTGTTGTAATCGTTGGAGCAATTTTAGTTATGCTGAATGCAGATCCTAACAATTACGTTGTGCTTACACTTGGATTTATAGCAGTTGTATTAGGAATTATAAATGTAGTGGGTGGTTTTACCGTTACTAACAGAATGTTAAAAATGTTTAAAAAGAAGAAAAAATGAATGTCCTTTTAAGCATTATATATCTGATTGCTACTATAACTTTTATTATTGGTTTGAAATTATTAGGCCATCCTGAAACAGCTAAAAAAGGTAATTTAATAGCAGCTTCTGGTATGGGATTGGCAATAATAAGTACTATCGTATTACATGATTTAGAAGTACCAACTTTTATTTATGGGCTGATATGTGCTGCCATTTTAATGGGTGCAATTATAGGTTGGGTAGTTGCTGTTAAGGTTGAGATGACAAAAATGCCAGAACTCGTATCATTATTTAATGGATTTGGTGGAGCTAGTGCAGCCCTTATTGGTATAGTTGAATTTGGGAATAATATGGGAAATACAACCCAGATGATAATAATCATAGCTGCTATAGTAATTGGCAGTATTACTTTCTCGGGTAGTATGATTGCATGGGCAAAATTAAATGGCATGATGTGGAAAGATATCAGGCTTCCAAAATACAACATCATCAACAATTTGTTCTTTGTAGGAATTTTGATGTTTAGTACTCATATAGTATTGTATAATATTGATAACAATATTATAGTATATCTATTATTATTTGTTTCACTTATATATGGAGTATTATTTGTAATACCTATTGGTGGTGCAGACATGCCCGTAGTCATATCACTTCTGAACTCTTTAACCGGGATTGCAGCTGCCATTACCGGAATTCTCTATGGAAATATGGTAATGCTAGTTGGAGGCATACTGGTAGGTTCTGCCGGGCTAATTTTAACTTTTGCCATGTGTGTAGCAATGAATAGATCTCTTTTAAATGTAATTTTTGGCGCTTTTGGAGAAAAAGAAGTGGCTAATAATAATGCTAATAAAACAGGTGGAACAATTAATAAAACAACCCCTAGCGATACTGCTGTAATGATGAATTATTCAAATAAAGTTATTATTGTTCCTGGTTATGGTATGGCTGTTGCACAAGCTCAGCATGTAATTCATGAATTAGAAGAACTTTTAACCAAAAAAGGTGTAGAAGTTTCTTATGCTATTCACCCAGTTGCAGGGAGAATGCCAGGACACATGAATGTACTCCTAGCTGAAAGCAATGTAGATTATGACAAACTCATTGATATGGATGATGTTAATCCTCAGTTTGTAAATACTGATGTAGTATTTGTTGTTGGTGCAAATGATGTTGTTAATCCAGCTGCAAATAATGATTCTTCAAGTCCAATTTATGGTATGCCCATCTTGGATGTTGAAAATGCTAAACAAATAATTATTAATAAAAGAACTATGAATCCAGGTTATGCAGGTATAGAAAACGAATTATTCTACAACCAAAAAGCCTCAATGTTATTTGGAGATGCAAAAACTGTCATTCAGGAATTATTAGCAGAATTGAAAGCTATTTAATCATAATATCTACAATATATTTTATAAGCTATTTTATGACATAAAATAACTTTTTTTTAATTAGCTTTAATAATTTTTATACTTTTGTAAATGTAAATATTTGCTATGTCTGTAAAATTAAAAGGAGATAAAGAAATAAGTAAAGTTTTAACAATTAAACAAAAAGCTTTACAAATAAATCTTAACGACCATATTTACGGAACTTTTGCAGAAATTGGTGCTGGACAAGAAACTGTTCGTAATTTTTTTAGAGCTGGTGGTGCTTCGGGTACTATCGCAAAAGCAATGTCTGCTTATGATAAAGATTTCTCTGATGCGATTTATGGTATAGAAGATGATAAGCGTTATGTAACTCAACCACGTTTAGAAACGAATGCTTATCTCATGAAATTAATCTTATTGAAGATAGATTGAGTAGAAAGAAAGCATCCAGATAAATTATTCTTTTGCTTATGCTAATACTGTAGCTACAATTGATTTTTCCAAAAATTTTAAAGGTCATGGTTGGGTTGGTGTTAAATTTCAGTTGGACCCTTTAGAAGGTTATAACGAAATAATGTAATACATATCCGTTTTAAACAAACAAATGCACAGTTGCAGCAAGAAACATTGGGTATGTTAGGTGTAAACCTAATTTTTGGAGGGTTTTATATGCACGATAATCCAAAAGAAATTGTAAAATCATTGTATGATAATCATTGAAAAAGATCAAATAGAGATTGATATGATTAACTTTTCTGGATCTAGATTTACTTATGTAGATAATAGATTGATGAGTTTACAATTAGTTAGAAATGGAATGACTGATGCAGTAATGTTTTGGACCTGACGGTAATAACCTTTTACCAGCTCAAGTTTTATATAAAAAAAATATTCTAGCACTTCGTGGTAGTTTTAGACCTGTTACCAAAGTGAACATGGATATGTTTGAAAAAGCCCAGGAATTATTTTTAAATGAGAAAACTGTGGATGAGGATAAGACTAAAGTGATATTTGAAATTACATTAGCCAATTTACGTGCTGAAGGAGAAATTAACGAACGAGATTTTCTTGATAGAGCAGAATTATTATGTTCTTTGGGACAAAATGTAATGATTACCAATTTTCAAGAGTATTATAGATTGGTTGAATATTTCTCTGAATTTACAAAAGCTAGAATGGCATTGGCTATGGGAGTTTATAACCTCATACAAATATTTGATGAAAAATATTATCGTCATTTAAGTGGAGGCATATTGGAGGCCTTTGGTAAATTGTTCTTTAAAGATTTAAAAGTGTATCTGTATCCACTTAAAGATAAAGAAACTGGAGAATTTATCACGAGTGAAACACTTAAAGTGCATCCACGTATGAAAGAATTGTATAAATTCTTTAAATACAACGGAAAAATGCTTGATATAAAAGACTTTAATCCAGAAATATTAGATATTCTATCAAGAAAAGTACTTAAAATGATTGCAGATGGAGAGGAAGGCTGGGAAGATATGCTGCCAGAAGGTGTTTCTGAGATTATAAAAGAACAGCGTTTATTTGGGTATTCCAAAAGACGTACAGTTAGACTAAACTAGTTATTCAGGATTTGATCTGTATGTGCTTTGGTTTTAACTTTTAAAATCACATCTTCAATCATTCCATTTTCATCTATTACAAAAGTTGTACGATGTATTCCATCATAGGTTCTTCCCATGAATTTTTTTGGCCCCCAAACTTCAAAAGCATTGATTACAGTTTTATCTTCATCGGCTAAAAGTGGATATGGGAGCTTGTATTTGTTTCTAAAATTAGCCTGCCTTTTTTTACTATCTGCACTCACACCCAAAATATCATAGCCTAAAGATTGAAACCGTTCGTAGTTATTTCTTAAATCGCATGCTTCTAAAGTACATCCAGGAGTATTTGCCTTAGGATAAAAAAATAAAACCAGCTTTTTTCCTATGTAATCATTTAAAGAAATTACATTTCCATTTTGGTCTTTTGAAGTAAAATTTGGGGCCTTATCTCCTACTTTTAATGTGGTCATATTTAGTATATTTACTGTTTGCAAATATACACTAATGACAAAACAAGAAAAGGTAAAATTCGTAATAAAAACATTAGAAAATATTTATAAAAAAACACCTATTCCTCTTGATCATAAAGATCCTTATACCTTGCTTATTGCTGTGCTTCTATCTGCTCAAAGCACAGATGTGAGAGTAAATAAAATTACACCTCTGCTTTTTGCAAAAGCAAATAACCCATATGACATGGCAAAGTTAACCGTTGAAGAAATTAGAGAGATTATAAAACCTGTTGGTCTATCTCCCATGAAAAGCAAAGGCATACATGGTTTATCTCAAATGATTATTAAGAAACACGACGGAAAAGTTCCTCAAAGTTTTGAAGAATTAGAAGCTTTTCCTGCTGTAGGACACAAAACTGCAAGTGTAATAATGTCTCAAGCATTTGGTATTCCTGCTTTTCCTGTAGATACTCATATACATCGTTTAATGTATCGCTGGAGTTTAAGTAATGGTAAAAATGTAGTTCAAACTGAAAAAGATGCTAAACGATTATTTCCAAAAGAGATTTGGAACGATTTACATTTACAAATTATTTGGTACGGCAGAGAATATTCCCCTGCAAGAGGTTGGGATATTGATAAAGATATTATTACAAAAACAATTGGAAGAAAATCTGTAATTGAAGAGTATTATAAAAATAAAAAGTCCTGACAATAAAATTACCAGGACTTTTTTCGCCAAAGTTTAGTTTAAAAGCGCTTCAAACTTTAATTTATTATATTCTATAATGCATAAAGCTTGAGAATAATTCAGAAGAAAATTCACCGTTTCTTCAGCCGGTTCAAGTGTTTCAAGATGTTTAGAATCTTCAATGTAAAGTTTTGCCATTAGTTAATTTTTGGTTATTATACCATACTAACGCAACAAAAACTTATTTATTGTTTAATTTGTTAAAACTATATTATGTTTTTCTATTACTTTCCTTAAATTAATTAAAGCATATCGCATTCTTCCCAACGCTGTATTGATGCTAACGCCTGTATTCTCTGAGATTTCTTTAAAACTCATATCGTTATACATACGCATAATTAGCACCTCTTTTTGATCTTCAGGAAGTTCTTCTATTAAACGTTTTATATCTTCTTCAACTTGACTTTTTATAATGGCTTTCTCAGCATTTAATGAAGAATCGCTTAAAACTGAAAAAATATTAAAATCATTACTGTTATCAAATTTTGGCATGCGATTGTTCTTTCTAAAATGATCAATCACCAAATTATGTGCTATACGCATTACCCAAGGCAAAAATTTACCTTCTTCATTATATTTACCAAGTTTTAAGGTTTTAATGACTTTAATAAATGTATCCTGAAAGACATCTTCTGTAACATCTCTGTCAAAAACCTTCGAATAAATAAAACTGTAAATTTTTTGTTTGTGCCTCTTAATTAAGATAGAAAGAGAATGTTCATCTCCATTAATGTAGTTACTAACTAAAACAGCGTCTGTAATAAGCTCTTGTCTCATAATCATTACTTTTTAAAGCACAGAAATAATCTTCTTTGCTTGGGGTTTTATAATTTAAAAAGTAATGTTTGTTATAAGCTTAATAGTTTAGTTTGTTGTTTAATAGAAATCAAATATAACAACAATCATACCTAAAATGCAAAAATAATCTACTTTTTTAACATAAAATTGCTTTTAAATCCATTTTTATTGCTGATCTAGAAGTAGTATCTTTGCAAAATTATTCTCTTTAAAACACTTATGAACACTGACATTTCTAGCGCAAACCCAAAACACAATATCCTTATAAAAGGGGCAAAATTGCATAATCTAAAAAATATTGATGTTGTAATACCTAGAAATAAGTTAGTGGTTATTACAGGATTATCTGGTTCTGGTAAGTCGAGTTTAGCATTCGACACCTTATATGCTGAAGGCCAAAGACGTTATGTAGAAAGCCTTTCTAGCTATGCAAGACAGTTTTTAGGACGACTTAACAAACCCAAAGTTGATTATATTAAAGGCATTGCACCTGCAATTGCCATTGAACAAAAAGTAAATTCTACAAATCCACGTTCTACCGTTGGTACTACTACCGAAATCTATGATTATCTAAAGCTGCTTTTTGCCAGAATAGGTAAAACCTATTCGCCAAAATCTGGAAAGCAAATAAAGAAGCAAACTGTTGCAGATGTTCTAAACTATATAAAGTCCTTTATTGATGGTGATAAATTATTACTCCTAGCTCCTATTCATTTAGAAAACGGTCGTTCTATTGAAAACAAACTCAAAGTTTTACAACAGCAAGGCTATGCTCGAGTTAAAATAAATGATAGTATTGTTAGAATTGATGAAGTTAAAAGCTATAGAGAAACTATTAAATCAATCCATCTTGTAGTTGATAGAATAATGGTTCATGATGATGAAGATTTTTATAATCGATTAGCAGACGCTATTCAAACAGCTTTTTTTGAGGGTAAAGGTGAATGTTATATCGAATCACTTAAAAGTGATTCTTCACAAGAGAATGCTTTAAAACATTTTAGTAACAAATTTGAACTCGATGGTATTACGTTCTTAGAACCTAATATACATTTGTTCAGTTTTAACAACCCATATGGAGCGTGTCCAAAATGTGAAGGCTATGGAGATGTTATTGGTATAGATAATAACTTAGTAATACCAAATACTGGATTGTCTATTTACGAAAATGCTATTTTCCCATGGAGAGGAGAAAGTATGAGTTGGTATCGTGATCAACTTGTAAACAATTCTCATAAGTTCGATTTCCCTATTCATAAACCATATTTTGAATTAAGTGACAGTCAAAAGCAACTCATTTGGGATGGAAATACCCATTTTGAAGGACTTAATTCTTTTTTTGCTGAATTAGAAAGCAAAGCGTACAAAATTCAAAACAGAGTGATGCTTTCTCGATATAGAGGAAAAACAAAATGTCACGTTTGCCAAGGGAAACGTTTACGTCCTGAAGCAAATTATATAAAAATTGGCAATGCTACAATTACCGAATTGGTTGAATTACCTTTACATAGATTAGTTTCCTTTTTTAATCAATTAGAACTTAACGATTACGATACACAAATTGCAAAACGTCTATTAAAAGAAATACGTACACGTTTATCATTTTTAACCAATGTTGGATTAGACTATTTAACGCTTAATAGAAAATCAAACACACTTTCTGGTGGCGAAAGTCAGCGTATAAATTTGGCAACCTCTTTAGGTAGTAGTCTTGTAGGTTCAATGTATATTCTGGACGAACCAAGTATTGGATTACATCCTCGTGATACCGAACGCTTAATTATAGTTTTAAAATCTCTTCGTGATATTGGCAATACTGTTATTGTTGTAGAACATGACGAAAATATTATGGCAGCTTCCGATGAAATAATTGATATTGGCCCAGAAGCTGGTACTTTTGGTGGACACGTAGTAGCTACAGGAACTTATCAGGATATTTTAGCTTCCAATTCGTTAACAGCAAAATATTTAAACAGAACACTTAAAATTGAAGTGCCAAAAACCAGACGAACTTCTAAATATCATGTGGATATTAATGGGGCGCGTGAACACAACTTAAAAAATATAAATGTTAGGTTTCCTCTAGGAATGCTTACATT
>CBDFNO010000007.1:0-16977 GCA_965250265.1 Flavobacteriaceae bacterium | reverse complement strand
TTAAGACCTTAATTCATAATCACTCTCAAAACAAATTTAAAAATGGCAAGATATACTGGTCCTAAAACTAAAATAGCACGTAAATTCGGTGAAGCTATTTTTGGAGAAGATAAATCTTTTGAAAAAAGAAATTATCCTCCAGGTCAACACGGAAACAATAGAAGACGCGGAAAAAAATCGGAATATGCTATCCAATTAATGGAAAAGCAAAAAGCAAAATACATGTATGGTGTTTTAGAGCGTCAATTTAGAAACATGTTTAAAAAAGCAACTGCAGCAACTGGTATTACTGGTGAAGTATTGTTGCAACTTTGCGAATCTAGATTAGATAATGTTGTTTTTAGAATGGGTATTTCCAATTCTAGAAGAGGAGCAAGACAACTCGTCTCTCACAGACATATTACTGTAAACGGGAAATTGGTTAATATTCCGTCTTATTCATTAAAAGCAGGTGATGTTGTTGCAGTAAGAGAAAAATCTAAATCTCTTGAGACTATAGAAAATGCATTATCAAACTCAAGTCATGTTTACGAATGGATTACCTGGAATAACGATACAAAGGAAGGAACTTACGTATCTATTCCTGCAAGAATTCAAATTCCTGAAAACATTAACGAGCAATTCATCGTCGAATTATATTCTAAATAATAACTGATACAATAAACAATATGGCAATTTTAAATTTTCAAAAACCCGATAAAGTAATCTTAATAGATTCAACTGATTTTGAAGGGAAATTCGAATTTAGACCTTTAGAACCTGGTTACGGGTTAACCGTAGGAAATGCTTTAAGAAGAGTTTTACTTTCTTCTTTAGAAGGATTTGCAATTACATCAGTTAGAATTGAAGGTGTAGAGCATGAATTTTCTACAATTACGGGAGTAGTTGAGGATGTTACAGAAATGATTCTTAACCTGAAACAAATTTGTTTTAAGCGTCAAATTGATGAAATTGATAACGAATCAGTTTCAATTTCAATCTCTGGACAAGAGCAAATTACAGCTGGTGATTTTCAGAAGTTTATTTCAGGATTCCAAGTATTAAATTCAGATTTGGTTATCTGTAATTTAGATCCTAAAGTAAGTATCAATATGGAAATTACTATCGAAAAAGGTAGAGGTTATGTTCCAGCTGAAGAAAATAAAAAAGCTACAGCACCACTTGGAACAATATTTACAGATTCGATTTACACACCTATAAAAAATGTAAAATACAGTGTTGAGAACTTTCGTGTAGAACAAAAAACGGATTACGAAAAACTGGTTTTTGAAATTATTACAGATGGTTCTATTGTACCACAAGAAGCTTTAACTGAAGCTGCTAAAATTTTAATTCACCACTTTATGTTATTCTCTGACGAAAGAATAACGCTTGAAGCCGATGAAATAGCACAAACTGAAACTTATGATGAAGAATCACTTCATATGAGGCAGTTGCTTAAAACTAAATTAATAGATATGGATCTTTCAGTTCGTGCATTAAATTGTTTAAAAGCAGCTGAAGTTGATACATTAGGAGACTTGGTGTCATTTAATAAAAACGATCTTATGAAGTTCCGTAATTTCGGTAAAAAGTCTTTAACAGAACTTGAAGAGCTTGTAAATGTAAAAGGCTTAAATTTCGGAATGGATTTAAGCAAATATAAATTGGATAAAGATTAATACATCATATTTTGCTCCTCAATAAGAGTTGTAGCAAGATGATGATTAAAATAAAATATAATGAGACACGGAAAAAAAGTAAACCATTTAGGTAGAAAAACGGCTCACAGAAAATCGATGTTGGCAAATATGGCTTGTTCATTAATAGAGCATAAGCGTATTAATACAACAATCGCAAAAGCAAAAGCACTAAAGCAATTTGTTGAACCTTTAGTAACTAAATCTAAAGAAGATACAACGCATAACAGACGTATTGTATTTAGTCGTTTAAGACAAAAAGAAGCTGTTGCAGAATTGTTTAGAGATGTGGCTGCTAAAGTAGGAGATCGTCCCGGAGGATATACAAGAATAATTAAGCTTGGAAACCGTCTAGGAGATAATGCTGATATGGCAATGATTGAACTTGTAGATTATAACGACATTTACAATGCAGATAAACCTAAAAAGAAAACGACACGTAGAAGTAGAAGAGGAGGAAGTAAAACTGTTGCTCCAATTGTAGATACTAAAGCTTCTAATGAGGAAGAATAAATATTAATAAGCGTTAATAAATATAAAGGATAAACTATTTTAGTTTATCCTTTTTTTTATGCAATTTTGCGAAACCTCTAGTTCCCGTTAAAACGGGAATCTTTATATATATAAATGAAATACATAAAAAGACAAAAAGCAATAATCCTTTTAAAAGATGGAACAATATTTCATGGTAAGTCTGTTGCAAACAAGCAAGGCACAGCTTTTGGCGAGGTTTGCTTTAATACCGGAATGACAGGTTACCAAGAGATATTTACTGACCCATCATATTATGGGCAACTTATGGTAGCTACAAATGCACATATAGGTAATTATGGGGTTAATGATGACGAGATTGAATCAGGCTCAATTAAAATTTCTGGATTAATTTGTAAAAATTTTAGTTATAATTTTTCACGTGAAGCTGCAAATAATTCTTTAGATGAGTTCTTCAAGAAGCACAACCTTCTTGCAATTTCCGATGTCGATACTAGAGCATTGGTAAGCTATATTAGAGATCACGGCGCAATGAATGCCGTAATCTCTACCGAAGTTGATAATATTGAAAACTTAAAACAACAGCTTGAAGAAGTCCCAAATATGGATGGTCTTGAGTTGGCATCGAAAGTTTCTACAAAAGAACCGTATTATTTTGGAAACGAAAAGGCATCTATTAAAATAGCAGCTTTAGATATTGGAATAAAAGAGAATATTCTAAGGAATCTGTCAAAACGTGATGCTTATATTAAAGTGTTTCCTTATAATACTTCATTTGAAGATATGAGTGCTTGGAATCCCAATGGTTACTTTTTATCAAACGGCCCTGGAGATCCTAAACCTTTAATTGATGCACAAAATCTTGCAAAGGAAATTATTAAAAGAGATCTACCGTTATTTGGTATTTGCCTTGGGCATCAAGTTATCGCATTGGCTAATGGGGTTTCTACTTATAAAATGCATAATGGTCATAGAGGAATAAATCATCCTGTAAAGAATTTAATAACTGGGAAAGGAGAAATTACGTCTCAAAATCATGGTTTTGCTGTAAATAGAGAAGAAGCCGAAGCAAATCCAGAATTAAAAATAACACATGTGCATTTAAATGATAGTACAGTAGCAGGATTAGCAATGAAAACTAAAAATTGTTTTTCTGTACAGTATCATCCAGAAGCAAGTCCTGGACCTCATGATTCGTCCTACTTATTTGATCAGTTTATAGAAAACATCAAGTCTTCTAAACTGAAAAAAATTCAAAGAGTTTAGGTATTTATTGTCTTTTTTATTTTACTAAAACGTTTTAGAAAGTTTTATATATAATTCTTCGGCACAGGTGTATACTAAAACAATATTAAACCGTAAATTTGAACTTAAATTTAATTAATATCTTCTTATGAGCTTAATAATAGATATTCGCGCAAGACAAATTTTTGATTCAAGAGGAAACCCAACTATAGAAGTCGATGTAGTTACAGAAAATGGTGTTTTAGGAAGAGCAGCTGTTCCATCAGGTGCTTCAACTGGAGAACACGAAGCTGTAGAATTGAGGGATGGAGGAAATGCTTATATGGGAAAAGGCGTTTCTAAGGCTGTTGAAAATGTTAATTCAATAATAGCAGAAGAATTACTTGGCGTTTCAGTTTTTGAACAAAATCAAATTGATCAATTAATGATTGATTTAGACGGTACAGCAAATAAATCTAAACTCGGTGCCAATGCTATTTTAGGAGTCTCTTTGGCATTAGCTAAAGCAGCAGCTAACGAATTAGGGATGCCATTATATCGTTATATTGGAGGTGTAAGCGCAAACACACTTCCAGTACCTATGATGAATATAATTAATGGAGGTTCGCATAGTGATGCACCAATTGCTTTCCAGGAATTTATGGTGATGCCAATAAAAGCAAAAAACTTTACTCATGCTATGCAAATAGGAACCGAAATTTTTCATTCCCTAAAAAAAGTATTACACGATAGAGGTTTAAGTACAGCTGTTGGCGATGAGGGTGGATTTGCTCCAACATTAGATGGAACAGAAGATGCTTTAGAAACTATAGCTAAAGCTGTAGAAAATGCAGGTTACAAACATGGAGACGAAGTTATGATTGCTTTAGATTGTGCAGCTGCCGAGTTTTATGTTGACGGAAAATATGATTATACTAAATTTGAAGGCGATAAAGGACAGGTGAGAACAAGCCAAGAGCAAGCCGATTATTTAGCTGAATTAGCTTCTAAATATCCAATAATTTCTATTGAAGACGGGATGGATGAGAATGATTGGGAAGGCTGGAAATACCTAACTGATAAAATTGGAGACAAGGTACAATTGGTCGGTGATGATTTGTTTGTCACTAATGTAGAACGTTTATCTCGTGGTATTGAAAACGGAATTGCTAATTCAATTCTTATAAAAGTAAATCAAATAGGAACCTTAACAGAAACTATTGATGCAGTTAATATGGCCAAAAATGCAGGTTATACTTCGGTAATGTCGCATCGTTCTGGTGAGACCGAAGATAATACAATCGCAGATCTAGCTGTAGCTCTTAACACAGGTCAAATAAAAACAGGCTCTGCTTCTAGGAGTGACCGTATGGCAAAATATAATCAACTGTTACGTATTGAAGAAGAATTAGGACATATAGCCTATTACCCACAAATGAATGCCTTTAAGGTTTAATACGCAATTAAAATACATCTAAAAAAAAGTCAAATTCTTTACTAGAATTTGGCTTTTTTTTGTCAATGATATTTATCATATTATTTAAAGAATTTGTAACGTAACTTATAAAGTTTTAAAAAATAAAATATTAAATTAAATATAATGTTATGAGCTCGTTAAAAGATAAACTATACAAAAAAATTCAGGAGCATCGCCCTAGAACTACAGAATTAGTAAAAAAACATGGAGACAAAATCATTGACCATGTAACAGTTTCACAAGCCATTGGCGGTATGAGAGGTATTAAAAGCCTCGTCACAGATATTTCATATTTAGATCCATTTGAAGGAATTCGTTATCGTGGTTTTACACTTCCAGAAGTTTTAGAAAAATTACCTAAACCTTTTGGTGCAGAAATGCCTTACGTTGAAGGGTTATATTTTTTATTATTAGCTAGATTCAATTAATAAGTGCAACACTTTGGTTAAAAATAGTTAAAAACACTTCATTAGGAGTTCTGTATCCTAATAATTTTCTTGGTCTGTTGTTTAATTTACTGATAATCATATTTATAGTGTTATTGTTGATTAAGTTAAAGTCTGTTTTTTTAGGTAGATATTGTCTAATAAGTTTGTTGTTGTATTCGTTGAGCCCTCTTTGCCAAGGAGAGTAAGGTTCTGCAAAGAAAAAGTCTGCATCGAGTTTTTTAGAGATTTGTTGATGTTGTGAAAACTCTTTTCCATTGTCTGATGTTATTGTTTTTACAAATTCTTTAAAAGGGGCCAGAAGATTGATCATTTGTTTTCTAATGGATGCCGCTTTTGTCCCATCTGTTTTTGCCATTAGCTCAAATTGACTTTTGCGTTCTGTTAGGGTAACAATGGCTGATTTATGGTTCTTGCCAACAATAGTATCGACTTCCCAATCGCCAAAACGCTGTTTGGTATTTACCACTTCTGGTCTTTGATCAATCATTACCCGATTTGGTATCTGTCCTCTTTGGTGTTTTCTGTTTAAACGCTTTTTACGCCATCTTCGAGCTGTCCGTAGATATTTGTACAACACCCCTGATTGTGATTGATCCCAGTAGATATACTGATAGATACGTTCTACAGAGACCATTGAGATACCTTCCAGATCACACCTGCCCTTTATTTGTTCTGGTGACCATTGTTTTTGTGCCATGGCTTTATTGATGTATTGTTTCATCGAGGCATCGAAAACGCTATGTTTATAAGATTCCTTTTTTCGCTCTGTACTTATCAATTGGGCAAAACCAGCATTATAAACACGTTTTTTACTGTTACGTTTTATTTCTCTGCTAATAGTGCTTTTATGTACTCCTAGCTCTTCGGCTATTAGTGTAAGTGTAAAATTTGCTTTTAGATACGCTTCTATTTGGTATCTTTGAGAGTCGGTTAATTGTTGGTAATTCATCGGCAATCAGTTTTTTTCAAATATCGGAAAGCTAGCTTTCCGATATTTGTTAACTGTTGCACTTATTGTTTGAACTTAGTTTAACTGGAGAAATACCATCTTATGAAGAAGTTGAAGAATTAATGGTTACTTTTAGAAATCGTCGTATAGTACCTCGTTATGTTTGGGATGTCATTGATTCTTTCCCTAGCGAAAGTCACCCAATGGCAATTTTATCCGCTGACGTAATGAGTTTACAAAGAGAATCTCATTTCAACATTAAATATAAAAAGGGGATGAGTAAAATGGATTATTGGGATTCTACCTATGAAGACGCAATTAACTTAATGGCCAAAATACCCTTGATAGGAGCTTATATTTACAATAAATTATATTCTCCAGAAATTGGACATAAGAATCCTAATCCATCGTTAGATTTAGGCGGAAATTTCGCATACATGATGGGTAAAGATGTACCATATGATGATGTTACTCGTATGTATTTTATTATCCATGCCGATCATGAAAGTGGAAATGTCAGTGTTCATACAGGTCATTTAGTTGCTAGTTCATTATCAGATGTTTATTATTCAATTTCTGCTATGATTAATGGTTTGGCTGGACCTTTACATGGTTTAGCGAACCAAGAAGTATTACGGTGGTTGCAAGGGCTAAAAGATCAAATGGGCGGAAAAATTCCTTCTGAAGATGAATTAAAAAAATATGTTTGGGATACTTTAAATAATGGACAGGTTATACCTGGTTATGGACATGCAGTACTTCGAAAAACAGATCCAAGGTATACGGTTCAAAGAGATTTTTGTTTAAAACATATGCCAAATGATGATTTGTTTAAATATGTTGATGCACTTTATAAAGTTGTACCAGATATTTTAAGTGAACATGGTAAAGCTAAAAATCCTTGGCCAAATGTCGATGCTCAATCTGGAGTAGTTCAGTGGCATTATGGTGTTAAAGAATATGATTTTTATACAGTATTATTTGCCATAGGCAGATCGTTAGGTGTACTTTCTAATATAGTTTGGGACAGAGCTTTAGGATATTCATTAGAAAGACCAAAATCTATAACCACAGATATGCTTGAAAAGATGGTTGAAGTAAAAGATGAGTTCGCAACTTCAATATAATAAACTTATGACCAATTAAAAAATGGAATATAATGTTTGTAACAATATGGCGATTATTTAACTCATTATAATCGCCTCTTTTTTTTATCTATTTCATTAATTTACTAATAGATAAATCCGTTGCTTTAAAACTTTAAAAACCGAGAGATATTTCGTAATTTAGTAAAGTTGTTTACGACAATAAATTCTAATTATAATTTTCAAGAAATATGTCAAATAATGCCACGTTAGAAATTAATGGTGAAAAATATGAATTCCCATTAGTTAAAGGAACTGAAAATGAAGTTGCTATAAATGTTAAAACCTTAAGAAGCACAACAAAAGGAGTTATAACTATCGATCCAGGTTATAAAAACACGGGATCCTGCGAAAGTGGAATTACATTTTTAGATGGCGAAAAAGGAATTTTAAGATATAGAGGTTATGCCATTGAGGATTTGGCCGAAAAGGCTGATTTTTTAGAAGTGGCTTTTCTTTTAATATTTGGAGAACTTCCAAATCAAGAGCAGCTTGAAAAATTTCATTCAGATATAAAAGCACAATCTTTAGTTGATGATGATATAAGAAAGATCATAGATGCTTTCCCAAAATCTGCACATCCAATGGGTGTCTTGTCATCACTTACAAGCGCATTAACGGCATTCAATCCTTCATCAGTAAATGTGAATTCTGAAGAAGCGATGTATCATTCCGTTGTAAAAATATTGGGAAAATTTCCTGTACTTGTTGCCTGGACACTTCGTAAAAAACAAGGACTACCACTAGATTATGGAGATAATAGTTTGGGTTACGTTGAGAATGTCTTAAAGATGATGTTTAAAAAACCAAATGAAGAGTATGTTCAAAACCAGGTAATGATAAGTGCTTTAGACAAGCTTTTAATTCTTCATGCAGATCATGAACAAAATTGTTCTACATCAACAGTTAGAATCGTAGGATCATCTCACGCAGGATTATTTGCTTCATTATCGGCTGGTATATCTGCGCTTTGGGGTCCACTCCATGGTGGTGCTAACCAAGCTGTTCTGGAAATGTTAGAGGACATTAAGGAAGATGGTGGTGGTACAAAAAAATATATGGCAAAAGCGAAAGATAAAGAGGATCCTTTTCGTTTAATGGGTTTTGGACATCGTGTATATAAAAATTTCGATCCAAGAGCAAAAATAATCAAAGTTGCTGCCGACGAAGTTTTAAGTGATTTAGGAGTAGAAGACCCTATTCTGGATATTGCTAAAGGTTTAGAACAAGAAGCATTACACGATGATTATTTTGTAAGCCGTAAATTATATCCAAATGTAGATTTTTATTCAGGAATTATCTATAGGGCAATGGGAATTCCTACCGATATGTTTACAGTAATGTTTGCATTAGGGCGTTTACCAGGATGGATTGCACAATGGCGTGAAATGCGCTTGAACAATGAGCCAATTGGTCGTCCAAGGCAATTGTATATAGGAGAAACTCATAGAACATTTGAGTCAATTGATAACAGATAAAATATAATTATTTCAATCAAAAAGCTTCATAATTAATTATGAAGCTTTTTTATATTTGCGATATGCTAAAACCGAATATAAAAAACGAAACGTCTAGATTGCGTGCAGTTATTCTTGGTACTGCAACTAGTAACGGACCAACACCAAAACTCGAAGATTGTTATGACCCTAAAAGTAAACTGCACGTACTGGCAGGAACTTATCCTAAAGAAGAAGATATGGTTAAGGAAATGGAATCGGTGGCAAAAGTTTTCAAAAAGTATAATGTAGAGGTTTTTAGACCTAAAATCATCGAAGATTGTAATCAAATATTCTCAAGAGATATTTCTTTTGTAATCGAAGACAAAATAATTAGAGCTAATATTTTGCCAAACAGAGAAGAGGAAGTTAAAGCAATAAAATATGTTTGGGATTTAATTGAAGATAAAGACAGAATTATTCTTCCAGAAGATTGCCATGTGGAGGGAGGAGATGTTATGCCCTGGAACGATTATATATTCATTGGCACCTATTCTGGCGGAGATTATCCAGTTTATATAACCGCCAGAACAAATATGGATGCTGTTATAGCTATACAGGAATTGTTCCCACATAAGATTGTAAAATCGTTTGAACTCCGTAAATCTAATACAGATGCTAAAGAGAATGCGTTGCATTTAGATTGTTGTTTCCAGCCTATTGGAAAAGATAAGGCCATACTTCATAAAAATGGATTTCTTATAGAAACTGAATACGATTGGTTAGTTAACTTCTTCGGGAAGGAAAACATTTTCGAAATTACCAAAGACGAAATGTACAATATGAATAGTAATGTATTTTCAATTTCTGAAGAGGTCATTATCTCTGAACAAAACTTTACACGATTAAATATCTGGCTAAAAGAACAAGGATTTACAGTTGAAGAAGTTCCTTATGCCGAAATTGCTAAACAAGAAGGCTTATTGCGTTGTAGTACAATGCCATTAATTAGAGATTAATTCCTAAATTTGATTTCTATTTAAACAAGAAACCCATGAGAATTTCAAACACCCAAAAGATAATAACTCTTTGTCTTTTATTACTTGCGAGTATGTCATTTGCTCAAAAATTAACTAAAACTGAAAAGAAAATTTTAAAAACAATTACGGCTAACAATTCTGAAGCGATAGAGTTTTTAAAAGAGGTAGTCAATATTAATAGTGGTACAATGAACCACGAAGGTGTAAAAAAGGTGGGTGATGTTTTTGGGGAAGCCTTTGAAAATATAGGGTTTAAAACCAATTGGTACGATATGTCGGTTGTAAATAGATCTGGACATTTATTTGCTGAAACCAATGGAAATAAAGGCAAGAAAGTTTTACTTATAGGGCATTTAGATACTGTTTTTGAAGCTGATAGTCCGTTTCAGGAATTTAAGATGATAAACGATAGTACTGCTCATGCACCTGGAGGAAACGATATGAAAGGTGGCAATGTAATTATGCTCTATGCTTTAAAAGCTTTGGCAGACAATGGGCTTTTAAAAGATGCACAAGTTATTGCAGCTTATACAGGCGATGAAGAAAGCACTGGGAAACCATTAACTGTTAGCCGTAAAGATCTAATCGAAGCAGCAAAGCGTAGCGATGTCTCATTGGGTTTTGAAGCGTCTTCTGGATTTAACGAAGCTACAATTGCGAGACGAGGTTCTTCAGGGTGGAAAGTTGAAGTGACTGGAAAGAGAGCACATTCTTCCGATATTTTTAGTGACGATGTTGGAGCAGGAGCTATATTTGAAATTTCAAGAATAATAAACGAATTTTATAATGATGTTAGAGGCGAAGAATATCTAACCTTTAATCCTGGTGTAATTTTAGGAGGCACACAAATGTCTTATGATGACGCTTACAGTAAAGGAAATGCCTTTGGAAAAAGTAATGTCGTGGCACAAACGGCTGTTGTAGATGGCGGATTACGTTTTATTTCTGAAGAGCAAAAAGAAAGCGCAAGAGACAAAATGAGAGCAATTGTAGCAAATAATTTACCGCTTACTGCTGCAAAAGTTAGTTTTATAGACAGCTATCCAGCTATGGGACCAACCCAAGGCAATGAAACATTGTTAGAACTATTAAGCCAAGTGAGTTTAGATTTAGGACATGAAGCTGTTGTAGCCTACGACCCAAGTAAACGAGGTGCAGCCGATGTATCTTTTGTTGCAGCATATACCGATTGTCTGGATGGTTTAGGCACTATGGGAAGTGGTGGACATACACCACAAGAAACAGTTAACTTAAACACTATTGAAGCTTTAACAAAGCGGACTGCAATTTTAATTTATAGATTGATTAATCAGGAATAACTTTTTCATCATCTTTTAAATTTTTGTAAACACCTTCAATTGCTTCTGATTCTGACTCTAATATTGAGGTGATATAATCTCTAAATTCCTCAAAGAAAAGAGATTTTCTATTTTTCCAATACTCAAGAAAACCCGATTGATTTTTTATTGCAATTATAGAAGCGGTAAGAGATTTATGAACATTTTGGTCAAGCGTACCTTCAGCTGCTAAATAATAACTGTTTTGAAATGATAATAATAAACCATGTAATAATAGTGTAACTTGATATTTTTCTGCATTTGATGTAATGCTTTTAGGATCCTTTATATAATTCCAGAGAAGTTCGCTGGATTGTGCGCTATTACCAGTTTCGGAATACCATGCAATAGTTATAGCATTTGCAGCATTAGCTGTTGCAGATTTTGTTGCTATAGTATTTTCTCTAAATTGAATACCAACAAAAATTAACGAGATAACTATTGCTATTCCTCCAATTATTTCAGTCAATAGCGCGATTTTTTTAAGTGTGAATTTCATATCGTTTAGTTAAGATAACCAAAGTTAGCTTTTTTCTTTTAAACTCATTTTTTTGATTATAAAACTAAACTGATAATTTTTTTAAAACCACATTGCGGACTCGTGATTCCAAAAACAAAAGAAAGTATTATAATGGTACCTAAAGTTGCCGAAATAATGGCAAAAAATTAAGTTATGATGTCAATTAGGGAAGAGAACAAATAGTAAGCTTTACAAAATTAACTAATTGATATTTATTAAATTTGAATGATGAAAAACAATTTAAAATATCTGCTCGTTTTTTTACTTTTAATAGGATGCAATCAGCAAAAAAGTAAAGAATCTGAAAAACAAGATTTAGGAATAAAAGCAACAAGAACTATTAGTGAGTCGGCAAAAAAAGTGCGCGATTATCTAAAAAGGGATTTAGTTATTGCACATCGTGGCACCACATATTGGGCGCCAGAAGAAACAGAACCAGCATATTTATGGGCTCGTAATATTGGTGCCGATTATTTAGAGCTTGATGTGCAGCTGACAAAAGACAATGTCTTAATAGCGTTTCATGATAATGATTTAAGTAGAACCACAAATATTGTTGAAGTTTTTCCAGAACGGATTAATTCTGAAATTAACGATTTTACGCTTAAAGAATTACGACGTTTAGATGCAGGTTCTTGGTTTAATAAAGCATATCCGGAAAGAGCAAGAGAAAGCTTTATAGATCTCAAAATTATGACTCTAAAAGATGTAGTGATGATTGCTGAAGGAAATAGAATTAAAAAGAAAAATGGAAAACCAGAAAAAGAATTGGTTGAAGGTAATTGGAATGGAAAATACGTTTATGAAAAAGACCCCAACGATAATGGTAACAGACCAGGAATATATGTAGAAACAAAACACCCAAAATTAAATTCAGAAACCATATTAGCCAAAGAAATTAAAGAGTATGGTTGGAATATTAATTCTAATCCAAAAGAAATAAAAACTAAAAAAGGAAAAGTGTCGATAGCAAACACAAATGCACGATTGATATTACAATCATTTTCTCCTCAAAGTATTATACAATTAGAAAAACGACTGCCTAATATTCCTAAATGCTTTTTACTCTGGAAACCAGATATGAAAGGCGAGTTAAAAGAGGCATATAACAAAGCCGTAGATTTTGCCATTAAAAATAATGTACAAATTATAGGCTCAAGTATTTCTGGTGAGCCAAACAATTATGAAGAACTCACTGCGTCTTGGATGGTAAAGCTTATCCACAATGCTGGAATGGTTATTCACCCTTATACCTTTGACACCAACAAACAACTCAACACATATAAAGAAAGAGTTGATGGTGTATTTACAAATAGAGCCGATTTAGCTTTAGAATTTTATAACAGAAAAAGTGAAACATCTTCACAAAACATATTAAATGAGTTGGGATATAAATAATTTCCTCCTTTAAAGTGTCTTAATTGAAGTGTAATTAATAAACTTGATTAATTGGTTATTAAGAGAAATAATTTTTATCTTTATAGGCTAACTTAATTAATCTAAATAAATTTTTACATATGAAAAACCTTTACTTTTTACTTTTTTCCCTCTTAATAACTTCGCTTTCTTTTGGGCAAGATATGCTAATTACAGGAGCATTTGATGGTCCGCTTACTGGGGGAACACCAAAGTTAGCCGAAATTTACGTTATAAATGATATTCCAGATTTATCTCTATATGGATTTGGAGCCGCCAACAATGGAGAAGGAACAGATGGTGAAGAAGTTACTTTTTCAGGCTCAGCGTCAGCAGGAGATTTTATTTATGTTGCTTATGAAGGTTCTAATCCTGGGGCTTTTATGACTTATTTTGGAATTACTCCAGATTACCTCGATTTCGCCGCTAATGTGAATGGTGATGATGCGCTTGAATTATTTTTTAATGGAGGTGTTATTGATACTTTTGGAGACATAAATGTGGATGGTACTGGAGAACCTTGGGAGTACATGGATGGTTGGGCATATAGAATAGATGGTTCTGGTCCTGATGGAGCAACTTTTACCCTTGCTAATTGGTCTTTTAGTGGAGCAAACGCAGTTGATGGTTGTACAACTAATGCTGGCTGCTCTTCAGTATTTCCGGCAGGAACTTATTCAACTACGGCCAATCCCTCCCTTGCTCTTTCTGATGCGCCACCAAGTGGATCTACAATAACCTTATCAGAAGAAGGAGTTAATGCTACCATAGATTTTATTACGACTAATTTTGTGATGTCTAATGATTCCGGTGGTTGTAATAGTGATAGTTCTGGTGATGGATATATTGTGTGGGATGGTGAAGATACCGGAACTAATATGGAGGTAGATAGCGGTTGCATTTTTACTTCAAATGATGGATTTGAATATGCTATTACTGGTTTGAGTGTAGGAAACACGTATTTATTAACCGCTGAATTGGTTGATAATTCTGGAAGTTCTTTAGTTCCTGCTGTAACCTACACCTTAACGGTCATCATTGCTGCTTATGTGGAAGTTGCTAATTTAGCGGCACTTAGAGCAGGTACAGTTGATGATGAAATTTTTTATAAAGTTACAGGTGAAGTTATTAATACCTACTCAAGGGCTTCTAGAAATCAAAAATACTTTCAGGATGCTACGGGAGGTATATTGATAGATGACGATGATTTCGAAATATCAACAGCATATAATGCTGGAGATGGCGTTACAAATATAAGAGGGCATTTGGTTTTATTTAATGGATTATTTGAGCTTGTACCTACTGAAGCTGATTGGGGAGTGGCAACTTCAACAGGAAATGATATTACTCCACCGGTTGTTACTTTAGCTAGTATAATTGCTAGTTTAGGCACTTACGAAAGTAAACTAGTTCGTATTAATAGCGTGACTTTTGCTGATGGTAATGGTGCTGCTACGTTTGCTAATGCTGTTAATTATGATATTGATGATGGTACAGCTTCCACTTTCAGAACTAATTTTAGTGAAGCAGATTATATAGGTGAATTAATTCCAACTGGTTCAACTAGTTTTGCAGCTATTGTTGGAAATTTTAATGGAACACCTCAAGTTACAGCACGTTCGCTTAGTGACCTGACACTTTCAGTTGGTGATAAGAGTTTAAATGTATTTGCTGTATTCCCTAACCCAACATCGTTAGGTTTTGTAAACATCATTTCAAAAAACAATGAAACCATTACAGCTAATGTGTTCGATGTTTTAGGAAAACAAGTGATGTCTAGAGAAGTTACGAATAACAAATTGGATGTATCTAGCTTAAATGCGGGTGTGTATTTTATGAAGTTAACTCAAAATAATGCTACCATTACTAAAAAGTTAGTGATAGATTAAACTTCTGTTTTAGTACATATAAAAAAGAGGCGTATTATATATGCCTCTTTTTTTATGAATTTTTTTTGAGTGCTAGATTCAATTAATAAGTGCAACACTTTGGTTAAAAATAGTTAAAAACACTTCATTAGGAGTTCTGTATCCTAATAATTTTCTTGGTCTGTTGTTTAATTTACTGATAATCATATTTATAGTGTTATTGTTGATTAAGTTAAAGTCTGTTTTTTTAGGTAGATATTGTCTAATAAGTTTGTTGTTGTATTCGTTGAGCCCTCTTTGCCAAGGAGAGTAAGGTTCTGCAAAGAAAAAGTCTGCATCGAGTTTTTTAGAGATTTGTTGATGTTGTGAAAACTCTTTTCCATTGTCTGATGTTATTGTTTTTACAAATTCTTTAAAAGGGGCCAGAAGATTGATCATTTGTTTTCTAATGGATGCCGCTTTTGTCCCATCTGTTTTTGCCATTAGCTCAAATTGACTTTTGCGTTCTGTTAGGGTAACAATGGCTGATTTATGGTTCTTGCCAACAATAGTATCGACTTCCCAATCGCCAAAACGCTGTTTGGTATTTACCACTTCTGGTCTTTGATCAATCATTACCCGATTTGGTATCTGTCCTCTTTGGTGTTTTCTGTTTAAACGCTTTTTACGCCATCTTCGAGCTGTCCGTAGATATTTGTACAACACCCCTGATTGTGATTGATCCCAGTAGATATACTGATAGATACGTTCTACAGAGACCATTGAGATACCTTCCAGATCACACCTGCCCTTTATTTGTTCTGGTGACCATTGTTTTTGTGCCATGGCTTTATTGATGTATTGTTTCATCGAGGCATCGAAAACGCTATGTTTATAAGATTCCTTTTTTCGCTCTGTACTTATCAATTGGGCAAAACCAGCATTATAAACACGTTTTTTACTGTTACGTTTTATTTCTCTGCTAATAGTGCTTTTATGTACTCCTAGCTC
The DNA here is from genome assembly GCA_965250265.1 of Flavobacteriaceae bacterium. Classification (GTDB taxonomy): domain Bacteria; phylum Bacteroidota; class Bacteroidia; order Flavobacteriales; family Flavobacteriaceae; genus PRS1. The sequence goes on along the minus strand of CBDFNO010000007.1, from coordinate 955 downwards.
TTCGGCTATTAGTGTAAGTGTAAAATTTGCTTTTAGATACGCTTCTATTTGGTATCTTTGAGAGTCGGTTAATTGTTGGTAATTCATCGGCAATCAGTTTTTTTCAAATATCGGAAAGCTAGCTTTCCGATATTTGTTAACTGTTGCACTTATTGTTTGAACTTAGTAGTTTTAAAGCTATGTTATCCTACTTGAAAGTCCTATTTTTGTTGTAATGCAAAGCACACTCCAACAATACATTCCACAACAGGCTTTACCAGATGTCTTGCAACTTTTACAGCACGATAATCTAACCGTTAAAATTAAAAACGAACGTAAAACACGTCATGGAGATTACAAGCAGTTGCCTAATGGGAAACATCAAATAACAATTAACTCCAACTTAAATCAATATCGGTTTTTAATAACACTAATTCATGAAATTGCACATTTTGAAGCCTATAAAGAATTTGGAAGATTTATTAAACCACATGGTATAGAATGGAAACGAAGCTTTCAGCATCTTATGTTACCTTTTATTAATCCTAATATTTTTCCTACCGAATTATTACCACTTATAGCGAATCATTTTAAAAATCCTAAAGCGAGTAGCGATACCGATTCTACTTTATCTTTAGTTTTAAAACAATTTGATGAACCCAACGATAAAACTTATATTTTTGATGTGCCTTTCGGGAGTACATTTAAATTATATAACGGGAAAGTGTTTAAAAAAGTAAACAAACGTGTAAAACGTTATGAGTGTATTGAGATTAAAACAGGAAAGTTGTATCTTTTCAATCCAAATGCAGAAGTGGAAATTTTAGGATAACAAAAAAGAATGAATAAAAACTATTACGCCATATTAATGGCAGGTGGAGTTGGATCACGATTCTGGCCAGTAAGTACCAAAGATTTTCCAAAGCAGTTTCACGATATGTTGGGAACTGGCGAAACCCTTATTCAAAAAACGTTT
>CBDFNO010000006.1:0-2753 GCA_965250265.1 Flavobacteriaceae bacterium | reverse complement strand
TCATCAAGTTTGCTCATTTTCGAGAATCCACCTCAAAACTATACAAAAAGTCTAAAATTCTAAAATTTAAGGACAGTATCACATTAAACAATTATCTATATGTACAGAACATCTTAAAATGTAGTCTTCCACGTGTTTTAATAAATAATTTTGAATATCAAGCCTACATGTTACAAAAATCCCAGTAATCCAACATATATTGATGTAATCTTAACAAACCGGAAAAACACTTTCAGCAACACAAGCGTTACTGAAACTGGTTTATCGGACTACCACAAGATGACAATCACGTGCTTAAAGTGTTACTTTCAGAAACTACCGCCAAAAAAAGTTTATTGTAGGAATTACAAGTTATTCGACGGTGCTTCCTTCCGCGATCAGTTAGAAAACGAATTAAACAAACTTAATGAAGATAACCTAAATTATGATGCCATCAAGGAAACATTGGTCACCCTTTTGGATACACACCCGCCTGTGAAAATGCGACTGTCGACGGCAAACAACGCTCCTTATATGAATAATAATCTCCGTAAGGCCATAATGACGCGATCGCGTTTAAAAAACCTATACAATAAAACTCCTAATGTAGAAAATGAAATGAATTACAAAAAACAACGAAATTATTGTGTTAACCTCTTAAAGTCTAAAAGAAGGTATTATCACAATATCGATATCAGAAGAGTTACTAATAGCAGAAAATTCTGGAAGGTTGTCAAACCGTTTTTCTCGGAAAAACAAAAAAAGCTCACGAAGATAATTTTACATGAGAATGAGAATGATACTGTAACAAGTAATGATAAGGAAATAGTGGAAATATTTAACACGTGCTTTTTGAATAATAGCTCTGCAGAATCTTGCAGCAGCACGACTATTAAACAAAAGGATAGCTTGGGAGAAATAATTAAGAAATATGAACTACATCCTAGTATTGTAAAAATTAGAGAAATGGCACATTTTGATGATAAGTTTTACCTAAAGAATTTAAAAAGAGAGGATTTGGAAAAGGAAATTTCTAATCTCGATCCTAATAAAGCCATTCCGTTTAATGATATTCCTATAAACATAATCAAAAGCTGTAATGATATTATCTCTCCATACCTCACTAACTTATTGAATGGTTCGATTGAAAATAATATTTTTCCCGATTCCCTAAAATTAGCAGAAGTAACCCCTGCTCATAAAAAGAAGGAGACAACAAATAAAAATAATTATCGTCCAGTAAGTGTACTTCCATGTATTTCTAAGCTATTTGAAAAAATGTTATATGCTCAAATTCACAGTTTTATCGACAAATGTCTATCACCCTACCGCTGCGGTTTTAGAAAAGGATATAGTACACAAGACTGCCTTTTAATTATGGTCGAAACATGGAAAAAGGCTCTGGATAAAAAGGAAAATGCTGGTGCTATGCTCGCCGATCTATCTAAAGCGTTTAACTCCCTAAACTATGAGTAATTAATTGCTAAATTAAATGCGTATAACTTTGACGATAGTGTTTTGAAACTTTTATTAAATTACTTTGATAACAGAAAGCAATGTGTAAAAATCAATAATGAATTCAGCTCCTGGCGAAGGAAATTAAATCAGGAGTGCCACAGGGATCTATGTTGGGACCACTTCTATTTAATATATACATAAACGACCTTTTCTACTTTATTGATAATGCAAACATTGCAAATCATGCTGATAAAAACACGCCATATTTAACAAATGAAAGCTTAGAAATATTAATAAGCAATCTTGAAATAGAAATAAATACTTTGAACAACTGGTTTAAATCTAATTTAAGTTCAAACGATGATAAAAACAAATTGCTGGAAACAAATAGCAATCCAGTTACGGCTAAAGTCGGTAATGAAGTGATTAAATCATCTATAAGTGTGAAATTATTAGGTATAACGCTAAACAGTAAGTTAACTTTCAAAGATCACGTTACCAAAATGTGCAAAAAAATAAGTAATAAAATGCATGCCCTTGGTAGGGTTGCAAAATACATGGACAGTAAGAAAATCAAGCTTATCATGCAAACATTTATCGAAAATGAATTTAATTATTGTCCCCTTATTTGGATGATGCACAACCGCACTTTAAACAATACAATAAATAAACTACATGAACGAGCGCTTAGGATAGCACTAGATGATGACATCTCCTCATACTCGGATCTTCTTGTTAAGAGCGAATTATATACTATTCACGAACGAAATCTCCAGAAGCTTGCCACTTTAATGTATAAAGTCAAAAACAATTTGTCGCCAAAAATCGTGTCTGATATATTTTCTAAATTCTCAGCACCATACGTCTTCAGAAATGAAAAGGTGTGGGAAACAGGGAGCGTTCGTACTACTCTATATGGGACTGAAACAATTTCCTATCGCGGTCCACAAATGATATAAAGAATTCCAAAACATTAACGGAATTCAAAAATAAAATAAAGATATGGAAACCCGCGGGCTGCACATACAGACTTTGCAAGAAATTTATACCTTCTTTAGGTTACTTGTAAACCAATTTGTATTTTTGGTTTTGTATATCTTATGCTTGCCTGTTTGTTTATTTATTTTTTATTTTTCTGTTTTTTTTGCTTTGTTATTTATTTATTCATTTATTTATTTATATTAACTTTATTGTTGAGTAGAAGTTGAACTTAATTAGAACGTTCATTATATTTTGACGAACGATCTACCACGATCTTGTATCATTGTATCAACTGTAAATAAATGATCTAATCTAAAAAAAACTCTAGTGTACGG
>CBDFNO010000005.1:0-10113 GCA_965250265.1 Flavobacteriaceae bacterium | reverse complement strand
ACACTTTGTCTAAAACAATTACAAAAGATGAGAACTGGACCAGTGGCACTAACCAGACCACTGAAGAATTTAAGGATAAAAGTGGAAGAGTTATTTTAAAACGCACATATGCTGATATTAGTAGTGTCTCAACAACACATGACACTTATTATGTATATGACGATTATGGGAATTTAAGCTATGTGTTGCCTCCTTTATCAAATCCTGATGATGGTATTCCTTCGGGTCCAGAACTGGATGATCTCTGCTATCAATATGTCTATGATGTACGTAACAGGCTTGTAGAAAAGAAAGTCCCCGGGAAAGGATGGGAATATATAGTTTATAATAAACTGGACCAGCCTGTACTTACTCAAGACGAAGTTCAACGTAACTTATCTACAAAAGAATGGTTGGTGACCAAATATGACGCATTTGGCCGGGTAGTTTATTCAGGGTTGTATAAATATAATAACTCTCGTGAAGGATTACAAGGTCACGTAAATGTGCAAACAGGTAATTCTACAGGCAGATTATATGAAATTCATTCTGCATCTCAAGTGGCAGTCCCTGGAGACCCGACTACAGTTTTGCACTATACAAATGATATTTTTCCTTATAGTTTGTCGATGGTTTATACCATTAATTATTACGATGATTATGAAGATTTGCCAACTGGATTAAGTGCTACTGCAACCACTTATTATAATTTAACATCAAGTACAGATACTGAAGGGTTGCCAACGGTTAGCAAGGTAAGAGTACTTGGAACCAGCGATTGGATCACCACCGTAAGTTATTACGATGATAAAGGCAGACCTATTTATGTCCATAGTGAAAATGACTATTTAGGGACTACAGATATTATAGAGAGTAAATTAGACTTTACAGGAAAACCAGAAGAAATTAAGACCACACATACCAAAGACACCAATCCAGCAATTGTGACTTATGAGGAATTTGTATATGACCATGCAGGACGTTTAATCTCTCAAAAACAAGAAATTGATGGAGAACCACAACAACTGATCAGTGAAAATCATTACGATGGATTAGGACAGCTTTACCAAAAAGGCGTAGGTGGAGAAACTGTTTTTGATGGATACACAGATATTGTTGGTGTTGATATTAATGAATCTACAGATGTTATTGTAAAAACTGGTGCAAACGGTTGGAATTCTGGAGCCGCTACAACAGGTAAAATATTTGGCGATGGCTATATAGAATTTACACCAGATCAAAACAACAAAGGTGTTATGGTCGGGCTTTCTGCATCAAATGCTAACGCACATTATAATACCATAAAACATGCCATTTATGCACAGTATCAAGGTAATGTTAAGGTTTATGAAAATGGATCTAATAAGGGCACATTCTCAACCTATTTAGCTGGCGATGTGCTTCGTGTAGAACGAGTTGGTAATACTGTCTTCTACAAAAAGAATGGCAGCACAATTTATACTTCATCAGTTACTTCTTCTGGAAGTTTAATTGGTGATTTAGCAATGAATGAGAATGGAACATCTATTAGTAATGTAAAAATAGGGCATAGTACTTCAGAGTCAGCTTTACAAACTGTAGACTATAATTATAATGTAAGAGGCTGGCTTAAAGAGATAAATAACGTTGACAATATTGGGTCAACCGATTTGTTTGCTTTTGAAATATTCTACAATGATGCAACTCACAGTTTATCTACAGATCTATTTAATGGAAATATCTCTCAGGTTAAATGGAAATCTGCAAATTCAAATTCTTCAGTGCTTTGGTATATTTATAATTATGATGACCTAAACCGTATTACTGATGCCCAATTCAGGGGTGCCGGATGGTCTGATCGTTATAGTTTGGAAAATATTGACTACGATAAAAATGGTAATATCACAGCTCTTTTAAGAAAGGGTCATATTGTAGACCAGCCAGATGAGAATACTTCCTCGCACTTTAGTACTATGGATAATTTAGTATATACTTACCAAAGTAATAGTAATCAACTTCAGAAAGTATTGGATAACGGAAATGACAATTATGGGTTTAAAGATGGTGATGATTCAACAACAGAATATGATTATGACGCCAATGGCAATATGACTATGGATTTAAATAAAGGTATTGCAGCAAATGGTATTACCTACAACCATTTAAATTTACCAACTCAAGTCACTATGACATCTGGAAATATTCAGTATTTTTACGATGCTACCGGAATTAAACTTAAAAAAACTGTGAGTACAACTGGAAATGAAACTAAATATGCAGGTAATTATATATATAAAGATACTGGCTCTGGTGACGTGTTAGAATTCTTTAACCACCCAGAAGGCTATGTAGAGCCTGATGGCTCTGGTGGCTATGATTATATATACCAATACAAAGACCATTTGGGCAATATCAGGTTGAGTTATAAGGACACTAATGGAGACGGTGTTATTACTGCTGCTTCTGAAATATTAGAAGAAAACAACTACTATCCCTTTGGCTTAAAACATAAAGGGTATAATGGAAATATAGTAAGTGAGCATAATTGGAAATTTAATGGGGTTGAATTAAATGAGAGTTTAGGACTTAATTTGTATGAGATGCCTTTTAGACAGTATGACCCTGCTATTGCAAGATGGACAAGTATTGACCCTATAACACATCATTCGATGTCAACTTATACAGCCTTTGACAATAATCCTGTTTTTTGGGCTGACCCGAGTGGAGCTGATTCGCAATTTGATAAGGTAAGAGAGGCTAAAGAAAACAAACCCGCATGGGATATGACCATTAGCTCAAATGCAGGAAGCACTGGTGGTGATGGAGATAATCCTGATAATATTGCAACTGAACACCTTCCTGAAATTGTGATAAATGCACCTGGCGGTGGTGGTGGAGTAAGGTCTTATGGCGTTCAAACTGAATGGGGGATGGGTATGACAACTTGGCAAGAAGCAACTGGCTATGGTGGAGACCCTGATGTTGCTAGAAAACAATATTATAAAGATTGGGGGTTTTCATGGAAAGGATTGGACCCTGCTAAAATTTGGAGAGTGAATGCTTCTGGATTTGCAGAGAATTTTGCTTTGGGCGCACAAACTTTGAAACCTGGAGATTTAGGTTATCAGTTATTGAACTCGACTGCTGCTGTAATTGCGGCACCATTATTAGCAGCAACTCTTGGTAGTGTTGGAGGAATTGGAGCTGGTTTAAATGGTTTAAGAACTGCTGTGACAAATGGTTTAAGAACTGCTACAAATGGAGTAGTTAACGGAGGAGCTTACTTAAATTATCATGCTGGAAGTATTTATTATTCAATAAATACAAGTTTATCTACTTCTTTAAGTGGTACATTTAGTGCTGCTGCAACATTGAACTATAAATACGGGCAACAATTAACTAATGCATTAACAGGCTATAGAGGAGTTACACCATTTAATTATAATGTGAATGTAACAATAAATGCTGATATTGGAACTATTCTATTAAATGCCATAAATGTTATTGATGCATTATCTAATTGATTGAATTTATAATTTTTTATTAAATTATATATAATGAATGAAAGAATAAAAAAAGAGCGATTAAAATTCATTTCTAACCTCGAAAGAAGAGACCGAAGTGAAAAAAAACTTTATCATTATCATTCAGTTTTGAATTTGTCCAATGGAATTATAAAATATAATGACATCAATTCTAATTCTTCAAAAGAGTTAATTATTAAGTATTTTGGAGAGATTAATGAGCTAAAAGATTCATTAATAGATAGAGAGCAAAGTTTCTATTTTTATAAGGAGTATTTGCTTCCTGTTGGTCGTGTTTTAATTAAAAAAGCTGATTTTAGAACTAAAGGTGATATTTTGAAATATATAGTTTTAGGGATTATTTTGGATTTAATAATTTTTGGATTTTTATTGAAAAGTTTTTATGTGGTTTTCACATTCATTTTTCTTTTAATTGGTTATTTAAGGCGGAAAGAAAAAATAAGAAAAAATAAATTTTTCTCAGTTAATTGGTAAAAACTAGGTTACGATTCCAATTAGGAGTCAATGACTCCTTCCGATAATAATCGGTTAGTGGATAGCCACCCATATCATCATCTCGCATATATTATAAAACGAGTGTACAATTAGGTATGCTCGTTTTTTTATTGTGCTAATTTTTGCACTTTACGTTTGGTGATAAAGGCGTCAAGTAAAGTCTTAACAACACTTTTATCTTCTTGAGAGAATTGTTCAATATTTTTAAAAAGACTTACAAGTTCTTTGTCTTGAATAGTTGAATCGATATCTTGTTTACCAAATACTAATAAATCAATAGACACTTCCAGAGCTTGTGCAATTTTTTTAACCACTTCAATAGAAGGTAAAGTCACGTCACGCTCATAACGAGATAAATGATTAGCATGAATACCAATTTTAGAAGCTAATTCATCTTGCGAAATCTTTTTACTAGCTCTAATCTCTTTTATACGCTTACCAAAACTCATATCATAAAAGGTTGTTATTTTCTGTGAAGTTACCATAAACAATAGATTTTGCAAATCATTATAATCAAATACTATTAATAAAGAGTTCAAAACTACCAAAAAAGATTTGTATAATAAAATCAAATATGGTAAGTTTACAATCAAATAAGTTTAGTTGATAACTTTTAGACTATGAACACAGAATTAGATACTTCCAATCCGAACAATTACAGTTACGAAACCAAACATTTAGAAATCCACATTTTAGGAGGATTAAAGACCAATAAACTGGAAAGTTTGCGAGTAACACTAGCCGTAAGTAAGACACCTGCCTCCGCAGGTGGTGTATTAAGGCACTCGATAGATTTATACAACGATAACCAAGTAGAAAAGTTTACTCGAAAGATTGCCGAAAGGTTGGAAATAGGAACAAGTGTAGCAAGAAGAACATTACAGCAACTCACACATGAACTGGAAAACTATCGTTTTTTGTTAATCGAAAAACAAGCAGAAGCGAACAAGCCCTATTTTAAAGAACTGTCCGCTATTGAAGAATCTAACGCTCTAAAATTCTTAAATTCTAAAAATCTATTGCAAAAGACAAATGAACTTATTGGAAAGTCTGGAGTAATCGGCGAAGAACACAACAGGCAAACAATGTATTTAATCTTCACGTCAAGAAAAACAAATAACCCATTGCACTCAATCAGCTTGGGAAGTTCTGGAGTTGGTAAAACACATCTGCAAAGTTCAATATCTGCACTCATACCAGAAGAAGATGTAATAGAAGTTACCAACTTATCAGCCAATGCACTCTATTATTTTTCACGAACCGAATTAAGCCATAAAATCATCGTTATTGAGGATCTGGATGGAGCAGCATCTGTATTATATACCATACGAGAACTTGCCAGTAAAAAGACCATTAAAAAACGTGTGGTACACAAAGACAAAAACGGAACTACCAAAACCATAGAACTCATTGTAGAAGGTCCTGTTTGTATTGCAGGAGCAACCACACAGGAAAATATATATGAAGATAATGCCAATCGTTCCTTCATGCTTTATATTGATGAAAGCCAAGAACAGGATAAAAAAATAATGGATTACCAGCGGAGAGCCTCCGCAGGCAAACTAAATGAGCAGGACGAAATACAATCAAGAGAATTACTAAAGAATGCACAACGAATACTGAAACCAGTTAAAGTAATAAATCCTTTTGCAGAATATTTAGAATTACCACAATCTGTATTTAAACCAAGAAGAACCAACTCACACTATTTGCAATTTATAGAAGTCATTACTTTTTATAAACAATACCAAAGGGAAAAGCAAGTAAATGAAGATACTGGCGAAATCTATATTGAGACAACGATAGAAGATATACAAGAAGCCAACGAACTTATTATAGAAGTGTTATTGAGAAAATCTGATACTATAAATGGAGCAACACGAAACTATCTGGAAAGCTTAAAGAAGTATTTAATAATAGAAAATGAAACGACATTTACAGCATTAGAAATCAGAAGAAAATTAAAGGTTAAGAAAACTACACAATGGCGATATCATCAGCAATTAATCGATAATTACTACATCAAAAAAGTAAAGATAAAAGGCGAAAATATAAATCGTTACGAAGTAACAAATCCCAATGAATATAAGGAGTTGGAAGAAGCTATATTAAAATCATTAGAGGAATGTATAACCAAGATAAACCGTTCCAATGTTCCAAAGCGTTCCACTCCCAAAATGGAACAGATAACTACAACAGAAACAGCGAGTTAAATAGAGCGTTCCACAAAACTCAAAAAAAGTATAACCGATGAAAAAATTAAAGCTACAAAACGAAAGTTTTAAACATTTATTAATGTCCTTTAAGGACTGGTTAGACATTTTAGGATATGCAGAAAGTACAGTTTATCAATTACCAATTCACTTACAAGAGTTCTTTTATTACGTAGAAAAACAGCATATAAATCAACTAACAAATATTACAACAGAGACCATAAAAAACTACTATCGAGAATTACAACAAAGAACCAACGAAAGGACAAGCGGAAGTTTAAGTAAAAGCTATTTAAACAAACACCAACAAGCTTTAAAAAAGTTCAAAGAATATTTACAAAATCACAACTATAATAACTTCAATATCCATCTAAAAAGTGAAACTAATCCAACAGAAGAGAAACTAAATATACTCACTCAAGAAGAAGCGAAAGCATTATTTAAAGCAACAGAATTTAGTCATAGTGAAAATAGATTTAGATTAAGAGATAAAGCCATTTTAGCAATATTATATAGTTGTGGATTACGCAGAAATGAAGCAGTACACTTGGATTTAAGCGATATTTTTTTTGATAAAGAAAGAGTATTTGTTAGAAAAGGAAAAAACTATAAAGAACGATTTATACCAATAAACAGAAAGAATGCTGAAATATTGGAAGATTATATTTATGAAGCTCGACCAGAATTTTACAACTCAAAAGATAGCGAAGCATTATTTATAAGCCAACAAGGAAAGCGTTTAAACGGAATGAGTTTTGCTAATAGATTAAAAGTAATTGTAGCATCTACCAACAATAAAAACATTGTTGAGAAACATATTACACTTCACATTTTACGCCACAGTATAGCAACACATCTATTACAACAAGAAGTGCCATTAGAAAGCATAAAAACCTTTTTAGGTCATAGTTCTTTAGAAAGCACTCAAATCTACACACACCTTTTAAAATCGATAGAAAATGGTCGAGAGGCTCGACAGCCAATTAAAAATAACTCGTATGAAGAAATATAAAGAATATTTACAAGAGCAAGATTATAGCGAAACTACAATCACAGGAAACGAAAAACAAGTAGAAATTTTTATAAAATGGTGCAAACGTAATCACACAACAGCAATCGAAATAGATTATAAAACTTGCTTAAAATTTATCAAATACTTGAACAGAAAAAGAATAACAAAAAAGACAATCAACCATAGATTACGAAGTATAAAAATCTATTTTAATTACTTGATAGAAGAGGCTTGTAGAGTTGACAACCCAATAGAAAGCACAATTGTAAAAGGAGAAAAAAGAACCATTAATTACAATCTGTTAGAAGCTGACGAATTAGAAGATTTATATTATAGTTTTGAAACAGATAAGTATCAGGAAGAATATCATAAATACACCTTAAAAAGAGCTAAAGTAATAATAGGATTAATTGTTTATCAAGGTATTAATACAACCGATTTAGGAAATCTAAAAGAAGAACATTTACAACTCTCAAAAGGTAAAATATATGTTCCAAGCTCTCGAAGAAGCAACGCAAGAACATTAGATCTAAAACCTTGGCAAATAATGGAATTTATAGAATACCAAAACGAAGTTAGACCAATCATACAAGACAAACTGCAAAACCATAGTGAACAGCTTTTTCCAACCAATGCAAGGTTTAGTTCAATCGTTCATCACATCTTTAAAAAACTCAAAAAGATAAATAACAACGTAGAAAATATAAAGCAAATAAGAGCATCAGTAATAACCAATTGGTTAGGACAATACAACTTACGAAAAACGCAATATCTTGCAGGACATCGTTATATAAGTTCCACCGAAAGGTATTTACAAGATGATTTAGAAAACCTGCACGAAATCGTAAACAACTTCCATCCAATAAATTAAATATTAACAAAAAGTACTTAATTAAGTACTTTTTGTTATCTTTGCAATATGGAAACAGTAAATTATACAGACTTTCGTTCAAACCTAAAGCATTGGTTCGATAAAGTAGTCAATGATGTAAGCGATATCATTATCAAGCGTAAAAGCGGTAAAGACCTTGTATTAATATCATTGGACGAATACAACTCATTAAAGGAAACAACATATTTGCTAACAGGAAAAAATAGAGATATTTTATTAAACTCTATCAAAGAATTAGAAGCAGGTAAAGGAGTTCAAAAAGACTTAATCGAATAAATGAAATTAACTTGGTCTAAATCTTCTTGGGAAGATTATTTGTATTGGCAGAAAGTCGATAAGAAAATAGTAAAACGAATTAACGAACTCATTAAAAGTTGTATGCGAACACCTTTTGAAGGCATAGGAAAACCCGAAGCTTTAAAAGGAGATTTGCGAGGTTATTGGTCAAGACGAATAACATCAGAACATCGATTGGTTTATAAATACGAAAAAGAAGAAATATTGATAGCAGCTTGTCGTTATCATTATGGAAAGTAAAATCCCCACAAAACAAAATTCAATTTTATCATACTTCAAAAACCTTTGTATTTTGTTTTGTTCCGCTCGCCATCACTTCTGTAGATTTTAAGTCATATTTTTTGTAGCCAATGCAAAAACAACACTTTGCAAGTTGTTCGTGCCTCACAATTACAAACAGTTGAGCCAACGCTCAAAAACAAAAAATCCGCCATAAAAATTACCCAAAGCAATGTGTACATAATAGAAGTTATAAGTAAAGCTTCGCACAATTTTTAGACGTGTTATTTTAGAAGATAAAAAATAGTCGTTATAACTGCTATTATGTAAAATTGCAACTCCTACTGCTCAAATCCAAACTAAATAACAAACTTTAGAACTCACAATCTGAACGTACTATCGTTTGTCTCATTCCAATAATAGTTGAAAAATCCAACGCTTCGCCAACCTCTTTTTCAACTATTATCGGAACGTTTTGCGCTTCAGATAAAACGTTTTTAAAAACTGGCGGAACAGAGGCGGAATAAGTGGCGTGAGTTCCGTTGGTTTTTAAAATGACTTGTTCTTCATAAACTTGCTCAAAAAAGCGTCGGAAGTTCAGACGATGGAAGCATTTTACATAATTTACATTATAACTTACGGCTTTGGTTTTTTAAGCTCCGGAGGAAGTCGGCAGTATTATAATGCCAATTATGTAACATATCGAGGGAAAACAAGCAAGTAAAACACAGAGGGTTTTTGTAGACAAAAAACTGGGTTTTACTTGCGTGGCAATTAATCAAAAGTTTATATATTGTAGGTTCAATGGGATGCCAAAAACTAAATACCGATTTTTTTAACTCACTGGAGATAATACACCCAAAAAAAAAGGGTGTCCGAAGAAAAAAAACGCATAAACTACTATCCCTTTGGACTCAAACATAAAGGATATAATAATGTCGTAAATGGAGTAGAGTATAAATACAAGACATTCCAAGAACAAGAGTTAACAGAAGACCTTGATTATAATATGATTGAATTTAAATTCAGACATTATGATTATGCAATAGGTAGATTTGTTACAACAGACCCATTAGCTGATAGTTATAGATATAATTCACCTTATGCATTCCAAGAGAACAAACTTGGTTTAGGTGTTGAATTAGAAGGGCTGGAATTAGGACCTTCTAAATATAATCCTACTGGACTTGCTTTAGGTCTGGTAAATCAAAATACAAAGAATGCTAAAAAGCATTTAGAAAATGGTGATTCGCCTGCTATGGCTTATGCAAAAGGTGCAGGAGAAACAGGTTTACAAATTGGTGGTGTTGCTGTTGCTGTTGCAAGTCTTTTTGTACCTGACCCTTCAGACATTGTAATTGGAGGTGCTGTTTTGAAATTTTTTGGTTTTTTCAAAAAAGGCAAGAAAGTTGTTAGTAAAATAGATGATGTAGTCGATACAGCTACTGACGTCTCAAAAACTACAGATAAGGCAACAGATGT
>CBDFNO010000004.1:0-11648 GCA_965250265.1 Flavobacteriaceae bacterium | reverse complement strand
CGGGTTTTCGAATCCCGAATAAAAACAAAAAATCGGGCAATTAGCTCAGTTGGTTCAGAGCATTCCGATTGTATCGGAAGAGTCGGGTTTTCGAATCCCGAATAAAAACAAAAAATCGGGCAATTAGCTCAGTTGGTTCAGAGCATTCCGATTGTATCGGAAGAGTCGGGTTTTCGAATCCCGAATAAAAACAAAAAATCGGGCAATTAGCTCAGTTGGTTCAGAGCACCTCGTTTACACCGAGGGGGTCGGGGGTTCGAATCCCTCATTGCCCACTAAAACTCCATCACGCCAAAGGCGGATGGAGTTTTTATTTACAGACATGAACTTCACAACATATATTCTTTACAGTAAAAAATTGGACAAGTATTATATTGGATATACTTCTAATATTGATGATCGGCTAATTAGACACAATCAAAACAGTAGCGGTTTTACAGGAAGAGCAACTGATTGGGAAGTAGTTTTTACTAAACATTTTTCAACTAAAACAGCCGCTTATGCTTATGAGCGAAAGATAAAAAGTTGGAAAAGTAGAGATAAGATAATGGAGTTGATAAAATCAAGTTGACCCTCATTGCCAGAAAATAAAAAATCCTGATGAAATTTCATCAAGATTTTTTATTTTAAGGAAGTTTTTTATTTTGTTGGATCAAAATCATCTGGATTTAATGTTGGGTTTACGATTATTTCGGAATATTTAAAATTCCTTATGTCTTTTACAACGTCGTCATCTTCAAATGATTGAGAAGTAGTAGCAGTTTTAACTTTAAAAGGAAATAGAATACCGTCAACTTTTTTATAATCTGTAAATGTTTGAGTATCTGTATAAACAGCATCAGAAACTTTATTTGTTTTTTTATCAGAAGCATTACATGTAGATATAACTTCTCTTTTATAGAGTAACCCTGTTTTAATGTCAAAATATTTTGTTTCAGATTTGGTACAACCATCTTTATAAACTGAATTGCTTACATTAAGGGCATTAATACTTTTTGGAATTTCTATAACATGGTATTTTTTCTTTCCTATTTTTTTTATGCCAAGATATTTCATTTCTACATTGCTTATTAAATCTGAAAATTCATCAATATAACTACTCACTTTATTTTTATTGGTATTAAACATTTTCATTTTACCCCATCTAGGAATTTCTTCAGTTTTATTATTATATGATTTCCCATAACCTTTTTCATTTAAAACTAATTTTTCGTAGTAGAGAATAGTTTCTTTTTCGAATATAGGTCTCCTTCCCCATGAATCACGATCAATTGAATAAAGTTTATATTTTATAGGAGATAAATAGGCAATTTCATACTTTTTTTTGTTTATATCTTTCCCAATATACCAAAAACGAGATTTCAATTTTTGGGAGACAATGGTTTTATATTTTTTAGTTAAAGTCTTGATACTCTTTACTTTTTCCTGTCCTCCAATAGCATCAATATAATTAGCAAGCACCATTTCTGCAGTTATTTCTTTTTCATCATTAATTTTTGTTATCTTTTTAACTTGTATAGTTTTTCCGTTTCCACGATTCCAGCCTTTTTCTATGGCTGCCAATCTATCTACTTTTGCAGGGTGTGTTGCTGAGGCTTCGTCTGGTAATAAATTGCTAACGGCACTTTGTGCATCTGCTAAACTACATTTCATTCGCGCTAAAACAAAACCAGAAAATTCATCTGCTTGTAATTCAATTTTATGATTGCTACCGCCAGTTTTTAAGGTGTGTCCGTTGAGGTGATGCCCAACTTCGTGGGCAAGAATACTTGTAAGTCCCCAATCTGTACCTGTACTACTTGATACTTTTTTAAAAAACTCATCATCATACAAAATAAAACGCTCTATATTACCACCTTCAATAGGCATTGTAACTGCCAACGCATTGTTTATGTCTTCACATTCTTCTATTTCAAAATTTCGGAACAAGCCTATTTTATCTAAAATTGCATCTACAACAGTAATAGCAGTTGCATCAATCGTTTCAGATTTTTCTTTGTTGTATAAGTCACAAGCAGAATTGACTTCTTCTACGGTTTGGTAGCCTTGATAACCACACATTTTAATTTCTTGTGCTGTTGTGAGCGTGATTGAAAATAGGAACACAATAATGAGAGAAATAGAGTTGTTTGATTTCATCATTTTTTAAATTTTGGTTAAAGCAAATATAGCAT
This sequence comes from Flavobacteriaceae bacterium, assembly GCA_965250265.1. Lineage (GTDB taxonomy): Bacteria > Bacteroidota > Bacteroidia > Flavobacteriales > Flavobacteriaceae > PRS1. The sequence continues at coordinate 9,474 of CBDFNO010000004.1, read as the reverse complement.
ATAATTAGACATCAAATAAATACCTAATAACGGGTATTCTGCTATTGTGTTTTTTTTGTATATTGGGCTAAATATAATTATAAAAATATAATCATGAAAAATTTTCTATTATTTATTGCTTTTATAATTGTAACAAACCTATCATACTCTCAAGATTTCCCAAAAACAGGACTCTTATTTGATGATGATGCTTATTCAGCAACACCTTTAAAAGCAAGAAATGTATCGTTTCAAAGTGTTGTTTCAGAAGAACCAAAAGCCTCTTTAAAGCAATATGTTCCAGCAATAAAGACGCAAGGACAGTATGGAACTTGTGTTGGTTGGTCATCGGCATATTATGGTCGTACAATTTTAAATGCTCGTATAAAGGGTTTGAATTCAACCAATGACATTTTAAACAATACGTTTTCACCAGTTTTCACCTATTTAAACGCCAATGTGGAAAATGATTATAACTGCCAAGGAGGTGCTTACATAAACAAAGCATTAGAAACTATGGTAGAAAAGGGTGTTCCTTTATTTAAAGACTATGATGTAATGTGTGATAGTTATATTCCTTCAGATGTTTGGTCAAAGGCAGAAAAAAATAAAATTAAAGATTATAGCAGATTGTTTTCTGGTGATGAAGCAAGTGATGTAAAATTAGAATCAGTAAAAAGATCGTTAATTAATGGGAACCCTGTAATTATAGGATTTCAAATAGAAGATTCATTTTATACTGCTAAGAATGTTTTCGAACCAGATAATTTAGGTACTAAAGGAGGTCATGCAATGTGTGTTATTGGTTATGATGATGATAAATATGGTGGTGCATTTGAAATTGTTAATAGTTGGGGTAATAGATGGGGAAATAACGGTTTTATTTGGGTGAGATATGCTGACTTTGTTAATTATACAAAATATGCTTACGAGATGATTCCGGCTAAGAAAACAATAAAAGCAAAAAGTGTATTAGCAGGAGAGTTGACTATGAAATTATATGATGGTTCTGAAATGGGAATAAAAAAGGGTTCAGGAAAATATAAAAAATCAATTTTAGGTTGGCAAACTGTAGAGGTAGAAGAAGACGTACAAAGTATTGGTGATTATGAAACAACAAAAATTCATGAAGAGAATACTCGTTATAGAATGTATGCGAAAGTTAATAAGCCTGCGTATGTCTATGTTTTAGCTGCAGATAGTGATCAAAGAAACGGAATGTTGTTTCCACATAAAGAAGGGATAAGCCCTTACATTTCTTATGAAAACACGGAGGTTCTGATTCCTCGCGAAAAATCTTGGTTTAAGTTACAAGGCGATGTAGCATCTGATTATACAGTTGTTATTTTTTCAGAAAAAAAGATAGATGTTTCGAAGGTCAAAGATCAGTTAGATGACTTGAAAGGAGATTTAGTAGATAAACTGTATGTTATTTTTAAAGACGAGTTAATAGATAGAGATAATGTAAAACTAGATGCTAATAAAATGGCATTTGAAGCAAAATATGCTAAAGGTTCAATGGCATTAATGGTCTTGGATATTAAGCGTAAGTAAAATGCGGTATCTAAAATTGATAGTGTTGTTTTATACAATTTCACTCACGAGTTGTAAGTGCAGTTATGTGAACTCGCTAACTATTTCTGAGATGATTGCCATAAATCCAAAAATCGTTAATTTCTTATCTGATAAGCAATTATTGGTTGTTGAAAATATAAAATCTATAGATTTATACACTATTTCACCACAATTAATTGAAGGGACAACTGATGAATATTCTAATAAAAGTTTTTTTGTTAAAACCTTAGATGAAACTGAGATTAAAAACTTCTTTAATTATGTTTTAAAAGATAACAACTATGATTGGAATGCTGAGAAAAAAGCAAAATTTAATTCCAACATCCAATATGTTTTAAAAGGAGCAGAAAGTCAATTTATGCTCTTATATGCAGTAGAATCAAAACAAATAGGTATTATAGATATTGAAGGGCAAGAAACACTTGTGGTAAAATCGAAGTTAGAGAACTATTTTAAAAACAATTAATTATGAAAATGAAACTTTTAATTGCATTACTATTTACAACACAACTTGTTGTTTCACAAAACTTCCAAACTGTTGAAGAAGTAGATGAGGTGTGCGCATCTTTAGGTTTTGCATCTAATGAAGAAGCAGAACTAGTAGTTGATGAAATTATGAATGAGATTGGTGTGCCTAGACCATTCATAATTAGAGAGTGTCCTCAAATAAATAATGCTATTGCAAAAGTGCTAACTAATAACAAAGGTATTCAAACACAATACATTTTATATGATAGGGCGTTTATGAACAGAATGAAAGATAAAACTAAAACAGATTGGTCGGCAAAAGGTATCTTGGCTCATGAAATTGGTCATCACTTAGCAAGTCATTCGCTTAACAATAAAGGAAGTAATCATAAGTTTGAATTAGAGGCAGACGAGTTCTCTGGAGTTGCATTAGCAAAACTAGGTGCTACTCTAAAAGAAGCTCAAAGTGCCATTAATAGTTTAAAATATGAAAAAGCCACAGCAACACATCCCGCAAAAAAAGACAGATTATCAGCTATAAAAAAAGGCTGGTTAAAAGCCACAAAAGGAAATTCGAAGATTACTGATTTTACAGATGATATTGATTTTTTGAAAGCTGGGAAATTTTTTAGAGAAGCTAATGAATCTTTTATGAAACAAAATTTCACCGAAGCCATTAGGTTTAATAAAAAGGCAGCAGAATTAGGTCATTCAGGAGCAATGGCTGCATTAGCTACTAGCCATCTTAACGGATTTGGTGTAGAGCGTGATTTTTCAAAAGCATATAAATGGGCTAAATTATCTGTAGAGCAGAAACAACAAGATACATCGGCAGGCATGGTAGTATTATCTAATTTGTACCAACTAGGAGGAGGTGTAGAACCTAGTCTAGAATTAGCATTTTATTGGGCAAAAAAAGCATACGATGAGTATAATAATTCTACAAGTATGGGTATGTTAGCTGATATGTATGCTTATGGTAATGGAGTTGATAGAGATCATGATAAAGCATTTTCTTTAGCTAAAAAAAGTGCCGATTTAAATGACTCTAATGGAATGATAACCTTGGGATTGTTTTATGATTTGGGCATTGGTACTGATAAAGACCATGAAAAAGCATTAATGTTTTATAGGAAAGCTGCTGAGCTAAATCATCCTAGTAGCATGAGTAATATAGGTCAGGCTTATTTTTATGGAAATGGCACTTCAAAAAATTACGATAAAGCTATAGAATGGTTTAAAAAAGGAGCAGAACTTGGTGATCCTCAAAGTTTTTATTGGTTAGGTTATATGTATTTAAATGGAGAAGGTTTAGATAAAGATATAAATCAATCTATTTTTTGGTTTCAAAAAGGTGTTGATTCAAATAATACTTGGAGTATGATGCAACTAGCTACCATCTATATGTCCGGAAATGAAATCCCTTATGATATACCAAGATGTATCAAATTGATTACACGTTGTGCAGAATTGAATGATTATGCGTGTATTAATACATTAGCATTTCTTTATATCAATGGATTTCCAGGTCATTTTGATATTGATAGGGAAAAAGGAATTAACTTGTTAAAGAAATTGGCTGTAAAAAATGATTTAACAGCACAACAAACATTAACTAAATTAGGAGAAACTTGGTAAAAAACAACTAGTTATGAAAAATAAACTCGCAATACTTGCTTTAATACTCACAATACAATTTACAGTTGCTCAAAATTTCCAAACTGTTGAAGAAGTAAACGACGCATGTTCACAATTAGGTTTTATGGGAAATGAAGATGCTGAAATTGCCGTAGATAATATTTTAGATATTATTGGCGTTTTTCGAAATTTCACAATTCAAGAATGCCCTGATATAAATAATGCAGTTGCTAAAATTATTGAAACAGCATCTGGAAATAAAGAGCGTTATATACTATATGATTCAGAGTTTTTTAAAAGAATAGATGATAAGGCTGCAAATGATTGGGCAGCAGTAAGTATACTTGCTCATGAGATTTCACATCATTTGAATGGACATGCGTTAAATAATAAAGGGAGTAATCATAAATTTGAATTAGAAGCAGATTATTCTAGTGGATATTATCTTGGCAGAATGGGAGCAACATTAGAAGAAGCTCAAAGCGCTATTCAAACTTTTAGATACGAAAAAGCAACAAGTACGCATCCTGCTAAAGCAGATAGATTAAACGCGATTAAAAGAGGATGGTCTAAAGCTACTGGAAAAGTTGTAATAAAAACGATAGAAGAGAAAGAAATTAAGGCATTCGATTATTATAGAAAAGGAGAATTAGCATTTGCTGATTACCAATTTGAGAAAGCACGTAATTATTTTGAAGATGCTGAAAAATTAGGTTACGTAGATGCAAATTATTATTTATCTTACATACATCGTGTAGGTTTAGGAGTTTATGTTGATACTGATAAAGCGTATAAATATGCTGAGATGGGCTATAGTTTAGGTTCAATACCTACAGCATATCAATTAGGGAAGTTTCTATCTGAAGGAATTGGAGTTGAAAAAAATAGTGAAGATGCAAACCGTTTATTTCAGAAAAACTTTCAAATTAATTGGTTTAAAGAAAAGTATAAAAAGTATAATACAGCCTATTATGCGACTGCTATTGGTGATATGTATCAATCAGGATATGGAGGAGTAAAAGAGGATTATGAAAAAGCAGTTTATTGGTACAAACTAGCTGCCAAGGGTGGAGATCTTGAGGGTCAAAATGCATTGGCATATATGTTGGTATTAGGTAATGGTGTAGATAAAGATTTTGATAAAGCATTATATTGGATTAAAAAATCTGCTAATCTAGGGTATTCTGGATCTCTAAATAATTTAGGTTATATGTACAAACATGGTTATGGTGTAGAAAAAGATTATAGTCAAGCAATTTATTGGTACAAAAAAGCAGTAAAAATTGGATGTGATTCTGCACAGTCTAATTTAGGTTATATGTACAAACATGGTTATGGTGTAGAAATAAATTATAGTCTAGCCGTTGAATTATTTAAAAAATCGGCTAATCAAGGAAGTGAAACAGGTAAATACTATTTAGGAAAAATGTATTTGGAAGGTAAAGGGGTATCAAAAGATTATGATAAGGCTATGTATTGGATTAAAAAAGCAGCAAAACAAGGCGAAGAAGATGCTCAAAAAAGGTTAACTAATTTAGGAGAAACTTGGTAAAATAAAATTTATGAAAACAAAATTAACACTGATAATAGCATTTTTATTTGTGACACAAGTTGCTTTTTCCCAAAACTACCAATCTGTAGAAGAGATAAATGAGGCATGCTCACAATTGGGTTTTTCTGGAGATGAAGATGCCGAAATTGCAGTAGATGCAATTTTAGATAAGATAGGTTTGTTTAGAAACTTTATTATTCAAGAATGCCCAGAAATAAACAATGCGGTTGCTAAGAATATAGATGTTGGAAACGGACATAAAGAGCGCTACATTTTATATGATGCCAATTTCTTTAAAAAAATAGATGATAAAGCAGCAAATGGATGGGCAGCAACAAGTGTGTTGGCACATGAAATAGGACATCATTTAAATGGTCATTCATTAAATAACGAAGGTAGTAATCATAAATTTGAATTAGAGGCAGACGAATTTTCTGGCTTTGTGTTGGCAAGAATGGGCGCATCATTAGAAGATGCTCAAAGTGCTATACAAACGTTGCGTTACGAAAAAGCAACAAGAACTCATCCTGCAAAGGCAGATAGATTACTGAGAATTGAGAAAGGTTGGAATCGTGGAAATGGTAAAGTAATAGAGATAAAAAAAATAGAAGAAGAGATAGTCAATGAAATTATAGAAAATGAAGAAATAACAGAGATTGACGGTATTACAGGACAACAAGTATTAGCAAAATATATTGATGCCATTGGAGGTCAAGAAAAAATAATAGGCATAAGAACATTAAAACAAAATGTAATTGTGACTTCTAAAAGTGTTATATACAACAAGGATTATAGTACTTCTAATAAAATGAAAATGAGTTTAATTTATTTAACACCAAATAAATATAGGACAGAAATGAATTTTAATGGAAGTAGTAATCATTATTCATTAAAATTAGATGGAAAATCTTATACAAAGACAAAAAAGAAAGGAAAATGGAAGTTCTTAACTAATTTCGATGCAAAAAAACAAGCAAGTTTTATAAATGAATATTCAATGTTGGTCAGGAATGATGTCATTAAGTTGTTAGGTGTTGAGGAAGTAGAGGGAGTTAGTTGTTATAAAGTCGAATTTCCAGTTAGTATTACATCTACAAAAACCGAAGCTGCAATTATAAAGATTAACATATCAACAATTAGTTTTTATAGTGTTGAATCTGGATTGCTTGTTTTGACTAAAACTATTACTGATTCAGATACTGATTATCTAAAGAATTCAAAGTATTTGAAAGACTCAAAAACAACTACAAAAATGGACATGATATTTGTAGATTATAAAGATATTGATGGAGTGCTTATGCCTTTTAAAGTTCAAATGAAAGCAGAATCTGATGCTAGTACTTCAAATGTGACACTTGAATATTCTGAAATAAGTATAAATGAAGAAATTGATAAAAAAGAGTTTGAAATAAACGACTAATTATGAAAATAAGACTAACATTATTAGCAATGTTGTTTGTAATACAATATACAGTAGCCCAAAACTTCCAAACAGTAGAAGAGGTAAACACGGCTTGTGCAACACTTGGTTTTGCAGCCAATGAAGATGCAGAACTGACGGTTGACAAGATTATGGAAATTATAGGTTTACAGAAAAATTTTAAACTTCAAGAATGCCCAAATATTAATAATGCTATTGCTAAAAACATAAAAAATAGTTCGGGAAGAATGATACGTTATATCTTATATGATAACGATTTTTTTAAAAGAATAGATTTAAAAGCACAAAATGATTGGGCTGCCATAAGTATTTTGGCACACGAAATAGGACATCATTTAAACGGACACGCATTGAATAACGAAGGTAGCAATCACGAGTTTGAATTAGATGCAGATTATTTTAGTGGATTAATATTGGCTAAAATGGGCGCTACTCTTATTGAAGCTCAAAGTGCTGTACAAACTTTAAGCTATGACAAAGCAACAACAACACATCCTGCAAAAATAGATAGGTTAAGCAAAATAAAAAGAGGCTGGGACAAAGGAATCGCTAGTTCAGGAAAAACAGACCCGTTAATTGAAGATTTGTTCAGAAAAGCAACTAATGGTGATGTATATGCTCAAGTAAATTTAGGTTATAAATATGAATCTGGAAAAGGTGTAAAAGAAGATATGTCTGAAGCAGTTTATTGGTATGAAAAAGCGGCAAAGAGCGGCTACGCTAAAGGGCAAGCAAACTTAGGATATATGCTTATGAATGGTTTAGGGACAGATAAAGACTATAAAAAAGCAATTTACTGGTATAAAAAAGCCATAAAAAACGATTATGTTAATGCTCAAACTTATCTAGGTTATATGTATCAAAAGGGTTATGGCGTTACTCAAGACTATAATGAAGCCGAAAAATGGTACCGCAAAGCCGCATCACAGGAGGAAAAATATGCTCAAAGCAATTTAGGAGGTATGTATTATAATGGGCTTGGAGTTGAAAAAAACCTCAATACATCGTTTAATTGGTATTTAAAAGCAGCAAATCATAATTTAGCCTTGGCTCAAAACCAAATTGCAGAGATGTATTATTATGGCTTGGGAGTTGAGCAAGATTATAAGGATGCTATAGATTGGTATTTGAAAGCAGCAAAACAAGATTATATAGATGCGCAATTAGAGTTAGGACGTATATATTCTTCAGGAGAATATGTTACTGAAGATTATGAAAAAGTGTTTTTATTGGGCCAATAAAGCAAGCAATAATGGAAGTGGAAAAGGGCAAGCCTTTTTGGGACAACTTTATTATCGTGGACATGGTGTAAAACAAGATTATAAAAAAGCTTTATCTAATTATATTGCTTCGGAAGAAAAAGGAATATTAGTCTGTCAGACAATAATTGGCCAAATGTATTTAAATGGTACTGGTGTAGAAAAGAATATAAAAGAAGGGCTGTATTGGATAAAAAAGGCTGCAAATAGAGGAGATTCAAAAGGGCAAAGAGTATTGGGTTATTTGTATATGGAAGGGGGTTTCTATAGAGCCAAATTATAAACTAGCTTTTGATTGGTTTACAAAATCTGCTAATCAAGGAGATGTCTTGGCAAATGCAGGATTAGGTGCTTTATACGCTCAAGGTTTAGGAGTGAAAAAAGACTTAAACAAAGCAATTGAATTAATTACAAAAGCAGCAGAAGGAGGAGGAGGTTCTGATAGAATAGCACAACTTCAGTGTGTTTTAGGGAGAAGCATATTATTTTGGAGACGAAGGCTTTGAGAAAGATTATAAAAAAGCAGAATATTGGTATCGAAAGTCAGCAGAGCAAGAGTATGCACTTGCACAGTATGAGTTGGGTGGTTTGTATGAATCAGGAGAGACAAATGAAGGGGTGGATCTGCATAAGGCTATCTATTGGTATACAAAAGCAGGCGAACAAGGAGAGCTTGATGCTCAACGTGATTTGGCAGAAATTTATAAGAAAGGTAATGAAATACAGGAGATTGATATTAATAAGGTAATTTATTGGTATGAAAAGTTAGGCGAACAAGGAGACAACATAGCACAACTTTATTTAGGAGGGTTATATTACTTTGGAAAAGATGTTCCTAAAAATATTAATAAGGCAATTTATTGGTATGAAAAATTAGGCGAACAAGGTGACGACTTCGCACAAGAAACACTAGGAAAGATATATTATCGAGGAGATGGTATAAGCAAGGATTACAAAAAAGCATTTTACTGTTTAAAAAGGCAGCATTGCAGGGAAAAATTTATTCGGCAATATCATTTGGACACTGTTACTACAGTGGAGAAGGTGTTACTAAAGATTTAACCCAAGCAGCAAACTGGTGGAAGAAATTAGCAGAACAGAATGATGTCTCTTCCCAATATAATTTGGGAGTACTTTACAATAATGGAGATGGTGTTGAAGTAAGTGTAAAAAAATCTTTGTTTTGGTATAAAAAAAGCAGCAAAACAAGGACATAAAGAGGCGCAGAAATATTTAACTAAAATAGGAGAAACTTGGTAAAACAAAAATTATGAAATAAAATTATTGATCATGTTATTCATTCTAACACAAGTTGTTAATTCCCAAAATTACCAAACAGTAGAAGAGATAAATGATCATTGTGCAGCACTCAGTTTTTCAAGTGATGTAGAGGCTCAGATTGCCGTAGATAATATTTTAGATAAAATTGGTTTGTTTAGAAATTTTATTATTCAGGAATGTCCTGATATTAATAATGCAGTAGCAAAAAATATTATAAATAGCTCTGGAGTTAAAGAGCGATACATACTATATGATAACAAGTTTTTCAATAAGATTGAAAC
>CBDFNO010000003.1:0-3869 GCA_965250265.1 Flavobacteriaceae bacterium | reverse complement strand
GCGATATTTTCTAAATGACCTAGTAAATAAATTAGAGCCGTCTGTCACTTTAGTTATCGATTGGTTTACAAACAACTATATGAAACTTAACGAGCCTAAATGCCATTTACTTCTTTGTGTTTACAATGAAGAAGTCGTCATTGCTAAAATGGACAGTGCTTCAGTCACAGAAACACCCATGGACTTGAAACATTAACGTCATTTGGACCTAAAATATGGAACATTCTACCTGGCAGCATAAAAACTCTGCAACTCGGAGCCTTTTTAAAGGAAATATCAAAACTTGAATTCCTTTAAAATGTCCTTGTAAACTGTGTCCGATTTTCTTACCAGGTGTATAGGTTTTATATAATTTTATATTTACTAATCTATATGTAGGTTAATAAACTTTTTACTGTTCGGTTTTAGTTGTTATATATATTTATATATATGTAAATTTTAAGCGAACCTGCTTATTTGCATGGTTCTTTCCTGTATCGAGCGATGTAAAATCCGTGCGTCCGTCCATCCGTGCGTCCATCCGTGCGTCCGTCGGTGCGTGCGTCCGTTCGACCATTCGTCCGTGCATCCGTCCATGCTCGCGTCCGTTGCGTGCGTTTGTGCGTGCGTGCGTGCTTCCATCCGTGTGTGCGTGCGTGCGTGCTTCCATCCGTGTGTGCGTGCGTGCGTCCGTCCGTCAGTCCGTCCGGCGTCCGTCCGCCGTGCGTCCGTACGTCGGTGCGTGCATCCATTCGTGCGTCATTGCTTTCGTACGTCCATCCGTCGGCCCGTCCGTGCTTCCGTCCGTCCGTCCTCCGTGCGTGCGTCAATGCGGACGTGCGTGCATCAGTGAGTCCGTCCATGCGTCGGTGCGTCTGTCCGCGCGTGCGTCCGTCCGTCCGTCCGTGCGCCCGTCCGTGCGTGCGTCAGTGCGTGCGTGTGTATGGGCTTGTGGTGTAGTTGTTAGCAGTTTTTCACTGCAGCGATCGCGGTTTGAATCCCGGTCGAGGCCGTGAAATTTTCATAATGATTACCACAACACTATATTCCCGGCACCATTGGCAAGTATCTGAAAAACATATGCCATGAGTTCACGTAGACCATATGAGGGAAATTGGGAAGATGGAAACCGTTCGGAAGTCCATCATTGGTGAGCTAGCAAGATGTCACAAGTTATCTTGAACGAGGGCTTCAGTGTATCAGTCTTGTTCAACTCTTGATCACACTGATATAACACTCATTCTCAGAAACTGAAATTACTGGCTGCTCGGTAATAGGTACAGTATAAACCACAAGTTGGCTTTGTGGGTGTTGTGTAAAAACAATAACTGTGCATGAGCGAGCGTCTATAAACAAGGATTGCTAGATTCCCTAATAGACGGGTGTCCTCGAAATCAAGTGGCCAGCCATTCATGTGTGCGTGTGCGTGTGGGTGGGTGTGTGTGCTTGTGTGGGTGTATGGGCATGTGTGTGGGTGTGTTCGTGTGTGGGTGCGCGGGTGTGGGTGGGTGTGGTTGAGTGTGGATGAGTGGGTGTGTGGCTGTGTGTGTGTGTGTGTGTGTGTGCGTGTGTGTGTGTGTGTGGGGGGGGGGGGGGGGGGGGGGGGGGGGTGCCGGTTCTCCTCAGTACGTACTTTGAGGATCGAAGCTCCATCTATAGCAAACGCATCGGTTGCACTCTGATTATAAAGTTGATTTCGGTCCATAGGATTAATATGGATTTCTGAAATCCACCGAGCAAGGGAACGCTGGCCGGGGGGGCTTTGCTGAAACCAAGGTCGTATGACAGTTTTCCCTGTCTGACCGACTCATAACATATGACACCGGCATCTTTCAAATATACGTTGCCAGCGTACTGGACAAAACCAAAGCGGGGGACGTATTCTTTAGGCATTGCTGCAATTACAGAGGGATGTAGGATACATCTCAATGGTGGCATGATCCACACTAACAAAAACACAACACCCTCGCCTCTCAAAATCGGGTTCTAAGCGCCATGGCGTGTCCACGTCCGCTGCGGTGGCCGGCAAACTGCAATGCGATACACGCATACATCCACACAGAAGCACTCACACGCCACAGATTGACACGTTCCGGCTCACAAACTGTCCTCGCTGGACTAACAGGTACAGAGTAGGACTGCACCCCCCCCCCCAAACACACGATATTGTGATTGCGATTATTTATTGCGATTAACAGATTATCACATTAAACCATATTCTGTGGCGCACTACTATATTACACACACGCACACACACATACATACATACACAGCACACGCGCTGCAGTTGGACACAGTTTCACAGTTTACATTTTACACACACACGGGCGTACACACACACACACATTCATTCATATTTGTATACGTTTTTGCACACACACTTACAAACACATTTTGTGTTTGTGACACTTTTCACACATTCGTTAACTGCAGAGACCCACACATCGCAGACTTTCGATTACATATGCACATTACATTGTGCGGCACACTAGGTCAGAGTGGGACAGACATGCACACACTCACACAGGAGCTTCACATACACACACGCACTTGACACACACAGAGCTTTTCAGATTGTTGCACGGCACTGAAGCTAGCAGAGTCCTCATCTGGGACATTACTGCACGCACACACACAGGCAGACTCTCACAGCATACGGAGACAGTGCTTCTACACACTAAAAACAGCTAAACAGAGACAGACAGACAGAAACTTACACATCCTTAATCTGTACACACACTGAGGCACACACACACACACACACACATTTATACGACACACACACAGTCTCTCGCTAGCACACACGCGTATCACTTGACACATGACAGAGGACACACACACAGATTCTCTCACACACACACACACACACACACCACACACACACACACACACACACACTACACACACACACACACACACACACACACACACACACACACACACACACACACACTTACACACTTAGACACTTACACACACTTACATCTTGCAAAAACTTGACATTAGATTTTATATTTCTTTCCAGATCGTTGATGTAAATAAGGAATAGTAGAGGACCAAAACAGAGCCTTGAGGCACACCAGATTCGACACTAGAAAAATCGGAATAAGAACCATTTAGGACCACCCGTTGTTTTCTATTACTTAGATAATTTTGAAAAAGTTTTAGTATGTTCCCCGAGATACCATTTTGTTCCAGTTTGAAGATTAACCCATCATGCCATACCTTGTCAATAGCTTTTGAAAATTTCAAGAAAAACTGCTCTAACTTCAAAGGATTTTGTACTATCAAAGGCCTGATGGATTTCATCAAGAAGATATAATAGTTGGTTGGTTGTAGAATCACCAGGATGGAAACCCGATTGATTTTTGGTTAGAAGATTTAAAGAAGGGTTAAAACAAGTAAGTACAGGCGATTTTTTCATATAAACCATTTTATAAGCAATAGCATAGGGATTCCCATAAATATTTATGGTCTACGTATTAATGAGGGTTGGATTAAATGTCGGTATTTTGGACTTAATTTTGAGCGTTTCGTTTAAGATAATAATTACCGACTTTTGAAAATAATATCTGCGAGGATTTTGTCCAAAGAAGTTTAATCATATAACCATCCTATGCCCTACCATAGGGAAAATAATTTAGGTCACAAGACTAAATCCTCAAAACAGACACAGAGGTATACTTTAGAAACATACAAATTGGCACCTAACCAAGGCGTGGAAATCAAAGATGAAATCTGTTTTTATCCTGGATTATGGTTGTCACATTAAACGATGACGTCATCAATTATATATTTTACCTATATCCCTCACTTCCCATTTCATATTCACTTTTAGCTAACCCAGAACACAGAAAAGTCTACACATAAATGCTAGATAATTTGTGGGG
>CBDFNO010000002.1:0-2784 GCA_965250265.1 Flavobacteriaceae bacterium | reverse complement strand
ATGAAAGAAGTCATTGCAATGTGAAAAAGGTTAATAAATGGGCGGTGTGGAATAAGTGGGTAGCCAGGAATTTAGTAAGAAAATCAATTAGCCGTTTGACTGTAATAATGGCATGCAACGAGGATTTTCAGAAAATTATAGGTAAAGGCCAACGCCTGTCTATTGAAGACCCTGGATCCCATTTTGACACTTGTTTTCTCGGCGTAATTATAATACTTTGAAAAATCTCCAGATATATGCCCAGGGTCGAACTGATTTTCGTGTACTCAAGTTGTTCGACCACATATGGTGTCTATTTATGTCCCAGTAAATATGGTGGTCTCTTATGAGACCTTCAAGTTGAAAATGAGCGGGCTTGATATCAATTGCCCGTGCTATTTTCATGGGGTTACACAACTAATGCTTTTCCATATTTCTGGCGTCACTTGCTTACACGTCCTTTGCATTGAAGTTTCTTCCTAATGAAACCATTGCATTGATCTTTTCAAATTCTAATTCAAATTCTATTGTATTCGAATTTAGCACTAATTCATTTTTGATGTACCGTAAACCGCCGAAAATAAAACCTGGGCTTATATATGCTCTTAAGACTTTCTTGGTGGGCTTGTTTTCGGGGGGGGGGGGGGGGCTTATACCGTATTTACTCTGGTAAAGTATCGTAATAAGCCTTGTTCCTATTGTTAGTGTAGTAAGATCTTTGATTCATTTTATTCATGGTGGCTTGAATGAACATCTTAACATCACTGGCCTTTCCTCTGACCTTCAGTATGGTTTTCTTGCTTCTCGGTCCACTGCTGACAGCCTGACTGTTCTCAGTGAGGGTATTTACAATTCTTGGGATGCAAGTAGAGAGATGAGGGCTATTGCACTTGATATCTCGAAGGCATTCGATAAGGTTTGGCATGCCGGATTGATCCACAAGCTAACAGCTAAAAGCTTATGGTGTTGTTGGCCCCATCCTGTGCATCCTGGAATCTTTTTTGCAGGAAAGTTCATTGAAAGTTGTTCTTGGTGGCCAGTCTTCACCTCTTTATATCACCAATGCTAGGGTTTCTCAGGGATCAGTTTTGGATCCAACCGTATTCCTGGTTTTTATTAATGATCTTCCCGATGAGGTTCTATCAAGAATATGGATCTATGCAGATGACACCATTCTCTATTCCAGCCTTGGTATGTCTGGGTTTTTTTGAGAAGGGGGAATCTGCTGGTGAACTTGAGTTAGACCTGCGTAGTATTGTGGAATGGGGTGACAGATGGCTTGTGATATTCAATGCCACTAAAACGAAACTGTTTCTTTCAGTCGCCATATAGACCCTCTTTTGGTGCCGGTGGAGATGAATGGCATTGAGTTGCCAGAAGAGACAAGTTTCCGTTTGCTTTTTTTTTCTTCTTTCTTTAAATGATAAAAACCTACATGTCTACAAGGGAGGTGTTTGCAACTGTCGATGATCCCTTTACGGGCTTCACCGTGTGTCAAATTGCAAACACCTCAAAATACGAACAAAAACATATATAATGAAACATAAAACAGTATTACAACATGGCCTACTGAAGATACGGCAAACACTTCTAAAACATATATAATGAAACATTAAACAGTATTACAAGATAATAAAAATAAATCAACTAGATATGAGTTTAATGGTATGCATTTGCACGGGGTTAGGGAGGAAATGGATAAAAGATAATTCACCTAAAGGCTTCCAATTTAGTGAAACGTCCTGTGTTACGTATGTAGGTAATGGTTTCAATTAAAATTAGTTTGTTGCAAACCGAGTTATAAACAGTACTACCATGGATCAATATATGGAATAAATGTTCATCAGGAAACACGGACATTTCTTAACCATTCTCTTATTACAACTGACCACAATTTAACACGAAACCCTAATATATAATACAATTGATTAAGTAACTATAATACATTGTCCTGGCCTAAAGGCCCATTGCTAACGGATACGTATATCCACTCAGGTATATCGGCATATTAACTGTGCCAAAGTTTAATGTTATTACCAATATCGTCATAATACAATAGCCGTAATGATAAATCCCGAAGGTACCGATTAATGTCTAATGTCGTACCATTGTATTATGATATGTCGAGTGAAGTATTACGTCATATGTTTAGCTATTACAGAGCTCCTGTAAAATATAACCGCTGTGCACTGTGCAGACGTATATTACAGAAGCCATATATATTGCCAAAGCTGCTTCAAGAAAAGTGGGCTCCTTATATATGCCCAGCGTTTCCTTACTCCTGAATCCATCTTGTATCTGTACAAATCTACCATTCGGTCATGTATGGAGTACTGTTTCCATATCTGGGGTGGTGCTCCAAGGTCCCATGGGCTTGATCTGCTAGATCGAGTGCAGAAACGGGTAGTCAGCTTAGTAGGCTGTGGACTTTCTGCTGATTTGCAAGCCCAATCACATAGGAGGAATGTTGCTATCCTCAGCTTGCTGGGAAATGTTCCTCTGAGCTTACGGGTCTCGTAACTCGTACCAAACGTGTCACTGTCAGAAGCACTCGCCATTCTAAGCAAAATTTAATGACAAAAATAAAAGGTATTATCAGTTAATGTCTCAACCCTTTGTCTCACTATCTTCTTCCCTATCACCTGAGTCGTCTAAATTCTCTGTTGAAGGGTTAAATAAAGGGGTCCCGACCTCAGAATCGTTAACAACAGGAATACCTTCTAAGTCGTCGTATTCAATGACATCCAACGACATCCATTCCATTTCCTGCATCTGCATGACACCAATGGCCTCTCGTTGCCGTAT
>CBDFNO010000001.1:0-6493 GCA_965250265.1 Flavobacteriaceae bacterium | reverse complement strand
TCCTAATAAAGCCATTCCGTTTAATGATATTCCTATAAACATAATCAAAGGCTGTAATGATATTATCTCTCCATACCTCACTAACTCATTGAATGGTTCGATTGAAAATAATATTTTTCCCAATTCCCTAAAATTAGCAGAAGTAACCCCTGCTCATAAAAAGGAGACAACAAATAAAAATAATTATCGTCCGGTAAGTGTACTTCCATGTATTTCTAAGCTATTTGAAAAAATGTTATATGCTCAAATTCACAGTTTTATCGACAAATTTCTATCACCCTACCTCTGCGGGTTTAGAAAAGGACATAGTACACAAGACTGCCTTTTAGTTATGGTCGAAACGTGGAAAAGGTTCTGGATAAAAAGGAAAATGCTGGTGCGATGCTCACCGATCTATCTAAAGCGTTTGACTCCCTAAACCATGAGTTATTAATTGCTAAATTAAATGCGTATACCTTTGACGATAGTGTTTTGAAACTTTTATTAAATTACTATGACAACAGAAAGCAATGTGTAAAAATCAATAATGAATTCAGCTCCTGAAAGGAAATTAAATCAGGAGTGCCACAGGGGTCCATATTGGGACCACTTCTATTTAATATATACATAAACGACCTTTTCTACTTTATTGATAATGCAAGCATTGCAAATTATGCTGATGACAACACGCCATATTTAACAAATGAAAGCTCAGAAATATTAATAAGCAATCTTGAAATAGATATAAATACTTTGAACAACTGGTTTAAATCTAACTATTTAAGTTCAAACGATGATAAAAACAAATTGCTGGTAACAAATAGCAATCCAGTCTCGGCTAAAGTCGGTAATGAAGTGATTAAATCATCTATAAGTGTGAAATTATTAGGTATAACGCTAGACAGTAAGTTAGCTTTCAAAGATCACGTTACCAAAATGTGCAAAAAAATAAGTAATAAAATACATGCAAAATACATGGACAGTAAGAAAATCAAGCTTATCATGCAAACATTTATCGAAAATGAATTTAATTATTGTCCCCTTATTTGGATAATGCACAACCGCACTTTAAACAATAAAATAAATAAACTGCATGGACGAGCGCTTAGGATAGCACTAGACGATGACATCTCCTCATACTCGGATCTTCTTGTTAAGAGCGAATCATATACTATGCATGAACGAAATCTCCAGAAGCTTGCTACTTTAATGTATAAAGTCAAAAACAATTTGTCGCCAAAAATCGTGTCTAATATATTTTCTAAATTCTCAGCACCATACGTTTTCAGAAATGAAAAGGTGTGGGAAACAGGGAACGTTCGTACTGCTCTATATGGGACTGAAACAATTTCCTATCGCGGTCCACAAATTTGGAAATACGTGCCAAATGATATAAAGAATCCCAAAACATTAAAGGAATACAAAAATAAAATAAAGATATGGAAACCCGTGGGCTGCACATGCAGACTTTGCAAGAAATTTATACCTTCTTTAGGTTACTTGTAAACCAGTTTGTATTTTTGTTTTTGTATATTTTATGCTTGCCTGCTTGTTTATTTATTTTTTATTTTTCTGTTTTTTTGTTTGTTTGTTTGTTTTTGTTTTTTTGCTTTGTTATTTATTTATTCATTTATTTATTTATATTAACTTTATTGTTGAGTAGAAGTTGAACTTAATTAGAACGTTCATTATATTTTGACGAACGATCTACCACGATCTTGTATCATTGTATCAACTGAAACTAAATGATCTAATCTAATCTCTCTCTCTCTCGTAGTCAACGGTCACGCTCTTCAAAATCAAAGACAAGAAATATATATACACTGATTGGGGTGAAACGGAAGTAATTTTATCTTCTCAATGAACTATTTTGTAAATATGTATATATCTTGTTTTTAACCTTTAAGCTTTTTAACTGACATTTTATAACCACGTTTTTAGTGTACATACATGTTTTATTTTTACTTCATTTTTTGACTTCGCTTTTGACAACCTTCGTTTATTTGTTTTTTCTGTTGTTGTTTTTTTTGTTTGTTTTTTAAAAAATATGAATTTGGGTTCCGAGGAAGCGAATACAGATGAACAAGTGACAAAAATATTAAGATTAATTAAACGAATAAAAAAAGATCGAAATCGTCCATGTTACCAAAGTATTCTTTCATTTGCTAATAGGGAGGAAAATAAAATGGAGATGGATGAATTAAAAGATATCATGGACAAAATGGCCGGCGAAAACATTATCACAGATATTGGTGTAAACGGGAAAGAATCATTTAGTATAATTGGAGAAATAAATATTTCATCCGAGCTCGCTTCCTCAAGTACACAAACACCCTTCGAAAAAGTCGACGAAAATGAAATCACTAATCTCGAAAATTTTATTAACACAATTTTTTTTGACACGGTTAAAAACGTAATTAAGGGTGAGGTGCAGAATGCGTTAAAGTTGAAATCATCAACTAGAAACTCTGAACTAAATAACGAATCACCTCATAATAATGATGAATTCCTACCTATTCTACTTCCCCTAGGGATGTAGCCGATACATACCATACGGAACCCCGTATTACATAAGCACAAGACAAGCACACTGGTCCATTTTTTCACACCTGGGATACACCCCTACAAGCCATCCGGCACCAAATTAGATATGATAATCACACCCAGAAGAAAGAAATAAGAAGAAAGTGAAGACATTAAGTACGGAGAAAAGCTGTATTCCGGCACGAGAGACTGCATACGGGTTACATTTCGTGAACCGATTAAATAATATAAGGCAAGAATCTCTTGTCGACGAATCTCTCGATTGAATATTGGAGGTAGGTTGAAAAACCCCCCGAGCTTCGCCCCCATCCGGCTGATCCATAATTCGGGACATGTACGGAATTAAAGTCGGACTTCTCGGTGAGGAAAACCTTTCCCACAGGATTCGATCGAGAGATGGTCGATTTTTCCACTGCTTGTCCATGCCGTCCCATCAATCCGCCGTGGCAATGATACGACAGCGTAGCCGCCACGGAAGCGGGAGGGGTGTACCGAGAATCAATTCGTTGCGTGGAGACGGTAACGTACCGCATCCTTGTACTCGTCGACCAGTGGTGCGTGGCAGCATGAAAAGAAAGAACAGATAATTAGTATATACATAAAAATAAAAAACAGATAACCTGGGAAAATGTTATCTCGTTTGCCACAACAGGCATTAAGTAGCCACTCCTGGCATTAAGTAGCCACTCCTGGCATTAAGTAGCCACTCCAGGCATTAAGTAGCCACTCCAGGCATTAAGTAGCCACTCCAGGCATTAAGTAGCCACTCCAGGCATTAAGTAGCCACTCCAGGCATTAAGTAGCACGCCACTCCAGGCAAATAGCACGCCACTCCAGGCAAATAGCACGCCACTCCAGGCAAATAGCACGCCACTCCAGGCAAATAGCACGTCACTCCAGGCAAACATCGCGCCGCTCCAGGCAAACATCGCGCCGCTCCAGGCAAACATCGCGCCGCTCCAGGCAAACATCGCGCCGCTCCAGGCAAACATCGCGCCGCTCCAGGCAAACATCGCGCCACTCCAGGCAATTATCATGCCACTAGGCATATATCACGCCACTAGGCAAATATCACGCCACGAGGCAAATAACACGCCGCTAAGCAAATATCACGTCACTCGGGCACAAATGACAAGCCGCCCGGCAAAAACGAGGTCACCCACGCAAAAAACACTGCAGGCTTTAAGCATCGGGGAAACTTTCCCGTATCAGGTCAATGTGCAAAAGAAATTCGACCAGCGTGGTGGCGCCTTTTATAGCAAAACAGGCGACTAGCTGTCATCCAAACCGGCAGGAAATACATTTCCGACTTTAGAGCTGCGCCTACCGTCGGAAATTTAATTTATGTCTTGGATTAAAAGAACAAATAACCTTCTTACAAAAAGAACTAATGGCAAAAGATACAATAATAAAAATGCTAATTAACGATCGTAATGTAGGATACAATATCAAAGATTGTGACGCGTCACTTAATCAAAACGCGCATACATTTAATAATGCAAGTTGTAATGTAAGAAAAAGGAGTGTCGCAAATATCACAAGTGATAAAAAATTGAGTGATGAAAACGTCGACAAAGTTACTAATTCAAATCGGAATTCATCGAGAACGCAAACAAATTCGAACTTTAATATTGATACAAGTAATCAATATGATGTGTTAGCTGAAAATACAAACGGCGATGCAAGCATACAGGATGACGAAAATACAAATGGCGATGCAAGCATACAGGATGACGAAAATACAAACGGCGATGCAAGCATACAGGATGACAAAAATACAAATGGCGATGCAAGCATACAGGATGACGAAAATACAAACGGCGATGCAAGCATACAGGATGACGAAAATACAAATGGCGATGCAAGCATACAGGATGACAAAAATACAAACGGCGATGCAAGCATACAGGATGACGAAAATACAAACGGCGATGCAAGCATACAGGATGACGAAAATACAAACGGCGATGCAAGCATACAGGATGACGAAAATACAAACGGCGATGCAAGCATACAGGATGACGAAAATATCGAGAGCGAGAATGACCGAGAAAATAAAACGAAAAAAAAAAGATCGATAACAATATTGGGCGACTCAATTGTAAAAGAAAAAAGATCACACAAGATGAGACGTTGTACGAAACAAGGAGAAAAGATTTATATAAAAACATTTCCTGGAGCGACAACCGAATGTATGAACGATTACGTGAATCCAACGATGAAATACAACCCTGACTTCGTTATTCTACATACAGGCACGAACGATTTAAAATCTAACAAATCATCGGAAGAAATATCGGACGATATAATAAAATTAGCATTGGATATAAAAACTGATCAGAATGATATTGTTGTAAGTGGAATATTGGCCAGAAACGATGATATGAAAAAAAGTCAAAGAGGTAAATAATTTTTTAAAAATAAAATGTTCAACATACGGTTTAGCTTTTTTAAATAATTTAAATATTGTACCTAAGAAACATTTAAACGGAAGTGGCGTTCACTTAAATTATAACGGAACTGTTGCGCTCGCGAATAATTTTTTAAAGATTATAAATGTGTGACATATTAAATACATGTGACCCTTGTTCGTTATCTAGGAATCTTTCTGGAACTAGTGATACATCTTCAATGGGGCATGTTGAAGGGAGGAACGAAGACACAAATTCCACTTTTCAAAATAAGAATGAGTCAAGAACTGAACTACAGGATACAAAATCTAAATCTTGTGAGGAGGGTGGGCGCTCGGTAGAAATACGAATTTCACTTCCATTACCTCGCCGTGTAGAGATTTATTTGCCTCAATAAATATTGTAGTCAAACAGGATGAGCCAACGCGTATTCTGAATAATCTCATATCTAAAAATAATGATAGACTTATTTTTGGACACCTAAACATCAATTTTATTGAAAATAAATTTGA
Source organism: Flavobacteriaceae bacterium (assembly GCA_965250265.1). Lineage (GTDB taxonomy): Bacteria > Bacteroidota > Bacteroidia > Flavobacteriales > Flavobacteriaceae > PRS1. The sequence goes on along the minus strand of CBDFNO010000001.1, from coordinate 1,047 downwards.
ACCTCTTGTATCACTAGTGAAGGATAAACTAGATTTCCAGAAAGTCAATTTATAATAGAGTGATACTCGAAACCTTTCAGAAGAGATCGAAATTCTCACGGTGGTGGAATATTGATTTACATTAGGGATGATATTCCATGTGAAGAAATAAAAACGCAAAAATTACCTGGTGACATAGAAGGGATTTTTGTTGAAATTGACTTACGCAACAACAAGTGGATTCTTATTGGGGGATACAACCCTCAAAAGAAAGTATCAGTTATTTTTTAACCCAAGTTAGCAAAGAATTGGATAAACTGCTTGGGAATTATGACAATATATTAATGTTAGGGGATTTTAATTATTCTGCATCAGAAAAGCATATGAAGGATTTCTGTGAAATGTATGACCTACAAAATTTAATTACTGGGCCTACATGCTTCAAAAATGCCAATAATCCATCTTCTATTGATGTCATGCTAACTAACAGGAAAAATAGTTTCCAAAATTCTATGACTATTGAAACTGGTGTATCTGACCATCACAAAATGACTGTGTCAGTATTAAAAACATACTTTAAGAAGAAGAAACCTATCAAAATAAATTACCGGTCGTACAAATATTTTAATGAGTTTAGGAACGACCTGCTAAATAATCTTGAAGTTACCAACAAGGAATCGATACAGTATGATGAATTCAAACATATTTTTATGAAGGTTTTTGACTGTCACGCTCCAAAAAAGTCTAAGACGGTAATGGGAAACAATGCACCTTTCATGAATAAGGTCTTATCTAAAGCTTTCATGCATAGATCTAAATTGAAAAATCAATATAATAAAACTCCTAATGAAAAGAATAAAAGTTTGTACAGAAAACAACGTAATTTTTGTGTAAATTTACTAAGGAAAGAAAAAAGGAAATACTATAATAATTTAGACTTACAAATATTTGAGGATAACAAAAAATTTTGGAAAAGTGTAAAACCTTTATTTTCTAACAAGCAGAATGCTTTACAAAATAATATTATTATAGTTGAAAAAGATACAATAACGTCTGAAGACAGTGAGG